>JAFIHA010000054.1 GCA_017848965.1 Dechloromonas aromatica (nom. nud.) | reverse complement strand
TGGAGCAAATGAACTTATGGCGCTGATCGGCCACCGTTACGGTGGCCCCAACGAATCGGGGCCGCGTTAGCGACCCCAGATTGCCGCTTTGAGCGGCTCACAATCTAAAGCCCCCGGCTTTGCCGGGGGATACTTACCTGGAACTGACCACCCAGAGCTAGCCCGAAGAGGCGACGCACTGGAGCACGGATAGCAAAAAGTCCATCCGGTGAATCGCCGATTGCTGGATGGCTGGATTCGCCATGGCTATCGTGTCAGTGTGTGACAGACAGCGTTTCCTCGTGTGCTTGCCCGGATGGCATTCGCTCATAGGCCATCCAGCCATTCATTGAGCCTCGATAAAGTTGCAAAGCTGCGCCGGAACATGAAACCAAATTCGTTATCCACGCTACCTTTTTCAGCGCGAGCTATCTGACCCCGGAACTTTTGGCGGTCGATGAGTGCTTCCAAGGCGGGATGAAGGCGAGATTCCAAGGTTTGCGCTTGCTTGGCAAGCTGTTGGATGTCCGCACCATTCTTTTTCTGATGCAATAGAGCGTACCCCATATCTTTGCTCTGTTTCCAGGCCACCCGCTTGGGCACGATGCCGTCGATGGCGCGGCGGTGCAAATAGCGGCCGATGCCCTTGGGGCCGAATTTTTCTATGCTTGGTGTTGAGAGGTACTGCTGGACCAAGCGAGCGTCCCACAGCGGCCAGCGATAGTCGACACCGTACGCCGCCGCCATGACGCAGCAGCTCTCCAGGCGAGCGGCTATTTGCATCCGCCCTAAGTGGTGTTGGAGAATGAAGTCGTTGGTACGCCGGTAGGGAGCGTCATAAACCGCAGCTTCCATGTAGCGTTCGTACAGTTCGAGGCGTTGCACGATTTCAGGACGCAGCAACTGTTGCGGCCAACGTTGGGTCCAGGCTTTAATGAAGTTGAGGTTGGCGCTGGGACTTCTGCGACTCACTGTGGCCGCTTTCAATAAACGCAGCGTACGCATGAGAGGGTTGCCTTGTAGCGTTTTCCACAAAGCACCATACTGGTGGCGATCCAGCAACTCAAAACGCAAATGTTGTCCTGTGTTGGTTACGATTTCGTCCCCGC
Organism: Dechloromonas aromatica (nom. nud.); assembly: GCA_017848965.1. Taxonomy (GTDB): domain Bacteria; phylum Pseudomonadota; class Gammaproteobacteria; order Burkholderiales; family Rhodocyclaceae; genus Azonexus; species Azonexus aromaticus_B. Next base: position 81,356 of record JAFIHA010000054.1, on the reverse strand, counting down.
CGAATCCAGAGAATAGGGTACGTATCCCACGTTTTTGACATTCCTCATAAAAGGGAATGTGCCCGCTCGCGTTGGCATGCTCTTCTGGATAACCTATGGCGGCTAGGCTTTGGGCAACCCGCGATTCTTGATCTGCCGGACCATAACGATCCGTTATCACATAGTTGTGGCGTATGCGTTTTGCCTGGCTGGTCTCCAGAATATAGGCTGGTTCGTGTTCGCACAGGGCAAAACTGAAACTATGGAGGCGGTCACCTGGTTCACCGAGGAAGTGGGCAAGGTAAGCCGTAATGGTAGCCGAATCAATCCCTCCGCTGTTTTCCGTGCCCATGGGGTGGTGCGGTTCCATGCGGCAGCGGATTGATTCTTCCAGTATTTCGCGGTAGTCATCAACCCAACGCGAGTCACAATGGGTGGAAAAAGGTGGATCGTCCCGCCAGCGATGGTAGCGTTGGATATTGACGCGCCCTTCGGCGTCGAATCGAGCCCAACAGCCAGGCGCCAGCTTCTTGATTTCCTTGTAGGCGCTCTCGGTTTGGCTAAAGGATAAATCGAGAAGATAAGTCGCCGCCCAATCCGCGTCCTTGGTCAAGGGGCGAGGAGAGAGGCGCTTCAACTCTGGTACGCTGAAGCCGTAGTGCAATTGCTGGCGCTCAATGTGGTAGTACAGCGGTTTGACGCCCAAGGGGTCTCGGGCCAAATAGGTGACCCCGCGCAGATTGTCATGCAGAGCCAGCGCAAAATCGCCAACGAGATGCTCCGCCATCGCTTCTCCCCAATGGCGCCATGCCAAAACAAGCACCCTGGTTGTGCACGCTTGCGCTTTCGCAATTCCCAGTCTGGTGCACAGGTCAGAAAGGTTGTGGATATGTCCGGAGATGGTGATCTGAATATCGTCAGAGGATGTTAACATGCTGCTCTTGTTGGAAAATTATGAGCTGCCTATCGTATCCGCAACGATTTGGCGAACGCTGATTTTGTTGCAAAGTTTATCGCCCATGATGCCCCATGCCGAAAAAAAAACTGTTTTTGTCCGCAACCCTGACCTGATTGCCGCCGACATGGACGGTGATACGGTCATAATGAGCATTGAGCGAGGAGAGTATTATGGTATCGGGGGGGTCGGGTCCCGGGTCTGGGACCTGTTAGCGCAACCCATTTCGGTGCTGGATTTGGTTGAAGTGGTCTGTACCGAATTCGACGTTGCTCCTTCAGTCTGTCAAGCCGACATGGAGCGTTTTATTAACGAATTGAAAGTTCTCGGGTTGATTGAGACGGCGGATATCGCTTGAGAGGATTGACCAAAAATCAGCCTCTTGTTCCAATTGAATTTCGACTCAAGAGCATCTTCACGCCCCAAGACTGATAAGCCCCCTCTTCTAATTGCGAAGGCGGGTGACTGGACGGCATGCTCCGCTGCTTGTATGGCGCTGGATGCACGTCGATAGCGTTCTACCCCACTCTGATCAGGCATTGACCAGAAAACAAGAAAACAGACGGGTCTCGGATGGCTTTTCCTTCTTCAGATCAGCCGCCTGCGAGAGCTTGATGATGCGCAAGCGATGGGGCGGAACCTGTTTTCCCCATGACGCAACCGGACCAAACAGGATTGAGTCCGACCTGATCGGAGCCAGAAATTCACTAGTAGCCTGGCGACCTTGACCCAAGCGGGCTGCTGAAATTGGGGTTGGAAGGCTGAAATCCGCTGGTTTCTGTCTGAAGGCGCACGATTTCCCCTTGTTTTCTACTGTGGGCGCGATACGGCCATGCGCTTTAGATTCCACGCGAGGCAAACCAGGGTCCATTCCCCCGTGACCTTTTTCAGGCCGCGCAGGGAGAACTGACGAAAGCCGAGTGCGGACTTGATGATGCCGAATACGGGTTCGATGCTTTGCTTGTGCGGGGCATAGAGGGGTCGTCCCGCCTTCGTCTTCAATTCGTGCGCCAAGGCGTTGCGTCGGACGGCAAAGCCCCCGGCTCGGTAAAGCGTCCCAGTGGTGCGGGATGATGTTGATCCCACTCGATTGCAATGAACGGATCAATACCGTGCGTCGTGCGGGCTTCAACATTTCTGGTCCTATAAAACCCTGTGTCCGCTGCCAGTGCCTGCGGCCGACCCAATGAGGTCGGCCCCTCTTGATAAAAATTTGTCCGCAGCCACGACTTGATTGTCACCGACATGGATGCTGAGGCGCTGTGATCGCGATACGTGATCAGCTACCGAATGTCAGTTGTGAACGCCTGCTTATCTGACGAAACTCCCGGGCTGGTCTTGCCAAATGCATATATTATGTCATTCGGGTTTGTTCGAAGTTTCCATGGGGCGGGATCAGCACCGTGCGCTACCTCACAGTCTTCTTGCTATGCTTTTTCTTTCCTCCGTTGGGAGGCTTTGCCTCGGTTCGTGCCTTCGATTTTCTCGAGGCGACTCATCTGGTTGACCTGCGTCAGGGATCGTCGTTATCCGCCAGGGTCAGCGGCTTGCAAAAGTACAGCTATGAATCGGCTTATGGTTTGACGCTTCCCGTAGGGCGCTGGTATGCCACGCACTGGGTTGATGTGCAGGTCAGCTTTCTGACGCAGATCAATCGTGATCTTGGTGTCATCTGGGGCGTGAGCACCGGGGAAAAGGGGGAAAAGTACGCCATCGCCCCCAGCTTCAAGCTGGGCTTGCTCTATGGCATCCGGTCGTGGGGTAAGGGGCGTCTGACCATCAAGGCCTATCACGTTTTTTCCGGCGCGCTCAGGGAAAAGACCTGCTCTGCAGATTATGGCGAAATCGCTGGGGTGCGCGAGGTGAACTGCCGACTGGCGGCTTCGCCGATGGCGCCTGAGGAGACGCTACGTTTCAACTTCAACGAAAAGCCCGAGGACCGCAATTTCATTTCAATCGAGTATAGAAAGGAATTCTGATGAAGCCTGTCGATTTACATGCCAGTCTGAAAATGTCATTGACCGTCGGCTTGCTGGCAGCGGCGTTTTCGGTTCAGGGGCAAAGTACTTATTCTTGGATGAGTCCGGATGTCGGAAAAGCCTGGGATTCGGGCTACAAAGGTCAGGGGGCGACAATCACGGTAGTCGATGACTTTTCCGGAGACTCGCCATTTTCCGGCAATCTCGGAACGGGCGGGCAATTGCAGGGGCATGGTGACTGGACTGCGCTGCAGGCTTCAATGATTGCGCCGGAGGCGATGGTGGTGCAGCGAAACTGGGGTTCGGAAGCGGTCGCCCTGACGCAAGGTCGCTTGAATGTGCTGAACATGAGTTACGGCATGTATGCGCGTTCCGGCTATGGCGTGAATCGCATTTCCTGGTCCGGGCAGGAGCAGTCCATCATCAATTATGCAAAAACCGGGGCAGCGGTGATTGCCAAGGCGGCGGGCAACGATGCAGTCGCCGTGGGACGGGCGAATCGGAGCGGCAACGTCGATTATCTGAATCTTGCGCTCAAGGGGGCGCCATCGGCGATCTACGTCGGCGCGTTGAGCAGCAATGGAAGCACGACGGCAAAAGCCAGCCTGGCTTCCTATTCGAATTACGCTGGCAGCGACAGCGCGATCCAGAAGAACTTCCTGGTGGTCGGGGTGAAAGGCGATACTACCGGCCTGTACGGGACTTCTTTTGCCGCACCCATCATCAGTGGTTACGCTGCCGTGATCGGCAGCAAGTTCACGGCAGCGACGCCGACGCAGATTGCCAATCAGCTACTGACGACAGCGCGTACCGATACGCTGCGCAATTACCGCGCCAGTGTTTACGGTCGTGGAGAAGCGAGCCTGACGCGGGCACTGGCGCCGGTGAGCATCAGGTGAGGCTGGCCATCTGCGCAGCGGGGGCGAGCGTTTCGACGCGGTTCCGTCCCCGCTTCTTGGCCTGATAAAGGCTCTGGTCGGCGCTTCGGAGCAGTTGTTCCGCCGGGCAGTCGCTCAAGTTCCGACTGGCGGCTACGCCGAAACTGCAGGAGACGAAAGCTTCGATGCCCTGCGTGTGTGGTATGCGCAGGTCGCGGATGGCCGTTCGCATGCGTTCTCCGACGGCGTTCGCTCCACGTAGATCGGTGCCGGGCAGGATAACGGCGAATTCTTCGCCGCCGTAGCGGGCAACGCTGTCCTCGACACGGAACAACGATTCACTGAGGGCGTTGGCGACGGCCTTGAGGCAAAGGTCGCCTGCCTGGTGGCCGTAGATGTCGTTGAATTGTTTGAAATAGTCTACGTCGCAGAGGATCAGGCTAAGTGGCGCGCCGGCCCGCTGACAGCGTTTCCATTCGGTGTTCAGGGTGTCGTCGAAGTAGCGGCGGTTGGGAATGCAGGTCAGGCCGTCGAGCGTGGATATCTGTTTGAGGCGGCGATGGGCGGCGTGGATCTCGCGCTGCATGCCGACGATGCGCAGCATGGCGCGGACCTTGGCCAGCAGGATGACTTCGGATACCGGTTTGTGCAGGAAATCGTCGCCGCCGGCAATGATGCCGCGGGCGACCATGTCATCGTCGATCAGCGGTGACAGGAAAATCACGGGCATCCACAGCGAAAATTCGGACTCGTCCTTGAGGATCTCACGATTGCGAATGCGCCGGACGAGTTCGATGCCGTTGCCGTCATGCAGATGGATGTCGATGAGAACCAGGCTGGGCGAACGTGCCGCAATCTGCTGAATCGCCTCGCCGCCATCCTGGGCGAAGGCGACGTCGACATCGCCGAGCTGGGAAAGGCACTCGCCCAGCAGCGCTCGATTCGCAGCGGAACTGTCGACGACGAGGATTTCGTACTTTCCGGCAGGCATCGGGGGCTGGCAGAAAATGATGAGGGCAAATCATAGCACCGAGCCCCGTCGGCTAGCCGTTCACTTTTTCGTCGAGCGGGGGCGAGGTAATATCCGTCACTGCTCCATACGCTACCGTCTGGAGTTGTACGCGATATAACAAATCAAGGAGAAAGCACATGCAATTGAACGACAAGGTTTTCATCGTCACCGGCGGAGGTTCCGGCCTGGGCGCGGCCACCGCGCGCGGCTTGGTCGAGGCGGGGGCGCGCGTTGTCCTGGTCGATGTGAATCGTGAGGCCGGTCAGGGGCTGGCGGATGAGTTGGGTCCTGCGGCCCGCTTCGTCGAGACCGATGTGACGAGCGAGGCTTCCGGGCGTGAAGCGGTTCAGGCGGCGCTGTCCTGTTTTGGTGCCGTCCATGGACTGGTGAACTGTGCCGGCGTCGCGCCAGCCGAGAAGGTTCTGGGCAAGGAAGGGCCGCATCGCCTGGAGAGCTTTGCCAAAGTCATCAATATCAATCTGGTCGGTACTTTCAACATGCTGCGCCTGGCGGCCGAGGCCATGATGAAAAACACGCCGGATGCCGGTGGTGAACGCGGTGTCATCATCAATACCGCTTCGGTTGCCGCCTTCGAGGGGCAACTTGGACAGGCCGCCTATGCCGCCTCGAAAGGCGGGATTGTTGCGCTGACTTTGCCCGTTGCCCGCGAGTTGGCGCGTAGCGGCATCCGTTGCATGACGATCGCGCCGGGGATCATGGAAACGCCGATGCTGCTCGGCATGCCGCCGGAAGTCCAGGATTCGCTGAACAAGATGGTGCCTTTCCCGACGCGCATGGGTAAGCCGGCCGAGTATGCCGCGCTGGTGCGGCATATCGCCGAGAACGCCTATCTCAACGGCGAGGTCATTCGCCTGGATGGCGCCATCCGGATGGGGACCAAATAAACTATACTAGTCCCCCGTCCTGATCCGCAAAGGCACTTCGGTGCCTTTTTTGTTGCATGTCCCAAGCTTCCTGCTATCACTGCGGTCTGCCTATTCCCGACGATCTCGAATTGTCGGTCACGATCAACGGCGAGCCGCGGGCAATGTGTTGTTACGGATGTCAGGCAGTAGCCCAGTCCATCGTCGATAACGGCCTGGAGGATTATTACCGTAGCCGCGATGCGTTGCCCGAGTCGCCGCGCGAAGCCATGCCAACGATCCTCGAGCAGATCGCCCTTTTCGATCATGCGGACTTCCAGAAAAGTTTCGTCAAGGAACTGGGGGAAAACGAGCGTGAAGCCTCCTTGATGCTGGAAGGGATCACTTGTGCCGCCTGCATCTGGCTAAACGAGCAGCACATCGGCAAACTGCCCGGTGTCACCGCCATCAACATCAACTACGCGTCGCGACGGGCTCGCGTACGTTGGGACGATAGCCGCATCAAGCTGTCGGATATCCTGCTGGCGGTAGCCGCGATAGGCTATCGGGCGTTTCCCTACGATGCCGCGAAAAACGAGGAAATTTCGCGCAACGAGAGGCGCGATGCAATGTGGCGCCTGTGGGTCGCCGGTTTCGGCATGATGCAGGTCATGATGTATGCCTATCCGGTGTACATCGCCAACGGCGACATGTCTGCCGACATCGAGTCGCTGATGCGCTGGGCCAGTCTGGTCCTGACTTTGCCTGTGGTTTTTTACTCGTCAGCACCATTTTTTCGCAATGCCTGGCGCGATCTCAGATTGCGCCGTGTCGGTATGGATGTGCCGGTGGCGCTCGGGGTCGGGGTTGCCTTCCTGGCCAGTTGCTGGGCGACGCTGACCCAGGCGGGCGAGGTCTACTTCGATTCCGTGACCATGTTCGTCTTTTTCCTTCTCGGCGGGCGTTATTTGGAAATGAATGCGCGCCAGAAGGCGCTGAGCGTGACCGAGGCGCTGACCAAATTGTTGCCGGCGTTCGCCCAGAAGATGCCGAATTTCCCGGTCGATCGTGAGCCAGTGCAGGTGGTCGTTGCCGATCTGACGGTGGGCGATTATGTCCTGGTCCGCCCGGGGGAGATCATTCCGGCCGATGGCAAGGTGGTCGAAGGGGTGAGTTACGCCAACGAAGCCCTGCTGACCGGTGAAAGTCTGCCGGTTGCCAAACGACCGGACGATATTGTCACCGGCGGTTCGATCAATGCCGAGAGTCCGCTCGTCGTGCGGGTCGAACAAGTCGGCGAGGGGACACGCCTGTCGGCGATCATCGAACTGATGGAGCGGGCGTCGCTGGATAAGCCCAGGATCGTCGAAATTGCCGATCGGATTGCCAGCTATTTTGTCGGGACGCTTCTCGTGGTTGCCGTGCTGACGGCCGTCGGCTGGTATCTGGTCGATCCGACGCAGGCTTTGTGGATCACTGTTTCCGTGCTGGTGGTGACCTGCCCGTGCGCCCTTTCCCTGGCGACGCCGATTGCGCTCACCGTTGCCTCCGGGGCGCTGGCCCGGGACGGTCTACTGGTGACACGTGGGCATGCGATTGAAACCCTGGCCCGGGCGACGCATTTCGTATTTGACAAGACGGGTACGCTGACAACCGGGAAAATGCACCTTCTCGATGTTGTGCCATTCGCCGGCTTGGGGCGGGAAGATTGTCTTGAACTGGCGGCTGCCTTGGAGCAGGCCTCGGAACATCCACTGGCGTTGGCCTTGCGGCATGCGGTGCCGTCAGCAAAATACCAGGCGAGTGATTCGATCAGCGAGCCGGGACAAGGGGTTGAAGCGGTTGTCGATGGATGCCGTTTTCGTATCGGCCGTCCCGATTACGCGTTGGCGCTCGGTGGTTTAGCATTGCCCGACGGGGCTGCGGCATGGCTGGATAGTGGTGATACCGCCATCCTGCTGGCGGACGCGGAGCGTTGTCTGGCTTTGTTTCTCATTGGCGACGAGGTGCGTCCCGAAGCCCGACGATTGATCGACGATTTGCGTAAGACCGGCCGCCAAGTCACTCTGTTGACCGGTGATGCGCCATCCGTTGCCAATCGCGTTGCCGAGACGTTGGGGATCAAGGATGTCAGGGCCGGGGCTACGCCCGCGGGCAAGCACCAGTGCGTCAGCTCTTTGCAGGCGAATGGTGCAGTCGTTGCGATGGTGGGGGATGGGGTTAACGATGCGCCGGTTTTGGCTCAGGCGCAGGTTTCGATCGCGATGGGGGGCGGTGCGCAGTTGGCCCGGACACAATCGGACCTGATCTTGCTCTCGGAAAATCTTGCGCACCTGAATCGGGGTTTTAAGCGCGCCGGTTTCAGCTTGCTCGTTATTCGGCAGAATCTTTGGTGGTCGTTTTTCTACAATATTGTCGCCTTGCCAGCGGCGATCGCTGGCTATGTGACGCCGTGGCTGGCTGGAATCGGCATGTCGCTGAGTTCGCTGCTGGTGGTCCTGAATTCGTTGCGCATTCAGCGTAAGGAGTGTGAGTGATGGAAAGCGTCTATTTGCTGGTTCCGGTTTCGGTAGTCCTGGTCTTCGGAATTGCCGGTGCATTCTGGTGGTCGGTCAGAAGTGGCCAGTTTGACGATCTGGAAGGACCCGGTTTCAAGGTTCTTATGGAAGACGATGAAGCACCCAAGGGGAAACTTGCGGAACAGGAGGAAAAAAAAGAAAAGATTTGACCTGTATCAATGTGACAGGGTGATGAAGCGGGCAAGATAGTGTCCATGCAAGGCGTATGGTCTTGCGTTGATTCTCTGTTGGGGTTGGGGTGCGTTGCGACGCACCCTTTTTTTTGGAAAAAAATTCCTTGCCCCGATGGCGATATTGATGAATTTTTTATTGCGCAAGCAGGCTTTTTGCGTGTCGCAAATTTGCTGTTTTGTGCCTGTCTTGGCGGCAGATTGCTTTGTGCCGGCAGGGTCTTGCCCGCTTCGGCGGTAGATGATCGCTAGATTGATCTAGGTCAAAACGCCCCTCCGCAACTAGAATACCATCCGCTTTCAAGTGCCCCCTTGGGTTCAGGGAAGGTGGGCATTCCGTTTTTTATTAACGAGAGGTGGGTTCATGTCTGGAACACAAACCACATACAATGATAAGGTCGTACGGCAATTCGCCTTCATGACCGTCATCTGGGGCATCGTCGGCATGCTGGTCGGTGTCATTATTGCAGCACAACTTGTCTGGCCGGAGTTGAATATCGGCCCGTGGTTGCACTTCGGGCGCCTGCGTCCGTTGCATACCAACGCGGTGATCTTTGCGTTTGGTGGTTCTGCGCTTTTTGCAACGTCTTATTGGTGCGTTCAGCGTACCAGCCATGCCCGCCTCTGGGGTGGCCCCTTGGTTCCCTTCACCTTCTGGGGCTGGCAACTGATCATCGTCTTGGCTGCGCTTTCCTTCCCGCTGGGTATTACCACCGGCAAGGAATATGCTGAGCTTGAGTGGCCGATCGACATCCTGATCACCTTGGTCTGGGTTGCTTACGCGCTGGTGTTCTTTGGAACGATCGCCGTTCGCAAGGCCTCGCATATTTACGTGGCTAACTGGTTCTACGGTGCCTTCATCATCGCCATCGCGCTGCTGCATATTTTCAACAGCATGGAAATGCCGGTCACACTGACCAAGTCCTACTCCATGTATGCAGGGGTTCAAGATGCGATGGTCCAGTGGTGGTACGGCCACAACGCGGTCGGCTTCTTCCTGACCGCCGGCTTCCTCGGCATGATGTACTACTTCGTGCCGAAGCAGGCTGGTCGTCCGGTGTATTCCTACCGTCTGTCGGTGGTGCACTTCTGGGCGCTGATCTTCACCTACATGTGGGCGGGTCCGCACCACCTGCACTACACCGCGCTGCCTGACTGGACCCAGTCCGTCGGTATGCTGTTCTCGCTGATCCTGCTGGCGCCGTCGTGGGGTGGCATGATCAACGGCATCATGACGCTGTCGGGTGCCTGGCATAAGCTGCGCGATGATCCGATCCTGAAGTTCCTGATCACCTCGCTTTCCTTCTACGGTATGTCTACCTTCGAAGGCCCGATGATGTCGATCAAGACCGTCAATGCGCTCTCCCACTACACCGACTGGACCGTTGGTCACGTTCACTCAGGTGCGCTCGGCTGGGTGGCCATGGTTTCGATCGGTGCGATGTATTACCTGCTGCCGCGCCTGTTTGGCAAGAAGGAGATGTACAGCACGTCGCTGGTTACGGCTCACTTCTGGATTGCCACCATTGGTACCGTTCTCTATATCGCCTCGATGTGGATCGCCGGTGTGATGCAGGGCCTGATGTGGCGTGCGGTCAACGCCGACGGCACGCTGGCTTACAGCTTCGTCGAGTCGGTCAAGGGTTCTTACCCGTTCTGGGCGATCCGTTGGCTGGGGGGCGTTCTGTTCCTGTTGGGCATGCTGATCATGGCTTACAACATGTTCAAGACCATGGCCGGTGGCAAGATTCAGGATGTGCCGGTGATCGCTCCGGCTGGTCATCACGCCTGATTTGGGAGAGATAACAATGTTGAAACACGAACAAATTGAAAAGAGCGTTGCCCTGCTGATCGTTCTGACCCTTTTGGTGGTCAGCGTCGGTGGTCTGCTGGAAATCGTTCCGCTCTTCTTCCAGAAGTCCACGACGACGCCGGTGGAAGGCACCAAGCCTTATGACGCTGTTCGTCTTGCCGGTCGCGATGTTTATATCCGGGAAGGTTGCTATCTTTGCCATTCGCAGATGATTCGTCCCTTCCGCGCCGAAACTGAACGCTATGGCCACTACTCGGTGGCGGGTGAGTATGTTTATGACCATCCGTTCCAGTGGGGTTCCAAGCGTACCGGTCCGGACCTGCATCGTGTCGGCGGTCGTTATTCGGATGAATGGCAACGCGCCCACCTGATGAATCCGCGTGACGTCGTGCCGGAATCCAACATGCCCGCCTTCGCTTTCCTGGCCAATACCAAGGCCAAGACCACGGTTGGTGCCGATATCGAGAAGAAGATGCAGGTCATGCAGATGTTCGCGAACATGCGTAACCTGCCGACCTATTCCGATGCCGATATCAAGGGTGCCAAGGCCGCGATTGGTGACATGACCGAAATGGACGTTCTGATTGCTTACCTGCAGGGTATGGGTACGGCACTGAGCTCGATGAAGTAATGGCCATGGACATCAACGATCTGCGTTCCATCATTACGGTTGCCGGCTTGCTCTGCTTTCTGGCGATCGTTGGGTGGGCTTACGGAAAGGGCAGTCGAAAGGGGTTCGACGAGGCTGCCAAGCTGCCGTTCGCAGAGGATGATGATGACGGTGCGGCGGAAAACGCGTCGCACCGGCGCTGAAATAAAGGAAAGCAAATGAGCGATTTCGTTAGCCAATTTTGGAACCTGTACGTCATTGTGATCGTGCTGGTCAGTGTTGTGGGATGCTGGGTCTTCCTGCTCCTGCAAAGTAAAGCAACCTTTACCCCGGGTGTGCCTACCGGCCACGTCTGGGATGAAACCCTGGAGGAGTACAACAACCCGATGCCGAAGTGGTGGAGTTGGCTCTTCGTCATCACCGTGATCTTCGCGCTGGTTTACCTGGCTCTGTATCCAGGGCTTGGCAATTTCAAGGGCATGCTCGGCTGGACTTCTGCTGGCCAGCATACGGTTGAAGTGGCCAAGATGGACGCCGCTGTCAAGCCGCTTTACGACAAGTATCTGGCGATGGACGTCAAGGCGGTTGCTGGCGACAAGCAAGCCATGGAAATGGGCAAGCGCCTCTACCTTACCTACTGCATGCAATGCCATGGTGCTGATGCACGCGGTGCGAAGGGCTTCCCCAACCTGACTGACAGCGATTGGCAATGGGGTGGTGAGTCCACTCAGATTGTTGAGACCATCTCTGCTGGCCGTATGGGGGTGATGCCTCCGCACGCCCAGTTGGGTGGTGAAACCATCAAGGATCTCGCCAACTACGTTCGTTCGCTGTCCGGCTTGCCGCATGACGCGGTCCGCGCCGGCAAGGGCCAGACTGCTTTCAACGAAGCGGGCTGTGTCGGTTGCCACGGTGTTGACGCTCACGGCATGCAGGCCTTGGGTGCGCCGAACCTGACCGACAAGATCTGGTTGTATGGCTCTTCCGAAGCGACCATCATCGAAACCATCACCAATGGTCGTACCAACAAGATGCCGGCCTGGAAGGACTTCCTCGGCGACGCCAAGGTCCATCTGCTGGCTGCTTACGTGACCAGCCTCAGCGCCAAGTAATCGGCGACTGTCAGGGGGAGGCCGGATGGCCTCCCCTTTTTCGTCTGGCTCAAGGCATACTTATCAAAATGGTGTTGTGCGGAGCAGCATCATTCTGATAAAGAGGCTTCAATGAACTCCAAAGAAGAGAACAAGCCCGAAAACGGGGCGAATTTGGCGAAGGCATCCTTTTACGAGAAACACCGGAAAATTTACATCCGGGAAGTGAAGGGGTGGTGGGCAACATGGCGCTGGGTTTTCGTCTGGCTGACGCAAATCCTCTTCTACGGGACGCCGTGGTTGATGTGGAACGATCGCCAGGCGATCCTGTTCCATCTCGTGGAGCGCAAGTTCTACCTGTTTGGATTGGTGTTGTGGCCGCAGGATGTCTTCTATCTGGCGGTGCTGCTTATCGTTTCTGCCTACGCCCTGTTCCTGTTCACCGCAATCGCCGGGCGCTTGTTCTGTGGCTATGCATGTCCGCAGACGGTATATACCGAAATCTTCATGTGGATCGAAAACCGCATCGAGGGCGACCGTTCATCGCGGATGAAGCTCGATCAGGGACCGATGACGCCCAACAAGTTGGGGCGCAAGGTCTTGAAGCATGCGTTGTGGCTGGTGCTCTCCCTGTGGACCGGGTTTACTCTGGTGGCTTATTTCACGCCGATGCGCGAGTTGCTGGCGGCCTTCCCCTTTGATCTCTCCGGTTGGGAGTTGTTCTGGACGCTTTTCTACGCCGGCTTCTGTTACATGCAGGCGGGTTTCCTGCGGGAGCAGGTGTGCAAGTACATGTGCCCGTACGCTCGTTTCCAGGGCGTGATGTTCGACCCCGATACGCTGGTGATCACTTACGATCCCGAGCGTGGCGAGCCCCGCGGGGCGAGAAAGAAAGGGGGCGAGAACGAGAAGCTGGGGGACTGTGTCGATTGCAATCTGTGTGTCGTCGTTTGTCCGACCGGGATCGACATCCGCAAGGGAATTCAATACGAGTGCATCGGCTGCGGTGCCTGTATTGACGCCTGCGATCCAGTGATGGACAAGACCGGCAAGCCCCGTGGGCTGATCCGCTATACAACCGAGAACGCGCTGGCCAAGCATTTTGGGGCATCCGAGGTGATGGGGCATATTTTGCGCCCCCGCATCATCCTTTACTCGGCCATCCTGCTGCTGATCTGTTTGGCGGCGGCGTGGTCACTCGCCAACCGGGTGCCGCTGATGGTCGACGTCATCCGTGACCGCTCGGTTCTTTCCCGGGAAGCGGACGATGGCTCGATCGAGAATGTTTACAACCTGAAGTTCATGAATACCACTGAGGCTTCGCAGCGCTACCGGGTCACGGTTGACGGCCTTGCCGGCGTGAAACTTGCCGAAGATGAGCTGGTGGTTGAGGTTGAAAGCGCCAAGAACCACGAATCCACCGTGGTCGTACGCGTCCCGCCGGAGTCCGGTCAGAAGGGGGCGAACACGATCTATTTCAACATCAAGGCCGAAAGCGACGACAAGATTGCCGTGCGTGAAAAAGCCTCTTTCCTGATGCCCTGACATGAGCGCAAGCATGACACTGAAAAATGATGGCAAACCCTGGTACAAGGAGCCTTGGCCGTGGTTGTTGATGCTTGGCCCCGGCCTTGTGATCATTGCCGCGATCGTCACCATCTGGTTGGCGGTGGTCAGCAACGATGGCTTGGTGACCGACGACTATTACAAGCAGGGCTTGGCGGTTAACCAGCGCTTGCAGCGTGACCACGAGGCAAGCAAGCTGGGCTTGCACGCCGACCTGATGCGCTCCGGACAGAATTTGCGCCTGCTGGTGACAACCCGGGAGGGGCTTGCCATGCCCGAGGTCCTGACTCTGCGTCTGGCGCACCCGACACTGAACGTAAAGGATCAACTGATCGAAATGAAATCCGAAGGGGCGGGTTTCTTTGGAGGAGTGCTGGCCAGTGAAGTGGCCGGACGCTGGTATGTCACACTTGAAGATCCTGCGGGGCAATGGCGTCTTCATGGGGAGTGGCATGCCAGTCTTGACGAGCCGCTACGCTTGAATGCAAAGGCGGATTGATTGTTTTTGTGATTGGGAGGTGATTTATGGCTTGGAATCTGTTGTTTACGAGTGATATCGGCTTGATGAGTCTGGTCGTCATCGTGGGCGTCGTCGTGATCGGTGCCTACATGGGCAAGGTCTACTCGAGCAAGATGAACGAAGAGTTGAACGCCAAAGGCAAGTAAGCGCCTCGGTGCCATCCGGAAAATCCCCGTCGCCGATTCGGCCGCGGGGATTTTTCTTGCGTTGGTGGTCGCTTGCGGGAGTCAGGGCGTGAGCGAGAATTCGTGAAAGCCGTAGTTGCCGTGATTGCGTTCTCTTAGGTAGGTTTCGAGGCAACTGCGGACGCTGCGGAAGGAGATTTCATTCCAGGGGATTTCCGACGCTTCGAATAGTCTTACCTCAAGACTTTCTTCGCCGGCAGAAAATGCGCCATCGGACATCTTGCCGCGATAAAACAGATGAACCTGATTGATGTGGGCGATATTGACCATCGCGAACGCGGCGTCGATCGTTACCCTGGCGCCGGCTTCTTCCCAGGTTTCGCGGATTGCTGCTTCGCAAGTGCTTTCACCGTTCTCCATGAAGCCGGCAGGCAGCGTCCAGTAGCCGAGGCGCGGTTCAATTGCCCGTTTGCAAAGCAGGATTCGGTTCTCCCATTCGGCAATGCAGCCGACGATCAGACGGGGATTCTCGTAATGGATGTGACCGCACGCGGGGCAGACCAGGCGAGGGAGGTTGTCGCCGTCGGGTATCCGGCGGATGGCTTGAGTGCCGCATGCGATGCAGAAGGACATGGTGTGAAGGAGCTGACTCGATCCCGCGAGTCTATCACTGTGAAAATTGCTGACACTGTGTACATCACGGATATGCTTATACTTCCTTTGCGCTTCGCGAAGGCCTGTGGCTACAATAGCGGCAACCAATGAACGGGTCAGCCGTAAGGTCGTGAGCGGCGCTAAAAGGGGTTCTACATGTTTTTGATCGTCGGCTATGTCATCATCCTGGCTGCTTCGCTCGGTACTTACTCCGTGCACGGCAGCCTGCTGGCGCTGTGGGTTCCCCTTGAATATCTGGCCATCATTGGTTTGACCATCGGCGGTTTCGTTGCCGGCAACAACATCAAGGTGATCAAGGCGACCGTTGCCGCCGTGCCCGGGGTCCTGAAAGGTTCTCCTTACAACAAGGCCTACTACGTGGACGCATTGGCCTTGCTCTTCGAAATTCTTTCGAAAGTTCGCAAGGAGGGGCTGATGTCGATCGAAGGGGATGTCGAAAACCCCGAGTCCAGCCCGATCTTCGGCAAGTATCCGAATATCGTTGCCGATCACCATGTTCTCGAATTCATGACCGATTACCTGCGCATGATGGTGGGCGGCAATCTCAATACCGTCGAGATCGAAAGCTTGATGGATGTCGAGCTCGAAACCCATCACCATGAAGCGGTCGAACCTGCCCACGTGGTTTCCAAGGTGGCGGACGCGACGCCGGCTTTCGGTATCGTTGTCGCGGTGATGGGGGTGGTAAACGTCATGGGGTCGGTGGGCGAGCCGCCTGCGGTCCTGGGCAAGATGATTGGCGGTGCGCTGGTCGGTACCTTCCTCGGTATTCTGGTTTCCTACGGCTTTGTCGCGCCGGTGGCGGGTTTGCTCGACCAGCGCGCGCAGGAGTCGGGGACGATTTTCAAGACCATCAAGATGGTTCTGCTGGCTTCCATGTCGGGCTATGCGCCGCAGGTCGCCATCGAGTTCGGACGCAAGACGCTTGGCGCCCACGATCGCCCCAGTTTCAGCGAACTCGAGGAAGAGCTGAAGGCTCGCAAGGGCAAATAAGGCCGAGCCTTGCAGAATAGAACACGATGAGTGACGACTCCACCCGCCCGATAATCATCAAGCGCAAGAAGGTTGTCGCCGGCGGCGCCCACGGCGGTGCCTGGAAGATCGCCTACGCCGACTTCGTCACTGCGATGATGGCTTTCTTTCTGCTCATGTGGCTGTTGGGTTCCACGGCCAAGGGGGATTTGCAGGGCATTGCCGATTATTTCCAGAATCCGATGAAAGTCGCGATGTCAGGGGGCGATGGTTCCGGCGACGCAACCAGCATCCTCAAGGGCGGCGGCCAGGACCTGACCCGGCAGTCAGGGCAGGTGAAAAAAGGGGATATCGAGGCCAAGCGGACAAGTTTTTCCAAGGAGGCCAAGCTCGAGTTCCAGCGCAAGGAGCGCGAGCGTCTGGAGCAGCTGAAGGCCGAAATCGAGAAAATGATCGAACGCAGCCCGCAATTGGCGCAGTTCAAGAAGCAGTTGCTGCTCGACATCACTTCCGAAGGGCTGCGCATCCAGATCGTCGACGAGCAGAACCGGCCGATGTTCGATTCCGGTGGCGATGTGGTCAAGCCCTATACTCGCGATCTGCTGCGGCAGATTGGCCAGGCACTCAATGGTGTTTCCAACCGCATCAGCCTGGCTGGCCATACTGACGCCGCACCTTTCGTCGGCGGCGTCCAGGGCTTTTCCAACTGGGAACTATCGGCGAATCGGGCCAATGCCTCCCGACGAGAGCTGGTCGCCGGTGGGATGGAAGCGCACAAGGTATTGCGCGTGGTCGGTCTCGGATCGACCCTGTTGTTCGACAAGAATGACCCGCTGAATCCGGTCAACCGCCGGATCAGCATCGTGGTGCTCAACCAGCAGACGGAAAAAGCCATACTCAACGAAGAGTCCGGCGACGAAGTCGAGATTGATGGCGATTCGCCCGGCGCGCTTGAATTGCCCGGGGCAGACAAGCTCCGGGCGCAGTAGTTGCCGGAAACAGGCGTATTGGTCGCTGATGCTTGGGGAGTGGCGTCAGCGGCGGCTAATGTGTGATTGAAACTAGAGGAAAAAATGGCCAAAACCATTCTTGCAGTTGATGATTCTGCATCCATCCGCCAGATGGTCTCGTTTACATTGAAGAGTGCCGGATACGAGGTGGTCGAGGCGGTGGACGGTCAGGATGGTCTGGACAAGGCCAAGTCGCGCAGCATCAATCTGGTGCTGACCGATCAGAACATGCCGCGCATGGATGGCTTGAACCTGATCCGCAACCTTCGGGCGATGCCGCAATATGCCACGACGCCAATCCTGATGCTGACGACCGAATCTTCCGACGCGATGAAGTCCCAAGGTCGCGCTGCCGGCGCAACCGGCTGGCTGGTCAAACCCTTCGATCCCCAGAAGTTGATCGAAGTCGTGCGCAAAGTCATCGGCTGAGTCTCCCGTGTCCGCCTGAAATCTTCTCGCTCGGGGCGATTGTCGCAGCCGGCGCCGCCATCCGCGCGTTTGAGGAGGAAGCATGTCTATCGACATGAGTCAGTTTTACCAGGTGTTTTTCGAAGAGTCCGAAGAGCATCTGGCTGCAATGGAGTCTCTGTTGCTGGCACTGGATGTTGCGCATCCGGACGCCGAGCAACTGAACGCGATTTTCCGGGCAGCTCACTCGATCAAGGGCAGCGCCGGTACCTTCGGTTTTTCCGACCTCGCGGAAACCACGCATATTCTGGAAAACCTCCTGGATCGCATCCGCAAAGGGGATTTGGCCTTGCGTCCCGAGATGGTCGATGCCTGCCTGCAAGCTGGCGATGTCTTGCACAGCATGCTGGATGCCCATCAGGGGCGGGGCAGTGTCGATCAGGCCGCCGTGGATGCGCTGTGCCAGCGTTTGCGTCAGCTTTCCGATGGCAGCAAGGCGGTGCCGGCCGTCGTCGCTGCGATACCTGAACCGGCGCCGGTGGTGACGGATATTGCTGCGTCCATGGCAACCCGGACCTGTTACGAAATCGGCTTCGTGCCGACTGCTCAGGCCGTCAGCGGCGTAGGCCTGGGCAATCTCCTCGACGAGTTGCGCAAGCTCGGCGAACTGGAGATCGTCCAGCGGCCACTACCGGAAGGCAGTATCGGCCAATGGTTGTTGCGGCTGACGACGGCGGCGGCCCGGGACAGTTTTGCCGATCAGGTCGACTTCGTCGCGGAAAGTGGTGCGTGGTATGTCGGGGAAGCCGAGCCAGCAGCCGCCGATGACGCCGATTTCGGCATCTTTGCCGATGCACCCGGCGCGCCGCCGGTCGAGGCCTATGGCTTCTTCGAGCCCTTGCCGGTCCAGAAGCCGGCGGAAGAGGACCCCGGCTACGGGTTCTTCGAGCCCTTGCCGGCAGTTGTCGAGGCACCCCCGGTGGCCGAGGGCGGCGATGGCTTCGGGTTCTTTACGCCACTTTCTACGCCGTCGGTTGTTGCTGAGATACCCGCCAGCGAGGCGGCGGTCGGGACGAAGTCCTTGCCGTCGGCCGCGAACGGAGAGGCGCGCCAGAAGGCGCCACCGGCCAACGCGGCGAACGATTCCTCGATCCGCGTCAGCGTCGAGAAGGTCGACCAGTTGATCAATCTGGTCGGCGAGCTGGTGATCACCCAGGCCATGCTGCTGCAGACCTCGTCGCAGATGCTCGACGCCGCGCCGGAGCGCTTGGTGACCGGGCTGGCTCAACTGGAACGCAACACCCGGGATCTGCAGGAAGCGGTGATGTCGATCCGGATGCTGCCGATCTCCTTCGTTTTCTCCCGCTTCCCGCGGGTGATCCGCGATCTGTCGGCGAAGCTCGGCAAGCAGGTCGAGCTGAAGACGATGGGTGAAACGACCGAACTCGACAAGGGCTTGATCGAGCGCATCGCCGATCCGCTGACTCACCTGATCCGCAACAGTCTGGACCACGGCATCGAATCGCCGGAGCGGCGGATTGCGGCGGGCAAGAGCCCGGTCGGGACGATCACCCTGAAGGCTTACCATCAGGGCGGCAACATCGTCATCGAAGTCGGCGACGATGGCGCCGGCCTGCCGCGCGACAAGATTCTCGCCAAGGCACGCGAACGCGGCCTGCCTGTTTCCGATCAGATGAGCGACCAGGAAGTCTTCAACCTGATCTTCGAAGCCGGCTTTTCGACCGCCGAGCAGGTCACCGACGTTTCCGGCCGCGGCGTCGGCATGGATGTCGTCCGCCGCAACATCCAGTCGATGGGGGGGCGGGTGGAAATCGACTCGATGGCCGGCATCGGCACCCGGATGACGGTGCGTCTGCCGCTGACGCTGGCGATCCTCGACGGCATGTCGGTTGCCGTCGGCGACCAGATCTACATCCTGCCTTTGTCCTACGTGCTCGAATCGCTGCAGCCGACGCCCGGTGAAATCCGTACCCTGTCGAATCAGGCGCGGGTGGTGCAGGTACGCGGCGAATATCTGCCGGTTCTCGTCCTGCACGAAATGTTCAAGCTGCAGTCGGTGTGGAACGACTTCACCCAGGGCATCATGGTGGTGCTCGATGCCGACGGAATCCGCGTTGCCCTGTTCGTCGATGCCCTGCTCGGGCAGCACCAGGTGGTGATCAAGAGTCTCGAAGCGAATTACCGGAAAGTGCCGGGCATCTCCGGCGCGACCATCATGGGCGATGGTCATGTTGCATTGATCCTGGATGTCTCGGCCATTGCGACAATGGCCAGGAATCATCTGCACAAGGCCGACGCAGGGCCGTTGAGGAGCGAATGATGGAAATCACCAAGCAGCAGGCAGGCGCGCTGGCGGAGGATGACTCGGTGGCCAGCGAGTTCCTGACCTTTACCCTGGGTTGCGAGGAGTACGCGATCGACATCCTGAAGGTTCAGGAAATCCGCAGCTACGAGACGCCGACCCTGATCGCCAATGCGCCACCCTTCATCAAGGGGGTGGTCAATCTGCGCGGGACCATCGTTCCCATTGTCGATCTGCGCATCAAGTTCAATCTCGGCAAGATCGAATACACCCCATTTACTGTCGTCGTCATCCTCAATATCGCCCGTCGGGTGATCGGTGTCGTCGTCGACAGCGTCTCCGACGTGCTGTCGTTGACGTCGTCGCAGATCCGGCCGGCGCCGGATTTCTCCGGCTCGTTCGACACCCGTTACATCCTTGGTCTGGCCAGTGTCGAGCAGCGGATGCTGATCGTTACCGACATCGAAAGGCTGATGAGCAGCGCGGATATGGAACTGGTCGAAGCCGCAGTTGAATGAACCGCAACTAAGGGAGCAGGGGGACGCTATGTTGAACATGCGCAATTTCAGGATTGGCAGCCGCTTGATCGCGACAACGGTTGGAGCCTTGTCGCTGATGATCGCTTTCGTCGTCGTCGCCCTGATCAGCCTGGGGATGATCGGCGAGAAGGTGCAGACGATCGCGGTCGATAATGCGCAGGGCATGGAGCTTGCCAGCGCCATGCGCCGCGATGTGGACAGCCTCGGCCTGCATGCGCGCAATGCCCTGTTGTTCGAAGAGCTGCTCCGCCAGCGCGAAGCGGCGCAAGGCGTAACCGATAGCCTCGCCCAATTGCAACTGCTCGAGAAGCAGCTCGGCGCCAATCTGCCGCCGGCTGCCCGCGATGTGATGGAACGTTTGCCGGCCTTGCGCGAAGACGCGGCAGTTTCGCTCAAGCAGTTGTTTGCGCTGCTCGCCGAGGGGAATCGGCCGGTGCTGGAAAGTCATTTCGAAAATCACCTGGGGCCGCGTCTCCGGGCCTGGCAGGAAGCCATTGACACCCTGAATCTGGCGCAAAAGGCGGAAACCTCGAGTGCGCTCGAAGAAATCGCGACCATCCGCTCGACGGTGCAGAACCTGCTGTTCGGCTTGATCGTCCTGGCGGTGGTGGTGATGATTCCTTCTGGTATCTGGGTGACTCGGGGCATCACCAACCCGCTGTCGGCAGCCGTCGACGTGGCGGAGTCGGTAGCCGCCGGCAACTTCGACAACCGCATCGAACCGGGCGGTGACGACGAACCGGCGCACCTGTTGCGGACCCTGGCGCGGATGCAGGCCGACCTCAAGGAGCGCAGCGCCAGCGAGCGGCGGATCGCCGCAGAGGCACTGCGCATCAAGGTGGCACTCGATGTCGGTTCCAACTGCGTCATGTTGCTCGGTCCCGACGGGCGGATCATCTATGGCAACGACGCCTTGTTCGGCATGATGCGCGAGGCGGAGGCCGACATCCAGCAACAGTTGCCCGAGTTTCGTGCGGCGGCGATCCGCAGTGCGGATTTCTCCGTTCGCGAGCTGAACCCAGCGCTCGCCGGCGAGCAGCTCGGCGCGCTCGTCGAACCGCAGCGCAGCGTGATCCGGATCGCCAACCGGACCTTCGCCCTGGTGGTGACGCCGGTGATTGGCGGGGAGGGCGCTCGTCTCGGCACGGTGATCGAATGGCAGGACCGGACCGGGGAAGTGGCGATCGAGCAGGAGGTCAGTGGCATCATCGACGCGGCGGCAGCCGGTGATTTCTCGCGGCGTATCGCCAGCAGCAACAAGCACGGTTTCTTCCTGAAGCTGGCCGAAGGCGTCAATAGCCTGCTCGATGCCAACGGCCAGGCGCTGGAGGAAGTCGGCTGCATGCTCGCCCGCCTGGCCAAGGGCGATCTCACCGAAAAGATCGAGACGCCTTACCAGGGGCTGCTCGGCAAGGTGCGCGACGACGCCAACAGCACCGTCGATCGTCTCTGCGAAATCGTCCTCTCGATCAAGGAAGCCACCGACTCGATCAACACCGCGGCCCGCGAGATCGCCCAGGGCAACCAGGATCTCTCCGGTCGCACCGAACAGCAGGCGTCAAGTCTGGAAGAGACGGCGTCGAGCATGGAAGAGTTGACCGGCACCGTGCATCAAAATGCCGACAACGCGCGGCGCGCCAACGACCTGGCGGGCGAAGCGCAGCGCGTCGCCGAACAGGGGGGCAACGTCGTCGACCAGGTTGTGGTGACGATGAGCGCCATCCAGAAGGCGAGTGCCCGGATCGCCGACATCATCGGGGTGATTGACGGGATCGCCTTCCAGACCAATATCCTCGCCCTCAATGCCGCGGTCGAGGCGGCGCGGGCGGGCGAGCAGGGCCGGGGCTTCGCGGTGGTGGCGACCGAGGTGCGTAGCCTGGCGCAGCGCAGTGCCGCCGCAGCCAAGGAGATCAAGGCGCTGATCGCCGATTCGGTCAGCAAGGTCAATGCCGGCAACCGGCTGGTCGATCAGGCCGGTGCGACGATGACCGAGATTGTTTCCAGCATTCAGGGCGTGGCGCGGCTCATGGCGGAAATCTCCGAAGCCAGCCGTGAGCAGAGCTCCGGCATCGAGCAGGTGGGACGCGCGATCAACCAGATGGACGAAGTAACCCAACAAAATGCCGCATTGGTCGAGGAAGCCGCCGCCGCCGCCGAAAGCCTGCGCGGTCAGGCGCAGCGACTGGCGCTGGCGGTGGCGGCCTTCCATTTGGGGGCCGAGGTGGTTCCAGCACTCGGGCTGGCACCAGCAAACACGGTGGCAGCGCGTCAGTCAGGGCTGCGCTTGCCGGGCGAAAAAAAACAACACGCGGCGGCGCTGACCGCTGATTTTTCCAAAAAAATGCTCGCCGCCAATGTCTCCGTGCCCTCCGGCCAGGCTGACGACTGGGCCGAGTTCT
Organism: Dechloromonas aromatica (nom. nud.); assembly: GCA_017848965.1. Taxonomy (GTDB): domain Bacteria; phylum Pseudomonadota; class Gammaproteobacteria; order Burkholderiales; family Rhodocyclaceae; genus Azonexus; species Azonexus aromaticus_B. The sequence continues at coordinate 58,890 of JAFIHA010000054.1, read as the reverse complement.
AATCATTCCCCAGGAAAGGCAGATTCATGCGCAACAACCAACCTGTCACCGCCAACGAGGTGCTCCTGGGCGCCGATACCCTGATCGTCTCCCGGACCGATCCGAAGGGACTGATCACCTACGTCAACAAGGCATTCATCGATATCAGCGGTTTTGCCGAGTCGGAACTGCTCGGCCAGCCGCATAACATCGTTCGCCATCCCGACATGCCGGTCGAGGCTTTTGCCGATCTCTGGCACGATCTGCAGGCCGGCCGGCCGTGGACCGGCATGGTCAAGAACCGCTGCAAGAACGGCGATTTCTATTGGGTCCAGGCGACCGTCACGCCGTTGTGGGAGAACGATCGGCTGGTCGGTTACCTGTCGGTACGACGGCGGCCGACGCGCGAACAGGTGAACGCGGCAGAAAGCGCCTATCGCCTGTTCCGCGAACGGCGCGCCGGCGGCCTGCGGATTCGCCATGGCGTCGTGGTCAATGGCGGCCCAGGCTGGTTTGCTGGCTGGTCGTTGCGGCAGAAGCTGTTTGCCGGCTTTGCCACCTTGCTGCTGGCGACCGCCCTGGTTGCCGGGATCGGTGCCTGGGGCGCCGGGCGCAATTACGACAGCGCGGTGCGCATCAACGACGACGGCGTCCTGCCGATCCAGTCGCTGGCGGTGATCGGCCGCCTGATGGCGGAAAACCGCAGCCAGATCATGCTGAGCCTGCAGCACAACCCGGAAGGGGGCTACGCCAGCCTGCACGATCACGACATCCAGTTCCACCTGCGGCAGATCGATGCCAACATCACCGAAATCAGCCGACAGTGGGAAATTTATCAGCAGCATGTCGAAGCCGGCGCCCAACAGGAACTGGCTGCCGAGTTCCAGCAGGCGCGCGAGCGTTTCGTGCAGGAGGGCCTGCTGCCGGCGAAGGCCGCCTTGCTCGAGGGGCGTTTTGACGATGCCAACCTGATCCTGCTCAACAAGATCAATCCTGCCTATACCAAGGCCGCCGCCAAGGCGGATGCATTGTTCCAGGCTCGCGAGGAAGGCGCCCGGGCGCTGGTCGCTCACAGTCAGGCGCTGTACGCGGCGACGCTGGCCTGGAGCATTGGCCTGACCGTCCTGGCGCTAGCCCTTGGCCTGTGGATCGCGGTGGCGATCACCCGCTCGATCACCCGGCCGATCGGCGAAGTCATCGCCGCCTTCCGCGAACTGGCGAACGGCAATTACACCAGTAACGTCGATGTTTCGCGCGACGACGAAATGGGCAAGGTGCTGCAGGGGCTGATGTCGATGCAGATCCAGCAGGGCTTCAGCGTCGCCGAGGCGCAGCAGTTGGCCAACGACAACCTGCGCATCCGCATTGCCCTCGATTGCGTCAATGCCAACCTGCGCATCGCCGACGATGACGGCACGGTGATCTACGCCAACAAGGGCCTGCAGCGCACGCTGCGGCGGATCGAGCCGGCGCTGCGCGAGCGGCAGCCCAACTTCTCGGTCGATCGTTTCATCGGCAGCAGCATCGGCGATTTCTATGCCGATCCGCAGGCGGCACTGCGCGGTCTGCGCGAACTGCAGAGCACGCGCAATACCGAAATGGAAATCGGCGGGCGGATTTTCAACGTCGTCACCAATCCCATCGTCAATGAGCGGGGCGAGCGTCTGGGTACCGTTGGTGAATGGCTAGACCGCACCGCCGAGATCAACGCCCAGCGACTGGTCGCCGACTTGATCGAGCACGCCGCCGCCGGCAATCTGGAAGCCAGGCTCGACGCCGACGCCCTGGAAGGCTTCTACCGCGAGCTGGGGCGTGGCATCAACCGCTTGCTGGAAACCACCGGTTCGGCGGTCGGCGAGATCGCCGGGCTGTTGTCGCGGATCGCCGCCGGCGACCTGATGCACACGGTCGAAGCCGATTATCAGGGGACCTTCGGCCAGTTGAAGAATGACGCCAACCAGACCGTCATGCGCTTGCGCGAACTGGTTGGTGGCATCCAGTATTCCGCGGAAACGATCAATGTCGCGTCGAAGGAGATTGCCTCCGGCAATCAGGATCTTTCGGTGCGGACCGAAGAGCAGGCGAGCAGTCTCGAGGAAACCGCCTCGAGCATGGAAGAGTTGACCGCCACGGTCAAGCAGAACGCCAGCAACGCCCGCCAGGCCAATGAACTGGCCGGCAACGCCCAGCGCATCGCCGAGCAGGGTGGCGAAGTGGTCGGCAAGGTGGTCGAGACCATGGGCTCGATCAATCAGGCCAGCGCGCGGATCGCCGACATCATCGGGGTGATCGACGGCATTGCCTTCCAGACCAACATCCTGGCCCTCAACGCCGCCGTCGAAGCAGCGCGGGCCGGCGAACAGGGTCGGGGCTTCGCTGTCGTCGCCACCGAAGTGCGCAGCCTCGCCCAGCGCAGTGCTGCCGCCGCCAAGGAAATCAAGAGTCTGATTTCCGATTCGGTCGAACGGGTCGAAGCGGGCAGCAAGCTGGTCGACCAGGCCGGGGCGACGATGACCGAGATCATGAGCAGCATCAAGCGCGTGGCGCGGATCGTCACCGACATTGCCGAAGCCAGCCGCGAGCAGAGCGCCGGGATCGAGCAGGTCAGCCTGGCGATCAGCCAGATGGACGAGGTGACGCAGCAGAATGCCGCCCTCGTCGAACAGGCGGCCGCCGCCGCCGAGAGCCTGGAAGAGCAGGCGGAATCGATGGCGCGCGGGGTTGCCGTGTTCAAGCTGGCCGAGGGGGCGGTGCCGGCATCGAAACCCTTGGCCCTGGCTTCGCCGACACGCAAGCCGGGGGGGCGGTCGAAAAATCCGTCGCCGGCGCTCAGTCTGGACGACGAATGGGAAGAGTTCTGACATGACCATAGAGCCAAAGCGTCCGCTGCCGTCCTTGGGTAGCTTGCGTAACGACCTCAACCGGGTTCTGCCCAAAGACACCGGGGTGCGCGAATTCCAGTTTTCCGACGCCGATTTCGAGCGCGTGCGCAAACTGATTTATCAGCACGCGGGGATTTCCCTGTCGCCGGTCAAGAAGGACATGGTCTATTCGCGGTTGGCACGCCGTTTGCGGGCGCTCAACAAGCATTCCTTCACCGAGTACCTGGACAGCCTGGAGCGCCATGGCGGCGACGAATGGGAGCGTTTCGTCAACTCGCTGACCACCAACCTGACCTCCTTCTTCCGCGAGCCGCACCATTTCCCCATCCTCGCCGAACATCTGCGTCAGATCGGCAACCGGCGACCGGTGAGAATTTGGTGCTCCGCCGCGTCGACTGGCGAGGAACCCTATTCGATCGCAATGACAGTCGCCGAAACCTGTGGCGCCGATGCTTCGCATGTCAGCATCATCGCTTCCGATCTCGATACCAACGTGCTGGCGACGGCCCAGAAAGGCGTCTATGCAATGGACCGCCTGGAAAAGATGTCGCCGGAGCGTCTGCGCCGCTTCTTCCTGCGCGGCACCGGCGGCCAGGAGGGCTTTGCCGCCGTGCGCCCGGAGTTGAAGCGGATGATCGAATTCCGGCGCATCAACCTGCTCGACGCCAGCTATCCGGTGAAGGGGCCGCTCGACATCCTGTTCTGCCGCAACGTCATGATTTATTTCGATAAGCCGACGCAGTACCAGATCCTTTCCCGCTTCGCTCCGTTGATGCAGCCCGATGGCCTGCTGTTTGCCGGGCATTCCGAGAGCTTCCTGCACGCCGCCGATCTTTTCCGTTCGCAAGGCAAGACGGTTTATGTCCTTGCCGGGGCTCGCCAGGGACGCGCGTGAATCACGCTTATAACGAAAACCTGGCGGCCAATCGCTATTTCGACCGGCATTTTTCCAGCGAAGCCGCCAAGATACTGCCGGGCGAGTACTTCGTCTCGGATCAGGGAATGCTGCTCGTCACCGTGCTGGGGTCCTGCGTCGCCGCCTGCATTCGCGATGTTGATGCCGGTATTGGCGGCATGAACCATTTCATGCTGCCCGACGACGGAGGGCGCTCCGAAACGGTCGGCACTTCGGCGCGCTACGGCTCGTATGCCATGGAAGTCCTGATCAACCACCTGCTGAAGATGGGGGCGCGCAAGAGTCGCCTGGAGGCCAAGGTGTTCGGCGGAGGGGCGGTGATGTCCAGCCTGTCGAGCAGCAATGTCGGGGTGCGCAACGCGGAATTTGTGCTCAATTACCTGAAGACCGAAAAAATTCCCGTCGTCGCCAAGGACTTGCTGGATTCCTACCCGCGCAAGGTATATTACTTTTCACAGACAGGGCGCGTGTTGGTGAAGAAGTTGCATCGCGTCCACAACGAAACCCTGTTCAGTCGTGAGCGGGATTACAAGGAGAGACTGTCTGGCGCAAGCATGGGCGGCGATGTGGAGCTTTTTATCTGATGTTTGATCAGTACGATGGTGGCGGCAAATGAAAAAGACGCGTGTCCTGATCGTGGACGACTCGGCGTTGATGCGCTCGCTGCTGACCACCATGATCAACGGTTTTGCCGATCTCGAGGTGGTCGGCGCGGCGCCCGATGCGTCGAGCGCGCGCGAGTTGATCAAGACCCTGGCGCCCGATGTGTTGACCCTCGATGTTCACATGCCGGGCATGGATGGCCTGGCATTCCTCGAACGCCTGATGCGCTTGCGGCCGATGCCGGTGGTGATGGTTTCCTCTTATACCGGCGAGACATCGGAAACGACGCTGCGTGCGCTGGAACTGGGCGCCGTCGATTTCATCGGCAAGCCGCGCTCGGACTTTCCCAATTCGATGGAGGCTTATGCGGAAGAACTGGCAGAAAAGATCCGGACAGCGAAAAGCGCGCGTCTGCGCGGCGCTCCTGCGCCCGCCGCCAGCGCCGGCATTGCCAGGAGCTCTCGTGCGATGACGGCGGCCAAGGCTACGAACGGCGCTTCCCCGTATTCGAGCAGCAACGGAAAGATCATCTTTCTCGGTGCGTCAACGGGCGGGACCGAAGCAATCAAGGAGTTCCTCCTCGGCATTCCGGAAAACTGTCCGCCGATCCTGATCGTGCAACACATGCCGGAGTCTTTCACTACTTCCTTTGCCCGCCGTCTGGACGGTCTTTGTGCGCCGCGCGTGATTGAGGCGCAAGGCAACGAAAGGGTCGAGGCGGGCACAGTGTATATTGCGCCGGGGCATTCCCATCTGCGTATCCGGCGTAGCGGCGGCAATCTGCTGACCGAGCTGTCGGGGGCCGAGCCGGTTAACCGGCATCGCCCGTCGGTGGATGTGCTGTTCGATTCCGCCGCCGAAGTGGTTGGCCGGCAGGCGGTGGGGGTCATCCTCACCGGCATGGGCAAGGATGGTGCTCTGGGCATGCTGCGCATGCGTCAGGCCGGGGCCAGGACCTTCGGCCAGGACGAGGTGAGTTGCGTTGTCTACGGCATGCCGCGGGAGGCTTTCCTGATTGGTGCAGTGGAAGAGCAGTGGCCGCTGGAAGAGATGGCGCGCAAGGTGATGGCTGCGGTGCGGTGAGATCCATAAAGGGCTTGCTAGAATCGCCGGAAGTATTAAACTTGTGTTGTTTTTGATATTTTTAGGAATCATGATGCAGGCAACTATCAGGCAGGATGCGGGGATGGCAACGATTGCGCTGGCCGGTCGTTTTGATTTCAACACCCACCGGGATTTCCGCGCCGCGTATGAGCCCTTGGTCAGCGACGATGCGGTGCGGGCGGTGACCGTGGATTTTTCCGGTGTCGATTATCTGGACAGTTCCGCTCTCGGCATGCTGCTGATGTTGCGCGACAAGATGGGCGGTTGCGGCAAGGATGTCGTGTTGTCCGGGGTGCAGGGAAGCGTCAGGCAGGTTCTGGAAATTGCCAACTTCAGCAAACTGTTTCGCATTGTTTGATTCATCGGTCATGTGGTCCGTCCGGGGCGGTCTTCGCCACTGCGGGCGTCGAGGTTGGCTGAACGGCCAGTTGCATGGTAGTTTTGCCCGATACGGAACCTGGGCACCGTCCCGGGCGAGGGGAAAAGAATGTCGGAACTACTGAAAAATATTGATGCGCGCACCAAGCTGGCGGGAACCAACAAGCTTGAAATCCTGTTGTTCTTCCTCGGGGTGGACCAGCGGACCGGGCGTCGCGAAACATACGGCATCAACGTTTTCAAGGTGCGTGAGGTGATGCGTACGCCCGCGATCACGGCTGCACCGGACATGCCGCCTTCGGTGGAGGGGATGGTGAGCCTGCGCGGCGCGCTGGTGCCGGTGATCGATCTGGCCAAGTACACCGGGATTTCCGCCGATACGCCGCGCGAAATCATGATCGTCACCGAGTACAACGGGCACACGCAGGGTTTTCTGGTCGAGGGCGTCGATACCATCCTCCGTCTCGACTGGAGCAAGATGCGTGTGCCGCCGGAAATGCTGACGGCGCAGACCGGCGGCCTGGTCACCGCGGTGACCGAGCTCGAGGATAACCGCCTGGTGATGATGATGGACGTCGAAAAGGTGCTGGCGGAAACCACCAGCATCGACAACGAAATCATGTTCCGCAGCGTTGTTCCGGTCGACCGTCCGGATGCGACGGTTTTCTATTGCGACGATTCCAGTGTTGCCCGCAAGCAGATCGAGCGCACCCTGGAAGCGATGGGCGTGCGCGGACTGGGGGCGCTCAATGGCCGGCAGATGTGGGATGAAATGGAGAAGGTGGCAGGCTACGCCAAGTCGGTCGGCAAGCCGGCGTCGTCGCTGATTAGCCTGGTGCTGACCGACATCGAAATGCCGGAAATGGACGGCTACATCCTGACCAAGAAGATCAAGTCCGATCCGCGTTTCGCCAATATCCCGGTCATCATGCACTCCTCCTTGTCCGGGATGTCCAATCAGAAGCTCGGCCAATCGGTCGGGGTCGATGAATATGTGCCCAAGTTCGAACCGCAGCGCCTGTCGGAAACCCTAGCCCGCCGTCTGAAGGGCGAGAGCGAAGGCGAAGCCGGGGCGATTGCCACGCGTTGAGCCGCCGGGAGACGATAATGAATCTGGTCGAAAACAAGAACTTGCTCGATAGCGTCGACGCGCGTACGCGCCTGGCGGGCTCGAACAAGATGGAAATCCTGCTGTTTTCCCTGGGGACCCGGGAAATCTTCGGCATCAACGTGTTCAAGGTCAGGGAAGTCGGGCGCACGCCGCACATCACCAAGACCCCGAACATGCCGCGTGGCGTCGAAGGGCTGATTTCCCTGCGCGGCAACGTCATTCCCGTGCTCTCGCTGGCGCCTTTCCTGCAGTTGGAAGGCGTCCCGCCAGGGCTGGGCAAGACCATGATGGTTGCCGAATATTCCAAACGGACCCTCGGTTTCCTGGTCCATGAAGTCGATCGCATCATCCGCGTCGACTGGGACCGGGTGAAGGCGCCGGAAAGTGTGCTGAGCGCCAACCACGGTCTGATCACCGCGGTCATCGAACTCGAAGGTGGCGGTCTGGTGTCGATCCTCGATGTCGAGCAGATCCTGGCCAATGCCTTCGGCGAGGCCTTGGTCGTCGATATCCTGCCGGCGCAGGTCGATCCGGATACCAGCGTGTTTTTCGTCGACGATTCGATCGTCGCCCGGCGGAAAATCTCGGAAGTGCTGGACAAGCTCGGTGTCCGGCACAAGCACGCGACCAACGGCATGGAAGCCTGGACCCGCCTGCAGGCCATCGCTGCCCACGCGCAGCAGATCGGCAGCGTCCTGCGCGACGAGATTCGCCTCATCCTGGTCGATGCCGAAATGCCGGAGATGGATGGTTATGTGCTGACCAAGAACATCAAGGCCGATCCGCGTTTCGAAGGGGTGCCGGTGGTGATGCACTCGTCGCTGTCCTCGGAGGCCAATCGGGCGATGGGCAAGGCGGTGGGGGTTGATGCCTATGTGGCGAAGTTTGACGCAGAGGCGCTGGCGGATACGCTGCGACCGCTGATCGAGCGATAACGCAATGAATACTGGAGTTTTGCATGGCTGCTGATCCCAAAACGCGATTTCTGGTGGTGGACGATTTTTCGACCATGCGCCGCATTGTTCGCAACCTTTTGAAGGAATTGGGCTTTACCAACGTCGATGAAGCGGAGGACGGGGCCATCGCCCTGCAGAAGCTGCAAGGGGGGGGCTTCGAGTTCGTCGTTACCGACTGGAACATGCCGAACATGGATGGCCTGACGCTATTGCAGACGATCCGGGCGACGCCGCACCTGAAACACTTGCCGGTGCTGATGATCACTGCCGAGGCCAAGAAGGAAAACATCATCGCGGCGGCGCAGGCGGGGGCCAGCGGCTACATCGTCAAGCCGTTTACGGCGGGTACCCTGTCCGAAAAGTTGACCAAGATTTTCGAAAAACTCGGCCAGGGTTAAGGGGGATAGCATGTCAGCCAGTAACGATTCCGCCGACCTCGAAGCGCTGTTCGATTCGATCGCCGCGGATTATGCCGCCGTACCGGCGGCGCCGGTGCCGCCGCCCGCCGCGCCAAAGGTCGCCGTGGACGGCGATAACGACGAGCTGCAGGCGCTGTTCGACAGCGTTGCGGCGCAGAGCGCGGCCAGTCAGCAAGACAAGGCCACGGACGACTCGGGTGGGCAATGGCCGCAGCAGGAAGCCGTGTTCAACCGGATTGGCCAGATGGCGCGCGTCTTGCACGACACGCTGGGCCAGCTCGGCTACGACAAGCTGCTGGAAAAAACCGTTGCCGCAATACCGGACGCCAAGGATCGCTTGGCTTATGTGGCCAACCTGACCGAACAGGCGGCGTGCCGCGTTCTCAACGCGACCGATATTGCTGGTCCGCTGGTCGATGATATGGAAAGCCGCTCGCAGAGCCTTGGTCAGGCCTGGGACAAGGTATTCGCCAACCAGACCAGTCCGGCGGAGTTCCGGCAACTGGCGATCGAGACCCGGGAGTTCCTGAAGCAGCAATTACCGGAAAAAGCACGGGCAACGCATGCCCAGCTGACCGAAATCATGATGGCTCAGGACTTCCAGGATCTGACCGGGCAGGTGATCAAGAAGATCGTCACTCTGGCGCAGGAACTCGAGAGCGGCCTGATGGGTTTGCTTATCGAGGTCTTGCCCGATGCCCGCAAGACCGACGAGGTGACCAGTCTGATGAACGGTCCCGTGGTCAATGCCGAGGGACGCTCCGACGTCGTCGTCAATCAGGAGCAGGTCGATGATCTGCTCGACAGTCTAGGGTTCTGAGGAGGAACTGAGATGAGCGACTTTTCTGGCATGGAAGATCTGCTGCAGGATTTCCTGCAGGAAGCCCACGATCTGCTCTCCGATGTCGATAACAAGCTGGTCGATCTGGAAAAGACGCCCGACGACAAAGGTCTGCTGAACGACATCTTTCGCGGTTTTCACACGGTCAAGGGCGGCGCCGGTTTTCTCAATGCGACCGAACTGGTGACCCTGTGTCACCTCACCGAAAATTTGTTCGATCGCTTGCGCAATGGCGAACTCGAACTGACCGCCGAACTGATGGACGTGATCATGGACGCCACGCGTGGCGTGCGTGAAATGTTCGGCGAACTCGGCCAAGGGGTGCAGCCGCAACCTGCCGATGGTCGGGTGATCGCCGCGCTGCAGGGGGCGCTCAACGGCGAGATGCCCGCAGCCGAGCCGGTTGTCCAGCCCGCACCTGCCAAGCCGATGGCGGCAGCGGCGCCGGCTGGTGCCGGCGAGCCAGATTGGGCCGCCTTGCAGGCGGCGGTGACTGGCGAAACCGCCCAGGTGGCGCAGGCCGCCGAAGGCGAGTTGATCACGCGCGCCGAGTCGGCGTCGGTTGCCGCCAAGTCGGCCAAGACGGCGGCGCCGTCGCCGTTCGGGCGGCGAGCCAGCGATCGTCCGTCGGCCCAGGGCGCGAGCTCGCGACGGGCGGAAGAGCGCGGCCGGGAGAACACGATCCGGGTCGATACCTCGCGTCTCGATCAGGTACTCAACCTGTCCGGCGAAATCGGCCTCACCAAGAACCGCCTGACCAGCCTGCGCGCCGACATCCTGGCCGGCAAGAACGATTCCGAGACCCTGCATGCGCTCGATCAGGCGGTCAGCCAGCTCGATCTGCTGGTTTCCGATCTGCAGAACTCGGTGATGAAGACCCGGATGCAGCCGATCGGCCGCTTGTTCCAGAAGTATCCGCGGATTGCCCGCGACCTGGCCCGGCAGCTCGGCAAGGATGTCGAACTGGTGCTGGCCGGCGAGGAAACCGAAGTCGACAAGACGATGATCGAGGATCTGGCCGATCCCCTGATCCACCTGATCCGCAACGCGGTGGATCATGGCGTCGAAATGCCCGAAGAGCGCTCGGCCGCCGGCAAGCCGGCGAAGAGCCTGGTTCGCCTGGAAGCGCGCCAGGAGGGCGATCACATCGTCCTGATCATTGCCGACGACGGTCGGGGCATGAGCGCCGAACGAATCCGCGCCAAGGCGGTGGACAAGGGTTTGATTTCGGAAGAAGAGGCCAATACCCTCGACGAGCGGCAGAGCCTGAACCTGATCTTCCTGCCGGGCTTCTCGACCAAGACGCAGATTTCCGACGTCTCCGGACGCGGCGTCGGTATGGACGTCGTCAAGACCAACATCCAGAAGCTCAACGGTTCGGTCGAGATTCGCTCGGAACCGGGCAAGGGCTCGGTCTTCCTGATCTCCCTGCCGCTGACCCTGGCCATCCTGCCGGTCTTGCTGGTGCTGCTCGGCGATCAGCCGTTCGCCCTGCCGCTGTCGCTGGTTCGGGAAATCCTGCCGATCGATCAACAGCGCATCCAGGAAGTCGGCGGCAAGGAAACCCTGGTGGTACGCGGCGAAGTGCTGCCGGTGATTTCGCTGGCCAAGCTGCTCGGCTGGGAAATCGTCAGGCCACCCGAATACGGGGTCTTCATGCAGACCGCGGAACGTAGCTTCATCCTCGGGGTGGACAGCTTCGCCGGTCGCGACGATGCCGTCATCAAGTCGCTGGAAGATTTCCGGCCGAAGGGGGTGGCGGGCGTGACCACGCTGTCGAACGGACAGATCGTGCTCATCCTCGACATGAAGGAGTTGCTTGCCGATTACGGCCAGCACGCTGAAATGGGAACGGCGATCCGCAATTTCGAATTCTCCTGAACGACGATTTCCTTGCCGGTCAACGAGTTAGGGAGGAGGCTGAGGCCTCCTCCCTTTTTTTGTGTTTTGCTATTTGTCATTGGCTTGCGCCGTTTACCTCGAAACTGATTAAAAAAGACGCGCTACCTATTTAATTTCTTTGGTTTTTTTCTATAATAGCCATACCCTGTACAGATAATGGTCATGGCTGAAGACAGCGATCTCGAGAAAACTGAAGAGCCAACCGGTAGGCGTATCGAGCAGGCGCGCGAAAAAGGGCAGATTCCCCATTCGCGCGAGCTCGGTACTTTCACCGTGCTCATCGTTGCCGCCATTACGCTTTGGATGATGGGTGGCTGGTTTCTCGACCGCAGTCTGGCTTTGGGGCGCAAGGCCTTTACCCCGGAAATTCACCACCTTCTCGAGCCGGCGATGATCGTCCCACGGATGGTCGAATTGTTTGCCGACACCTTCTTCGTTTTCTCGCCGCTATTCGGCCTGCTGCTGGTGGCGGCGATCCTGCCGCCGTTCTTCCTCAATGCCTGGGTGTTCGCGCCGAAGGCCCTGGTTCCCGATCTGCAGCGCATGAATCCGCTGAGCGGTCTGGGTCGGATGTTCTCCTGGAACAGCCTGATGGAGCTCGGCAAGGCGGTACTCAAGGCGACGCTGGTCGGTGGCGTCGCCGTGCTGCTGATTTCGCGGCAGCGCGACGCGATCTTCGGTCTCCTGGCCGAGCCGCTGGAAAGCGGACTGGCGCACGCCGGCGACATGCTGATGTTTTCCTTCCTGATGCTCGTTCTCACGCTGCTCATCGTGGTCGCGGCGGATGTTCCCTTCCAGCTCTGGCAGTACTACCACAAGCTGAAGATGACCAAGGACGAGGTCAAGCAGGAAATGAAGGAAATGATGGGCGACCCGATGGTCAAGGGGCGCATCCGCAGCCTGCAGATGCAGGCTGCGCGGCGTCGGATGATGCAGGCGGTGCCGCAGGCCGACGTGATCGTCACCAACCCGACGCACTACGCCGTCGCCCTCGCCTACAAGGCCGGCATGGCGGCGCCGAAAGTGGTGGCCAAGGGAACCGGCGTGATCGCCTTGAAGATCCGCGAACTGGCCGCCGAGCATGCGGTGCCGACGCTGGAAGCGCCGCCGCTGGCACGCGCCCTGTACAAGCATGGTGATCTCGACAAGGAGATTCCGGGCGGGCTTTACGCCGCGGTCGCCGAAGTTCTCGCCTACATCTACCAACTGGCGCGCTGGCGCGAAACGGGTGGTGCCTATCCGGTGCCGCCGCAGCAGTTGCCGGTGCCGCCCGAACTTGTGCCGGAGGCTGCGTAAATGGCGGCCGGTTCGATGCGTCTGCAAAGCCTGCTCGGACGGCTGAACGTCGTCCAGATGGCGGCGCCGATCCTGATCCTCATGGTGCTGTCCATGATGGTCCTGCCGTTGCCGCCGTTCATCCTCGACCTCTTCTTCACCTTCAACATCGCGATCGCCGTGCTGGTCCTGATGGTTGCGGTGAACACCCAGAAAACGCTGGATTTCTCGGTTTTCCCGACCGTCCTGCTGGTGACGACGCTGTTGCGCCTGTCGCTCAACGTCGCCTCCACCCGCGTCGTGCTGCTCGAAGGGCATAACGGTCCGGATGCGGCCGGCAAGGTGATCGAGGCCTTCGGGCATTTTCTGGTCGGCGGCAACTTCGCGGTCGGTATCATCGTTTTCATGATTCTGGTGGTGATCAACTTCATCGTCATCACCAAGGGCGCCGGGCGCGTCGCCGAAGTTTCCGCGCGCTTCACTCTCGATGCGATGCCGGGCAAGCAGATGGCGATCGACGCCGACCTCAACGCCGGCCTGATCGGCGAAGAAGAGGCCCGGCGGCGGCGCAGCGACATCTCCCGCGAATCCGAGTTCTACGGTTCGATGGACGGTGCGTCGAAATTCGTCCGCGGCGACGCCATCGCCGGCATCGTCATCATGCTGCTCAACATCGTCGGCGGCCTGATCGTCGGCATGGCGCAGCACGACATGCCGATCGCCGAAGCGAGCCGGGTTTACACCCTGCTGGCGATCGGCGATGGTCTGGTCGCCCAGATCCCGGGGCTGATCATCTCGATTGCCGCCGGTCTGGTGGTGACCCGGGTTTCCGACGATCGCGACATGGGTCAGCAGTTCGTCATCCAGATTTTCAGCAATCCCAAGGTGCTCGGCATCACCGCCGGCATCATCGCCCTGCTCGGCATGATTCCGGGCATGCCCAACCTGGTTTTCCTGCTCATCGCCGGCGGCCTCGCCTGGTTTACCTGGCGCCTCGCCAACAAACAACAACAGACCGTCAGTACGCCGGTCAAGGTGGCGCCGCCGCCGATTCCGGAAGCCGTCGAAGCCAGCTGGAGCGATGTCGCGCCGCTCGACGTGCTCGGTCTGGAGGTCGGCTATCGCCTGATCCCGCTGGTGGACAAGAGCCAGGATGGCGAATTGCTGCGCCGTATCCGCGGCATCCGCAAGAAGTTCGCCCAGGAAGTCGGCTTCCTGGTCTCGCCGGTGCACATCCGCGACAACCTCGAATTGAAGCCGAACGCCTACCGCATCCTTTTGAAGGGCGTCGAGGTCGGCGCCGCCGAAGCCTATGCCGGCCAGTTCCTGGCGATCAATCCGGGGCGCGTTGCCGGCACCCTGAGCGGCACGCCGACCAAGGACCCGGCCTTTGGTCTGCCGGCGGTGTGGATCGACATCATGCAGCGCGACCAGGCACAGGCTTACGGCTACACCGTGGTCGATGCGTCGACCGTCGTCGCCACCCACCTCAACCACCTGATCCTGACCCACGCCGCCGAATTGCTCGGGCGCCAGGAAGTGCAGCAACTGCTCGACCATCTGGCCAAGGAAATGCCCAAGCTGGTCGAGGACCTGGTGCCCAAGGTCCTGCCGCTGGGCAGCCTGCAGAAAATCCTGCAGGGCCTGCTCGACGAAGGCGTGCACATCCGAGACATGCGCACCATCATCGAGACCGTCGCCGATCACGCGCTGCGCACGCAAAGTGCCGACGACCTCATCGTCCAGGTGCGCATCGCCCTCGGCCGTGCGATCGTCCAGCAGCTGTTCCCGGGCAACGGCGAAATGCAGGTCATGTCGCTTGATCCGACGCTCGAGCGCCTGCTGGCGCAGGCGGTTGCCGGCGGATCGGAAAACACCAGTTTCGAGCCTGGCCTCGCCGACACCCTGGTGCGCGAAACCGCCGCCGCCGCGGGGCGTCAGGAAGGGCTGGGACTGCCGGCCGTCCTCCTGGTGCCGTCCAGCCTGCGCCTGCTGCTTTCCAGATTCCTGCGCCGCACCGTACCGCAACTGAAGGTGCTGTCGCACAACGAAGTTCCTGAGAATCGAATCATCAAGGTGACCTCGATCATCGGAGGTAGAACATGAACGTCAGAAAATTCATTGCCGCCAATGCGCGGGACGCCTTGAGAAAAGTCAAGGAAACCCTTGGCAACGACGCCATCATCCTGTCCAACCGCGGTGTGCCGGGCGGGGTCGAGATCATGGCGGTGGCCGCGCGCGACATGGCGATGATCGTGCCGACGCCGGCTGGCGATATCACGCCACCACCGGTCGAACGGCCCGCTGCGCCGAGTGTCGATGACGATTACCGGGTCATGCTCAGTTCTGCCCGCGCCCGGATCAGCGGCACGATGCCGCCGGTTCAGCCGCAGTCGCCGCCGGCACCTCGGCCGCAGGCGGCAGCGCCGCAGCAACGGCAGGCGGCACAGGTCAATGCTGGCATTCCGCGCACTGGTGCCCTGCGTCAGGCGGACGTGCCGCCGCGCCCGACCGCGCCGCCGCAACGCCCCCAGCCGCAAGTCGCACCAGCGCAGACGCAGGCCGCGCCAGCCCGGCGCCCGGAGGCCGAAGTGGTGCCGCAGGCGGTGATGGACGAAATCCGCTCGCTGCGCAAGATCGTCGAGCAGCACCTGGCCGGCTTCGCCTGGGGCGAGACCGCGCGCTCCGAACCGGTGAAGACCGAAGTCCTGCGGCAGATGCTCGACGCCGGGTTTTCGCCGCAGATGGCGCGCGACCTGCTCACCGACCTGCCGCCGGAAATGGATGCCGGGCAAGCGATGGCCTGGGTCAAGGGGGCGGCTGACCGCTCGCTGACCATCGTTGGCAGCGACGGTGACATCGTCGACCGCGGCGGCGTCTATGCGCTGGTCGGGCCGACCGGCGTCGGCAAGACGACGACCACGGCAAAACTTGCCGCGCGTTGCGTGCTGCGCCACGGGCCAAGCAAGGTCGCGCTGGTGACCACCGACGGCTACCGGATCGGCGCCCACGAACAGCTGCGCATCTACGGCCGGATTCTCGGCGTCGCCGTCTATCTGGTGAAGGACGCGCTGGAACTGCGCCAGACCCTGATCGAACTGCAGCACAAGCACATGGTGTTGATCGACACCATGGGGATGAGCCAGAAGGACAAGCTGGTTCCCGAGATGAACGACATGCTGGCCGGCTGCGACGTGCAGCGCCTGCTGCTGCTGTCGTCGACCTCGCGCGGCGACACCCTGGACGACGTGATCCGCGCCTACGCCGGCTACAACCTGGCAGGCTGCATCCTGACCAAGATCGACGAGGCAGCCAGCCTGGCGGCACCGCTCGACGTCATCATGCGCCACGGCCTGCCGCTCTACTACGTCTCCAACGGCCAGCGCGTGCCGGAAGACCTCCATCTGCCCAACCGCAGCTACCTGTTGCACCGGGCCTTCAAGGATGTGCCGGAAACCTCGCCGCACAAGTACAACGGTGTCGAACCCGGCCTGATCATGGCCAATGCCGGCATGATGGCGGTGGGAGGACGTCGTGGCTGATTTTCGCGTGGACCAGGCGGCCGGCCTGCGCCGTCTGTTCGGCAGCCACGGGCTGCAGGTGGTGACTTTTGTTGCCGGTTGCGAAGGCGTCGGCCGCAGCGTCACCGTTGCCAATCTCGGTGTCGCCCTGGCCCGTCTGGGCAAGGAAGTGCTGATCATCGACGAACATGCGCCGGGTGACGACATCGCGGCGACCTTCGGCATGCAGGGCGCCTACGACCTGCTCAACGTCGTGCAGCGCGAACTGCCGTTGCAGCAGGTTCTGCTGCGGCCGATGAGCGGCCTTTCCATCCTGCCGGCGGCAAAGGCGGTACGCAAGCTGGGACGGCTGTCCCTGCACCAGCAACAGACGCTGGTCGATGCGATGTCCGGTCTCGAGCGCTCGGTGGATGTCATCCTGGTCGATGCGACGATCGCCCACCCGGCCGGATTCTCGCCTTTCGGCCTGGTATCGCAGGAGACCGTGGTCGTCCTCTCCGGCAACAGCGCGTCGATCACCGAAGCCTACGCACTGATCAAGAAAGTCAGTCACGCCTTCTCGCGGCGCCATTTTCGCATCCTGGTCAACAAGGTGCGCAGCCTCGACGACGCCCGCTCGATCTACCAGAACATCGCCCAGGTGGCGACGCAACGCGGCGTGGCGACGCTCGACTATGCTGGTGCCATTCCCTACGACGAGGCGCTGCGCACCGCCAGCCAGCTCTGCAGGCCGGTCCTCTTCCAGGTGCCGGACTCGCCGGCGGCCAACGCCTTCCGCGATCTGGCGGCGGACATGCAGTACTGGCAGCAGGGCGATGCCGGCCAGGGCGGGGTCGAACAATTCCTTCAGCAACTGTTACACTTGAGCCAACGCATAACACCGAACGTCTTACGAGCCTGATGTACACCGCCGCGGGGCAGCCAGACCGGAACGAGTTGGTTCAGCGCTTCGTGCCGCTGGTGAAGCGTGTCGCCTATCACCTGCTGGCGCGCTTGCCGGCCAACGTGCAGTTCGAGGATCTGGTGCAGAACGGCATGATCGGCCTGCTCGATGCGATCGACCGTTTCCAGGAAGGATTCGGCGCCCAGTTCGAGACCTACGCCACCCAGCGCGTGCGCGGTGCGATGCTCGATGGCCTGCGTGCCAACGACTGGCTGCCGCGTAACCTGCGGCGCGAACTGCGGCGTATCGAACAGGCGATCAACCAGCTCGAACACCAGCACGGTCGCGCCCCTTCCGAGCAGGAACTGGCCGACGCGCTGGGCATGGGGTTGAGCGAATACCAGAAACTGCTGCAGGATGCGCGCGGCCATCAACTCGTCTATTACGAGGATTTCGGCGACGAAGAGGATGCCGACTTTCTCGAGCGCCATTTCGTCGATAGTGATGGCGATCCGGCCGGTATCCTGGAAGACAAGGACATCCGGGAGAATTTGGTGAAGGCGATCGCCCGCCTGCCCGAACGCGAGAAGCTGATGATGGCCCTCTACTACGAACAGGATCTCAACCTGCGCGAGATCGGCGAAGTCATGGGCGTCACCGAGTCCCGCGTCTGCCAGTTGCATAGCCAGGCGATCGCCCGCTTGCGCGGGCAACTGGTCGGCGAGGTCAAGCAGGCCGTCGGGCGCCGGCGCAAGGAGAAGTCGCTTGGATAAGCTCAGCCTGGCCGGGCTGGCGATTGGCTTGCTGGCCATCGTTGGCGGACAACTGCTCGAGGGCGGCCATGTCGGTTCGCTGGTGCAGCCGACGGCGCTGTTGATCGTCTTTGGTGGCACGCTGGGCGCGGTGCTGCTGCAGAATCCGTTTCCCGTTTTCAGGCGCGGCGTGCAGATGGCGCGCTGGGTCTGGTTTCCGCCGACCTTCGACCAGAAGCGGAGTATCGAGCAGATTCTTCAATGGAGCCAGCTTTCGCGGCGCGAAGGCCTGTTGGCGCTGGAGAATCACCTTCCCGGCGTCAAGGACGAGTTCACCCGCAAGGGGTTGCAGCTCCTGGTCGATGGCGCCGACCCCGAGCGAATCCGTGACTTGCTGGAAGTCGATATCGACAGTTACGAGCAGGAATGGCGGCAGGCGGCCAAGGTCTGGGAATCGGCCGGCGGCTACTCGCCGACGATTGGCATCCTCGGTGCCGTGATGGGCTTGATCCACGTCATGGAAAACCTTTCCGACCCGACCAAGCTCGGTTCCGGAATCGCCGTCGCCTTCGTTGCAACCATCTACGGTGTCGGCCTGGCCAACCTGATTTATCTGCCGATCGCCGGCAAGCTCAAGTACTACATCGCCCGTCAGGTTTCGGTACGCGAAATGCTGATCGACGGCCTGGTCGGCATCGCCGTCGGCGACAATCCGCGCATCATCGAAAGCCGCCTGAAGGGCTATCTGCACTGATGGCGCGGCGGCGACATCGCGAGGAAGAGCCGGAGAACCACGAGCGCTGGCTGGTTTCCTACGCCGATTTCATCACCCTGCTGTTCGCCTTCTTCGTCGTCATGTACGCCATTTCGTCGGTCAACGAAGGCAAGTACCGGGTGCTGTCCGATTCGCTGGTCAACGCCTTCAAGAACACCACCGGTTCGCCCGGCGGACAGCCGATGGTGGTGATTCAGGGGGCGCCGGTGATGCCGCCGAAACCGGTGACCAAGCCTGACCGGGTCGCGGCGGCGAAGGTCGAGGCGGCCCGGGTGGCGCAGCGGGAGACGATGCGCGATGTCGCGGGGGAAATCATGCGTGCCTTGCAACCACTGGTGGCGCAAGGCAAGGTGAGGCTGCTCGAGACCAGCCGCGGCGTCACCATAGAAATCAACGACAGCATCCTCTTCGCTCTTGGTCAGGCCAACCTGCAACCGGCGTCGATCAGCGCCTTGCAGGCGGTGGCGGCAGTGCTGGCGGATTCGGATTTTCCGATCACCATCGAAGGCCATACCGACAACGTGCCGATCGCGACGCCGCAGTTCCCCTCCAACTGGGAGTTGTCGGCGATGCGGGCAACTACCGTGCTGCGCCTGTTCAACGATGCCGGGGTTGGCGCCGAGCGGCTGACGGCGATCGGTTACGGCGACACCCGGCCGGTCGAAACGAATACGACCGTGGAAGGGCGGGCGAGAAACCGCCGTGTGAGCATCCTGATCGATTCGGAACGTCCGGAGCGCCCAACCGAGTTATCGGCGCAACCGCTGCAATAAATGCGAGTATGGGTGGGGCGGAAACGGCGTCAGGCCGAGTCGACGATACGGCAGCCGGTGCTGCCGGTGCTTTGCCCGTCGCTGCCATAGAGCGGTTTGTCGCGCAGCCGCTGGGAGAGAATCTCGATGGCTTCGCTGGTCTTGCTCAGGTGCATGGCGATCAATTCGCCGTTCAGATTGTGTAGCCGCTTGGCCTCGGTGGCCAGGGCGAGAACTTCATTCCACAGAGCGCTGCTCGCCGCTTCCTCGGGATGGCGGCTCAGCCATTGCTGCATCGCGGCACGTCCGGTGGCACTGCCAGGGACGGAGGTTAAGGCGTTGCGTCGATTTTCGATGGCGTCGAGTTGCTGGGTCAGTGCCAGTTTTGACTGGCCGACACCGTCCAGCGCCTCCGGACGGATTTCCTTGAGGGCCGTGGCTTCCTCGTGTAAACAGGTGATGAACCGGTCGAGCAGTTCCTTTTCCTGCAGCAGGAGTTCGCGCAGCGCGGACATCAGGCCTTGCGCTGGCTGTTGACCAGATCGCGGGCGGTTTCGAGCAGACCGTCGGCGATGGCTTCGGGATTGATCTCGAAACGCCCCTGAGCGATGGCCTGCTTGATTTCCTGAATCTTCGCGGCATTGACCGGCGGCGCCTGCGGCAAATCCAGGGGCGCGGTCGAGGCGGCGCTGAGGCTGACTGCTTCGCTGCTGCGGCTGGCGTTGCCGGTTTTTGCCGGCGAGCCCCCCGTGCGCACGGAAGCGGCGCTGAAGGTCGAGGTGTCGATTTTCATGATGAAACCCGGTGTGCTTTTGATCTTGTTCGTGATTACGGTTGCTCTGGCCTGAACTTTAGCCTAATTCGACAAAAGAATGGAGCCATCTTCCTGTACGACGCCACCGAGCGTCTTGCCGGAACTCATCCGGACTCGCACCACCTCGCCAGCGGCGGCATTGTTGAGGGCCTTGCCTTCGGCCTTGGCTTCGAAGCCCTTGCCTCGCGCAATGACTCTCACCGCCTGTCCCTGGCGGACCATCAACGGCGAGCGCAACTGGTTGGCGCGTAGCGGATGGCCGGCGCCGATCGAGTTGCGCAGGGTCTTGCCCAGCGCCTGCTCGGGCCTGAGCAGGGTGCCAGGCGGCAGGGCGGCGAGATCGCCGCGGTTGAACGCCAGGTCATCGCTCTGGATGCTTCTGCCGGCGAGTAGCGCCTTGCGCGTGACGACATAGTCGGCGATCACCGAAATCTGTACCGGGACCAGGATGCTCCATTCGACCGGCGCCAGGCAGCGCACGCCGACGTGGATGCGTCCGAGGTTGCGCGGGGTGGCCGGCGGGCTGGTTTCCAGCGCGCTGCAGGCGGGTAGCTGGCTGCTGTCGATTGGTCCGGCGACCACCTGAACTTCGCCGGGTTGGCCGGTTGCCAGTTTGCGGGCAAGGTCTTCCGCCGCTTTCAGGATCGCTTGCGGTTCGCTGGCAGCGAGCGGTGGTGTCACCAGCAGCAACAGGGTCAGGAGCAGGAATGCAGGCATGGCGTCATTGTGCCCCAGCCGGGTGTCCGGGTGAAGCTGTTGTCTGGCACGTTATCTGCTTTTGTTTGCTGCAAATCTTCGGAGATAAGGCAGATGGCCAATCTTGAAAGTCACCTTGGGGTCTATAGCAAAGCGCTCGATCTGCGGGCGCAGCGCCAGCAGGTGCTCGCCTCGAACATCGCCAACGCTGATACGCCGAACTACAAGGCGCGCGACTTCGATTTCAGCCAGGCGATGGCGCAGGCCATGGCCGGCCGGCCGTCGGATGGCGCGTTGCCGCTGGCGCGGACTTCCGCCGGGCATCTCGGTGCTGGCAATGGCGCCGGCAGCGTGCGCCTGCAGTACCGTGGCGAGGCGCAATCGGCGGTCGATGGCAATACCGTCGATATGGACGTCGAGCGCGCGCAGATCGCCGACAACGCGATCCAGTACCAGATACTGACCCAGTTGATCAGCGACAAGTTCAGCGGCCTGCGTACCGCGATGAGCGGCACTCAAGGCTAAGCAGGAGAATACGGATGAGCCTGTTCAACATCTTCCAGGTTTCTTCGAGCGCCATGACGGCGCAGTCGATGCGCCTCAACACGGTGGCGTCAAATCTCGCCAACGCCGACAGCATCGTCACCTCGGACGGCAAGGCCTATCGCTCCAAGCAGGTGGTTTTCGAAGCGACGCCGATGGGTGGCGACGCCTCGGTATCCACCGGCGTCCGCGTCCGCCAGGTGGTGGAAAGCGCGGCCCCGGCGCGCATGGTCTACGACCCGAAGAATCCGGCGGCTGACGCCAAGGGCTATGTGTCCTATTCGAATGTCAATGTCGTCGAGGAAATGACCAACATGATTTCGGCTTCCCGTTCCTACCAGGCCAACGTGGAAGTGATGAATACCGCCAAGAGTCTGATGATGCGGACTTTGCAGATCGGCCAGGGGCAATAACCGGAGTTTGACATGAGCACTGAAAGCGTAACCTCTTCCACGACGCATCCCCTGTACCAGGAAAAGACGACGACCAAGACGACTTCGGCCGCCGATGACATGCAGACCCAATTCCTGACGCTGCTGACGACGCAGCTAAAGAATCAGGACCCGCTGAATCCGACCGATGCCAATCAGATGACGGCGCAGCTATCGCAGATCAGTACGGTCAGCGGCATCGAGAAGCTGAACACGACGATGGAAAAGCTGCTGAGCAGCTATAGCGCCGTCCAGAACATGCAGGCGGCAGCAATGATCGGCAAAACGGTATTTATTGCCGGCAACGAAATGGAACTTGGCAGCGAAGGGGCGATTGCCGGCTTCAACCTCGAAAGTGCCGCCGAAAGCGTTACCGTGAAGATCCGTGACAGCGACGGAAATCTGGTGACGACCCAGGACATCGGCGCCATGTCGGCCGGCATCGGCAGCTTCTACTGGGACGGCACGAAGGCGGACGGGACCAAGGCGGCCGAGGGCACCTACAACTTCACTTTCGAAGCGACCAAGGGAACGACCAAGGTCAAGGGCGAATCCCTGGAAGCTGGCACGATTAGTGCTGTAACCATGCTGTCCTCCGGTGCTGCGCTGGTGCTCAACGGCAACAAGAGCGTCAGCTACACAGACATCCGGCAAATACTGAACTGAGTGGAGAAAGATCATGGCATTTCAACAAGGACTTAGCGGGCTGAACTCGTCGGCGCGGGCGCTTGACGTGATCTCCAGCAACGTGGCCAACGCCGCGACGGCGGGGTTCAAGGCAAGCAGCACCGTGTTCGCGGATGCATTCGCATCGGCCATGGGCGGTGGTTCCACCTCCGCGCAGGTCGGCATGGGCAGCGTCAATCAGGCGGTCCGGCAAAGCTTCACGCAAGGCGCGGTCACTGCAACCGGCAATTCGCTGGACATGGCGATCGGCGGCAACGGCTTCTTCGTCATCCAGCGCGGCAACGACACGGTCGCCTACACCCGTAACGGGCAGTTCGACCTCGACAAGAACGGTTACGTCGTGACGGCGCTCGGCGAGCGTTTGATGGGCTACCAGAGCGTCGGTTCCGACGGCATGGTGTCCTATATCGGTTCGACGACCCCGCGCCCGCTCTACGTGCCACCGCAGGGGATCGCCGCCAAGGCGACCGGTAACACCGGCGCCGCGGTGACGGTGCGCGCCAACCTCGACTCGCAGCTCGAAGTGCCGGCGACTTCGCCATTCGATGTCAATGATCCGGATTCCTACAGTTTCGCAACTTCGGTTGCGGTCTACGACAGCCTTGGCAACCAGCATTCCCTGAACATGTATTTCGTGCGCGAGGCGCCGACGACGTCGAATACCTGGGGGGTTTACACCACCTTCGACAACAGCGCGCCGACCACGCAGAGCGACATCGTCTTCGACTCGACGACGGGCGCCTGGGAGTCGGGTGGGGAAGGGACGATCAGCATTCCCTCGGCCACACTGGGTACCGGTGCTGCCGACCTGACCTTCGATTACGACCTGTCGCAATTCACGCAGCGGCGTGCCGATTCCGCGGTTTATGAAACGACTCAGGACGGTTCGCCGCCGGGAGAAGTGGCCAGTGTTTCGATCTCGGCCGACGGCATCATGCAGGCGAGCTACACCAATGGTCAGACGCGCGAACTCGGTCGTGTCATCCTTGCCACCTTCCGTAATCCGAACGGTCTTTCCTCGCTGGGCGACAACCTCTGGGGCGAGACGATCGATTCCGGCAGTCCTGCAGTCGCCGCGCCGGGTGAGGGCCTGAACGGCACGATCAGCTCGGGACGGATCGAGGAATCGAACGTCGATATGAGCCAGGAACTGGTGCAGATGATCATCCAGCAACGGAATTACCAGGCCAACGCGCAGTCGATCAAGACCCAGGATCAGTTGCTGCAGACGCTGATCAGCATGCGTTGATCGAGGGTATTGAGGCTGCATTGACGGAATTGCCATGGACCGCCTGATCTATACCGCGATGACCGGCGCCAAGCATGTCTTCATGCAGCAGGCCGGCACCGCGAACAACCTGGCGAACGCCAGCACGATCGGCTTCAAGGCGCAGGAGCACCGCTTCCGCGCCGTCGAGGTCCAGGGCAATACCATGCCGACTCGCGCCTTCGTCGTCGATGCTTCGGTGGCCGACGTCTTCGACGCCGGTCCGCTGATGTTCACCGGGCGCAGCCTCGATGTCGCGGTGCAGGGCAGCGGCTGGCTGGCGGTCCGCTTGCCGGATGGCAGCGAAGCCTATACCCGGGCCGGCAGCCTCGACGTCAACGTCAATGGCGAACTGCAGACCAAGTCCGGTCATACCGTGATGGGCGACGGTGGTCCGATCGCCATTCCGCCCGACAACAACATCGAGATCGCGCCCGACGGCACGGTTTCGATCATTTCCACCTTCGGCACGCCGAACAACGTCAACCCGGTCGGTCGTCTGAAGCTGGTCAATCCGGGCGACGGTGAACTGGTGCGTGGCGACGACGGCCTGTTCCGTCTGCGCAGCGGGCAGCCGGCGCCAGCCGACGAGAACGTCCGGGTCGCTTCCGGAACGCTGGAAGGCAGCAACGTCAACGTGACCGACGCGATGGTCAACCTGATCAGCCTTTCCCGGCAATTCGAACTGCAGATCAAGATGATGCAGACCGCAGACCAGAACGCACAGCGCGCCGACCAGTTGCTGTCGCTCAGCGCTTGATAGGAAAACCAGATGATTCGCTCCCTGTGGATAGCCCGGACCGGTCTCGATGCTCAGCAGACCCAGCTCGACGTGATCGCCAACAACCTGGCCAACGTCAGCACCAACGGCTTCAAGCGCGCCCGCGCGGTATTCGAGGACCTGCTCTATCAGAACATCCGCCAGCCGGGGGCGCAGAGTTCGCAGCAGACGCAGATCCCCACCGGTCTGCAGCTCGGTACCGGTGCCCGGACGGTGTCCACGGCGCGTATCTTCACCCAGGGCAACCTGCAGAAAACCGAAAACACGCTCGATGTCTCGATCAACGGCGCCGGTTTCTTCCAGATCCAGTTGCCCGACGGCACCACCGGTTACACCCGCGACGGTTCTTTCCAGAAGGATAACCAGGGACAGATCGTCACCTCCGAGGGCTATCCGCTGCAACCGAACATCACCATCCCGGCTGACGCCACCTCGCTGACGATCAGTAACGACGGGATCGTCAGCATCACCCAGTCGGGCAGTTCGGCAACCACCGAACTCGGCACGATACAAGTGGCCACCTTCGTCAATCCGGGCGGCCTGCAGAGCATCGGCCAGAACCTCTTCCTGGAAACCGCCGCCAGCGGCGCGCCAACCCCGAACACGCCGGGCAGCAATGGCGCTGGCGTCGTCAGCCAGGGCTATGTCGAAACCTCGAACGTCAACGTGGCGGAAGAACTGGTGACGATGATCCAGACCCAGCGGGCCTACGAACTCAATTCCAAGGTGATTTCCACTTCCGATGCCATGCTGGGACGCCTGACGCAGTTGTGAGGTGCAATCATGAAAGTCCTTGTTTCCCTTGCCTGTCTCCTGCTCGCCGCCTGTTCCAGCGTGCCGCCGACCAACGTGCACCAGCCGATGACGGTGCGTCCGGAAGTGCGGCAACTGGCGCCAGCGGCCAACGGCGCCATTTATCAGGCCGCTGCTGCCCGACCGCTGTTCGAGGACCGGCGGGCGCGCTTCGTCGGCGACACGATTACCGTCCGCATCACCGAGAACACCTCGGCGTCGAAGAAGGCCAGCAACAAGCTTGACCGCAGCAACAGCCAGAAGGCGGCCATCACCGCCTTCGCCGGCATGCCGGTCAGCGGTCTGAGCGGCCTCGACATGGCCGCCACCAGCTCGACCAACTTCAACGGCAAGGGCGAGGCGGCAAACAATGCCGTGTTCACCGGCAATCTGACGGTCACCGTGATCGACGTACTGCCCAACGGCAACCTGCTGGTATCGGGCGAAAAGCAGATTGCGATCGGTGCCGAGCAGGAATTCATCCGCATCTCCGGCGTCGTCAATCCCTCTTTTGTCGATTTTTCCAACACTGTCGATTCGGCGAAGATCGCCGACGCGCGGATCGAGTACAAGTCGTCCGGGCAGGTCGCCGATGGCCAGGTCATGGGCTGGCTGGCACGCTTCTTTCTTAGTGTCTTGCCGTTCTAGTCCGTCCGCCGGGGAAAACCGCTCATGAAACTGCTCTCTGCCGCTACCAGGAATCTGCGCCTGGCGCTGCTTGCCTGTTGCCTCGGCCCGCTCTTCGCCTTGCCGGCGCAGGCCGAGCGGGTCAAGGATCTGGCGGCCTTGCAGGGCGTGCGCAACAACCAGTTGATCGGCTACGGGCTGGTGGTCGGCCTCGACGGAACCGGCGACCAGACGACGCAGACACCATTCACGACGCAGGCCATCGGCAACATGCTGTCGCAGATGGGGGTCAATCTGACCGCCGATCAGACCAGCAAGCTGCAACTGAAGAACGTCGCCGCGGTGATGGTTACCGCCAATCTCGCACCTTTTGCCAAGCCCGGGCAGACGATCGATGTCACGGTGTCGTCGATGGGCAACGCCAAGAGCCTGCGCGGCGGCACCTTGCTGCTGACACCGCTCAAGGGCGCCGACGGGCAAATTTACGGGATGGCCCAGGGCAGCGTCATGGTCGGCGGTGTCGGCGCCGGTGCCGGCGGCGCCAGCGTTACGGTCAACCATCTGTCGGCGGGCCGGATTCCTGGCGGGGCGACGGTCGAACGCGCCGTGGCGACGGCGCTCGGCCAGGGTGGTTTCGTTTATTACGAACTGGCGGAAAGCGATTTCGGCACAGCGATGAGCATGGTCGAAGCGATCAACAAGGCGATGGGCGCCGGGACGGCGCAGGCCATCGATGGTCGCCGCATTGCCCTGCGTGCCCCGGAAAGCGCCGATGCGCGGGTGGCTTTTCTCGGCCGCGTGGAAAATCTCGAAGTGCGCGCGGCAACGGCGCAGGCCAAGGTCGTCGTCAATCCGCGTACCGGTTCGGTGGTCATGAATCAGCGAGTCGCCCTGCTGCCTTGCGCGGTGGCGCACGGCAACCTGTCGGTGGTGGTCGATGGCGCCGGCGGCGGCAGTCCGGATATTCAGGTCAATCAGGATGCCGGCAGCCTGGTCAGCGTCAAGGCCGGCACCAGCCTGGCCGACGTGGTCAAGGCGCTCAACGCGCTGGGCGCCAATCCGATGGACTTGCTGGCCATTCTCCAGGCGATGAAGGCGGCCGGCGCGCTACGTGCCGAACTGGAAGTGATCTGAGTCGCCGCCATGTCGATCAAGGTTCAGAACACGCCCAATCGCGCGGTTTTCGATGTGGGAGCGACGCAGGACCTGCGCGAGCAGTTGCGCAAGGACCCGCAGGCCGGCCTGAAGGCGGCGGCGCAGCAATTCGAGACCCTGTTCCTGCAGATGGTCCTCAAGAGCATGCGCGATACCGTACCCAGCGACGGCTTGCTGCAAAGTGACCAGACACGTTTCTACAACAGCCTGCTCGATCAGCAGATGGCCCAGAACATGGCGTCGTCCGGTAATGGTGTCGGCTTCGCGCGGCTGATCGAACAGCAACTGGGCCGTCAGTACGCGCCGACCGACGGCGCGGCAGCCGGCGACGATCTGTCGGCAAT
Source organism: Dechloromonas aromatica (nom. nud.) (assembly GCA_017848965.1). Taxonomy (GTDB): domain Bacteria; phylum Pseudomonadota; class Gammaproteobacteria; order Burkholderiales; family Rhodocyclaceae; genus Azonexus; species Azonexus aromaticus_B. The sequence continues at coordinate 31,704 of JAFIHA010000054.1, read as the reverse complement.
CCTTGCCGGCAAGGACTTGCCGGCGGCGACGAATCTGCAGTATCTCGAAGTGCCGAGCCGCCTGCCGACCTCGGCGGCCTATCCGGCGCCAGCTGCCAGCAGCGCGGCCGCGTCCGGCAGCAAGGCGACGGCAGCGACGACGCCCAAGGAATTCGTCAGTCAGGTCTGGCCGCATGCGGTCGAGGCTTCCCGCGCCACCGGCATCCCGCCGCAGTTCCTGGTGGCCCAGTCGGCGCTCGAGAGCGGCTGGGGCAAGAACGAGATCCGCAAGGCGGACGGGACTTCCTCGTACAACCTCTTCGGCATCAAGGCCGGGGCCGGCTGGACCGGCGATAGCGTGGCGGTGACGACGACCGAGTACGTTGACGGCAAGCCGCAACAGGTCGTCGAGAATTTCCGGGCTTATTCGTCCTACGCCGAGGCCTTCCGCGATTACGCCGGCCTGCTGCGCAATTCTTCGCGTTACGGTGGTGTCATTGGCACCCAGGATGGCACGGAGTTTGCGAGAAGGTTGCAGGCGGCAGGCTATGCCACCGATCCCAAATACGCCGAGAAGCTGGCCAGCATCATCAACGGTCCGACGCTCCGGCAAGCACTGATCGGTTGATACCCGCCTTAACTTTCTGGTCGGGAGGCCGTAGACCTTCCTAGAGGTGAAAGATGGCAACAGGACTTTTCAGTATCGGCGTCAGCGGCATCAAGGTGTCGCAAATGGGTCTGCTGGCGACCGAGCACAATATCGTCAACGCGAACACCGCCGGCTATTCGCGCCAGATGACGGTGCAGTCGACGAGCGGCGCGGTGTACACCGGGCAGGGCGCTATCGGCCAGGGCGTCGAGATCAACACGGTCAAGCGGATGTACGACAATTACCTGTCCGGTCATGTCAATTCCGCGCAGTCCAGTGTCGGCGAACTCGAAGCACTGCACACCCAGCTATCGCAGATCGACAACCTGTTTGCAGATTCCAGCGCTGGTCTGTCGCCGGCCTTGCAGAGCTTCTTTACCGGTGTGCAGTCGGTGGCTTCCGATCCGTCGTCGGCGCCGGCCCGGCAGTCGATGGTCAGTTCCGCCCAGACTCTGGTTTCCCGCTTCGATCTGCTGAACACCCGTCTTTCGGACATGTCCGAGCAGATCAACAGTCGGATCGAGAATGCGGTTACGACGATCAACAGCTACGCCAAGGAAATCGCTTCCTTCAACCAGCGCATCGTCGCGGCGCAGGGCGCCTACGGGCAGCCGGCCAACGATTTACTGGACCAGCGCGACCAGGTGATCAACGAATTGAACAAGCTGATCAAGGTCACCCCAACCGACAATGGCGATGGTTCGGTCAACCTCTTTTTCGGCAACGGTCAGCAACTGGTGGTTGGAACCAGCGCGATGACCTTGACCGCACAGCCTTCACAGGCGGATGCGTCGCGGACCGTGGTCGGTCTGCAGGGCAAGAACGTCTCGCTGGAGTTGCCCGAGTCGTCGATCGTCGGCGGTGAACTCGGCGGGCTGCTCGAATTCCGCAGTGGTTCGCTCGACAAGACGAAGGCGGAACTGGGCATGATCGCCACTTCGCTGGCGCTGACTTTCAATGCCCAGCACGCGCTGGGCCAGGACATGCTGGGTAACATCGCCGCCGACGGTGGCAGCTTGCAAAGCGACTTCTTCACGCTGGGCACGCCGAGTGTGCTGGCCAATGCCAAGAATACCGGCAGTGGCGCTATCGCCGTCAGTTTCCTGGCGCCGCAGGCGAATGCCAGTACGGCCAACGACGGCGGTTTTTACACCAATCTCAAACTGTCCGATTACCAGGTGAAATTCGGCGCCGCCGGCGCATATACGATCACCCGCCTGAGCGACAACGAGGTCGTCGCCACCGGCAGTGGCAGCGGTACGGTTTCCCTGCCCGACGAAGGGCTCAGCTTCGACATCAACGCGGTTGGCGCCGAAGGCGATCGTTTCGTCGTCAAGCCTTACAGCAACAGCATCGACAGCCTCGCCGTCAACAGCAAGATCGTTGCCGATCCCAAGCTGATCGCGGCGGCGGCACCGGTGCGGGTCAGTCAGGCGCAGGCCAATACCGGCAACATGCTGATCGGCCAGGGCAGTGTCGGCGTCGGCTACTCGGCCGCTTCGCTGCCGCAAACGCTGACGGCGTCGGCAACCTCGCTGGACGGAGCGACCGGCAGCTGGACCGCGACTTACGCCGACGGTACGGCGGTCACCGGCAGCGGCAGCATTCCGCTGAACAACGCGGGGAAGGCGCTCGATAACATCGAATTTTCCGGGATGTCGTTCTCCGTCAGCGGTACGCCGGCGGTTGGCGACCAGTTCACCTTCGCGCGCAACACCGACGGCGTGCAGGACGGCCGTAACGTGCTGCAACTGGCCAACCTGCAGACGACGAAGACGATGTCCGGCGGCACCGCCAGCTATCAGTCGACCTATTCCAAACTCGTCGCCGACAACGGGATCCAGACCAGCGAGGCGAAAATCCGCATGGATGCGCAAACCGCCGTTCTCGATCAGGCAACGGCGTCACGCGATTCGCTGTCGGCGGTCAATCTCGATGAAGAAGCGGCCAACCTGATCAAGTACCAGCAGGCTTACCAGGCGGCAGCCAAGATTCTGTCGGTCGGCACCACCCTGTTCGACACCTTGCTGTCGCTCAAATCCTAAGGGAGAGCAAAATGCGCATAAGTACCTCGATGCTCTTCGGCACCGGAACGCAGGGGCTGCAGGATTTGCAGTCCGATTTGTTCAAGCTGCAGAATCAGATGTCGACCGGGCGCCGTATCCTGACCCCGTCCGACGACCCGATCGGCGCCTGGGAAGCCCAGCAGGTCAGCCAGTCGCAGTCGATCAACAACCAGTACATCAGCAACCAGGACACGGCGGTCTCGCGACTGTCGTACATGGAAGCCAACCTCACCAACCTCGAGGATGGCCTGGCCCGGATCTACGAGCTCGCCGCCACCGGCAAGGGCAAGGGGGACGAGCAACGGGCGGCGTTGGTTCCCGAACTCGAGGAGCTGTTGCAGAACGTCCTGACCCTGGCCAACGCCAAGGACGGGACCGGCAATTACATCTACAGCGGCACCATGTCGTCGACCAAGCCGTTCACAGCCTCCGGCAGCGGTATCGCCTATGCCGGCGACCAGGGGCAGCAGCAGCTTCGGGTGTCGTCGTCGAACGTCATGGAGATGGGACACAACGGTTTCGATGTCTTCATGCAGGTCAAGGATGCCCAGGGCAACCAGACCGGCAGTTCGATCTTCGAGACGGTCCAGAACCTGATCGACATCTTCGATCCGACCAGCGGCGTTCCTTTCGACGAAACGACGCGGGCGCAGTTGCAGGATCAATTGAGCGTTTCCATCGACCATGTGGCGAACCGCATCGCTTCGGTCGGCACCCGACTCAACACGCTAGACGACCTGAAGGTGGCGAGCAAGGATTTCGACCTGCAGTACGCCACCCGCCTTCAGGACCTGCAGGAAGTCGATTACACCGCGGCCATCTCCCAGTTCTCGCAACTGCAGTTCCAGTTGCAGGCGGCGCAGTTGACCTTCAAGCAATCCAGCCAGATGAGTCTGTTCAGTATCCTGTGAAACCTTCGATCCTCCTCGTCGCGGCCTGTTGCGTCGCCCTCGGCGGCTGCAGCACGGCGGGCACCGGCACCTTCTCGCTGGCCGCCAACACCAACGTCAAGCTCGGCATGGCGCTCGCCGCCGCCGCCGCGGTTTACCTGATCTACGATCCGCTGGCGCCGAACTGGGAGATCGAGGAAGCCAAGCTTGCCGACGACAGCTACCGCTTGTCGATGAAGATGAAGCGCTTCCACACCGGTGGCTCGGGCGAGGCCTTGCAGGTGCTCAAGCGACGGGCGCGGCAGTTGCAGGAAGAGAATGGCTTTGTCGCTTACCAGATCGCCAGCTACAGCGAAGGCATCGAATCGCAGACGCCGATCGCCCAGCGCGTCGCCGAGGGAACGATCCGCCTGGTCAAGGGCGAAACCGCCGACTCCTTTGCGTTGAACGGCGCCTACTGAAGCGCCGGCTGGGCGAATTCCAGCATCGCCCGGATCGCGAAGTCGTAGAGTTCCTGAAATGGAACGGCAAGATAGCGCAGGCTCAGACCGATCACCACGAAACCGCCGATCAGCGTCAGCGGGAAACCGAGGGCCAGCAGGTTGAGTTGCGGCGCAGCCTTGCTCAGCACGCCGAGGGCGATGTTGGTGATCATCAGCGCGATCAAGACCGGAAGGCAGAGCAGCAGGCCGGCGGAAAAGATCTTGCCGCCGAGTTCGGACAGGTTGCGCCAGCTATTGGGTGACAAGGCTTCCGGCGCCACCGGGATCAGCTCGAAACTGCGGGCCAGGGTGGAAACGAACAGCAGGTGGCCGTCCAGCGCCATGAACAGGAGCAGCGACAGCAGTCCGATGAACTCCGAAAGCACCGGCGTCTGGGCGCCTTCCAGCGGATCGTAGAAGGTGGCGAAGCCGAGGCCCATCTGGAAGCCCATGTAGGTGCCGGCCATGTCTACCGCGGCAAAGACGACGCGGGCGGCAAAGCCCATGGCGATGCCGATCAGCATCTGCTGCGCCAGTATCCACAGGCCGGCGAGCGAGCCGGGTTGCACCGTCGGCATCGCCGGCAGCACCGGCGCGATGGCGACGGCGATGGCGAGTCCGAGGATCAGGCGCGTCCGGCGCGGAATGCCGGCGGTGCTCCACAGGGGAACGGTGGCGATCAGGCCGAGCGTGCGGGCCAGCGGGTAGGCGTAGAAGACGATCCAGGCATCGATCTGCGCCGTGCTCAGGCTCAGCATGATCAGCCGATCAGCTGCGGGATGCTGCCGAACAGACGCTGGATGTAATCGACCATGTATTGCAGCATCCAGGGGCCGAACAGGATCAGGACCAGGAAGATCGCCACCAGTTTCGGCACGAACTGCAGCGTTGCCTCGTTGATCTGGGTCGCCGCCTGAAAGATGCTGATGATCAGGCCGACCACCAGCGCCGCCAGGAGCAGCGGCGCCGACAGCATCAGAGCCGCCTCGATGGCCTGGCGGCCGATTTCCATCACGGTGCCCGGCGTCATGGGTTGAAGCTCTGGACCAGCGAGCCGATGACCAGATGCCAGCCATCGACGAGGACGAACAGCATCAGCTTGAACGGCAGGGCGACCATGATCGGCGACATCATCATCATCCCCATCGACATCAGGATGCTGGCGACGACCATGTCGATGACCAGGAAGGGGATGAAGAGAATGAAGCCGATCTGGAACGCGGTCTTCAGTTCGCTGATGACGAATGAGGGCACCAGGATGCGGAAGGGCACATCTTCCGGTTTTTCGATCTTGTCGATGCGGGCGATGCCGGCGAACAGCGCGATGTCGGCCTCCCGCGTCTGCTTGAGCATGAAAGCACGCAGGGGAACGGCGGCGCGTTCGCCGGCCTGCATGATGTCGATGCGGTTCTCGGCGAGCGGTACGTAGGCTTCCTCGTAGATGCGGTCGAGGGTCGGCGCCATGATGAAGAAGGTCAGGAACAGCGACAGCCCGACCAGGACCTGGTTGGGCGGCGCGGTCTGGGTACCCATCGCGTGGCGCAGCAGCGAAAGGACGATGACGATGCGGGTGAAGCTGGTCATCATCAGGACGGCGGCGGGAATGAAGGTCAGCGCCGTCAGCAGGACCAGCGTCTGGATGGTCAGGCTGTAAGTCGTGCCGCCGCCACCGGCCGGCGTGCTGGTGACCGCCGGCAGGCCGGTGGCTTGGGCGAATACCGGGCCGGCGATAGTCAGCGCGAGCAGGGCCAGGGGCAGCTTATTCCGCATGGTCGCGTCGCTCGCGGATGCGTTGCAGCCAGTCGGCGAAAGGCGGCGTGGCTGGCGCTTGGCCATCACCCGAGGCCTTTTCGGCAACGCCTTTGGGCAGGGTGTGCAGGGTCCGGATCTGGCCGGGGACGATGCCGATGACCAGCCACTGCTCCTCGACTTCAACGAGGACGATACGCTCCTTGGGGCCGAGCGCGATGCCGCTGATCACCCTCATGTTGCCCTGGCCGAAACGCTTGCCGCCGGAAACCTTGCGTGCCGCCCAGGTGGCGAGGAACAGGAGGCCGACGATGAAGATCAGCGCCAGCGTCGCCTGCACGTAAGTGCCGCTGGAAATGCCGGGGGCGGCAGTTTCCGCGGCGAGCGCCGGTAGTGGCAGAAAAGCGGAAATCGGGAGAAGGCGCGGCAAGGCGGCAGGCGGCAGGTAAGGAAAGTGCGCTATCTTAAACCCAAAACCCCGGCCGCTGGCTTTCTGACGGTGCAGCCGGGGGCGCCGGCTCAGCGGTTGATCTTGCGCATGCGCTCCGAAGGCGTGATGATGTCGGTCAGCCGGATGCCGAACTTGTCATTGACCACCACCACTTCGCCCTGGGCAATCAAGGTGCCATTGACCAGGACATCCATCGGTTCGCCGGCCATCGCGTCGAGTTCGACGACCGAGCCATGGGCGAGCTGCAGCAGGTTCTTGATGGTGATCTTGGTGCGGCCGAGCTCGACGGTGATCTGGACCGGGATATCCAGAATCATGTCGAGTTCGTTCATGACGCCGCCGGTTGCCGGTGGCGCAGCGAAGGAAGGGAAGATGTCGGCCGGTTGCGCCGCCGGCTGGGCAGCTGCTCCGCCGGCGTCGATGGTGGCCTGTTCGGCCATGGCGGCGGCCCAGTCGTCATCGCTGATCTGCTCTTCGGCCATGCCGGGCTCCTGCATTTCTTCAGACATTCTTGTCTCCCTTGGCGGGGTCGCCGCTCAATTCGGGGGGTGAGGCTATGAATTTTTCGACCTTCAGGGCGTACTGCCCGTTCTGCTGGCCGTAACTGCATTCCATCAACGGAACATTGTCCACCAGTGCTTCGATGCTGGCCGGGATGGTGATGTGAATGACGTCGCCGGGCTTCAGGCGGAGGATCTCGCGCAACGAAATCTTGCCCGAGCCAAGCTGGGCGACGATTTCCACTTCGGCCCCCTGCAATTGTCTGCGCAAGGTACTGATCCAGCGCTTGTCGGTCGATAGCTGGTCGCTCTGCATCGTGCTGTAGAGCAGGTCGCGGATCGGCTCGAGCATCGAGTACGGGAAACAGATGTGCATGTCGGCGGTGGCGCCGCCGAATTCCAGCGTGAACGAGGTCGAGACGACGATTTCCGATGGTGTCGCGATGTTGGCGAACTGCGAGTTCATCTCCGAGCGGATGTACTCGAACTGGATGGTGTGCACCGGCTTCCAGGCCTTCGAATATTCGGCGAAGACGACGCCCAGCAAGCCCTGGATGATGCGTTGCTCGGTGGCGGTGAAATCACGCCCCTCGACGCGGGTATGGAAGCGGCCGTCGCCGCCGAACATGTTGTCGACGACCAGGAAGACCAGATTGGGGTCGAAGACGAACAGCGCCGTGCCGCGCAGCGGCTTGGCCGCGACCAGATTCAGGTTGGTCGGGACGACCAGGTTGCGGATGAACTCGCTGTACTTCTGCACGCGGATCGGACCGACCGAGATTTCCGCGTTGCGGTGCATGTAGTTGAAGAGGCCGATGCGCAGGTAACGGGCGAAACGCTCGTTGACCAGTTCCAGCGTCGGCATCCGGCCGCGGACGATGCGCTCCTGGGTGCCCAGGTTGTAGGCGCGAATCCCGGATTCGTCCCCGCCGCCTTCTTCCGGATCGTCGGTTTCCCCAGTGACGCCCTTGAGCAGGGCGTCAACTTCGTCCTGGGAGAGAAAGTCGCCAGCCATGGCTCCTTACTGGATGATGAACGAGGTGAACAGCACCGAGATTACCGGGCCTTCGGCGTGAACGACTTCGCCCTTCTTGTTCTTGGTCGGCGGCTCGATCGCCGAATTGATTTCGTTCATGATCTCGCCAGCCAGCTTTTCCTTGCCTTCCTTGGGTAGCAGTTCGGAAGCCTTCTTGCTCGACAGCAGCAGGGTCACGTTGTTGCGGATGCGCGGCATCAGTTGCGTCAGTTGCGCCTGCGCTTCCGGATTGTCGAGTTCCAGCGAGAGGACGACTTGCAGGTACTGGTCGCCGGTTTCCGGGACCAGGTTGACCGTGAAGGCGTCAAGGTTGACGAAGACCGGCGGCGCGCCGTGATCCTTCTTCTTGGCCGACTTCTTGGCCGGCTTGTCGGTTTCTTCCGCCACTTCCTCGTCGCCCGCCTCGGCGTCGGCATCCTTCTTCAGCAGAAGCGCCGCGGCGCCGCCGGCGATGACCAGCAGCAAGACGACCGCCACGATGATGATGATCAGTTTCTTGCTTTTCTTCGGTGGGGCTTCGCTGCCCTCTTCGGCTGGCTTCGCATCCTTCGCCATGATTCTCCCTCTCCTTTTACCCTCGGGTCATCTTCTTTAGGCGAACAGGTCAACCAGACCACGTCCGCTCTGGATCAAGCGACCGGAGGATTGTGCCTCCAGCGGCGATTCAGCGGGAAGTATAGCGCCTTCGCCAGGGGAACGGGGCGAGGGTGTGGATTGGGCAAAAGCCTCGCGCGGCGTTTGCTGCGACTGCGAGCCGACGTTGGCCTGGCCAAGCTGGATGCCCGAGTTCGCCAGCTGTTCGCGCAGACGCGGCAAGGCGTCTTCCAGTACCTGGCGGACTTCCGACGAGGCGCTGGAGAACTGTACGGAGACCTGGTCGCCGTTCATGTCGATCTTGACCCGGATCGGCCCGAGCTGGGCCGGGTTGATATCGATTTGCGCCGACGAGTTCTTTTCTCCCTGGGCCAGGACCACGACACGTTCGCCAAGCTGTTCGCCCCAGCGCGGATCGCGCAGATGGGTGGCTAGCTGGAGAGTGGTTTCGGGATGCTGCGCTGCGCTCGCTTCGCCACTCACGGCAAGTCCAGCCGGGGGCGCGGTATTTGCCGGCGCTGCCGGCATGGCGGCAAGTTTTGCCGAGTCACTCGGGACGCTGGAGCCGTCCGTGTTCTCCGGTTTGACGTCGGTCGTTACCGCGATCGCAGCGCTTTGTGCTTGGCTTGCGGCGACTGGCGATGCACTGGCGGCGCCACGGATCGCTTGCCCGGTTTGGGGTACGGCGAAGGCTTCATCGCCAGCATCGCTTGCCGCGGCAAGCGGGGAAGGAGGTGTGCCGCGACTTTCCTGAACGGTGTTGCGGATCGCTGCTCGGCGCCCGGACAGGGATTCGGTGGTGGCAGCCGTCACGATGGCCGGTGCCGCCGTCGCGCTGCTCAACGGGACGCTCGGGAGCGGTGCCGACGATGTCTGGACCTGGTTCTGCGTGGTTTTGGCGAGAACGGGTGTCGGGTCTTCCGGCGCGGTATCGACGTCCGGCGTCGGCTGCGAACTGACAGCAGGCTGGGCGCTGGGGAGCGGGCGCGGCGCAGGGCGCTGCGCGCTTGCAAACTCGAACGCAGGCGTCGGCGCGCTCGGCGTCTCTGGCATGCGCTCGATCCCGGTGGCAATGCCTCTCGCCTGGTTGTTGACGGGCAAGGGAGTGTCGCTGCTGGTCGTCGCCGGCTGGGTCGGACTTGCCGCGCGGGTGGCCGATGCCAGCGGGTCGGCCGATGCGTTTGCCGGGGCGTTTGCCGGGGCGTTTGCCGAGGCTGTGGCGAGATTTCGCCGGTCGCTGGTGAAAGCCTGGTCAATGGCCTTGCGCTGGGTCGGCGCTGGCTTTTCCGCCATGTTTTGCTGCGTTTGCTGCGCGGGCTGCGTGGCGGGCGTGACGCTGGCAGGTTTCCGTGCAATGCCTCGGGCGTTGTTGTCGTTGCTCACGCTCGGGGTTGTGGCGCTCGTTGCGGCGGGTATCTCGGTTGTCAGTGTCTGCTCGCCGGTGCTGGCCTGACGGTTTGCCTGGCTGTCGCCTTGTGCCGTGGTCGGGGCGGCAGTGCGGGTGCTTGCCAGGGCAAGTTGGTCGGTGAAGCGCCTGCTGTCGACGATCGGCGTTGCCGGGGTGGCAGGGGGGCGGGGAGCGTTGCTCGAAGGCGCGATGCGGGTCGTGCTTTCGGCCGCTTCGCCGACCGGCGCGGCGTTTCTCGGCGTGATCGCGTCGAGGGCGGAGGCGGCGGCAGCCAGGGCGTCTTGCGGGGCGCTCCGCTTTGCGCTGCTGCTCTCTGTCGGCGCGGGTTGGTCGTTTGCCGCGGGCGCTTTTGCATCGACGGGGCGGGACGGGCGAGGCTCCGTGCTGCCGACTGCCGGAATGATGGTGGCGAGTAGGGCGGGGTCGGCAAGCGCAGTGTCGGCGAGTAGTGGCGTCGACGCGTCGTCGCTCATCAGCGGCGAGGACTTGCCGTCCGTGGCTTCGCTTGGGCCCAGGGGGCTGCTCAGGTGGCCTTGCAACAGCCCGGCAAAGCCGCCGGCCAGTGATTCCCCACCGGCGTTCTGGGAATTGCCGGTGTTTTTGCCGTGGCGGCCGTGGATGGTCGAGTGCAGTAAGGCTTCGATGCCCATGATGATTCCTGGTTTATGCTTGCACCAGGGGTTCAGCAATTAACGTGCCGGGTCGCGGGCTTGTTCCGCTCAACCGCGTTCTCCGCCGCCGATTGCGCACGCCCGCTATTCCGGCGTGCCGTCTTTCGACCGGGTGGCGAATTTCCGGGTGGTGAATTCGTCCAGCAGCTTTTGTTCCTTCTTGTCTTCCTTGCGCCGCTCGCGTTCGTCGTGGCGGTCGGAGAGTGTACCGATCGCCTTCAGACGGGTGTTCTTTTCCTGCCAGTCCTGCTGGCCGCGGGCCGTGTTGTTTTCCGACTGGCTGACGATTTTCCGCTGTTGCAGGATCGCCTCGTCAATGCGGGCCAGGAAGTCCTGGTAGTTGGCCAGCACTTGTCGGGTGATCCCTTGCGAGATGGCCTGGCGCAGCCGCTCCGCGTATTCGGCACGGTAGTTCTCGAGCATCTGCAGGCGACTGCGGGCGTTCTGCTCGGCGGCGATAAGCTGGCCAAGGCGGCGGGTGGCTTCGTCAGTCTTTTCCTGCATCAGTTCGAGCAGGGGCTGCAGGGAGAAGGTGGAACTCATGGCTTACATGAAAAGCTGGGCGAGGTGGGCGACCCCGGTCGGGAAATCGGATTTCTCGTCGATCCGCTGTTGCAGGAAGGCTTCCATGTTCGGATAGTTGGCCACGGCCTGGTCGAGCACCGGGTCGGAGCCGGGAACGTAGGCGCCGACCGCGATCAGGTCGCGCGAGCGCTGGTAGCGCGAGAACAGGACCTTGAAGCGGCGGATGTTGTCGAGCTGCTGGTTGTCGATCAGGTTGACCATGGCGCGGCTGATCGACTGTTCGATGTCGATCGCCGGGTAGTGGCCGGCATCGGCCAGGCTGCGGGTGAGCACGATGTGGCCGTCGAGGATGGCGCGCGCCGAGTCGGCGATCGGGTCCTGCTGGTCGTCGCCTTCGGCAAGTACGGTGTAGAAGGCGGTGATCGAACCGCCGCCTTCCGGCCCGTTGCCGGCGCGCTCGACCAGTTGCGGCAGGCGGGCGAAAACCGACGGCGGATAGCCGCGGGTCGCCGGCGGTTCGCCGATGGCCAGGGCGATTTCCCGTTGCGCCATGGCGTAGCGGGTGAGCGAGTCCATGATCAGCAGGACCTGGCGGCCCTGATCGCGGAAGTATTCGGCGATCGTCGTTGCGTAGGCGGCGCCCTGCAGGCGCATCAGCGGTCCGGTATCGGCCGGGGCGGCAACGACGACGGAACGGCGCCGGCCTTCCTCGCCGAGAATCTGCTCGATGAACTCCTTGACTTCGCGACCGCGCTCGCCGATCAGGCCGACGACGATCACTTCGGCTTCGGTGTAACGCGCCATCATGCCGAGCAGCACCGACTTGCCGACGCCGGAACCGGCGAACAGGCCCATGCGCTGGCCGCGGCCGACGGTGAGCAGAGCGTTGATGGCGCGGATGCCGACGTCTAGCGGGTGTTCGATCGCCGCCCGGCTCATCGGGTTGATCGGCCGGCTCTGCAGCGGCCGGGCGTGCGCGGCGTGCAGCGGTCCCTGGCCGTCGAGCGGGCGGCCGACGCCGTCGACGACGCGGCCGAGCAGTTCGTCGCCGACCGGTACCTGCTTGGCGCGGTCGATGGCGCGCCGTTTCAGGTGGCCGGGCTGGTCGATCTGCGGGGCCGGGCTGGGGGCGTCGAAGGGAACGACGCGGGCGCCGGGGGCGAGGCCGAAGACTTCGTCGGACGGCATCAGGTAGAGTTTTTCGCCGGCAAAGCCGACGACTTCGGCTTCAACGGGGGCACCGATGGTCGGATAGATGCGGCAGGTGCTGCCGAGCGGCAGCTTGAGCCCGGAAGCCTCCATGACCAGGCCGTTGATCCGGGTCAGACGGCCGCTCGGCCAGAGCGGCTGCGCATTGCCGGCGGCGAGCCGGCAGCCGTCGAGGAATTTCTGCCAGCGTCCGCCGTGGTCGATCGGGGTTTCGTTCAACGGAGCAGCCATTTGTCGGGATCGACGCCGATCGCTTCGAGCACCCGTTTCCAGCGCGTCGCCAGGCTGGCATCGACTTCGCTGTGACCGGCCTTGAGCAGGCAGCCGCCGGGGGCGATGCCGCTATCCGGCACCAGCTTCAGATTGCTCTGCGCGACCAGCTCGTCGAGCGCGTCGCGCAGGTGGTCAAGGTCGTCCGGGTTGGCGTGCAGGGCGATGCTGCCGTGATGCAGCGGCAGCGCCTGCAGCGCTTCGCGGATCACCGGCAGCAGCAGCTCGCGCTGGGTTTTCAGGCTGCTGCCGACGACTTGCGCGGCAACTTCCAGCGCCAGGTCGAGCAATTGCTCGGCGACTTCCTGATCGAGGCGGTTCAGGGCGTCGCGCAGGGCGCCTGTCATTGCCGCCAGGCGGGCGACTTCCTGCTCGCGCGCGGCGAGCGTCGCCGCTTGAGCGGCTTGCAAGCCTTCTTCGTAACCGGCGCGATAGCCCTCGTCATGGGCCTGTTCGTGCATCTGCTCGATTTCGTCGGCGGTCGGCAGGGTGAACGAGGTAGCGTCGACGCTTTCGCTTTCCGCTTCCGGCAGCGTTGTGCCCGGCGCCGCTTCCGCTTCGCGCGCGGGCGCCGCCGGCGGCGCGGCGGGAGCGTCGAAGGCGTTGGCTTGCCAGCGCTGGTAGGCGGCCAGTTGTTCCTTGGGAATGACGCCAGCCATGCCTTAGATCATCTGCTCGCCGCCGGCGCCGCCGAGGACGATCTGTCCTTCGTCGGCCAGTCGGCGGACCACCTTGAGGATTTCCTTCTGTTCCGCCTCGACTTCGGAGAGGCGGACCGGACCCTTCGACTCGAGATCCTCGCGCAGCATTTCCGCGGCGCGTTGCGACATGTTCTTGAAGATCTTCTCGCGCAGTTCCGGCGAGGCGCCTTTCAGCGCGAGGACCAGCGAGTCGGACTGGACTTCGCGCAGGATCATCTGGATCGAGCGGTCGTCGATGTCCATCAGGTTCTCGAAGACGAACATCTCGTCGAGGATCTTCTGCGCCAGGTCGGGGTCGTACTCGCGGATCGCGTCGACCACCGAGGTTTCGTTGGCGGTGCCGATGAAGTTGAGGATTTCGGCGACGGTGCGCACGCCGCCCATCGCCGTCCGCTTGATGCTGGCCGAGCCGGAGAGGATGCGCAGCATCGCCTCGTTCAACTCGCGCAGCGCCGAAGGCTGGATACCTTCCAGGGTGGCGATGCGCAGCACGACGTCGTTGCGCAGGCGCTCGGTGAAGTGGTTGAGGATTTCGCTGGCGTGGTCGTGTTCGAGGTGCACGAGGATGGTGGCGATGATCTGCGGGTGCTCGTTCTTGATCAGGTCGGCGACGGTCTGTGCGTCCATCCACTTCAGGCCTTCGATGCCCGAGGTTTCGCCGCCCTGCAGGATGCGCGAGATCAGGTTGGAGGCCTTGTCGTCGCCGAGCGCCTTGGTCAGCACCGAGCGGATGTAATTATCGGTGTCTACATGGACGGCCGAATGTTCCTCGATGTCCTTGTGAAAGTTGTCGAGCACGGCCTCGACCGTGGTCCGCGGCACAGACTTGAGGGCGGCCATCGCATGGCCGAGCTTTTGCACCTCGCGCGGGCCGAGGTGCTTGAGCACTTCGGCGGCGTGGTCCTCGCCCAGCGCGATGAGCAGGGTCGCGCTCTTTTCCAGTCCGTCGTCAGCTGGCATTGGCGCCCATCCATTCCTTGATGATGTTGGCTACCGCCTTGGCGTCGTTCTGCGCCAGGTCGCGGGCCTTCTGTACCTTGATCGCGTAGTGGTCGATTTCCACGTTTTCCTCTTCCTCGCCTGTCTCGCCAGCGGCGCCCAGGTGGCCGGCCGCGCCAGCGGTGGCTGCGGTTTCGGCAGCCTTCGGCGGAGGCGGGAACATGGTCTGGAGCGCCGGCTGGATGATCTTGAAGTAGAGGAAGGCGATGATGCCGACGATCAACAGGTATTGCAGCGGCTCCTTGCCGAGGCTCAGCAACCTTTCGGGATCCTTCCACACTGGCAGGCCGATTTCTTCCTTCTCGACGGCGGCGAATGGCGCGTTGGCGACCGAGATCGAATCACCGCGTTCCTGGCTGAAGCCCATCGCTTCCCGGACCAGTTCGTTGATCTGTTTCATCTCGGCGTCGGCGAGCGGTTTGGTGATGTCCTTGCCGGTCTTGGCGTCGACATCCTTGCGATGGTTGACGACGACGGCCGCGGTCAGGCGGCGCACCGCGCCCATGCCCTGCTTGGTGTGACGGATGGTGCGGTCGAGTTCGAAATTGACGGTCGAGTTCTTGGCCGTGCTGATCGGCTGGCCGGCGGCGTTGATCGGCGCCGTGATGCCGGCGGCGTCGATGTTGCCCGGGATATTGCCGGGACGCTGGCCGGCGGCGGCAGTGTTGCCAGTGGCCGGGGCGGTCAGCGGCGCGGTGGCGGGGACCGGCGGCTGGTTGGTCAGCGCGCCGGGCACGCCGCCGGTGGCTTCGTTGACGCTGGCGGTCTCGTTGTTCTGCCGGCTGCGGATCGCGGTCGTCTCCGGTGTCGCGTTCGGGCGGTAGGTTTCGGCGGTCTGTTCGCTTTGCGAGAAGTCGATGTCGGCCGCTACCTGCACCTTGAAGTTGTCGGGGCCGAGCACCGGCTTCAGGATGTCCTCGATGCGGGCGACGATGCCGTTCTCGACTTCCCGGACATACTTCAATTGGGTGGCGTCGAGTCCGGCTTCGGTCAGCTTGTTCTTCAGCGTCGACAGCAGGCTGCCGTTCTGGTCGAGGATGCTGACGTTGCCCGGCTGCAGTTGCGGCACGCTCGACGAGACGAGATGCGTGATGCCGGCGACCTGGGCGCTGTCGAGGGTGCGGCCAGGGTAGAGGCTGAGCATCACCGAGGCGGTTGGCTTCTGCTCCTCGCGGACGAAAACCGAGGGCTTGGGGATGGCCAGGTGCACGCGTGCCGCCTGCACCGAGCCGATCGACATGATGGTGCGCGCCAGTTCGCCTTCCAGTCCGCGTTGGTAATTGACCTGCTCGGCAAACTGGCTGATGCCGAACTTCTGGTTTTCCATCAGCTCGAAGCCGATCATGCCGCCGCGCGGCAGGCCTTGCGAGGCGAGCTTCAGGCGCACTTCGTGCACGCGCTCGGCCGGCACCATGATGGCGCCGGTGCTCGACATGCGGTGCGGGATGTTCTGCTGTTCCAGCGAGGCGACAATGTTGCCGCCGTCGCGCTCGTCGAGGTTGGAGAAGAGAACCTTGTAATCCGGCTGCCGGCTCCACAGGATGGAGCCGACGATCAGCGCGACGATCGCCGCGATGGCGACGGCCAACCCGATCTTCTGCCGCTCGCTGAGGCGGTTGAAGGCCTCGCGCAGGCGCTGCACCTGGTTTTCAGGGGGTGCATTTCCTGCGGTGGTATCGGTGGTTGCTGCCATCAAGTGCCGGGTCGATCAAAGAGAAACAGAAGAAGAATCAATCGGGAAGCCAAATTTTCCTAGAAATATTCTACTATTACCGGCGCCGAATGCACCCGATCATTTTAATGACAAACCCTCCAAGCCAGGCCGCCGAACCCGTTGCGGCCGATAAAGCCGCCGAATTGCAGCGGGCATTCGCCATGTTCAACCAGGTCTCGGCGGAGCTGACCCAGGCCTATGAAGCCCTGCAGTCGCGGGTGACTTCGCTGACCGAGGAACTGGCCGTCGCCAATGGCGAATTACGTCGCCAGTACCGGGAAAAGGAGGCTTTGTCGGAGCGCCTGTCCTCTTTGCTCGACGCTTTGCCGGCGGGGGTCGTCCTGCTTGACCAGGGCGCCCGGGTCACCGCGGTCAATCCCGCCGCCATCGCCATGTTCGGCGAGGCGGTGGTGGGGCAGCACTGGGGCGACGTGGTCAGCCAGTCGCTGGCGCCGACGCTGACCGTCGGTGAATGGCTGCTCGGCGAGGCGCGCGTGTCGATCGCCGAAAGTACGCTGCCTTCCGGCGACGGCAAGTTGCTGCTGATCCACGACATCACCTCGGCGCAGCGGATGAAGGAAGAACTGGAACGCAGCCAGCGCCTGGCGGCAATGGGCGAAATGGCGGCATCGCTGGCGCACCAGTTGCGCACGCCGCTGGCGGCGGCACTGCTGCACGCTTCCAACCTGGGCCAGCCGGGGATCAGCGACGAGGCGCGCAGCCGTTTTTCGGAGAAGGCGACCGGCCAGTTGCGACGACTTGAACGGCTGATCCAGGATGTCCTGCTTTTCGCGCGCGGCGAGAGCATCGGTCACGACATCATCCCGGCTGGCGAACTGCTGGCGGACGCGGCGCAGACCATGGACGCCCTGATGCGCGAACATGGCATCGAATTTGTATTGGTCGACGAATGTGGCGATGCGAGAATCGTCGGCAGCCGCAAGGCGCTGTTCGGCGCCCTGGTCAACCTGCTGGAAAATGCACTGCAGGCGACGCCAGCGGGCGGCAAAATTTGCCTGACCGGCAATTTTTGCAAGGACTGGCTGAGCTTGTCGGTGCGCGATACCGGGCCGGGTATTGCGCCGGAGAAGCGGGGGCGGATCTTCGAGCCGTTTTATACGACCAAGGGCCAAGGCACCGGTCTTGGCCTGGCCATCGCCCTCGGTGTCGCGCGCGCGCATGGCGGGACGATAGAGATCGCGCCGGCGAGCGGCGAGGGTGCCGAGTTCGTGATGACCTTGCCGGTGGCGGCAGACTGAAATGAAAGTGAAGCAATGAGCGAACATAACCTGCCGGTTCTCGTCGTCGAGGACGATCCCAGCCTGCGCGAGGCGATCGGCGACACGCTGGAACTTGCCGGCCGCAGCTATCGCGCCGTCGATGGCGGCGAGGCGGCCTTGCGCGCGCTCGACGAACAGGCCTTCTCGATCGTCGTCAGCGACGTGCGCATGATGCCGATGGACGGTATCACCCTGCTCAAGGAAATCCGCGCCCACCTGCC
Source organism: Dechloromonas aromatica (nom. nud.) (assembly GCA_017848965.1). Classification (GTDB taxonomy): domain Bacteria; phylum Pseudomonadota; class Gammaproteobacteria; order Burkholderiales; family Rhodocyclaceae; genus Azonexus; species Azonexus aromaticus_B. The sequence continues at coordinate 14,310 of JAFIHA010000054.1, read as the reverse complement.
GCACCTGCCGGTGCTCCTGATGACTGCCTACGCGGAAGTGGACAAGGCGGTCGATGCGATGCGCTCCGGTGCCTGCGATTTCCTGCTCAAGCCCTTTGAGCCGCAGGCGCTGCTCGCGCATATCAACAAGTACGAGCTGGCGGCCGCCCGCGGTGATGCCGGGGTGATCGCCGAAGACCCGGCCAGTCGCGACCTGTTTGCCATCGCCGGGCGCGTCGCCCAGACCGATGCGACGGTTTTGCTTACCGGAGAATCCGGGGTTGGCAAGGAAGTGGTCGCTCGCTTCATTCATCGGAACTCGGCCCGGCGCGACGGGCCTTTCGTCGCCATCAACTGTGCGGCGATCCCCGACAGTCTGCTCGAGGCGACCTTGTTCGGCTACGAGAAAGGCGCCTTCACCGGGGCGCAGCAGGCCCAGGCCGGCAAGTTCGAGCAGGCGCAGGACGGTACCCTGCTACTTGACGAAGTCACGGAAATGCCGCTGGGGCTGCAGGCCAAGCTGCTGCGGGTGCTGCAGGAAAGGGAAGTCGAGCGGGTCGGCGGCAAGAAGCCGGTGGCGCTCAACATCCGCATCGTCGCCACGTCCAACCGCGACATGGCGGAAGCAGTCGCTCGCGGCGTCTTTCGCGAGGACCTCTACTACCGGCTCAACGTCTTCCCGGTGGCGATTCCGGCCTTGCGCCAGCGGCCGCTCGATATCGTGCCGATCGCCCGCCATTTCATCGCCGAGCATGGCAGTCGTTTCGGACGCACCGGCATGCGCCTGTCGCCGGCGGCGGAGCGGGCGCTCACTGTGCACGCCTGGCCGGGCAACGTCCGGGAGCTGGAAAACGTCATCCAGCGCGCGCTGATCCTGGCGCCGGGGCAGGAAATCGCGGCGGAACATTTGAACCTGCCGGCTAACGCGGTGGTGCCGGCGGCGGCGACGGCGGTTGGCGCCGGGCAGCCGGTTGCCGCGAAAAACGGCGATAATAGAAACATCAAGGATCTCGAACGCGAGCACATCCTGCAGACGCTGGCCGAAGTCGGCGGTTCGCGCAAGCTGGCGATCGAGCGTCTGGGGATTTCCGAGCGGACCTTGCGCTACAAGTTGCAGCAGTATCGCGAGGAAGGTCACTATCAGGACTGATATTGGCCTGCTTCTTGCTCTGAATTGCCTGCGAAAAGGAGTGACAGATGGACACCAAGGGTATCGAACAGATGTTGAGCACGTTGCGGGCAACCGCCGCGCAGGCCTCTGGCCTGCCCGCTGCCGGGAATTCCGGCACGACGGCCGGCGTGACCGATTTTGCCGAGGTGCTGAAAAATTCCATCGACAAGGTCAACGAGGCCCAGAAATCGGCCAATCAGATGGCGGAAAAACTTGCCGCCGGTGACAGCAACCAGAATCTGCACGAAGTGATGATCGCCCTGCAGAGCGCCAGTGTCTCGTTCCAGGAAATGGTTCAGGTCCGCAACAAGCTCGTCACGGCCTATCAGGACGTGATGAACATGCAGGTCTGAGCGCTGGCCGGTCAGACGTAGCCGTTGAGTCGGGCTTTGTTCTCGCGTTCCTGCCGGGTGATGTAGCGCTCGATCAGGCTTAGTCGGGTGCCCGGCAGGTTGAAGAACTCGCACCCCAGTCTTAGCTGCGGCTGACCGTCGTGCATTTCCAGCTGGGCCAGTTCGCGCACCCGGAGATTGACCGAGAGCACGCTTTCGCCGGGAATGTCCAGGCGGCAATCGGCAAACAGTTCGCCCAGGGAGAACTTTTCCGCCATCTCGATCGGTGCGATCAGACAGACGCCGCCGCCGCTGATGTCGTGCAGCGGGAACTCGAAGACCTCGCTACGGCCATCGCCGTGCTGGCGAATCAGGCGGCAGCGCAGGGGATTGAGTAGCGGTGTCTGGATACGGAAGAATTCGCGGCGCTGCAGGCGCAGCATTTTTTCCGGCAGGGGGCTGATCAGCGCTTCGCGGTCTTCCCAGGTATTTGGCTGCAGACGCTGCAGATGGAACTGAATCTTGATCCGTTCCAGATTGGCGCACAGGGTAGCGATGTCGGCGTGCATCGCTTGCTGCAGGACTTCCGCTTGGCGTGGGGCATCGATCACGATGCTGCGTCGACTTTCGTCGACGGCCAGTATCGTGCTCAGGAAAAATTTTTCACCGCGATCAAAGTAAACACTGACGAACCCCCCCTGTCTGGTCAGCGCGTGCAGATTGCGCAGGATTTCCAGCGGGTTGCTCTGGATGAACTGGCCGAACTGGTCCGGTTGGTCGATTTCGAATAAGGTCGTGGAAGCGGTGTTGCTGACGGTGGGCATGGTGGCGCTTTGCTCGATCGGGTTAGACCTTGGGTGGTTCCGGATGCTCGCCTTGTTCGATCCGGTACAGCCAGGCCAGTAGTTCGGCGACGGCCATGTATAACTGCGGCGGGATGTGTTCGTCAATATCGACCTGGGTCAGCAAGGCGACCAGTTCGGCCGATTCGTGGACGTAAACCCCGTGTTCCCTGGCTTTGGCGATGATCTGCTCGGCGATCAGCCCCTTGCCCTTGGCGACAACGCGGGGCGCGGCTTCGGTCTGGCTGTAGGCCAGTGCAACCGCTTCACGCAGCGGGTTCGGCTTCGCGGTGGGGCTCATGATCGACACGCATCTGGCCAATCGACAGACCGGCGGTTTCAAATTGCCGACGCAACTCGGCCAGGCGTTCCTGCAACTGCGTCGCGCTTGCCGCATCGCCGGCGGCCAGGCGCAGGCTGATCTGCCCCGAGCCTTGCAGCGAGATACTGGCGTCAACCTCACCGAGAACGGGGAGTGTCAGTTTCAGGCGGGTTTGCCAGCGTTTGCCTTCCTCGTCGCCGCCGCCGCGGCTTTCCGGATCTTCTCCGATTTCCCACCACAGGTTTTGCCCCGGCCAGATCTGGCCTTGCCAGGCGTAATTCTGGTTGGCCAGGCCGTCGAGCTGTTGCTGGACGAGCGGTGCGATGTCACGCGGAATGCCTGCCGGGCCAGCCGGCGGGCTTGGTGCTAGGGCTTTCTCCGTGCCTGCGGTGGAGACGATCGGAGTTCGACCGGTGTCCCGGCTGATCTCGGCAGGGCTGGCGGGGCTGCTGCCTGTTTTGACAGGTGCCGCTTCGTCCTGCGGGGGGGTAGCCGGCGATGCCAGGCTCGGCTGACCAGCCTCGGCGCGCTGGGCATTGGCGGGAGGCGGCGATGGCTGGGGAGGAGGTGGTGTGGTTGCGGACGCAGTGGCCGGCATCTGCGTTTCAGCCCCCTGGGGCAGCCAGGCGTTTCGTGGCGGAAACGCTTCGTAGGTCAGATTGCCTTGCCTGATTAGCGGTGGCGGCAAGGGGGCGGGGGTTGCTCGGGCATTTTCGGGCAAGCTCGTTCGCGGGCTAGCGGGCGGGGTCTGGCTGGGGCCGGCTGCGTTTGCCGCTGATGTCGGGGTGGTGCTGGCTGGTGGCGCCGCCTGAGCAGGTGGGGCTTGATTCGGTGCGGTTGGCGTAGCGCTGTTCGCGGGAACTGAGCCTGACCCCGGATTGGCTGGGGTAGAAGGCGCCGCTGTCGATGTTTGCGGGGGGCTTGCAGCGCTGGATGGCGCTTCGGGTGGCGTTGCCGTCTGGCCGGCAAGCGCCTGAGCTTGCTGAGGGGGCGTTGGGGATGTCTGCGGGCGCTCCGGGGGCAGGGATGGCTGGGCTTGGTTGGCCGGGTTGGCGCTGGCCGTGGGGGGCGTGCTGTCGGCGAGGGGAGGCGCCGTCGGAGTTGGGATGCCGCTGACGGCCGGGGCGCTGCCGCCGGGGGCAGGGGGCGCGGCTCCGTTAGAACCGGGAAGGGTGGGGGCGCTGTTCATCGCAGCCCCGCCGGGGAGGCCTGGCGCCGCCGGGCTTGGTCCGCCTGCGGGCTGAGGGGGCGAAGCGGTCGGCGCGGGACTGCTTCCCTGATTTTGCGGATTGGCCGGTGCGGGGAGCCGGCCTTGCGGCTCTTGGCGCAATTGCTCGGTCGGCAGCCGACCAGAGGCCCAGCGCGCCTGGTGGGCTTCGTAGAACATGCCGCTTTGCGTCAGGGCCTGTTTCAGTACGGGAACCAGTTGTGCGGCATCTTTCGGCATGCTCTGTACCAGCGCCTGGTTGCCGTTGAGCGGCGCGGCCGGTGCCCGCTTGCCGTCCACCGTCAGTTCCTGCAGCAGATCGCCGATCATGCGGCCGGTATTGCTCAGCGAAGTGGCAACCGAAACCGGCTGTCCTTTGGCGGCGGGTTCGCCACGATTGGCGACGAAGGCGAGAGCCAGCTTGCCGTCGGATTCGGTGACTTCGAGTTCCAGGCTGTCGCCGGCTTTGGCCGAAAACGGCAGGGAAAGGGTGATTTCCCGCTGGCCGACCATCGCCCGGTAGGTGCCGTTGGCCTGCATGCCCTGGATTTCGGCCATGATCCGCTGTCCTGGCACGAGGTTGCCGAGAACGTCGGCAATGCGCTGGATCGCCGCGACAGGTTGGGTTTGCTGGGGCTGTTGGGTCGCGTTCTGCGACTCGGTCAATACCGAGCGTAGCGAACTGGCGACATCCGGCGGAATCATGAGCTAGATTGCGGCGGGCGGTTTTTCGTGAAGGCTTCTACCAAAGGCGCGATTTGCGCCTGACGTTCGCGGCATTCGCCGATGGCTTGCTGAAGCTTTTCCTGCAAACTGGCCAATTGAACGGGAGAGATGGCCTTTTCCCGAGCCAGGGCCGGGTTTCTGACGGCTTCGAGCGCCGGCAAGAGAGCCGTCTGCTGGTCGGCGATGGCTTCCCAGTTGCCTTGGCGGAGCAGGTTGAGCAAGGCGTCCAGCGCTGCCGACAGGTCGCTGAAGGCGGTGTTCCCTTGCGGGGTTTTTTCGTTCAGGGCTTGGGTCCTCCAGCCGCAGCCTGCTTTCTCAGGTTGTCGCCCATTTCGCGCCAGGCGCCGCCAATTTCTCCAAGCAGCTTCTGCACCTCGGTGATGGCGCGCTCGTCCTGGTGGATATTGGCATAGATCAGGCGGCTGACCATGTATTCGTAAAGTGCGCTCAGGTTCTTGGCGAGATCGCCGCCATGCTCAAGGTTGAGACTGTCCGCCAAACCATGGGAAATGATGTCGATGGCCTTGATCAGTGCGTCCGAGCGGCCGCGGATATCCTTCTGTTCGAGACAGGCCCTGGCTTTGAGCAAGGCGGCGTCGGCGCCGTCAAACAGCAGGACGATCAGACGGTGCGGATCGGCGCCCAGAATATCGGCATCCTGCCCGATCTGTTTGTAGGCGTTGGGGGAACTGGCAAACATGGGTTACTGGCTCATTGAAGCAGGGTTGCGACAGTATAGCGAGAGTTAGCTGCTCGATGAACTCAGGGCCGCGAATGTTTGCGTCAGATAACTGCTGGTCGTGCTCATCGACGATACCAATGTGTCCAGCGCGGTGAATTGCGCGCGGTAGCGTTTTTCGATCAGTTCAAGGCGCAATTCCATGGCTTCCTTGTCGTCGGCGAACTTTGCCGAGGCGGAGGTCAGACCGTTGACCCGGTTGCTGACGATGCCGTCGCTTCCCTGGAAGTCGGCGAGAACATCGCCAAAGGCGTTGCCGTAGGCGTTCAGTGTCTTGATGACATCGCCGGAATTCTCACTCAGTGCTTCCTGCAGCGCTGTGCTATCCAGCGACAGCTTGCCGTTCGACTGGATGGAAATTCCGAGATCGGACAGCGTCTTGAAGCTGCTGTCGGCGACCCCGGCCGGTTCGGTGGTCCTGGCCTCGTTCAGGCTGGACAGAATGCCGCGCGCCGCGCTGTCTCCCGAAAATGCACCTCCGACCTTGGTCGTCGCATCGTAGGTGGAGTTGCCCTTGATGTCGTCTACGACCGCATTGAATGCATCGACAAAGGACTGAACCGACGAGACGATGCTGTCCTTGTTGGTGGCCACGGTCAGCGTCGTGCTGCCGACCTTGGTGGCGTTGATGGTCAATCCGGTAATCGAACTGGAAAAGCTGTTGGTGCTCGAACTGACATCAATGCCGTCAATTTTCATCAGCGCGTTCTGGGCGTCGGTGCGGGCCAGACCGACGGTGCTCGTATCGAAGCTGCCAAGGGAGGACTGACCGCCGGACGCTGTCATCGTCGAGTCCAGGCTGAAGGCGTTGCTGGCGCCTGTGTCGTCGCCGCTGAGCACCATGCGTTGTGTACCGGAGGCGGTGGTGATGACGGTAGCCGTTACGCCGATCTTGTTTTCATTGATCTGGTTGGCGACTTCTTCGAGGGTGTAGCTTGATTGCCCGGTCAGACTGATCGATTTGGCCTGGCCGGCGATCGTGAAGTTGAGGTCGCCTTGGCCGAAGGTCGTTCCAGCGGCATACTCGTTGGTGAAACTTTTCTGGGCGCTGGCAAGTTGCGTAACCTCGATCCCGTAACTGCCCACGGCAGCGTTGTAGGAGGCGCTGGCCGAAACGATCGAGGTGTCGGCTGCGGTGGCCGAACGGCGTTGCAGGCTGGACTCGAAACTGAGCGTGGTGCTGCTGGTTTCCAGCGTCGACAGTTTCGACTTCAGCGTTCCCCACGCCGAAAGCTTGGTTTCGGTCGTCGTGATCTTGCTTTCCAGCATGTTCAACGGAATTCTTTCCGCGTCCATGATCTTGGTCAGCATGCTTTGCAGGTCAACCCCCGCGCCGATACCGAGTGAGCTATAGCTTGCCATGATGTTTTACTCCGAAAAGATCGGACGGGTCAGGCTTTATCGCGAACGAAGAGGCCTTGCAGCTTGTCCAGTGCCTGGGCCAGCTGGATCGCTTCCTCGGAGGGGATTTGCCGGATCACTTCCTTGGACTGGCTGTCGAGAACCTTGACTACGCGCGTTCCCGAGGCTTCGTCTACCGAGAAGCTGATCTCCGAGTGGATGGTCGAAACGAAGTCGGTGAGTTTCTTCACGGCGTCTTCGAGCGGCGTGTCGCTGAGACTCTGCGGTTTGCGATCCTGTGCTTGCGCAACACTCTGCGTCGTCTGGCTACTGGCATTTGCCGTTTGCGCCGACCGGGTCTGGGCGCTTGTACCCGACGTCTGCGCGGGCGCCTGTCTGACGGCTGCGCCTGCACCGCCCATCGCTCCGGAGATGGGCGGCGCCGCGACGTTGGTACTGATGGATTCGATCGTCATTTCATGCTCCCGAGTTAAAGCACAAAGAGGTGTGGGGCTTTTGCAAGCCACCACACCTCAAAATTACTGACCCGAACTGGTTAGCGGAGCAGGGAAAGTACGTTTTGCGGGAGCGCGTTGGCTTGAGCGATCATCGCCGTACCAGCCTGTTGCAGAACCTGGAAGCGGGACAGACGCGAGGTTTCTTCGGCGAAGTCGGCATCCATGATCCGGCTGCGGGCGGCCTGCTGGTTTTCGTAGGCGGCGCGCTTGGCCTGGATGGCGAATTCGGCGTTGTTCATCGTCGCACCGTGATTGGTACGCTCTGCCGAAACCGCAGTCAGTGCCGAGGCTGCCGTTTCCGTACCGGCCACGCCGACGGTCGTGAAGGTGGTGCCACCGAAGGTCTGGATGGCGGCGTTGGCGTCGCTCTGGATGGTCGCAGCCTGGGCGGTCAGCTTGGCGATTTCCGCTCCGCCGCCACCCATCTTGTTCAGTTCGATGACGCGGGCCATGATGTCGCCGACTACCGACAGCGCGCCGTCAGCGATTTGCGCCGACGAAATGGTGTCGGACTGCTGGCGGATTTCAACGGCGGTCAGGCGGGCGGAGGCATCGATCTTCATGCCGGAGGCCAGACCCGTCGCGTCGTCCTTGGCGGAATTGACGCGCAGACCGGAGGAGAGACGCTCGAGAGCGGAAGCCAGACCACGCGAGTTGTTGGCCAGGTTCTTCTGGGCATTGAGCGAGTAGGTGTTGGTGTTGATTTGCGACATTTTCTTTCTCCTGAAAAATTGATCTTCTGGGTCGGCCCTGTTTCGATTTGGCCTTTAACACCCCGCCGATGCGGAGATCGTTCCGCTGACAGGTTGATTAACGACGTGGCTCGGAACTTCTTTAGTGCATTTTCAAAAAAACTTTCGATGTCGGGAAATCAGTCCGGAAGATGGGCGGCCAGCCAGTCATTCACGCGATTCTCCAGCAGGTAATTCTGACAGACCCAGTCGCGCATGGCGACCCCTTCGCGTTCGCGCGCATCGGCATCGTGGATGCGGGCGCGCAGGGCTTCGACCCAGGCGTCGGCGATGTTGGGAACGCGGCAAGCCGGGCTGTCGCGGTAGGGGTCGATGTCGGTACACACCACCGGGATGCCGAGAATGCCGTATTCGAGCAGGCGCAGGTTGCTCTTGCCGCGGTTGAACTCGGTCTGCGCCAGCGGCGCGACGGCGATGTCGAAATTCAGCGACGCGAGATAGGCCGGGTAGTCCTCGAAAGCGATGGTGTCGTGGAATTCGGCAAGCAGCGGCAGGACTTCGCGCGGGCACATGCCGAAGAAGACCCAGTCAGCTTCGTGGCGGGTGCGTTCGATGATTTCGCGGAGCAGCAGCAGGTCGGCGTGGTGCGTCGAACCGCCGGCCCAGCCGATGCGTGGCCGTTTGCCGGTGCGCTTCTGGCTGCGCAGCGGCAGCCAGATTTCCTGTTCGAGACAGTTGGGCGCGACGCGGATGTCGCCGATGAAGCTGCTGTAGCGGTCGGCCAGGAAATCGGTGGAGACGACCATCCGGTCGCAGCGGTCGAGGGCGTATTGCAGGCGGGCGCGGGCGTTGGCCGGGATGTTCTTGAAGAACGGATTGCTCGGGTCGAGGCCGGTGATCAGGTCGTCCAGCGCGTAGACGGTGAACGGCCGGCCGGGCGCCCGGTGCCAGCGATCGAGCGCGGCGAGCGGACGGTCGAAGATGTAGTTCTGGACGATCGCCGTGTCCGGTGCGAGACGAAGCAGCTCCGGGACGGTCAGGTAGTTCGGGTTCTTGGTGCTCTGCATCCACACGCACTGGCTCGCCAGGCCGAGTTTGCGGGCGGCTTTCAGCGGCGAGGTGATGCGGTAGTCGCCCTGGCCGTTGGGGATCGGGCAGGCAAAGATGCGTGGCCGGTCGCTGGGCAGGAACTGCCATTGCGCCCGGTACTTTGTTTCCGGCAGCAGGCTTGTCGTGGTCAGCGACAGGTTGGGGTTCCACAAGGGGTCGACGGCGACGGCGCGGCCCCAGCGTGCATTGAGTTCGTGCTCCGCCAGTTCGCCGGCGATCGCCGCCTGTGCCTTGTAGGCGGGATCGTAATCGAGCGTCGGACTTTCCGGACCGTTGAAGACGACGACCGAAGCCGGCTGGAAGAGCAGCCGGCGTTGTCTGGCGCGCAGCTTGAGGAAGATGTCGGCATCTGCCTGATGGTCGCCGAAAACCGCCTCGTCCATGCCGCCGGCCTCGAGGTAGTCGGCGCGCCGCCACAGCACGCAGCCGGAAGACAGGGTGCTGGTGTCGCGCGGTACGCTGGCGTGTTCGAGATAGCCCGGCTGGCCGAGCGTGATCTTCTGTTGCTCGGGATAGCCGCGGCTGCCCATCAGGCCCAGCACGCAGCCGGCGGCCCAGATTTCCGCCTTGCCGGGGGTGATCAGCAGCGGCGCGACGGCGGCGACGCCGGGCTGGAGCAGCGGGCGCAGCAACTCGTCGAGCCACTGTTCCTGGACGACGGCGGCCTCCTCGCGCAGCAGCACGACGTAGTCGGCGTCGCTGGCCGCCATCGCCTGGTTGCAGCGCGTCGCGTGGTTGCCTGGTGACGATGGGCGGAGGACGCGGATCCGCCCCGGGGCGGCATTCGGGGCGTCGTGGCTCAGCCAGTCGTCGAGTTCGCTGTCGCCGGCCATGGCATCGACGACGAGCAGGATTTCGTAGTTCGGATAATGCGTCAGCTTGAGGATGGTGTTCAGGCAGCGCGCGAGCAGGTCGAGCTGCCCCTGCGAGAGCAGGGCGATGCATATCTTGGGCGCGGGCGAGGGCAGCGGATAGCGGATGTTCCAGGCCTGGCCGGTGACCGGCACGATTTCCGCGCCAGGCGCTTGCCGGCCGAGGAAATCGAGCAGGGCGTGCAGGCAGGCCGCGGTGTCGCTCGGGAAAGCCTGCGGATAGGTGAGCAGGACGTCGGCAACGTGGCCGATGCTTGCCCAGCCGTGTTGTTCGGCAATGGCGAGCAGCTGCCTGAACCAGGGGCTGCCGGCCGGTGGCGAACCGGCTGCGCTGGTGAGATAGGCCGGGCGGCGCACGCAGAGCGGGCCGGCGAGGTCGCTGGCAAGCAGGCGCGACGGGTTGCAGCCCGGCTTGAAACGCGGCGCCTGGCGCTGGCCGGCCGGGTCCATGCAGTCGTCGTCGACGAAAAAGGCTTGGGTGGCGGGCGAGCGGGCGGCTTCCGTGGCGATCCGCCACAGGTACAGGGGGTCGAGGCGGGCGCCGGGCGGGAGTTCCAGGACCCAGTCGGCGGCGGCTGCCTCCACCAGTGCTGCCATGTCGACCGGCTGGCCAGCGGCCACTTCGTGCCAACCGATGTTGGGCAGTTCGGCGAGGCCGTCCGGCGCCGGCAGCGGGGTGACGATGTCGAGGCGCCAGGCGTCGAGATACTGCTGGCCGAGGCTGTCCAGCGTGTCGGCGAGATGCGCCTCGGCGCCCGCCGGCAGGCGGAGCAGGATCTGGAAGCTCGGCCAGGCCGCTTCGCCGGCGCGGGGCAGCAGTTGCTGCAGGTCGACGGGGTCGAGACTGCGGGCGGCGAGCCAGTTCCGGTAGGCCTCGTCGGGCGGGCTTTCCGGGATGGGGGCCGGCGCTGTGGTCGGGGCATCGTCGGCTTCTTCGTCGCGTTCCTGGGCCTGAACGGCGTGCGGCGCTTCCGGCAGTGAGGCGACTGCCGGCGGCACGGGCAGCCCGGCCTTGCGGAAGATGGCGATGCTGCTGCGTCGCAGCGTGTTTTCCTGCCAGGTGCGCAGGACGGCCTGATCGTCGGCGAAGGCCGCAGTCGTCCAGGTGTGACCGGGCGGCCGGGCAAATTCCTGGGAATCCAGATATGGGCCGTGCTTCTCCAGGAAACGGTCGGCGTAATGCTGCTGGCGGCTGTCGAATTTTCCCGCCGAGTGGTGGATCAGCGGGATGTCGCAGCAGACGCCGATCCGGTAGCCGGCGCGGTAGGCGGCAAAACTGAAATCGAGGTCGTAGAGGTGGAAGCCGTCGAAGGTCACGGCGTCGAACCCGACCTGTCGCGCCACGTCAGCGCGGGCGATCATGCACAGGCCGTCGATCGCTTTGATCTCGCCGGCGACCGGCCACTGCAGCGCGCCGAAGACATCGAGGGTGATTTGCCGCGATTGCGCCGGGGCGTGCGCGATGACGCCGTGCAGGAAGGGCAGGTCGGCGCCCGCCCACAGGTCGCTGACCAGCTTGCTGGCGCCGGCGAAGCCGAGGAGGTCGAAATGCGTCAGGCGGTGCACGACCTTGGCGGCGAAATCCGGGTCGAGGATCAGGATGTCGTCGTGGGAGAAGATCAGGATGTCGCCGCTCGCCTGCTGGATGCCGCGGTTGTAGCCTGCGGCCAGCGAAGCGGCGTCGTGGATGCCGATGATCTCGCAGCGGTGGCCGGCGAGCAGGCGCCGGTATGCGGCGCTGACCTGGGCGAATTTGCCTGCATCGATGCTGCAGACGATGACGGAGAAGCTCGGGGTCGGATTCATGATGCGCGGAAAGCCTGCAGGATGCGTTCGGAGAAATCGGCGACGAAGGACTCGGCACTGCCTGCCAGAGAAGCGCGCAGGGCGGATCGGCCGGCTACCAGTTCCCGGGCGGCGCCGAGTTGCCGGGCGCGGGCGGGATAGTCGGCAGCATCGGCGGCAACGCAATGTGCCAGACCGGCCAGGCGCAGCAGCGCGGCCGGGCGTCTCGACCAGGGCAGCGGCGAGTCGATCGCCACGTAGGGGCGGTTCATCCACAGACAGGTCGGCAGCGCCTGGTCGCCGTCGCCATGCAGCGGCGCCAGGCCGACATCGACGTCGTTCCACGCCTGGCACAGCGCTTTCGCGTCGCCGGCGCGGACGAAGTGCAGCCGTTGCGGCGGTATCTGGTAGGCGGCGAAGTCGGCGACCACCCGCTGCCCGGCTGCGTCGTCCAGTTCGCCCAGGTTGAGGGTCAGCGAGGCGGCGGGGTCGTCGTTCAGCAGTTGGGCGAAGAGCGCCCAGGCTTCGCGGTTCAGCCTGGCGACCGGCGTCAGGCAGGCGAAGCGGGGGCCGCCCGGCGGCGGCTGCCGGACGTCGACGTCCGGCAGGTCGAGGTATTCGCCCAGGCCGGCCAGCGTCAACGCGCCGGCCTCCCCGCCGTCCACTGCCGGCGCGGCGAGGGCTGCGCCGTACATGCTCAGGATCTCGCCCGCCGGATCGAGCGGCAGTTCGCTCCACGACAGCTTCAGCGGCGTCGACGAGGCGAACAGCAGGCTCGCCCGCTGGGCCGCGCCGTGGCCGTCCAGGCTGACCAGGATGTCGGTGTCGAGTTGTTCGAGCAGCGCCTCGACCGTCGCATCGTCGCGGTCGAAGGCCTGCAGGTAGGCGTCGCCGAGCAGCGAACAACGCTCGGCCAGCTCGTTACCGGCGCTGTAGGGGTCGTTGTTGACCAGGATGGTGCGAAATTCGCTCGCCGGCAGCAGGCGGAACAGGGCTTCGAGCTGCCGGGCCGCCGTCGGCTGACCGAAATCGCTGATCAGGAAGGCAATGGCAAGCGTTTCTCCGGCAGCGCGCCGGCGGCGGGGGCGACGCATCGGCGGCGCCGGGAAATGCTGGCGGAAGCTGGCGATCTCCTGGCCGATTTCGCCGGGGGAAGCGTCGCTGCGGCTGAGCATCCGGATCAGCAGGCTCTGGTAGGGGGCGACCCGGCGGCCGCGCCGGCAGGCCTGGATGATGTCTTCCAGCTTGCCCTGGCGGGAGGCGAGCTCGATCAGCTTGGCGAGGATTTCCGGCTGCCGGCTGGTTGCCGAAGCTGCGCTCAGCATCCACAGCGCGTCCTGCGCCTGACCGTTGCGGTAGAGGGCTTCGGCCAGTTCGGGATAGGTCGACGGATCGGAGGGATCGCGTTGCTGGTATTCCTGGAAGTAGCGGATGGCGTCGCGCGGGTTGCCGCAACGCAGCAGGTGGCGCGCCAGTTCGGCGAGGTAGTCGGCGCGTTGCGGTTCCAGCAGCATCGCCTCGGCGACGAAGGAAGCGCTGTGCTCGAACATGCCGAGATCGGCGCTGACCAGCGCGAGATGGAAGAAGGCCTCGCCGTCGTCCGGAAAGTTGGAGACGTAGCGCGACAGCAGCAGCAGGGCGCCCTCGAGGTTGCCGGCCTGGCGCTGGGCGATGCCGGCATTCAGGTCGTTGCGCGGCAGGCCGGCGATGTTGCGGCTGCTCTTGCTGTAACAGCTTTCCATGCTCGCCGCCGCAGCGGCTTTCTGGGTGAGCTCGACGAAGGCCTCGAACTGGGGTTCGAATCGCTGGTAGATGGCCAGTGCCTGGCGATGGATTTCGTGCACCGTCGCCTTGGCGCGCCGGATTTCGTCTTCGCTGTCGCCCCAGGCAATCCCGTCATTGCTGAAATCGCTGACCGGCATCGCCGGAAGCCAGTGCTCGTTGGGGAGATAGACGATCGGACAGCCGCACATCCGGGCTTCGACGGTGATCGCTCCCTCTTCGTAGCAGTACAGCAGTTCGGCAGTCTTGAAGATATCGCTGAGTTCCTGCAGGCTGCGCGGCTGCCGCGGCGAGATTTCGATGGCGCCGTCGGTGACGGGCAGCAGTTCGCCGCCCGAACTGAGCAGGCGGTTGAAGAAGAAATACCTGCCCGAACGCTCTGCCTCGGGAAGCCCCGGTCCGAACAGGCGGGGGTCGGAGGCCGGGACGGTCAGCAGCGGAATTTCGGGGTGATCGACAAATGCCTCGCGATAGCCGATCGTGATTTCCCCCTCGGCGAAGTCGGCATGGCCGGAGATCTTGCCCGGCGGCGCCAGCAGCCAGCGCACCGGAACGCCGACGCCGAGCGGGGTGCCGCGGGTGATTTCGGGGTAGATGACGATCGGCTTGAGGTCGAGCGCGAAATGGCGATTGATGACGGCTTCGGTCAGGCACGGGGTCCACAGTTCGGGCGAAGTCTTCGGCGTGACGACATAGGCTTCGTAACCGTGCAGGTTCAGGATGTGACACAGGTAGTGCATCACCCGGATGCCGCAGGAAAGTTCGGTGAAGTCCGGCGCGTAAAGGTAAGAGGGGTGCCGGTACGGCCGGTGATGTTCTTGGATCGAGGTCTGCATTGCGGCCTGGGCGGTAGGGGGGATGGCGGGAGGACGGGGGCGGGAGGCGTCGGTTC
>JAFIHA010000002.1 GCA_017848965.1 Dechloromonas aromatica (nom. nud.) | reverse complement strand
CGTTCTGCTGGGTGATCTGCGACAACTGGCTCATCGCCGTATTGACCTGGTTGACGCCGACGCTCTGCTCTTCCGACGCGGCGGTGATTTCCTGCACCAGATCGGCGGTCTTCTTGGTCGCCGGCACGATCTCGTCGAGCAGCTTGCCCGCCTTCTCGGCCATGCCCACCGAATTGACCGCCAACTGGCCGATTTCCTGCGCCGCCACCTGCGAACGCTCGGCCAGCTTGCGCACTTCCGCGGCGACCACGGCGAAACCCTTGCCGTGTTCGCCAGCGCGGGCGGCTTCGATCGCCGCGTTGAGCGCCAGCAGGTTGGTCTGGTAGGCGATGTCGTCGATGATGCCGATCTTGCGCGCAATCTGCTTCATCGCGCCGACCGTCTCGCTGACCGCCTCGCCACCGGCCGCCGCCTTGCTGCTGCCATCGGCCGACATGCCGTCGGCGACCTTGGCGTTCTCGGTGTTCTGCTGGATCGACGAGGTCATCTGCTCGACCGACGCCGAGGTCTCCTCGACCGACGCCGCCTGTTCCGAAGACGCCTGCGACAGCGACTGCGCCGTCGACGACACCTGGACGGTGGCCGAGGCCAGCGTCTCGGCGGTGTTATTCACCTCGGAGATGGTCTGCGCCAGCTTGGCGACGGTGTTGTTCAGGCTCTGCTTGACCTGGTCGTAAGCGCCCTGATACTCGCGGCTGACCTGCTTGGTCAGGTCGCCTTGCTCCAGCGCCTGGGCAACGTAGATGGTGTCCTTGAACGCGGTATCGACCGTGTCGGATAGCTGGTTGAGCAGTTCGGACAGGGTCTTCGGGAAGCCGGCCTTGCCTTCGAGCGGGATCTTCACCGAGAAATCGCCACGGTTGGCGGCAGCGGTGAGATCCTGAATTTCGCTGACGATGCGCTTGAGATTGGCACGCAACTGCTCGATGGTCTCGTTGATGAACTTCTTCTTGCCCGGGAATTGCTCCAGCGGCGCTTCAAGGTTGCCCTCACCGAATTCCTTGACACAGGCCATCGCCTTCTTCTTGACCGCGATGTGGCCGAAGACCATCTCGTTGACACCCTTGGCCATGACCTGGAAATCGTTCCTGAAGCGCGCTTCGTCGATCCTGACGTCGATGTCGCCGGCGTCGTGCTCGCGCGACATGCGGTTCATCTGGGCAATGAACTCCTTCAGATTGCTGCGCATCTGTTCGATGGTGTCATTGATGAATTTCTTCTTGCCCGGGAAAGCCTCCAGCGGCGCATCGAAGTTGCCTTCGCCGAATTCCCGGATGCAGGCCATCGCCTTCTTCTTCACCGCGATGTGGCCAAAGACCATCTCGTTGGTGCCCTCGGCCATCGCCTTGAACGAGCCCTGAAACTTGCTTTCGTCGATCTTGACGTCAATGTCGCCCTTGTCGTGCTCGGTCGACATGTGGCTCATCTCGTCGATCAGACGCTGGATCGTCTCGCTCATGTGCTTCATCGCCGCCATCAGGCTGACACTGTCGCCACTCTTCAACTCGATCTTGCTGCTCAGGTCGCCGGCGGCGATCTTGTTCGCCACTTCGGCCGCGAAGTCCGGCTCGCCACCCAACTGGCGCAGCAGGTTGCGGGTGATGAAGAGGCTCAGGAAGGCAACCGTCGCCAGCGTCAGCAGGACGATGACAAGGGCCAGGGTGGTGGCGCTGTCGCGGGTCGCGGCAGCTTCGGCGGCGGCCTTCTTGGCCAGCTCGTGGTTGTAGTCGAAATGCTCGTTCATCACCTGGTCTACCTGACGGGCGATGGCGGCGTTCTTCTCGAGCAGTTCGCGGGCCTGTTCGTTCTGGTTCTTGCGCGACAGTTCGAGGACGGGCTCAATGCCGGCGACGAACTGGGCAAAGAGCGCCTTTTCCTGTTCGTAAATGGCCCGATCGCGGTCGTCGGAAATCGCCGACGCATATGCTTTCAGGGCATCTTCCGTCAGTTTCAGGCTTTCCTTGATCGTCTGCTCGATGTCCGCCATCTTGGTCGAGTCTGTGTTCATGACGTGGCGATCGATGCGGATGCGCAGGCGGGCGAAATTCGACCTGACCGCATCCAGCGTGGCCATACTGGGCACTGAATTGACCGAGGCGTAGTTGGCGGCGTCGAACACCTTGCTCATCTGCTGGTAGTTGAGCGTGGCCAGCAGCAGGATGCCGAGCAACGCGGCGCCAGCAAGCAAGATCATTTTCTTGGCGACGGTGAGTTTCATGAGAGTCTCCGATTCAGAAACGGTGGGGTGAGTTGTTGGTGGAGTAAGGACTGGCCGCTCAATCGACAGCGGCCAGGTGGTTGATCTGGCTGGCGCGCCGGCTTTCCCGGCGACTGACCCGGCTGACCAGGCCGGGAACATCAAGGATCAGGGCGACCTGGCCGCTGCCCAGAATGGTGAAACCGGCGACGCCCTGCAGGCCGTTGAAGACGGCGCCGAGCGGGCGGATCACGGTCTGGTATTCGCCCTGCAGCGCATCGACGACGAGGCCGGCACGACGCCCCGCATAATTGACGACGACGACGTTTTCGCGCAGCACCGGTTGCAGCAGGAAGGCCAGTTCCGCGTCAACCTCGGGCATCCCTTCGGCCAGTACCGTCGGCTCCGGCGCGGCCGGCTCGGGCATGTCGAAGAGTTCGCGCAGACGGATGAAGGGCAGCACTTCGCCGCGCAGGTTGAGCTGGTCGCGGCCTTGCGCCGCTTTCAGTTCTTCCGGCGTCAGCTCGACACATTCGACGACCATCTCCAGCGGCACGACGAAGGACGAGTTGCCAACACCGACCAGGAAACCGTCGATGATCGCCAGCGTCAGCGGCAGACGGACGCGGATGGTCGCGCCGAAGCCTTCCTCGCTGTCGATCTCGATGCTGCCGCGCAGCGCGGTGATGTTGCGGCGCACGACGTCCATGCCGACGCCACGCCCGGACAGGTTGTTGACCTGATCGGCGGTGGAAAAGCCAGGTTCGAAGATCAGCGCGTGGATTTCGTCGTCGCTCAGTGTTTGCTCCGGCTTGACCAGGCCGCGTTCGATCGCCTTGGCGAGGATCTTGGCCTTGGGCAGGCCACCGCCGTCGTCGCCGACCTCGATGACGATGCTGCCCGAATCGTGGTAGGCGTTCAGGCGCAACGTGCCGTGCGCCGGCTTGCCGCGGGCGAGGCGGACGTCGGCGGCTTCGATGCCGTGGTCCATCGAGTTGCGCACGAGATGGGTCAGCGGGTCGCCGATCTTCTCGATCACGGTCTTGTCGAGCTCGGTTTCGGCGCCGGAGATTTCCAGGCGGATGTCCTTGCCGAGGTCGCGCGAGACGTCGCGGACGACGCGCTGGAACTTGTTGAAGGTGGCGCCGATCTGCACCATGCGCAGTTGCAGCGCCGAATCGCGGATGTTCTCGACGAGCCGGTTGAGCAGCGACGCCGCCTCCAGCAGTTCGGCCTGGCCGCTGCCCTGGGCCGCGAGGTTGATGCCGGCGCTGGCGATGATCAGTTCGCCGATCAGGTTGATATGTTCGTCGAGCTTGTCGGCATTGACGCGGATCAGCGCCGCGTCGCCAGCCTTGTTTTCCTTGACCTGCTTCTGTTTCTGCAGCGCGGCCTCGACCACCGCCGGCTGGACGACGTTGCGGGCGACCAGCACGGCGCCGATTTCGGCCCCGGCAACGCCTTCCTGGCGCGCGTCGGCCTGAGCGCTGAGCGCCTGTTCCAGTTCGTGGCGGGTCAAGGTGCCGCAGCGGACGAGGATTTCGCCGACGCGCATGTCTTCCTCGGGCAGGCTGAGGATCAGGTCGAGGTATTGCGAAACCTTGCTGTGCGGCGGCAGGATGCGCACCTGGGCGTCGTCCTGGACGAATTCGAAGGCGCCTTCGATGGTCGCCTTGTCGGCCGTGCTGCGGTAGTTGATTTCAAAACCGAGGTAGCAGGCTTCGGGGTCCATCTCGGCGGCGCGCGGAATGTCCTCGCTCAGGGTGACGATCGAGGCAATCTCGCCGAAGGTGCTCAGGTAGCGGATGAAGGACAGCGGGTCCATGCCGTTCCTGAGTACATCCCGGGAGAAGCGCAGCGAGATGTGCCAGTTGTCGGTCTCGACACCTTCGCCGCCACCTTCGCGGGTCAGCGGCGTGGCGTGCTCGACGACCTGGGCGGCGGCTTCCGGCGGCGCGCCGTGGATCGCCTTGAGCCGGGCGATCAGCGCCGTCGAGCGCTGCTGTTCGTCGTCACCGGGCGCGCTGCCGGCAGCGAGGTGGTCGATCAGGGTGCCGATGTGATCGCAGACTTCGAGGAAGAGCGCGACCAGCTCGTCGTCCATCGCCAGGGCGCCGGCACGGACTTCATCGAGCACGTTTTCGGCGGCGTGGGTGAAGGCGACCAGGTGATCGAGGCCGAACAGGCCGGCCGAACCCTTGATCGTGTGGGCGGCGCGGAAGATCGCGTTGATCAGGTCGCTGTCGTCCGGCGCCTGTTCGATCTGGAGGAGCGCGGCCTCCATGTTGTCGAGCAGTTCACGGCTTTCGATGACAAAGGTCTGCAGGGCGTCGTCAAGATTCATGGTCGCTCACACGTTGGAACGGATCAGCAGGGGGTCGCCGAACTGGCCGGCCAGGGCGCACAGGTCGATCAGTTCGAGAACCGGATCGCTATGCTGGACGAAGCGCACTTCCTTACCGAGGATGGCGGCCTCGCGCTTGGCCATCAGCATCAGCTGGAGGCCGGCGCTGTCGATCTCGGTGACACCGGAGAGATCGACATCACCGCCAGCCCCTTCCGGGATGCCGGCAATCAGCGTCAGCAACTGCGCCTTGCAGTCCTGCGCGGTGAAGATCGTGAACTCGCCGACGAGGCTGATGGCGGGGGAAGTGGCGGCAGTCATGGCGCGCTCCCGGCTCAGGGCAGGATCAGCTTGGAGACGGCGGCAAGCATCTGCGCCGGCACGAAGGGCTTGACCACCCAGGCCTTGGCACCGGCAGCCTGACCGGCCGCCTTTTTGTCGGCGCCGGCCTCGGTGGTGAGCATGATCACCGGCGTGAACTTGTAGGCCGGCAATTGCTTGGCCGCCTTGACGAAGCTGATGCCGTCCATGTTCGGCATATTCACGTCGCTGATGATCAGGTGGATCTTGCGCCCGTCGAGCTTGCCCAGCGCGTCCTTGCCGTCGCAGGCTTCGAGCACGTCGTAGCCGGCGGCCTTGAGGGCGATGGCGACGACCTGGCGCAGCGACGCCGAGTCATCGACGATGAGGATGGTTTTGGCCATGTTGTATCTCCAGTCAGAAGAAAGTGATGCCGGATTCTTCCGGCGCCCGGCGCGCAGCATTGCCGCGATGGACCGCGTGCTGCTCCGGCGTGGTGTAGGTTTGCGACAGTTCGCTCAGCCATTGCTCGGCGTCGATCGAACCGCCCTGGGCGACCTCCTGCCGGCTGTCGCCGATGTGCGTGTGCAGCTTGCCGATGTCCGAACTGACATGGCCGAGCATCTGGCTGACGCGATCCTGGAACTGCAGGGCGACCAGGACCTCGGCCACTTCCTGGGCCACTTCCAGATTCTGCTGGCGCAGCGCCGCGGAAGACTCGGAGAGGGCGGTCGCCGCGCCGCTGAAACGCTCGACGACGCTCTCGATGACCGCCCCGGAGTGATTGACCAGCGCCTCGTCCTGCTCGGCGTACTGGCGGGAAACCCGCTGCGCCTCGGCGATCGCGTGGTTGACCGTATCGACGGTGCGGCTGATCTTCATCCCGGTGTCGCCGGAGAGCGTGGACAGCTTGCGCACTTCGTCGGCGACCACCGCGAAACCGCGCCCGACGTCGCCAGCGCGGGCCGCCTCGATGGCGGCGTTGAGCGCCAGCAGGTTGGTCTGCTTGGCGATTTCGGCAACTTCCCTGGCCATCCGGCTCAACGTCTCGGTATGACTGGCCAGCGCGCCAACTTCAGCGAGCAGGCTTTCCTTGGTGCCGAGCGCGGTGCGCAGCGAAGCGATGATGGCGTGCAACTCGTCCTGCGCCGAATTGAGCAGTTGCAGCAGGTTGCCGTCGCCGGCCGCGGCCTCGCTGCCCGCGGTTGCCTGCTGCAGGCGTTGCGAGATGTCGGCGAAGCGGGTGCTCAGCGAAACCGCGGCGTCCTCGGTATGCGAGCGGGCGGTTTCGATCTGCCCGGACCAGATCGGCAGCAGGTCGAGACAGAGCCGGTCGAGACCGCTCAAGCCCTGTTGCGCCAGGCGAGCCGTCTCGTCACGGCAAGCAGCGCTAGCTGCCTCGTAGCGAGCGGCATGCGCCCGCGCCTGGCGGGACAGCGCAAACCAGCCGAGCCCCAGACAGGCGAGCAGGAAGCCGCCGGCAATCGCCGCCTCGGCCAGCGAAGCTGGCGCCATGGCGACAGCGCCGAGCAGACCACTGACGCCGATCGGCCAGAGGTCGATGGGGCGGGCGTGAACTGCCGGAAGGGGCGATGCTGAGTCCTGCCTCATGGTCCAATTCCTCGGTTGCACAAAAGTAAAAACATCTCTGATTAGGTAACGCAAAACAACAGCGCCATAATACTATTTTTAATAATAGTGTCAAATATATTATTCGACGCCATGAATTTTTTGCGCGCGCCGGTACGCTCGCCAGACAAGACGGGGACGAAGAAGAGACACGAAAAAGCCTTGGACAGCGTCGAAAAAAGGCGTGAGATTCCGCCAGGCGTGGCGCGACGACAGCCTTCCGGGGCACCGCAGGGCACACCGGGGAAACTCAGGATCTGTCGAGGCGGGCAGCGCGGAATCGAGACGGCTTCGGGAACGCTGCGCTTGCCGCGCCGCTGCGCTATGTGTCGCTGATGAAGTTGCCTTGAACCATTGTCTTACCCCGCATCACGATTTGTCTTGTTCTGATTGGCAGCGCCACCGCCTTGCCCGTCAGCCTTCGAGGGCGGACTGGGTGCGAACCACTATAACGAAGGTAATAAACCGGTGCAATGGTTTTCCCTAGGGGTTTTCATCCGGGTGTACCCCTTTTGGCAAAACGCGCCCTCGCCATCGCGCGAAGGCGGCGCTCAGCCCTTGAGCGAAGCGATCAGGGCGGCGACTTCGTCCGCCGAATCGGCGAGGATGGCACTGAGTTCGGCGCCGTCCACCTGCTGCTCGATCTCCGCCGCCATCCCCCGCCGCCCCATGCCGGTGAGTTCGGCCAACGGGGATTCAACTGGCGCCAGATAGTCGGCGAGCAGCAGGGTGTCGCCCAGCGACGCCGCCGGCATCGCCAGGTAACCGCTCCACAGGACTTCCAGCGCATTCATGACGTTTTCCGGAATATCGAGGGCATGTAGCACGAAACGGCCGACCTGCGCCTCGCGTTCGCCGACCCAGGCCGCCAGATCGCTTTCCAGCAAGCCGGGAAAAGCAGCAGCGCGGGCGATCAGATAGAAACCGCCGATTTCATGGACGATACCGGCGAAAAAGGCCGTTTCCGGGTCCTGGCGGGTGACGCGGCTGGCGATCACCCGCGCCAGCGCGGCGACATGCACCGAGTGCTCCCAGAGCCGGGCGGCGAGCGCCCGGTGCGTCGGATCGCGAACCATGTTCGCCATCTGGCCGATAACGATCGCCATCGTCAGCGTGCGCAGCGTATTGAAACCGAGGCGCGAGACGGCGCCGCGCAGGTCGGCGCTACGCCGCCCCGAACGGTTGTAGACCACCGAATTGGCCATCGCCACGACGCGGCTGGCGAGCAGCGGCTCGGCGGCGATCAGCCGGGTCAGTGGCTCGACCGCGCACTCGGGATCGTCAAGCATGCGTTTGACACTGAGCGCCAGTTCGGCATGGGTGGGGAACACCATGTTGCCGCGCTCGGCGTCGGCGACGATGATTTGCAGGGCGCGTTCGACGTCCATGGCGTCATTTCTCCTGGAGAGAGGTCAGGTCGGGCCGGCCGGCCTTCCGGATGCTGGCATCGCTGCCATCGGGAAAGGCCAGCCAGACATCGCCGCTCCACAAGTCAAAGTGCAGCTTGCGGCGGCCGCTGCCGCCGACGTGCTCGGACAGCAATACGATATTGTGCGCCGCCAGCAACTCCCTGGCACGGGCAACGTTACGGCGGCCGATGTCGATGTTCTCGCCGGCCAGGTCGCGCAGCATGTTGGCGCCACCGAACAGCTTGGCCTGGTAGGCTGTGGCCTGGGTAGCGGCGGCGGCAACGCGTTCGAGGAAGAGGGCGAAGGCCTCGTCGGCGTAGCGGCCGTCGAGCGGCGCGCCGGCCGGCCGCTGGCGACCGCTGAGCATGAAGTGGCACATGCCGCCGATGCGCTGGCGCGGATGCCAGAGGGTGATCGAGACGCATGAGCCGAGCAGCGTCGAGATGCGCGTCCGGCCGCCGCCGAAATGGAATTCGCCGGGGTTGAGGACGACTTCGCGCAGCGGTTCGGGCAGGTCCTTCATGGCTTGCGGTAGATGGTCGGCACCACGGCCTGGACACGGTCGGTGATGCCGTTGAGCGTTTCGGAATGGCCGATCACCAGGTGACCGCCGGACTTCAACCGGGGCAACAGGTTATGCACGACCCGGGTCTTGGTCGGCGGGTCGAAGTAGATCATCACGTTGCGCAGGAAGATCACCTCGAAATCGCCGATCCCGGTATCGACCGGGTGCATCAGGTTGAGCTGGTAGAAGCGCGTGCGCTGGCGCAACTCGGGCACGATCATGAAGCTGCCGGCCTGCGAGCGGACGCCACGCAGGCAGTGTTTCTTCATCAAGCCAGGCGGAATACCCTCGGTCCTCGCCAGCGAGTAGTGGCCGCTGGCCGCCTTGGCCAGGACCTGGGTGCTGATGTCGGAACCGACGATTTCCCAGGGTTTGTCGCCCAGCGCCTCGGCCAGCACCATGGCCAGCGTGTAGACCTCCTCGCCGCTCGAACAGGCCGCGCTCCACACCCGGAACGGCGCCGGACTGTTGCGCTGCGCCAGCACCCGATCGCGCAGGAAATCGAAGTGCTTCGGTTCGCGGAAGAAATAGGTTTCGTTGGTGGTCAGCAGGTCCACCATCGTCTGCAATTCTTCCGCATGTTCGCCGCTGGCCAGCATCCGGTAGTACTGGCTGAAAGTGGTGAAGGCATAGGCTTTCAGGCGCCGCGTCAGACGGCCGACGAGCAGGGTCTGCTTGGCCTCGCTCAGGCTGATGCCGGCGATCTTGTAGATCAGGCGCTGGAACAGCGCGAATTCCTGGGCGGTGATCGGGCTGGGTTCGGCCATCAGAACAGCTCGATCTTGCGCTCGCCGGGCGGCGGTTTGCGCAGCAGCGTCTCGGCGTAGGAGCGCTCTTCGCGGGCGATCGTCTCGGCGGTCGCCATGTTGGTCACCATGCGCCGGCAGAAAGCGTCGCCGCTGGCGGGAAGAAACAGCACCTTGCGCGTCCAGGGGCCGAGGAAATCGGCGGCGAGCAGCGGAATCCCCTCGCTCGCCAGCCATTCCTTGGTGAACTCGGCATTGCGCACGCCGATGCTCATTGCCTGCCCCTCGGTGTTGATGATGGTGCCGCCGCCGAAGGCCTTGGCCTGCAGGCGGACCTTCTTGGCGCCACGCAGGAGCAGCGCGTTGAGCAGCGATTCCATCGCGTAGGCGCCGGAGAGCAGGGTATCGACATCGTCGTTGCTGCCCCGCCGGATGTTCGGCAGCATGAAGTGGTTGATCCCGCCGACCCGCGCTTGCGGATCGAACAGACAGACGGCAATGCAGGAGCCGAGCAGCGTCGCCAACGGCCGCTCGGCTTCGATCGCCCAGGCGCCGGGATGGATGACCCGGGCCAGGCGTTCGATCTCCTGGGTGGAAAGCTGGCAGGTGTCCATCGTTCGATCGGCGCCCGGATGGCCGCAGCTCAGGCTCCGCCCGCGCTCGGCGCTGCCTCTCCGACGGCGGCCTCGGCGCCGGTCAGCAGGGCGATCTCCTCGACCGAGAGCACCCGGGAAATATCGAGCAGGATGACGAACTTGCCCGCCACCTTGCCCATCCCCTGGATGAACTCGGCGCGGATGCGCGCCCCGAACGACGGCGGCGGCTCGATCTCGCTGCCCGGTATCTCCAGCACCTCGGATACCGCATCGACGATGACGCCGATGTCGTGGCGAGTCTCCTCGTCCGCCACCTCGATGATGACG
>JAFIHA010000053.1 GCA_017848965.1 Dechloromonas aromatica (nom. nud.) | reverse complement strand
GCGAGCCGGGCTCGGTGCGCGTCATCGGGCGGCGGCAGATCGAGATGTATTCGCGCCTCATCCACACCGTCGACCACATAGAGGGCCGGCTGCGCGAAGGCATGGACGCCTTCGACGCCTTCCTCACCCATGCCTGGGCCGTCACCGTTACCGGCGCGCCGAAACTGTGGGCGATGCGCTTCATCGAGAGCAACGAGAAGAGCCCGCGCGCCTGGTACGGCGGCGCCATCGGCATGGTGCATTTCAACGGCGACCTGAACACTGGCTTGACGCTGCGCACCATCCGCATCAAGGACGGCATCGCCGAGGTGCGCGCCGGCGCCACATTGCTGTTCGACAGCGTTCCGGAAGAAGAAGAAGCCGAAACCGAACTGAAGGCATCCGCCATGCTCGCCGCCATCCGCGACGCCAAAGCCGGAAATTCCACCTCGACTGAACGCGCAACCGCGCGCGTCGGCGAAGGGGTCAATATCCTGCTCGTCGATCACGAGGACAGTTTCGTCCACACGCTGGCGAACTATTTCCGACAGACCGGCGCCAATGTCTCCACCGTCCGCTCGCCGGTGCCGGAAGACCTGTTCGACCGGCTGAAGCCCGACCTCGTCGTGCTCTCTCCCGGCCCCGGCACGCCGAAGGATTTCGACACCGCAGCGACGATCAGGAAGGCGCGCCAGCGCAGTCTGCCGATCTTCGGCGTCTGCCTCGGTCTTCAGGCGCTGGCCGAAGCCTATGGCGGCGAACTGCGCCAGCTTTCCGTGCCGATGCATGGCAAGCCCTCGCGCATCAAGGTTTCCAAGCCGGGCATCGTCTTTTCCGGCCTGCCGAAAGAGGTCACGGTCGGCCGCTACCACTCGATCTTCGCCGACCCGGCAAAGCTGCCGGCGGACTTCGAGGTGACGGCGACCAGCGAGGACGGCACCATCATGGCCTTCGAGCACCGCAAGGAGCCGGTCGCCGCCGTGCAGTTCCATCCCGAATCGATCATGACGCTGGGCGGCGACGCCGGCATGCGCATGATCGAGAACGTCGTGGCGCACCTGCCGCGCAAGGCGAAGGAACAGGCGGCCTGAGGAAGCCGCGCTTCTTCCCGCAAAAGGCGGAACAGGCCTGCATGCGCGTTACCGCCCTCCGCCCCGGCTTCGTCGAACCATTTCTCCGCTTCATGAGGCAGGGCAATCGCACATGGAAAACGGCGGTGTCGGCGTCCCCTTCCCTTTGAGGGGAGTACCCACTTGCGGCCGTGACCGGCGCAGTATTCATTGACCGTTGCCGGAACGCCCCCATGCGCTAAACTGATAGGGCGATGATCCGGCCAGCGGCGCGGCGGCCGTCGGGGCAAGGGAGGTGTGCATGTATGGCCTGATCGGAAAGATGCGCGTCGCGCCCGGCAAGCGGGACGAATTGCTTTCGATCCTGAACGAAGCGACGAACGGGCTGCCAGGCTGCCTGTCCTACATCGTCGCCCGCGACCCGGCGGACACGACGGCGATCTGGATCACCGAAGTGTGGACCGACGCCGAAAGCCACAAGGCCTCCCTCGCCCTGCCGGAAGTCAAGGCGGCGATCGTCAGGGCGCAACCGCTGATCACCGGCTTCGACATCCACATCGAAACCGAACCGGTGAGCGGCGTCGGCCTGCCGGCGCGTTGAGAGGCCTGTCCGCAGAAAACTCCGCGGATCTTGAGCGTGCGGCCATCTTCGGCCCCAGACGCGGGATTCGTTCATCTTCAGGGTTCGCAGAGCGGCTCCGCCGGTCTATCACGACCTGATGGATTCGATCTCACCCGAGCCGTTGCCTGGCCGCATGGCCGCGCGGGCGCCTGCGGTGCAGTGGCTTGCCATCCTTGCCCTGTCGCTGCTGTTCGCCGGCGTGCTGGAGGCGGCCGCCCTGCCGGCGGCGCTGCTGATCGGCCCGATGTTCGCCGGCATTCTGGCCGGCACCGGCGGCGCTACCGTGCGCGTGCCGCGCCCTGCCTTCGCCGCCGCCCAGTCGATCGTCGGCTGCCTCGTCGCGGCGTCGATATCGCCCGGCATCTTTCCCGTCTTCCTCGCCGAATGGCCGCTGTTCCTCGGCGCGGTGACAGTCACGCTGGCGGCCTCCGCCGTTCTGGGCTGGCTGATCAGCCGCTGGCGCATCCTGCCCGGCACGACCGCCGTCTGGGGCTCCTCGCCGGGTGCCGCGACCGCCATGGTTCTGATGGCGGGCGCCTTCGGCGCCGACCAGCGCCTCGTCGCCTTCATGCAGTATCTGCGCGTCATCTTCGTATCGATGGCGGCCGCCCTCGTCGCCCGCCTGTGGGTGGACACGTCGGGCGTCGCGGCACCGGCGATCGTCTGGTTTCCCGCCGTCCGGCCGGAGGCTCTCGCAGCGACCCTTCTGACGGCGCTGGCCGGCGCGGCGGCCGGCAGGCTCCTGAAACTCCCTTCCCCCTATTTCCTCGGCACGATGATCCTCGGCACCGCGCTGCACCTCGGCGCCGGCATCGATTTCCAACTGCCGCAATGGCTCCTGGCGGCGAGTTATGCGGCGGTCGGCTGGGCGATCGGCCTCAACTTCACCATGCCCATCCTGCGCCACGCCACCCGCGCCCTGCCGCAGATCGTCGCCTCGATCGTCATCCTCATCGCGCTGTGCGGAGCCATGGGCTGGGTCATGAGCCGCATGCTCGGCATCGATCCGCTGACAGCCTATCTGGCCACCAGTCCCGGCGGCATGGATTCCATCGCCATCATCGCCGCCGCCGCCAACAACGTCGACATCTCCTTCGTCATGGCACTGCAAACAGTCCGCTTCCTGATCGTGCTGCTGCTAGGCCCGGGCATCGCCAAGCTCGTCGCCCGCGCCGTCAAGGAGTAGCGTCCTCCGCCTCCGGCCCCAGCAGCGCGCGCTGGCGCGGCACGCCAAGCCCGGTGTCGGGCGGATCGCCGGCGGCCGGGCGGTTCTGCCCGATCATGTGCATCGAGCGCCAGCGGCCGAAGCGGTAGTACAGGATGCCGAGCACGAGCGAGCAGATCGAACCGGCCGGAAAACTCCACCACAGCGCGTCCTGCCCGAACACGTCGCGCATCCAGTAGGCGAAGCCGGTGCGCACCAGAAGCACCGAGAAGACGAGAATGACGAGCGGCGGCATCACCGCGCCGGTGGCCCGCACGGTGGCGAACAGCACGATGGTGACCCCGAACAGGACGAACGACCACGACACCATGTTGTTGACATGAACGGCTATGTCGATCGCCGCGCCGTCATTGACCAGGAACAGGCCGAGCACGGACCGGTCGAACCAGTAGAGCGTCGCCACCAGCACGCCCGTCAGCACCAGGTTGAAGCCGATACCGGCGGCCGTGATGTGATCGATGCGGTCCCAGCGCCGGGCGCCGACGTTCTGCGCCGCCATCGAGGAAACCGCCGCCCCGATCGCCAGCGCCGGCATCTGCACATAGGTCCACAACTGCGCTGCGATGCCATAGGCGGCGGCGACCTGCGAGCCGTAGGTGTTGACCAGCCCCATGATGGTCAACGCCGCCACCGAGATGACGATCATCTGCAAGCCCATGGGAATGCCCTTGAACACGACGATCCGAAGCAGATGCGGGTCGGGCCTGAGCAGCGCAAGGTCGGCCCCGGCCAGGCGCAGCGGATGTTTTCGCGCGTAAAGCAGCGCCAGCAGCGCCGCCACGCTCACCGTCTGGCCGACCAGCGTCGAGGTAGCGGAGCCGGCGATGCCGAGGCGCGGGAACGGCCCGATGCCGGCGATCAGCAGCGGGTTGAGCGCGACGTCCAGCAGCACCGCCAGCAGCATGAAATAGAAGGGCGTGCGCGAATCGCCGGCGCCGCGCAGCACGGTCATGACGAAGGTCAGAAGGTTGGCGGCGGGCACGGCGATGAAGATGATCCTCAGATAGGAACGCGCCAGCGGCAGCGCGTCGGCCGGCGTGCCGAGCAGGTTCAGGATGGCGTCCACCCAGATCCAGCCGCAGACGGCGAAGACGGCCGAGACGGCGAAGAAGAAAGTGGCGCTGGTGCCGACGATACGGCGCGCATGCGCAAAATCCTTGGCTCCGACCGACTGCGCGACCAGGATGGTCGCCGCCATGCCGATGCCGAACACCGTTCCAAGCAGAAGAAACAGCACGAGATTGGCGTTCGAGGTCGCGGTCAGCGCCGCCTCGCCGAGAAAGCGGCCGACCCAAACCGAATTGACCGAGCCGTTGAGCGATTGCAGCACGTTCGAGCCCAGCACCGGCAGCGCAAAGAGAAGCAGCGTGCGCGCAATCGGACCGCTGGTCAGGTCGCGTGAATGGCCGCGTGTCTTCGTGTTTCCATCCATGGCGATCCAATCCGGGCTGGAGGTTCGATTCCGGCGGCAAGCGTACCGCACGGCGCGCCGCTCTGCACTGTTCCGCAGGCGCTGTCAATATTGCCCGGGTAAAATTATGGTAGCCGCCTGAACCGGCGGGTGACGAAGCCGGCGTGTCTGCCTTTCTCGTCATCGACAATCGCTTGCCTCGGCCGGAACCGTCCTGTATGAAGTCGTCCATGACCTCGCACGCTCGCAGCACGGACACCCGTCGAACCGGCTTCGCCGGCGAGACCGTGCGCGCGCTTCGCTCCGCCCTTCTGCTTCTCGGCCTTATCGGCGATCGCCGGGCCCGCTGAAGGAGCGCCCGGCGGTCGATACCGCCAGGGCTTTGTGTCCCGGCAAGCTCCTCCAAGGCAATTCCGGTAAAGTGCGACGCGTTTCGCGCCCGGAATTGCGCAAGGCAAGACTCATCAAACCGATTGACTTCGCTTGAAAGGCGCTGCTTGTGCTTCGGCAATGCCGGCCGAGCAGCCGGGAGACGACAATGAATACCGCACAACGAATGACCGTGGAGGCCGCCATGCCCCGAACCGTTCCCTCCAAGGGCATGCCAGACGCCGCCCGCAAATACGCACCCTACCCCACCGTCGGCCTCAAGGACCGCACATGGCCCGACAAGGTGATCGAAAAGGCGCCGATCTGGTGCTCCGTCGACCTGCGCGACGGCAACCAGGCACTGATCGACCCGATGGGGCACGAGCGCAAGGCGCGCATGTTCCAGTTGCTGCTCGACATGGGTTTCAAGGAGATCGAAGTCGGCTTCCCTTCTGCCTCGCAGACGGATTTCGATTTCACCCGCTGGTGCATCGAGGAAGGCAACGTGCCGGACGACGTGGACTTGCAGGTGCTGGTGCAATGCCGGCCGGAACTGATCACGCGCACGTTCGAGTCGCTCCAGGGCGCCAGAACGCCGATCGTCCATTTCTACAACTCCACCAGCGAGTTGCAGCGCCGCGTGGTGTTCGAGAAGGACGTGGCCGGCATCAAGAAGATCGCCACCGACGCGGCCAAGATGATCACCGACATGGCCGCGAAGGCAGGCGGCGGCTACCGCTTCCAGTATTCGCCGGAAAGCTTCACCGGCACGGAACTGGAGGTGGCGCTGGAGATCTGCAACGCCGTGACTGAGATCGTGAAGCCGACGCGTGACAACAAGCTGATCCTCAACCTGCCCTCGACCGTCGAGATGGCGACGCCCAACACCTATGCCGACCGCATCGAGTGGATGTGCCGCAACCTCGACAGGCGCGATTCGATCATCGTCTCGCTGCATCCGCACAACGACCGCGGCACCGGCATCGCCACCACCGAACTCGGCCTGATGGCCGGCGCCGACCGCGTCGAGGGCACGCTGTTCGGCAACGGCGAGCGCACCGGCAACGTCGACATCGTCACGCTGGCGCTCAACATGTACACGCAGGGCGT
>JAFIHA010000052.1 GCA_017848965.1 Dechloromonas aromatica (nom. nud.) | reverse complement strand
CTCTCGAATTCGTCCATCGTGATTCTCCCTTTCATGTGCTTGGCGGCTCACGAAGGGGAGTTTCCTCCGATGGACTCCCGAATACGTCAAACGTCTACTGCCTCCCCGGCAGAGCCGGGGGGCCTCCCTTGGTAGGCTAGGGTCTTTTTCTGGTAACGAACGGTGTAGCGTTTTGGCAGGGCTTTGACGATACGGGGGCATTGACGCCCCCGTCGTTTTTTGACGATGACAAACTGCATCTGAACAAAGCAATCAAACCGGCGCCACTCACGAAATGAACGACGGCTCGCTGGTGTAGCGTCCGGAACCAGGCAAGGCCGCGACGGACGACCGGCGCCGCCTGGAGCACGCTCGGACTCCCCGCCTTGCTGCCGACCGACCGCCAACACGAGACGAAGCCGATCGGCATAAAACGCTTGACAAACGAACGACAACTGCGAATAATTCGCATTCTGTTAGCCAGCTAGCGTCTTTTCCGCAAGCCAGCCAGTTTCCCCGAAACGTCTGGAGTGCCCCATGGAAAACGCCGACATGTCCCTCGAACTCCGGCTGGCTGCCGTCATCCATCTGCTGTCCTCGTCCGCGCTGCGCGGCGCCACCTTGCACAAGACGGAAGCCCTGCGCGCCCATCTGCGCAGCGTGGCCGACAGCGACGGCCTCAACCCCTACCTGAAAAGCACGCTGCAGGAAGTCCTCGGCGGTTGGGAAGCGGTTTCCTGCCACCCAGCATCGATTCCCGTCGATTTCCATTCCCTGGCCGAACCCGGCTACCAAACCCACTGACAATTTCCAGAGAGAGCTTCATGTCCCGTTATACCGGCCCCCGCCTCAAAGTCCTGCGTGCCCTCGGCGTCGACCTGCCCGGCCTGTCGCGCAAATCGATGCAGGAAAGAGCCCAGCCACCCGGACAGCACGGTGCGCGCAAGGTCACCGCGCGCAAATCGGAATTCGGCCTGCAACTGATGGAAAAGCAGAAACTGCGCTACAACTACGGGCTGACCGAACGCCAGTTGCGCCGTACCGTCGCCGATGCCAAGAAGCACCGCGGCGCCACCGGCGACAAGCTGGTCGAACTGCTCGAACGCCGTCTCGACAACCTGGTCTTCCGCGCCGGCTTCGCGCCGACCATCCCGGCCGCCCGGCAGTTGGTCAGCCACGGCCATTTCCAGTTGAACGGCAAACGCGTCACCATTCCCTCGATCCGCCTGCGCGTCGGCGATGCCTTCGGGCCGAGCGCAGCCGGCAGCAAGATCGACCTCGTCCGCGCCACGCTGGAAGACCCGGCGCTGGAACGCCCGGAATGGATCGCCCTCGACAGCGCCACCGCTACCGCACGCCTGAGCCATCTGCCCGGCGGCGACGCCGCCCCCTTCCCGCTCGACCTGCAGCGCGTCGTCGAGTATTACGCCACCCGGATGTAAGACTCTGAAAGGAACTCCCCATGGAACAGAACAAGCAGACCCTGCGGATTCCCTTCCTTCAGGCCACTGGTCCGCGTGGCACGCTGCACCTGAATCGCGACAAGACGCCCGTCTCAAGCCGCGAAGCCACCGACGTCTGCGGCGCCCGCTGCATTTCCAGCGATAGCCTGTTCGGCAACTGCAACGAAATCTGCATCCGTCACTGCGGCGCCGATTACCGCCTGCGCATCACTCGCCAGGACAAACTGATCCTGACCAAGTAAGCAAGCCCGAGCAAGCCGGAGCAGGTCGCTGACCCCGCCTGCTCCACCGGAGGGCGCCGATCACACGCCGGCGCCCTCCACCCGATTCCGTAGGCACAAATAGAAACAATTCTTATTTGACTGAATTTTCCGCAATCGGTATATTGAGATCAGTTCTCAATTATGGAGGTGACATCATGAACAGTCTGTTGATCAATACCGCCATCGCCGCGCTCCTGCTCTGGCTGATGATCGCCAGCGCCGCAGCCTGAGGAGGAATACCATGCCGAACAGCAATCTGTGGGCCGCCACCCTGAGTCTGGTCCTGATTCATGAAGAAACCGGTTGCCGGCAGTCGGCCCTGCATGCCGCCCGTCTGCTCGACCATCTCTGCGATCTGGAGATCGACGACGAGACACGCCAACTGTGCGAGCGCGCCAGCCTGCGCCTCGGCGATCCGGAGAAAGTGCATGCTTGCGCCGCTTAAGAACCGTGCCATCCTCGAACGCGAGGCGGCGCCGGACAACACACCGAGCAATCCTCTGCTCGCCGAGAACCTGGCCCTGCGCCATGCGCTGCGCCAGGCACGCAGCAGCCGCAAGCGTCTGCTGACCCTGCACGCCGCCCGTCTGGCCGCACTGGACGAGCGCCTGAACGCGCTGCTGAGCGAGCGCGACGCCCTGCGCCTGCGCCTCGAACAGCTCGAATCGGGTCAGGCCATCATCGAACTCGGGCAACAGTTGATGGCGGCGCGCGAGGCCGAGCAACAACTGATGGCCGCCATACAGCGCGTCTGGCAACTCGACAAAACCCTGTGCGCCGCGCATCGCGAATGCGAGCGACTGGCCGGCGAACGCGACCGGCTCGCCCGCTGCCTGTGCCATCGGCCGGCGGACGCCGGATACCCCACCGTCAAGCAAGCGGAGCCCCGCGATTGAAAACCCATCTACTGACCCTGATCCTCGTCGCCAGCCTGAACCACAGCGCCTTCGCGCATGACCACCCGGTCGAGGACCTGCTGGAACTTCCCCACCCGCTACGCTCCCTGGTTCAGGGAGAACTGGCGCAAACGCTCAATGACGACCAGAAAGCCCAGGTCCAGACACTACGCAGCGAGATTCAGCCACAGTTCCTGGCCCTGATGGGCGAAGCGCTACCGATCCAGGAAAGGCTGCAAGCGGCAGCCAGCGATTACGACAACCGCAATCCGCCGTCAGCCGCCGACCTCGAACGCCTCGCCAGGATCCGCATCCGGATGAGCGAGATCATGGCTGGCGCCTACAACCGTCTCAAAGTGATCCTGGACGCCCCGAGCTGGCAGACATTGCAGGCCGATCTGGCACATCGGCGCTGAACGCTTCGCCGCCATCCGGCATGCGCACGCAAGCTCAAGCCGGACGACGACTGGCGCTTCTGAAAAAAATGGCGCTGACCGAAGCCAGCGCCATTTTTCATGCAGCGAGGCCGCTTAGAAAACAACGACCTTGCGTTGCGGTTCGAGCAGCGCCTTGCCCATCGCGTCCGGCTTGGCGGCGGTGACGCCATCCTTCAGCTGGTCCGGCGTATGGCCGCTGTTCGGCAGGTAGAGCGCGCAAACCGAAGCGGTCGCCCCCTTCTTCATCGCGCCGTCGAGCATCTGCGCCGGCGTCACGTTCTGCGGCTTGAGGGTTTCGCCGCCAGCACCCTTGAGCGCCAGATCACCGGCCTTGTCGCACAGCAGGATATGCACCTGGCCACCCTGGGCCTGCATCTGGGTCGCCAGTACCAGAGCGACGCCCTGGCTCATCGTACTGGCGGAATTGACGATCACGGTGACTGCCTGCCCTTCGGCCTGGGCGACACCGGCGGCGAGAGCGAAAGCGGCAGCAATGTGGGATTTATTCATGGAAGGACTCCTGTCAGGGGTTAAAAAGCGGGACCGCTGCGAGCGGCACACCGGCGGTATATTAGAACATACTAATAAAATGATTTTTTGATTTGAATTAAATTGCGAACGATTCTCAACTGATAAAATACAGGCAGTTTTCGTTCCGGCAAGCCAGCTCGACGCCAGCCAGCCCTTCCACTGGAGTCAGTCATGAACCTGCCGCGCCTCACCCTGCTTGCCGCATCCCTTGCCCTCGCCTTTTCCTCGGTCCATGCCGAAGAAACCACACTGTCCACGGTCAATGTCAGCGCCAAGGGCTATGCCGCTGCCGACCTGGAGACGCCAGTCGCCACCAGCTCGCTCGAGCGCGACGAAATCGCCCGCCGGGGCGCCGCCAATGTCGGCGACGCCCTGCGCGGCGAGCCCGGCATCGCCGTCGCCAACGATAGCGGGCAAGGACAGAACCCGATCATCCGCGGCCTGGGCAAGGAAAGCATCGTTCTGCTGGTCGATGGCATGCGCCTCAATTCGGCGCAACCGGCCGGCGCCATCGCCTCCTTCATGACACTGGGCCTGGCCGAGCGGGTCGAAGTCGTGCGCGGCGCGGCATCGACGCTTTACGGCACCGGCGCCCTGGGCGGCGCGATCAACGTGTTGCTGCCGCAGGCGAAATTCACCCCCGGCGTCGGCGTCGAAGCCGCAACGAGCTACGACAGCGCCAGCCAGGGCTGGCGCGGCAGCGCCGTGCTCAACGCCAGCCAGGGCGACCATGCCTTGATGCTGGGCGCCTCGCTGGCCCGCATCGACGATTACGACACGCCCCACGGCAAGGTCGAGCGCAGCGGCTACGATTCGAACGCCTTCATCGGCCAGTACCGTTTCCGCATCGACAGCCGGCAGCAGTTGCGCGTCTCGGCGCAAGTGCACCGGGACGAGGATGTCTGGTATCCGGGTTCGACGCGCCCGCACAAAAGTCCGCTGGTTGGCACAACGACGGTGCACTCGCCGGAACAGGAACGCCGTCTCTATGAACTCGGTTACCAGCGCAAGGGCGACGGCGAACGACCGCTCAACCTCGACCTGCGCGTCTACCGCCAGGACATGGAACGCCAAATCCGCTCCTATTCCAACAATCTGCAACGGGACATCGTCGTCAACAGCGTCACCTTCCGCACCGACGGGCTCGACGCCAAGGCCGACTGGCTGGTGCATCCGCAACACCTGCTCTCGTTCGGCATCAACGCCTGGGAAATGAGCGGCAACCCGGATCGCAGCATGGCCAGCGCTGCGCCGTTCACCACCTTGAGCGCCAACAATCCTTTTCAGGACGCGGAAATCCGCGCCTTTGGCGCCTACCTGCAAGACGACATGCGTTTCGGCAAGCTGAACCTCCTTGCCGGCCTGCGCTACGACACGGTCAAGGCCGACGCCGCCAGCATGAACAACGGCGCCCGCACGAGCGATCTTGACGGCAAGGACAGCGCGCTTTCCGGCAGTCTCGGCGCCATCTACGAAATCGCCCCGCTGCTGCGCCCCTACGCCAGTTACGCCCGCGCCTTCCGGGCACCGGGCATGCGCGAGCGTTATGAATCCGGCCTGCGCGGCGATGGTTATTACTATGCGGGCAGCCCGGAAGTCGAAGCCGAGAAAGCCGACCAATTCGAAATCGGCCTCAAAGGCGCCAGCCGTGGCGTCGACTATCGCGTCGCCGCCTTCTACAACCGGATCGACAACTACATCACCGGCCAGATCCTCAGCGGTGCCGCCGCCAGCGCCGCCTGCGGCGCGGCCAACGCGGCGAATTGCAAGAAAACGGTGAACCTGGGCAGCGCGACGATCAAGGGCCTCGAAGCCAGCGTCCGCTGGCAGGTCGCCGCCGGCCACTGGCTGAACGCCGGCTACTCGCGCATCCGTGGCGAGAACGACGATCTCGACGAAGCGCTGTTCCAGATGCCCGCCGACGAAATCTCGCTCGGCTGGCAAGGCGCCGTGCTACCCGGCGTCAAGGCCGACTTCACGCTGCGCCTGGTCGACGAACAGAAGCGGGTGGCCACCCGCTTCACCAACGGTGCGGAAAACCGGACGGCCGGCTTCGTCACCGCCGACCTCGGCGCCACCTGGCAGTACGCGAAAAACCAGAGCCTGCGCCTGGCCGTCAAGAACCTCGCCGACAAGGCCTACCACGAACACCTGACCGAAGGCCTCTCCAACCAGGAAATCCAGGCGCCGGGCCGCAGCGTCCAGCTCGCCTGGCGCGGGAGTTTCTGATGCGGCGCCTGCTCGTCGCCGCCCTGGCGCTCGCCGGCTGGCTGGCCGGACCGGCCGCCGCCGCCGGCAAGCTGCCGCTGCTGGTGCTGTCCGGCCCACCGGCCTCGGTCTCGACACCGCTCATCCATATGGTCGAGACCGGCGCCCTGCAGGCGGTCGCCGACAAGGTCGAATTCCGCCCCTGGAAAGACCCGGACCAGTTGCGCGTCATGGCCCTCGGCAAACAGGCGGATTTCGTGGCGATGCCGACCAATGTCGCCGCCAACCTCCACAACCGGGGCGTCCCGCTGCGCCTGATCAACGTGTCGACCTGGGGCGTGCTGTGGATGGTCTCGCGCGACGCCGGGGCGAAGACGCTGGCCGATTTCCGCGGCAAGGAAATCGCCATGCCCTTCCGCGCCGACATGCCGGACATCGTCTTCGAACTGCTGGCGCGCCGGCAGGGCCTGGATGCGAAAAAGGATTTCAAGCTGCGTTACGTCGCCTCGCCGCTCGACGCCATGCAGTTGCTGGTGACGCGGCGCGTCGACCACGCCCTGCTCGCCGAGCCGGCGGTGTCGATGGCGCTGCGCAAGACGCAATCCTTCCCGCTCAGCCTGATCGCCCCCGACCTCCACCGCAGCGTCGACCTGCAGCAGGAGTGGGGACGCCTGTTCAAACGCGAGACGCGCATTCCGCAGGCCGGCATCGTCGCCCTCGGCGCGGCGGCAGCCGACCCCGCGCTGCAGGCGGCAGTGCTCGCCGCCTACGCCCGGTCGCTGGCCTGGTGCCAGCAGAACGCGCTGCAATGCGGCGCGATGGTTGCCAAACGCATCGACCTGCTGAGCCCGGAAGCCGTCGCCGACTCGCTGGCAGTCAGCCAGATGCGTTCGCTGCCGACGGCGGAAGCCCGCGCCGAACTCGAATTCTTCCTCGGCCAGTTGCACGCCGCCAACCCGGCGCTGATCGGCGGCAAGCTGCCCGGCCCCGCCTTCTACGCCCGATGAGCCGCCAGGCTGGACGGGCGCAGCAAGTGCTCGAGGCGCTCGCCGCCAGCGGCCATTACCTGTGGCACGGCTGGGGTTCGCTGGCCAGTCTCTGCCTCTTCCTCGCCGCCTGGGAACTGACCGCACAGAGCTTCGGGCCGTTGATCCTGCCGACGCCGATGGCCGCCTTCGCCACCCTCGGCGGCCTCCTCGACGACGGCGGCGCCTGGCCGGAAATCGCCGTCACGGCGCGCCGGGCGCTCGCCGGCTTCGCGCTTTCGGTCGGCGTCGGCAGCCTGCTCGGCCTGGCCGCCGGCGTTTCGATGACAGCCTCGATGATGGCCCGGCCGATCATCACCGTGCTCGCCGGCATGCCGCCGATCGCCTGGCTGATCCTCGCCCTGCTCTGGTTCGGCGCCGGTGACGGAACGCCGGTATTCACCGTCTTCATCGCCTGCTTCCCGATCGTCTTCGTCGGCGCCATGCAGGGCACGCGCACCCTCGACGGCCAGTTGCGGGAAGTGGCGCAGATGTTCGGTCTCTCGCCCTGGCTGAAGCTGACCGACGTCTACCTGCCGCACGTCGTTTCCTATCTCTTCCCGGCGTGGATCGCGGCGCTCGGCATGTCGTGGAAGATCGTCGTCATGGCCGAACTGCTGTCCACCGAGGACGGCATCGGCGCCGCGCTGGCCGTCTCGCGCAGCCATCTCGACACCGCCGCCTCGATGGCCTGGATCGTCGCCCTGGTCGGCACCCTGCTGGCCATCGAATACCTTCTGCTCGAACCGCTCAAGCGCCGCGTCGAGTCCTGGCGGGAGTTCGCATCATCAAGCAACTGAAGATTTCGGCGGTGTACCACCGCTTCGGCTACCAGCGCGTGCTCGAAGACATCGACCTCTGCGTGCAAGCCGGTCAGGCCGTCGCCCTGGTCGGCCCTTCCGGCTGCGGCAAGAGCACCCTGCTCAACCTCGCCGCCGGCCTGCTCAGCCCCTGGGAAGGACGCATCGACAGCAGCTTCGGGCAAGCCGCGATGATGTTCCAGCAACCACGCCTGCTGCCCTGGAAACGCACGCTCGACAACATCGCCCTCGGTCTCAAGGCGCGCCGGACACAGATTGCCGAACGGCAAACCCGCGCCCGCCAGCTGGCTCACCGGATGGGTCTCGACGACGACGCTCTCGACAAGTTTCCCGCCGCCCTTTCCGGCGGCATGCAGAGCCGCGCCGCGCTGGCCCGCGCCTTTGCCGTCTCGCCCGACCTGCTGCTCCTCGACGAGGCCTTCGCCGCCCTCGACATCGGCTTGAAAAGCGAACTCTACGGATTGCTCGCGCGCGAGCGCGCAGCGGCCGGCAGCGCCGTGCTGATGATCACCCACGACCTGATGGAAGCCCTCCGCCTGGCCGACCGCATCCTGGTGATGAGCGGCAGCCCCGGCCGCATCGTCGCCGAACACCGGGTCGCCACGCCGGTCGGCGAACGCGACGACGCCTGGGTTTTCGCCCGTACCGCCGAATTCATCCGCTGGCCGGACATCCGCGCCGCCTTTGCCCTGCCGCCGCTGGCCGCCACATGAAAAACCGTACTTTTCCCGGACTAAGCGCAGCCCTCTGGCTCTGCCCCTGCCGCCCCTTCTTCCTGCTCACCGCCGCCCATGCCTGCATCGCCATGGCCTGGTGGCTGGGCAACCTGGCCGGTCTGCTGGCGCTGCCCGAGTTGCCGGGCGGCAGCGTCGTCTGGCACATCCACGAGATGCTGTTCGGCTTCGCCACCGCGGCGCTGGCTGGCTTCCTGCTCACCGCCGTGGTCGAATTCACCGGCACCCCGCCGGCCCCCCGGCAAACCGTGCAGATTCTGCTCCTCCTCTGGGCCGGCGGTCGCCTCGCCTACCTGCTGGCCGGCTGGCTCGGCGTCTGGCCAGCCGCCCTGTGCGACCTCGCTTTCCTCGGACTGCTGCTGGTAAAAACCGGCGCCCCCCTGTGGCGCGACCCGCAACGCCGCCACCTGGCGTTTTTTCACGCACTCGCCGCGTTGACCGCGAGCCACGCCGGCTTCTACCTGGCGCTGGCGCGCGACGGCGACGCCATGGCCTGGCTGCGCCTGGCCATCGGCCTGCTGATGATGCTGATCGTCGTCGCCATGTCGCGCATCTCGATGCGCCTGGTCAACGACGTGCTCGAAGGCCAAGGCGGCATCACCGCCCCCTACCTGGCGCGACCGCCCCGCCGCAACCTGGCGACCTTCACCATCGCCCTCTACAGCCTCGGCGAATTCCTGCTCCCCGGCAACGCCGCCGGCGGCTGGCTGGCCCTGGCCGCTGCCGCCGCCATGCTCAACCTGCTCAACGACTGGCATGTCGGGCGGGCGCTGGGCCAACGCTGGGTGCTCGTTCCCTACCTGGTCTATTGGCTGATCGCGCTCGGCTACGGCCTCATCGGCAGCGGCCGGCTGGCCGGCGAAAACTGGCAGAGTGCCGGCCACCACCTGCTGCTGGCCGGCGCCATGGGGCTCGCCATCCTGTTCGTCATGGCCGTCGCCGGCCGCATGCACAGCGGTCACGGCCTCGATCACCGCCGCTGGCTGCCCGGCGCCGCCGCGCTGCTGATCGCCCTCGGCCTGCTGCGCGCCGCCGCCGGCCTGGCGGCCTTCGCCGCCGCTTACCTGGCGCTACTGAATCTGGCCGGTCTCCTCTGGCTGCTCGCCTGGGGCATCTACCTTGTCTACTCCTGGAGCGCACTCGCCGGCCCGCGGCCGGACGGCGGCAAAGGCTGCGACGAGGCCGGCTGAGCCCAGACGCTGTCGGCATGGCCGACCCGCATGCGCCGTGCGGTGTAGCCGGCGATCACCAGGAAGACCGGGACCGCGGCGAGCGCCGTCAGGTCGATGACGCAGCCGATGCCCGGATGATGCCAGGCGCCGCCGATGCCCCAGACGCCGGCCAGACTGCTCAGCGGAATCAGCAAGGTGAGCAGGGCCGCCAGGCGGAGCAGTTCGACGGCGGCGCGCGGCGCGCCGCGCACGAAGGCCCAGGCGACGGCGGCGACGAAAAGCGCGTAATAGATGCCTTCGTGCCACGCCGCCAGGTTATCGACCCGCTGCGGCAGCCACTTGGTCGCCGCCAGGGTCGCCGAAATGCCGACGACACAGCCGAGCGAAACGCCAACGGTC
Organism: Dechloromonas aromatica (nom. nud.); assembly: GCA_017848965.1. Lineage (GTDB taxonomy): Bacteria > Pseudomonadota > Gammaproteobacteria > Burkholderiales > Rhodocyclaceae > Azonexus > Azonexus aromaticus_B. Next base: position 137,541 of record JAFIHA010000052.1, on the reverse strand, counting down.
AGGCTGCCGAGCACCCGCGCCGAGCGCGTCTGCTCGGGCACGCCGTCGGCACGTTGCTTGCGTCGCCGCGATTCGATCCAGAGCAGGTTGCCGGTATAGAACAGCAAGGCGCCGGCCAGACCGAGCAGCAGGTAGAGCCAACGCACCGGATTGCCGCCGAAGCTGCCGAAATGCAGCATGAAGAAGGTGTTGACTGCAGTATCCCAGGGGTCCATCTGACCCGGCAGGTCGTGCGGATCGATTTCACCGGTATACGGATTCAGGTGCGTGCTGGCATAGGTGCGGGCGCGCGTGCCGTAGCGCGTGTCGAGGCCGGTGATGCTGGCTTCGAGCTGGCCGCCGGCCTGCTTGAAGCTGAAATTGAAGACGTCGAAACCGGGCTGCTGGGCATGCGCCAGACGCAGCAGTTCGACTGCCGGCAGCGGCCTGGCGTCCGGCGTCGGCGGCCCCGGCGGGGTCTCGCGCTGCCAGGGAACGCCCTGCTCATAGACCACAGCCCCCTGCACGTCGTAGAACTCGTCGTGGAAAGCGAAGACCACGCAGGTCAGCGCCATGACGACATGGAAAGGCAGGCTGACAACGCCCAGCGCGTTATGCACGTCCATCCACAAGCGCTTGATGTTATGGCCGATGCGCATGGCCAGGAGGTCCTTGGCCAGCGTCGGTAGGAAGATGATCAGCCCGGAGACCAGCGCCACCGCGTAGAGCAGCGCCACCGCGCCCATGATCGGACGGGCCAGCGCATCGGGAAAAGGCAGGCCGACCAGCTGGTGCAGCGTGTCGACCAGTTGGGCAACCGGCGCCTTGCGCAGTTTCTCGACCTGCAGGCTGCCGTCGTCGGCGAAGCTGGCGCCGAATTCGGTGAACTGCCGGCGGCTCTTGCCCGGCTCGCGCCAGATCACCCGGGCCGGCGCATCGACCGTCGGCTCGACGACGATCAGGTAGTTCTTCGCCGCCTGCGGATGCTCGGCGAGCACCGCCTGCAGCAAGACCTCGGCACGTGCCAGCGGCGGCGGCGCGGCCAGCGACGAAGGCGGCGTTGCCCAGCGTTCGAGCGGTTTCTCGAACATCGTGATGGCACCGGCGTAGAAGGCGATGAACAGCATCAGCCCGCTGAGGATGCCGACCCAGATGTGCACATCCTTGTACACCTTGATGACGTCGTTGCGAATTTTCATCGGCTCACCCCAGCAGTCCGCGAACACCGGCCAGCAGACCGCAGGCGACCAGGTTTGCTCCACCCAGCCAGAGCCAGGCGCGCCGGCTGTCGCGAAAAAGGAAGACAAAGCACAGGACGCCGGCCCATAGCGGCGCAATCAGCCACATGACGAACTGGATCTTGCCATTGCCGCCGGCAATGCCGCCGGGCGTCAGCCAGGCGCACAGTCCGCTGACGGCGACCGCCAGCGAAAACCCCAGCACCAGGCCGGCACAGGTCTTGCCGAACCAGTCGGCGCTGTCGAGTCGATGGCTACGCTGCGTCGTCATGCCGGCCTCCGCCGCCGATGCGCCCGCCACGCCCCGAGAAAAGGCGCCAGCGTGCCGACCAGCATCAACAGGCTGAGCCAGGTGGCGACCGCCGCCATCGCGCCCATCATCGTCAGCAACAGGAGCAGCGCGAGGAGCGCCAGCGCCGCCCCGGACCAGGCCAGGCCCCGCGCCGGCCGGCGCGGGGCGGCCAGCCATTGCTGCTGCGGCACGGCGAGGTAGAGCAGCCAAGCGCCGACGATGCCGGCCAGCGCTGCGAGCGTGTACAACCAGGGATTCATCGATTGTCATCCTTGAAACGGCAAGAGATCATCATTCGCCTTCCGACAGCCCGAACAGGAAAGGCGGCAGCGAGGCGCCCAGGGTCTGCCCGTGCGACAACCCCGGCAAATCCAGAAGCTCGACGGCCAGCCCGCGTTGACGCAGCCTTGCGGCCAGCGCCGGAGCCGCGTCCGGCGGCACGCTGTGGCGCGCCCGTTGCATGATTTCGACGCTACCGGCATCGCGACCGGCCGCCAGCTTCCGCTCCCCCGCCCCGGCGCCCAGCCACAGCCGCAACCGGGTCTTGGCGGACCAGCGAGCAGCCGCGGCTTCCTCGCGCGACAACTGGCCATCGCCCCACCATAGCGAAGGATCGGCGGCCCCGTATTCGGCAAAAGCTTGCGGCCGGGTAAACAGGACATGGAGGACGAAGACGCCACCGTAGGAATGCCCCCACAAGGCCTGGCGCGCCGGATCGACCGGCGCCAGCGCGGCGACCCGCGGCATCGCCTGCCTCGTGATCAGCTCGAGGAAGGCGTCGGCGCCGCCGTTGCGGCGGCTGCCCAGCGGATCGCGCTGGGCCTCGTCTCCGCCCGGCCGGCGCGGCGTGTAGTCGAAGGCGCGGGCAGCGCCGTCGATGCGCAGATCGTTGTCGTGGGCGACGAAGACGATAACCGGCGCGGCGGGCCGGCGGGCCAGTTCGACCAGCGTGGCTGCGCCGACATCCATCAGGGCGGCGTTGCCGTCGAGCAGCCAGGCCACCGGATGACCGCTGGCCGGTGCCGCCCCGGTCGGCAGCGCGACCCGCAGGCGGTAATGCCGCTCACCATCGGCCGACGACAGGCGCAGCGTGGCAAAACGATAGCCGGCAACGCCGGTCTCGGCCAGGGTGGTGCCGGTACGCTGCGCCAGGTTCGGCTGGGCGACGACGGGCTGCTGCATCAGCAGCAGGCCACCCAGCAGAGCGAGCAGGAAACGGTAGGTCACCAACTGAAGGTCGCCGTCGCGTTCACGGTGCGGCCGGTGCCGTAGTAGCAGGAAGCGACGGTACCGCAGGTCGAGATGTACTGCTTGTCGGTCAGGTTGCTGACGTTGAGCGCGAGTTGTACCGGCAGCTTGCTGTCGCGGCCGATGACGTAGCGGATCGCCGCGTCCCACAAGGTGAACGAGGGAATCCGGTAGGCATTGGCGCTGTCGCCGTAGCTCCTGCCGTTGTAGCGCACCCCGGCGGCCAGGCTGAGGCCGGCCAGCGCGGCGTTGTGGAAGGTATAGTCGGCCCACAGCGAAGCGGTCTTGTCCGGCACCCGGGCCAGTTCCTTGCCGCGCAGGGCCGCCGTGCCGCGGATGACTTCGGAGTCCATCCAGGACAGCGCGCCGATGACGCTGAAGCCCCGGGTCAGCGTGACGCGACCTTCGAGTTCGACGCCGCGAACCTGGCTTTCTCCCCCCTGAATCTTGCACTGGCTGGTACCGGCCGGGCCACAGGTCGCGTTGCCGGTATCGTCGAGCAGGATGTTCTGCTGGCGCAGGTCGTAGACGGATAGCGTAACCAGTCCGTCGATACCCTTCGGCTGGTACTTCACGCCGATTTCCCACTGTTCGCCGGTGACCGGGTCGAAGGCCTTTCTGGCGGCATTCAGATCGGCATTGTTGCCCGACGGCTGGAAGGATTCGGCAAAGCTGACGTAGGGCGCCAAGCCGTTGTCGGCGACATAGAGCAGGCCGGCGTTGCGGGTGAAGGCCTCGCTGTCGACCTGGGTCGGCGAGCGGCTCCCCCAGGTGTCGGTCGCCACCGTGTACGCCTGCGTCCAGGTGTCATCCTTGGCCCAGTCGTAGCGTCCGCCCAGCGTCAAGCGCCACTTGTCGACGGCGATCTGATCCTGCAGGTAGACACCGGTCTGCCGGTTAACACCACCGAGGTAGGTAATGCTGGTGGTCACCGGCGTGAAGTGACTGTACACCGGATTGAAGATGTCGATCGCTCCCGGGTTGTTCATCGCGGCGCGGGCGCCAGTCCAGTCTGCCTTCTGCCAGTCGATGCCGGTCAGCAGGGTGTGCTCGAGCGGACCGGTCGCGAACTTGCCGGTCAGCCGGGTATCGACGGTATAACCGCGCGAATCGCCGTCACCCCAGACCGCGCGGCGGTTCTGCGTACGTCCGTCGGCATTCAGGGCGCCGTTGGTGACGACGCTGCGGAACAGCGACTGGACGTCGGTCAGACGTGCGCTCTGGCTGAATTTCCAGCGCTCGTTGAAGGCGTGCTCGAACTGGTAGCCGGCGGTCCAGATCGTCCGGTTGTAGGTATTCCAGTCCGGTTCACCGATGAAGGTGCTGTTCTTGATCCGCCCGTACTGGGTCGGCACCAGCGTGCCGGCCATCGGCAGGAACTGGTAGGTCGATCCGCCATGATCGCGCTGGTAAAGGCCGAGCAGGGTCAGCCGCGTCGCATCGGAAACCTGAAAGGTATAACTGGGCGCGATGAAGGAATGGTCTTCCTCGGTATGCTCGATCTGGGTGTCGCCCTGGCGGACCAGGCCGACCAGGCGGAAAAGATGCCGATCATCGTCGGAACCGCCGCCGAGATCGAAGGCGGCGTTGTACTGGCCGTGCCCATCGACGCCCAGGCGCAGAACACGCTCGCGCTCCCGATTCGGCGTCTTGCTGACCTGGTTGACCATGCCGCCTGGCGCGACCTGGCCGTACATCACCGCCGCCGGCCCTTTGAGCACCTCGATCCGCTCGAGATTCCAGCTGTCGATCATGGTCCGGTTCCACTGGCTGCCCTGCGGCGCCCGCATGCCGTCGATGGTGACGTTGTTGCCCCAGCTGCCGGCATCGAAACCACGGATACTGAAATCATCGACGCGGTTGTCGATGCCGGTGCTTTCCAGCGCCACGCCGGCAACGTAGCGCATCGCGTCATTGAGATTGCGGACGCCGCGCGCATCCATTTCCTCCCTGGCGATCACCGACACCGACTGGGCAGTCTCGGCTAGCGGAGTTTCGGTCTTGGTCGCACCGGAAGTCTGCTTGGTGGCCTGGTAGGCATTGACCGTCACCGAGCCGAGCATTTTGGCATCGCCGTCGCTTGCCGCCTGGGCCACGGCAAGCGGGGGGAAGGCCGCCAGGACGGCCAGGAACAAGGAGTTGCGATGCATGCGGTCAATGCGGGCTTTCATGGGATTCCTCGATACGTTCATTGATATTGCTGTTGCGACTTATTACTATTTGCAACAAATGGCCGTAGTATTGCAAATGATCGTCACCCGAACTTTTGCCTGAGCAAGAAAAATGTTTGCTGTAAAGAAAACCCCATCCCCGGTGATCGACGCCGACTACCTCTTCCGACGCATCGGCGAAGGCTTCGACATTCCCCACAAGCCAGCGCGCGCCGAACTGCTCGCTGGCGTCTTTTTCCAGGCCGGGCTGCGCGGCGGACTAGGCCTGCAATGCACCGACATCCTCCATCTCTGCAACCTGAACACGGCCTTTGCTCTGATGCCCGCCGGCACGAAAATCATCGTCAAGCTGGAAGGCAATGCCAGGGTCAAGCTGGACGGCCAGCTCCTCGATCTCGACGCCGGCGACGGTGAGTCGGCCCGCCCCGTGGCCACCGTGCTGACGCTGACACGACCGGTCCGGTTCACGCGCAGCAGCACCGCCGGAACCCGGGAGCGCATGGTGGTGATCACCTTGTCGCCTGCCTGGATCGACGAAGCCGGCCTGAACGGGCGATTGCCGGCCCGCCACCTGAATCAGCTCGCCTGGCAACCGTCGCAACGCACGCTCGGCGCCGTCGAGCAACTGCTGCGCCCCGGCGACGCCGAAGATCCACTCGAGCGCCTGGCCATGGAAAGCCGCTGCCTGGACATCGTCGGCGATGCGTTTACGCAACTCCTGGCGCGCGACCACACCAGCGATCACGGACTCGCACCGACGCACTACCGGCGCATTTGCCGTCTGCGTCGTCTGCTCGACAGCGGCGCCGCCGACCACCTCGACATGAACGGAATAGCCCAGCAGATGGGCTGCAACGCCACCACCTTGCAACAGCATTTCCGCCAGGCCTTCGCCAGCACCATCTTCGACTATCTACGTCAGCGCCGCCTGGAGCGGGCAGCGAGCGCCCTGCGGCGCGATGGTGTCAGCGTCGCGCTGGCCGCCGAAATCGCTGGCTACGCGAGCCAGGCCAACTTCTCGACCGCCTTTCGGCGCCATTTCGGCGAATCGCCCAGACATTTCCGCAACCGCTGCTGACACCCGCACCGGCGCCCGGATCCAGCACTGCAGCCCTTGATTTATGTCAAGCTGCTGGAGCGCAGACCTGCTAAGGTGCAACCGAGGCATCCCTCCCACCAGCCAGCCAGCCGCCCCGCGGTAGCCAGCCAATCGTTTCCACAAGAGAAATCCATGGCTGGAAATTTTGCTGGCACCCCCATTCCATCATCGTCCCTGCCGCCCGTCGAGGCCGTGCGGATCGCTGCGCCTTACCTGCGTATCGCCCATCAGATTCCCGGTCGCATCCGCTTCAAGATCGACGCGGCGATCCTCGACGAGCCTGCCGTCCGCGCCTTCGGCGAGGAAGGACTGGGCGACGCGCTGGGAGCGATTCGCGGCGTGCGCGAGATCCGTCTGAACAAGCTGGCGCGCTCCTGCACCATCGCATACGACAACGCGGTGATTCCCGACCGCGCCTGGCACGACCTGCTGGCCGGCGCCAACACCCCGGCCGCGCAGGCGCTGCTCGGCATCATCGAAGACAAGTACGAGGAGGTCTGTCATGGCCAACTATGACGAGGCGATCCTGCGCAGCCGCACCCTGCAGCCGGCGGCGCCCTTCCCGCTGCTGCACCAGGCGATCCGCATCGCCATGTACGACGAATACGCGGCCCGCGCCTACTATCGGCATGTCATCGAGGCCTACGGCAATCTGCCGCCTTTCTCGAACATCGTCGCCGCCGAGGAACAGCATGTCGCCGCACTCGGCCGACTCTGCGAACATTACGGCATCCCCCGCCCGCAGGATCCCTTTCCGCTCGAAACCGTCGTCGCCCCCACCTGGCGCGCCAATCTCCAGCAAGGGATCGCGGCCGAGATCGCCAATGTGCAGCTCTACCAGCACCTCCTGTCGATCCAGCCGCCGGCCGATGTCCAGCGGGTCTTCCTCAACCTGCAGTCGGCCTCGCTGGAAAACCATCTACCGGCTTTCCAGCGCGCCCTGCAGAGCGCCATCGCGCGCGAGAGCTACCACGCCGCGCAAGGCGTCCCGGCCAGCCAGGCCTATGTCCGCCACGGCCCGTTGACCGGCATCGTCGAAAGCGGTCTCTCCCTGCTCACCCGCCAGCACGGTGCCTTCGGCATCGTCGGCCCGCTGGTGCGCAACGCCCACCCGGCACTGCTGGCGGGAATCGTCGCTGGCGGCGCCGCCGTTCACTATCTGCGCAAGCAGACTCCCCGCATTTCCCCCCAGGAGGACTGACCATGCTGCCGCTGTTGCCTTTTGCCGCCGGACTCGTCACCGGCGCCGTCGCGATCAAGATGATGCGCAACCAGAAAACCCGCGCCGCCCTCGACAACGCCAGGGACAGCTTGCGCAAGGCGAGCGTCAGCGGACTCGCGCGGCTCGAAAGCTCCACCGCCGCGATGCGCGAACGTCTGAGCGCAACGGATGCCCCGCTCCCGCCGGAAACCGCCGCCACTCCGGTGGAAGTGGCCGCGCCCCCCGAGGCGAAGCCGCCGCGCCGCCGCAAAACGGCGACAAAAGCCGCGCCGCGCCGGAAAACGACCACTGGGGACGAAACGGCATGAGCCAACGCAATGCGCTCGTGCCCGGCGGCGGCAACGAGTTCGTCCGCGGCTTCGTCACCGGCGGCATGCTCGGCGCGGTGCAGCAGCGCGGCGGCGGCCTGAACCTTGACCGGCGCACCCTGCGTCTCGCCCTTCAGGGCGGCTGCGCGCTTGCCGGCGGCGCAGCCGCCGCCCGCGACTTGCGGAACGGACAGACCGCCCTTGGCCTGGGGCGCATCGCCCTCGCCACCGCCGCTGTCGTCGCCATCGAAAATTTATTACAGGATCAGCCATCCAAGGAGATCGGAAATGGGCAAGAAGAAGGATAAACGGCGTCAGGCCGCGCAATACGCCAACTGGGGCCAGCCCGGCATGGCTGGGATGAACCCGGGCATGGGTGGCGGTATCGGCCAGGGCATGTACGGCGGCATGGACGCCGGCCCGCCACCGGCATTTGATCCGAATGCGTTGAACGGCCTGTTCGGCGCCCAGCCCGGCGCGCAACCCGGACTGCTGCACGGCCTGCAGGGCATGCTCGGTTCACGCCAGAGCGAACAGTTCATCCTCGGCGCACTGATCGGCGCGGCCGCGGTATATGTCCTGGGCGACGAGAAGATGCGCGGCAAACTGGCCAGGACGGCGATGAAGCTCTATGCCGGTGTCGCTGGCGGCGTCGAGGAAATCAAGGAACAGATGGCCGACATCCGGGCCGAAGTCGAAGCCGAGGCCCGCAAGAGCGCATGACCCCGGCCATCGACTTCCGGGTGGCGCATCGCCTGCCCGGCAGAATCCGCTTCGTCTATCGCGCCGACACGAGCTTCGACGCCCGCGGACTGGCCCGCGCGGCGCTGAACCTGTCCGGCGTACAGCAGGCGCGGGTCAATCGGGCGGCCCGCTCGCTGGTCATCGATTACGACCCGGCGGCCACCGATGAAACCGCCCTGAGCCGGGGGCTACGCGGGCTGGACATCGCCGGCAACGCGCCGCGTCTGGCAGCCGTTCCCGGCAAGGGCGAAGGGCTGGGTGAAGTCTTGGGCGGCGGCGCCCTGCTCGCTGCCCACCCACTGCTGCCGGCCGGCCTGCAGATGCCCACCACCTTGGTTGCAGCGCTGCCGTTGTTTGCCGGCGCCGTCGCCGACCTGCGCCGGGAAGGCATCAATTCGCACGTCCTGGAGGCACTGGCAGTCGCCATTTCGGCCGCCCGCCGCGATTACACGGCGGCCAACGCGACGATCTTCATGCTGGCGCTCGGCGACTACCTCGAGCAGTCGATCGCCCGCCGCTCGGACGACCTGCTGAAGAAACTTCTGCATCCGGACACCGCTCAGGTCTGGGTCGAAATCGACGGTCAGGAAAGACAGCTCGCGGCGGGTGAGGTCGCGGTCGGCATGACCATCATCGTCGCCGCCGGCGCCACCGTTCCCGTCGATGGCACCGTTCTTGGCGGCGAGGCGCTGCTCAACGAAGCAGCGATGACCGGCGAAAGCGAACCCGTGCTGCGCCGTCGCGGCGATAGCGTGCTCTCCGGCACCGTCGTCGAGGAAGGGCGGCTGCGCGTCTACGCCGAACACGTCGGCCGCAACACCGCCTCGGCGCGCATCGCCGACTACGTCGAGCAATCGCTCGCCGCCAAGAGCGACTCGCAGCTCAAGGCCGCGCGCCTCGCCGATCGCCTGGTTCCCGCCGTGCTTGGCCTGGCCGGTAGCGCCTGGCTGGTCAGCGGCGACTGGCAACGCGCCGCCGCCGTCCTGCAGGCCGACTATTCCTGCGCCCTCAAGCTGGCGACGCCGGTCGCCTTCAAATCGGCGATGTACCGCTCGGGGAAACAAGGCATCCTGTTCAAGGGTGGCGACGTGCTCGAAAGACTGCTCGCGGTCGACACCTTCGTCTTCGACAAGACCGGCACGCTGCCCACCGGCAAGCTGGCGGTCACCGATTCGATCGCCTTCGATCCGCAATACAGCCCGGAAGACCTGATCGACCTCGCCGCCTCGGTCGAGGAACATTACTTCCACCCGCTGGCACTGGCCGTCGTCGAGGCCGCCCGCCGTCATCACGGCCAGCATTTCGACCACAAGGAAGTCGAGTTCATCGCCGCCCACGGTGTCGCCAGCGTCGTCGACGGCAAACGTATCGTCGTCGGCTCACGCCACTTCGTCGTCGAGGACGAGGGCATCCCGGTCAGCGACCACCAGACGGTACTCGACAAGCTCTACCGGCAGGGCAAGACGCTGCTCTACATCGGCTATGGCGGCCGCCTGCTCGGCGTCATCGCGCTCAAGGACGAACTGCGTCCGGAAAGCCGGGCAACCTTGCAGCGCCTGCGCGACATGGGCGTCCGCCATCTGGTCATGCTGACCGGCGACCACCGCCGGCGTGCCGAAGAAATCGCCCGCCGGCTCGGCATCGACGAATGCCACGCCGAACTGCTGCCGCAACAGAAAGCCGCCATCGTCGCCGGCATGAAGGCCGACGGTCGACGCATCGCCTTCGTCGGCGACGGCATCAACGACGCCCCGGCGCTGGCTGGCGCCGAAGTCGGCATCGCCATGCAACGCGGCGCCGATCTCGCCCGCCTGACCTCGGACATCGTCCTGCTCGAGGACGGCATCTGTCGCGTCGCCGACGCCCGCGCCATCGCCCAGGCGACGATGCGCCGCATCGACGCCAATTTCCGGCTCACCGTCGGCACCAACAGCGCGATCCTGGCCGCAGCCGCCCTCGGCCAGCTGCCCCCGGTTGCCGCCAGCATCGCCCACAACGGCAGCACCATCGCCATTCTGCTCAACGCCCTGCGCAGCACCTGAACAGGCGTTGCGCCTGCGCTTGATTTAGCGAACCATTCTCATTACCATGCCAAAACACCGACCGGCCTCGCGCCGGCCCATTCACCATCCCGGATACGAAGCATGCAGCCAGGTCCCGACTACCGCCGCAACACCCGCTTGGCACTTGGCGTTTGCGCCGGCATCGCAGCCGGCGTCAGCTTCGGTGACGCGATCGGCAACCCGGCGATCAGTATCGGCATCGGCGCTGCCCTCGGCACCGTGCTGGGCGTGGTACTGACCCGGCCGGCGTCGTCGACCACGGACGCCGGTCTGGCCAACAGAAACGCCGAAGAAACCCGCTGACGGCAGCCCGCCCGCCCTTGCCATACCGCCGGTCGTCAAATAGTAACAATTCCTATTTACATGGAAAGACCAGCCGGGTATATTGAGCGCAACCGGAATGTCCCATGCCTGACTCCTCAGCAGGCATGCCCCGGTTGATCATCTCTCGCTTACTTAGGCCAAGCCAGCTCGCTGCCAGCCAGGCTTTTTTTCCCGCCGCCCCGCCTCGAGACTCCCATGACAACACGCATCGAACATGACAGCTTCGGCCCCATCGCGGTCCCCGCCGAACGCCTGTGGGGCGCCCAGACCCAGCGTTCGCTGCAAAACTTCGCCATTTCCGGCGAGCGTCAGCCAGTGGAGCTGATCCGCGCCCTGGCCCAGGTCAAGCGCGCCTGCGCCCTGAGCAACCAAGCCCTCGGCCGGCTCGCTGCCGACAAGACCGGCGCCATCGTCGCCGCCGCCGACGAAATCATCGCCGGCCGCCACGACGAGGAATTCCCACTGGTCGTCTGGCAGACCGGCTCCGGCACGCAGACCAACATGAACCTCAACGAGGTCATCGCCAACCGCGCCAGCGAACTGCTCGGCGGCCCGCGCGGCGAGAAGCGCCTGATCCACCCCAACGACGACGTCAATCTCAGCCAGTCGAGCAACGACGTCTACCCGCCCGCGATGCACGTCGCCGCCGTCGACGGCATCGTCCGCCAACTGCTGCCCACCCTTTCCCGCCTGCGCGAAACCCTGGCCGGCAAGGCGCGCGACTTCGCCGACCTCGTCAAGATCGGCCGCACCCACCTGCAGGATGCGACGCCGCTGACGCTGGGCCAGGAAATTTCCGGCTGGGTCGCCCAACTCGAACACGCCGAGCGGCACATCCGCGCCAACCTTCCGCACCTGCACGAACTGGCGATCGGCGGCACCGCCGTCGGCACCGGCCTCAACGCGCCGCCCGGCTACGCCCAGCGGGTCGCCGCCGAACTGGCTCGCCATACCGGCCACCCCTTCGTCAGTGCGCCGAGCAAGTTCGAGGCGCTGGCCAGCGTCGACGCCATTGTCCACGCCCACGGCAGCCTCAAGGGGCTGGCCGCCAGCCTGATGAAGATCGCCAACGACGTGCGCTGGCTGGCCAGCGGCCCGCGCTGCGGCATCGGCGAACTGCGCATCCCGGAAAACGAACCCGGCTCATCGATCATGCCCGGCAAGGTGAATCCGACCCAGAGCGAGGCGCTGACCATGCTCGCCGCCCAGGTTTTCGGCAACGACGTCGCCATCAACTTCGGCGGCGCCTCCGGCAACTTCCAGCTCAACGTCTTCCGGCCACTGATCATCCACAACCTGCTGCAGAGCATCCGCCTGCTCGCCGACGGCATGGACAGTTTCGACCGCCATTGCGCCGCCGGCATCGTCCCCGACCGGCAACGCATCGGCGAACACCTCGAACGCTCGCTGATGCTGGTCACCGCGCTCAACCCGCACATCGGTTATGACAAGGCGACGGAAATCGCCAAGAAGGCGCATCGCGAAGGCAGCACCCTGCGCGCCGCAGCGCTCGCCCTCGGCTACGTGAGCGGCGAAGATTTCCACCGCTGGGTTGTTCCCGGCAACATGACCGGCCGCTGACATGCAACTGCGCGAACTCTTCGTCATCGGTCAGCCTGGCCCGCCACCGGCCTGCACCGCGGCCGCTGGCGAAAATGTCACACTGCTGCGCCACCTCGGCCGGGTCCAGCAACGCTGCACGCGGCTGATCACGGAACTACAGCAACGCATCGCCGACCTCGAAGCCGGCAACCGGCGACTGCACGCCGAACTGCGCCGCTGCGAGGAAGAAAACGCCGGCCTGCGCCAGCAGTTCGGCCACCATGAAGCCAGCGAACTGCTTTGCCGCACCGGCTGCCTGAGCCTCGATCAGCAGTGGCGCGACGAGCGCGATCAGTGCCGTCTCGACGGCCGGCCCTGCCCGCACGCCAAAGATGAAGTCAGCACCTCATAACGTCGCTCGCCATTCTGGCCAACATCACCTGCGCAGTAGCGTCAGCCCGCTGATCCGGAGGCCGCGCTACGCAACAGCACAGGGTTTCCCTTCATCGATCCAGAAACCCCGCAAGTCTCGAAGCATTGCGGATACCCCGGAGGCAGAACATGAGCACCTTCCCGTATCACGTCGTCGGCGGCAGTTTCAGCGCCAGCCCTATGGCCATCAAACCGGTGCCGGCAAAGGATATTTCCGCACCGGCATCGACTCGCCGCCGGAAACTGTGGGAGCTGTCGCACAAATGCCACTGTCCGGTAATCGGCACCTGTTTCGAAGTCGCCGAATTGCGCGGCCTGTTGAAGAAGGTCCTGGACTTTCCCCGCGACACCAGCGATTTCGTGCTGCACACGACCGCGGTCGGCGCCTGCGAATCACGCTCGACGGTTGCCGAACTGCTGCACAAACAGCTGGAAAAACGCTATCCGCTGACCGTCCGGAAATTCTCGGCAGCCCGCGACAACGCCGCGCTGGGCGCGCTGTGGCGTGCCGAAGTCGCCGCCGGCAACGGCATCCCGGCCGCCCTGTGGGCAACACTGAGCCATCCGGCCTGCGATGCGACGCTGGAACATGAGGTCTACGCCGACATCCACATGATCCAGCACCAGATCGGCAGCGGTAACCGGGCCGACCTGAGAACGCTGAAACAGCAGCGTGACGAAATCAGCGAATTGCGCCGCCAACTGGAAAAAGCCCGCCAAGAGAACGAAGCATTGCGCGCCGAGCGGTCGGCCGAAACGCAATCGCTCGCCCAGCGCATCGTCGAGCTGCGCGCCGAACTGGCCGGCAGCGCCGCCCGTTTCGCCCAATTGACCGGCCAGTACGAGGAATTACGCAACAGCCTGCCGGAACTTCGGGAAAGGCAATCCCTGCTGCGGCGCGCCGCCGATGCCGAAGCGCGCAACCAGGCGCTGGCGGCAGAAGCCGCAAGCCAAAAGACCGAACTTCGCCGCCTGCGGGAACAACTGCAGACCGCGGAAGAAATGATTGCCCAGTTGAGCCCACACGACGAAGCACCCGAAGAAGGAGGAATGCGTCCCGAGCAGACCGGCGAACGCCTGTCCGGCAAATGCGTGCTCTGCGTCGGCGGCCGCGCCGGCATGGTGGAGGCCTACCGTCATCTGGTCGAACAGTCCGGCGGCCGCTTCATCCACCACGACGGCGGGCTGGAAGAAAGCCTGCACCGCATCGATGGCGCCCTGACCGCCGCCGACCTCGTCATCTGCCAGGCTGGCTGCATCAGTCACAACGCTTACTGGCGGGTCAAGGAACAATGCAAGCGCACCGGCAAACGCTGCGTGTTCGTGCGCAACACCGGCGTCAGCAGTTTCGGCCGGGGACTCGACGAGGCGATGGAAAACTGAGAAGACGCAGAAACGAATGTTATTGACAATCGTTCCCATTTCGATAGAATTCGCTCATCGCCTTCGGAACGCGCAACACCAAAATGAACAGCCCACCCAAGACCACACCGCCAGCGAACCCCGTGCCGAACAACAGCAACATTCTCCGGCTCGAAAGCGGGGAAATCCTGCGCGGGGCGAACACCGTCGAAATCGAACACGCGGGCCAGCGCTACCTGCTGCGCGTCACCCGTGAAAACAAGCTGATCCTGACCAAATAAGTTTCTCTCCGTTGTAAAAACCGTTCCCACAGCCAGCGCGCCAGATGCCAGCAAGCCAAGGGGTTTTTTGGGCGAGCGCGGGACCTTCCTGAACATCGCCATGAGCTACACACTTCATCATCCCTCGACGGCCCGGCGCAGCGGTTTACTGACTGTCGTCATTGGTCTGCATGCCGGCATCCTGCTAGCAGTCCTGGCAGCAAAAACCATCGCCCCGCAGATCATGGAAATGCCCTTGGTCGTCGATTTGCTGCCGGCGCCGCAGATCGAAGCCGAACCACAAGCCAAACCGCTGCCGGTGGCCAAACCCGAGCCGGTCCGGCAAAAACCGTTACCAACGCCAAAAACACCGGCTCCCGTCCTCGAAACCACAAGCAGCCAGGCTCCGGCCGAGCAGGCACCAGTCGCCCCGCCGCTGCCCGTCGAACCGACGCCTCCCGCCCCCGCCGCGCCGGCGGTCAGCCAGGCCCGCTTTGATGCCGATTACCTGCGCAACCCACCGCCCCCCTATCCGCCGTTGGCCCGGCGCATGGGCGAGGAAGGCAAGGTAATCCTGCGCGTCTCCGTCAATCCGCAAGGCACTGCCGATTCGGTCGAGGTCCGCACCTCATCGGGCAGCAACCGCCTCGACGAATCGGCGCTGAAAACCGTGCGCAACTGGAAATTCATACCGGCCAAACGCGGCGATGTCGCCGTTCAGAGCTGGGTCCTGGTCCCCATCATCTTCAAACTGGAGCAATAAGCATGCAGGAAACCGTTCAGGAAAACGCCTTTGGCCTCGCCCATCTGTGGTCCCAGGGCGACGTCGTATCGCATTCGGTCGCGGTACTGATCGTCGTCATGTCGGTGGCCAGCTGGTACCTGATCCTGGCCAAGGCCTGGGACTGGTGGCGCATGCGCAAGGCGGCCCGCGCCGTCAGCGCCTTCTGGGCCGCGCCGACCGTCAGCGACGGCATTGACAAGCTGCGCGAGGCGGGCGCAGACAGTCCCTACGCCCAACTCGCCACCCAGGCCAATTGCTGCAACCGGGATTGCGAAGGCATGAGCGGCCGCCTGTCGTCCCGCTTCGACCCCGCCGAGCAGATGGAACGCGCGCTGCGCCAGCAGTTGTCGACCACCCAGGCGAGCATGGAGAACGGCCTCACCTTCCTCGCCACGACCGGTGCCACCGCGCCTTTCGTCGGCCTCTTCGGCACCGTCTGGGGCATCTACCATGCGCTGGTGGCGATCGGCATGAGCGGCCAGGCGGCGCTGGAAAAGATCGCCGGCCCGGTCGGCGAGGCGCTGATCATGACCGCCGCCGGCCTCGCCGTCGCGCTGCCGGCCGTTTTTGCCTACAACACCTTCACCCGTGTCAATCGCGTCATCCTTGCCGACCTCGACGCCTTCGCCCATGATCTGCATGCCTTCTTCACGGTCGGCAAGCCGCTGGTCGCCAACAGCGCCCAGATCCACCCGATGCGCGCCCGCGCCGCAACGGAAGGGGCATGACATGGCAATGGGCAGCTTCAACGGTACCGGCAGCCAGATGCCGACCGCCGAGATCAACATGACGCCGCTGGTCGACGTGATGCTGGTGCTGCTGATCATCTTCATGATCACCGCGCCGCTGATGACCCATTCGGTCAAGGTCGATCTGCCGCGTGCCTCAAGCACACCGACGCCGGAAAAACCGATGACCCTGCAGGTCTCGATCACCGCCGACAACCGCATCTTCATCGGCAGCGAGGCGATTGAACCAACGGCGCTGGAAAGCCGCTTCCGCGAGGCCGTCGCCCAGGACGCGAACGTCGAACTGCACCTCAAGGCCGACCGCGACAGCCGCTACGAAAGCGTTGCCGAAACCATGAGCGCAGCGCGCCGCGCCGGCCTCGGCAAGATCGGCTTCGTCACCCAACCCGGAATATCCAACCCCTAACCCTCGCTTCCCCACTTAGCCGAAAACATCGGAAATCCACCATGAAGACCCCCAGCCAAGCTTTACTAAAAAGCCCAGCCAGGTTCACTCTCCTAGCTGCCTCCGCATTCCTGATCACTGCCCCGGCGCATGCCGAAGGACCGATGAACGTCGATGACGCCGGCACCCTCGCCAAGGGCGACATGAAGATCGAAGGCGTGCTCGGCAAGGACGACCGCGAACGCAGCGCCGAAGCGCTGTTCGGCTTCAGTTTCATCGAGCATCTGGAAATGGAAATCGGCCTCGCCCGTGCCACCGATCATGCCACCGACCCGGACAGCCGGGCGCGCGGCGTCGGCTTCGGCGCCAAGTGGGTGCCCTACCAGAACGACACCGGCTGGTCGCTCGGTGCGCGCGTCGATGTCGGCCGTACCCGCATCCACGACCGCGAGACGCCGGAGAAATTCACCGAGCGTAGCTGGTCGGTCAGCGGCCTCGCTTCCTACCGTTGGGAAGGTGGCCGGGTCCTGCACCTCAATCTGGGCAGCGCCCGCACCCGCGCCCAGGGCGAATCGGAAACCCTCGGCACCTGGGGGATCGGCTACGAATATCCGCTGCTCGACCGACTGCAGCTGACGATGGAAATCTTCGGCGAGGAACACGCCCGCCCGGACAAGGCGATCGGCCTGCGCTACGAGATCGTTGACGGGCTCAAGGTCTCCGGCGCCGTCGGCCGGGGCAGCGAACGCAACTTCGGCCAGGTCGGCGTGGCCTGGGAATTCTGACACCACCATTCAATTCGAGGAGAAACGCATGCATGCCAAGTCCTTTCCGCTCAGCATGGCCAACCCCGGCCTGCGGGTCCAGGTGGTTTCCCTGAAAGGCGGCGCGGGACTGGACCGCCGCCTGACCGAGATGGGGCTCAACATCGGCGCCGAACTGCTGGTCCGCCAACACGAAGGCGGCGGCGTCGTGGTGACGCGCGGCGAAACGCGTTTCGCGCTGGGCTGCGGCATGGCGCACAAGATCATGGTCGCCCCGCTGGCCGGGGCCTGACAGACAAACAGGGAGCAGGAAAATGACAACACTGGGCGAACTCCAGATCGGCGATCACGCCAGGGTGATCGGTTACGGCGAAGCCGGCGGTGCCTACCGCCGCAAGCTGCTCAGCATGGGGCTGACGCCCGGCGTCGAGATCAGCATCACGCGGGTGGCGCCGATGGGCGACCCGGTCGAACTCAAGGTGCGTGGCTGCCAGCTTTCGCTGCGCAAGGAAGAAGCGGCCGGACTGAACGTGGAGAAACTGGGATGAAACCGGAAATCACCATCGCCCTGGTCGGCAATCCGAACTGCGGCAAGACGACGCTGTTCAACGCCCTGACCGGTGCCAAGCAACGGGTCGGCAACTGGCCGGGGGTCACCGTCGAGAAGAAGAGCGGCGAATACCGTCACGCCGGTCGTCAGGTCGAAGTCATCGACCTGCCCGGAACTTACTCGCTGGACGTCGTCGACCGTGAAGTTTCGCTCGACGAGCGCGTTGCGCGCGATTTCGTCCATACCGGCGAGGCCGATCTGGTGATCAACATCGTCGATGCCTCGAACCTCGAACGCAACCTCTACCTGACCACGCAACTGGCCGAAATGGGCCTGCCGTTGCTGCTCGTCCTCAACATGACCGACGTTGCCGCCGCCAAGGGCATGCAGGTCGATGCCGACGCCCTCGCCCGCCAGCTCGGCTTCCCGGTGGTGCCGGTGGTCGCCTCGGCCGGCACCGGGATCGACGCGCTGAAGACGGCGATCGTCAAGGCTGCCGATGCGCCGTCCTTCAGCCACGGGCTGGTCACCTACGACAGCGCGCTGGAAACGGCGATCGAGCGCCTGGCGCAACGCATCGCCACCGAAATGGCCGATTCCCGCGTGACGCCGCGCTGGCTCGCCGCCCGCCTGCTCGAAGGCGACGATCTCGCCCGCCAACAAGCCGGCCCGGCGCTCGCCGCGACGGCGCGCGAGGCCGCCACCGCGTTTGGCGACGACCTCGACATCCTGCTCGCCGATGCCCGCTACGGCAGCGCCAATCGCATTGCCAACGGCTGCGTGCGCGTCACCGGCAAGGTCAGCCGCGACCTCACCGACCGCATCGACCGCGTCGTCCTCAACCGCGTGCTCGGCATCCCGATCTTCCTGCTGATGATGTACCTGATGTTCATGTTCACCATCAACATCGGCGGCGCCTTCATCGATTTCTTCGATCAATTCACCGGCGCGCTGCTGGTCGACGGTTTTGGCGCATGGCTCAGCGCCGTCGGCACCCCGGCCTGGCTCACCGTGCTGCTCGCCAAGGGCATCGGCGGCGGCATCCAGACGGTCGCCACCTTCATCCCGGTGATCGGCTTCCTCTACCTCTTCCTGTCGCTGCTCGAAGGCTCCGGCTACATGGCGCGCGCGGCTTTCGTCATGGACCGCTTCATGCGCTGGGTCGGTCTGCCCGGCAAGTCCTTCGTGCCGCTGATCGTCGGTTTCGGCTGCAACGTGCCGGCGATCATGGCCACCCGCACCCTGGAAAACCGCCGCGACCGCCTGATGACCATCGCCATGGCCCCCTTCATGTCCTGCGGCGCCCGCCTGCCGGTCTATGTCCTGTTCGCCGCCGCCTTCTTCCCGAGCAACGCGCAGAACGTCGTTTTCGCCCTCTATCTGACCGGCATCGCGGTCGCCGTGCTGACCGGACTGATGCTCAAGAAGACCCTGCTCAAGGGCGAAGCGACGCCTTTCATCATGGAACTGCCGCCCTATCACCTGCCGACCGTCAAGGGCATCCTGCTGCACACCTGGGACCGCCTTCAGGGCTTCATCGTCCGCGCCGGCCGCATCATCGTGCCGATGGTGCTGGTGCTCAACTTCCTCAACGCGCTGGGCACCGACGGCAGCTACGGCAACGAGGACAGCGACAAGTCGGTGCTCGCCGAAATCGGCCGCACGATCTCGCCGGCCTTCTCGCCCATCGGCCTGAACGCCGACAACTGGCCGGCCGCCGTCGGCATCTTCACCGGCGTGCTGGCCAAGGAAGCGGTCGTCGGCACCCTCGACGCCGCCTACACCGCACTCGCCGCAAGCGATGCAGCGGCAACCGGCGATGCCCCCGCAGAGGAAGCGCCGTTCGCGCTTGGCGAGGCCATCGCTGCTGCCTTCGCCACCATCCCCGTCAATCTCGCCGACGCCCTCGGCACCTGGGCCGATCCGCTCGGCATCGCGGTCGGCGACCTCAGCGACACGACCGCCTTCGCCGAGGAAAACGAAGTTCACACCGGCACCTTCGGCGCCATGGCCAGCCGCTTCGACGGCGCCGGCGGCGCCTTCGCCTACCTGCTCTTCATCCTGCTCTACTTCCCCTGCACCGCCGCCATTGCCGCGGTCCACCACGAAAGCGGCACGCGCTGGACCCTCTTCGTCGGCGCCTGGACCACCGGCCTCGCCTACGGCATGGCGACCATCGCCTACCAGTTGAGCATCTTCAGCCGCGCTCCGGCCGTCTCGGCAGGCTGGATCGCCGCCGTCCTGGCCATGGCCGCCGCTTTCATCTGGTTCCTGCGCCAGCAGGGCCACAAGGCGGACCGCCTGGCCGCCGCCCAGCCGCAGGAGGCCTGAGATGGCGACGATTCTGTCCCGGGTCGAACAGGTGTTGCGCGAGCAACACCGCGCCAGCCTGCGCGACCTGGCCGAATCGCTCGACACCGCACCGGAAGCGTTGCGCGGCATGCTCGAACTGCTGCGCCGCAAGGGCCGCGTCCGTCAGTTGCCGGGCGGCACCGCCTGTGGCGGCGGATGCAGCAAATGCCCGCCGGACACGATCGAAATCTTCGAATGGATCGCCCCGCAGTGAGCTGCACCGCCAGCCCCGACCCGTTGCACGACCTGTACGCCAGCCATCATGGCTGGCTGTCCGGCTGGCTGCGACGCAAACTGGGCTGTCCGGAGCAGGCTGCCGATCTCGCGCAGGACACCTTCCTGCGCATTCTCGGCGCCCGCGACGCCTTGCCGGCGATCTGCGAGCCGCGCGCCTACCTGACCACAACCGCCAACCGGCTGATCATCGACCGGGCGCGGAGAAAAGCGCTTGAGCAGGCCTACCTGGCCGAGCTTTCGGCGGTGGCCGACACCCGGCACAGCTTTCCCTCGCCCGAGGAAACCCTGATCGCGGTTCAGGCCCTGATGCAGATTGCCAACGCCCTCGACCGTGTGCCGGTGCGGGCTGGCGAGGCTTTCCTGCTGCACTACCTCGACGGCATGACGCATGCCGAGGTGGCCTGCCGGCTCGACGTCAGCCCACGCATGGTCCGCAAGTATCTGGTCCAGTGCCTGCTCGCCTGCGACCTTCAGTCCGCCGCATGAAACCCTCACCCTGCACGACGGCAAGCGAACAGGCGGCCGCGTGGATCGTCCGGCTGAGCAGCGACGATGCCGAAGAAAGACGGCAGGCCGAGCAAAGCTTCCTCGCCTGGAAGGCAGCCGATCCCCGCCACGCGGAAGCCGCTGCCCGGCTCGAAAAGCTGGTCGGCCAACTCGCCGCTTTCCGCCAGGATGGAAGCCGCTCGCCCGCCCGCCAGGCCATTCTTGCCGCCCGCCAAAGTACGCCCCGCCCCGCTCGCCGCCTTGCCGCCCGCCTTGCCTTGCTCGCCGCCCTGCTGCTGCCCGGCTGGCTGGCATTGCAGACGACACCGGCAAGCAGCCTGCTGGCTGACCTGCACACCGGCAGCGGCGAATGGCAGAGCACGACGCTCGCCGATGGCAGCCGCCTGGCCCTGGGCGGCAGCGCTGCGGTCGACCTGCAATTCGATGCAAAAACCCGCACCGTCACCCTCCTGCGTGGCCAGATTCTGGTCGACGTGGCCCACGACGGCCGCCCCTTCATCGTTGCCACGCCCCACGGCAGCATCCGTGCCCTCGGCACGCGTTTCCTGGTCAACCGCTACGCCGACGAAACCGTGCTCGAAATGCTCGAATCACGCGTCGCGGTCAGCGTCGTCGGCAGCGACCGGCCCATCGTCGTCGAAGCCGGGCAAAGCCTGCGCTTTGCGGCAGATGGCGGGGCAAGGCTGGCCAGCATCGATGGCCCGCTGCTGGAAGATGCCTGGCGCCAGCGGCAGCTGGTGGTCCGCGACCGCCCGCTGGACGAAGTCCTCGAGCAACTCGCCCGCAACCGCTCCGGCCTGATCCGCTACGACCGGGAGGCCGTCGCCAGCCTGCACGTCTCCGCCGTCCTGCCGCTGAACGACACCGACCGGGCGCTGCAATTGCTGGCCAACAACTTCCCCGCCCTGCGCATCCGGCGCTTTTCTCCCTACTTCGTCACGATCGACCGCGCCGAAGCACACTGATTTTCCGCTGCGGCGGTTCCGCTTTTCCGTTTTCGCCCGTCAATGCTCATGAAAGACGAGATTGGGTAGCCAGGCAGTTTTCGCAATACATGCTCCAGCCAGTTCCGGTGCTCGTCCCTGCCCGTCAGGGCTCGCCAATCTGAAAGGAACTCGCCAACCATGGACCTGCCCCGTACCGCCCCGCCCGGCCGCCTGCGCACCCACCTCAAGCCGCTGATCTTCATCACCCACCTGGCCCTTGCCGGCAGCCTGACTGCGGTCATGCCATCGCTGGCGCACGCACAGGCCACGCGTCATTACGACATCCCGGCCGGACCGCTCGACACCGCGCTCAACCGCTTTGCCCTGCAGGCCGGGGTTGCCCTGGTGATCGATGCCGACAAGCTGAAGGGACTGCGCAGCCAGGGTCTGCACGGCAGCTACGCGATCGACGCCGGCTTCGCCATCCTGCTGCACGACACCGGCTACGGCATTGCCCGCACCGCGTCGGGCTACCTCCTGGTCGAACTGCCCAAGGAGTCCGGCGGCGGCAATCGCAGCGAAACCCGGCTCTCGCCCGTGATCGTCGTGGATCAACGCGACCCCATGGGCACGACCGCCATCAAGCGCCGGACGATCGAGGCCATGCCGGCCGGCAACGGCGACATCACCAGCCTGCTCAAGCTCCACCCCAACGTCCAGTTCAGCAACACGCAAATGAGCAGCAAGACGCCGGGCGAAATCTCGCCGGCCGACATCAGCATCAACGGTGCCAAGTACTACCAGAACGCCTTCATCGTCGATGGCGCCAACATCAACAACGACATCGACCCGGGCGAGCGCACCGAGAGCCGCATCAACTCGCTCTCCGACGTTCCCGGACAAAGCCAGGGGCTGGCCCTGGACACCGACCTGCTCGACAGCATCGTCGTCTACGACAGTAACGTTCCCGCCGCCTACGGCCGTTTCAACGGCGGTGTGATCGAGGCCAGCACGCGCAAGCCGAGCAAGGAAGTACACGGCAAGATTTCCTACCAGACCACCCGTTCCGCGTGGACCAAGTACCACATCGACCCACAACAGGCGGAAAACTTCGAGAACTCCTCGTCCCACTTCGACCAGCCGGAATTCGACAAGACGATCCTGCGCGGCACCCTGGAAGGGCATTTGACGGACAACTTCGGGCTGCTCGCCAACTTCAGCCAGAAACGCTCGACCATCCCGACCAGCTTCTACTCGTCGAACAATGTCGCGGCGATGGGACTGCAGAAGCGCGACCAGGAACGCTCTATCGACAACTATTTCGTCAAGGCTTTCTGGAAACCGGTCAGCCGGCTGCAAATCGAATCCGGCCTGACCTATGCGCCGGAAAACAACACCTACTGGCGCGGCAACATCGCCAACTCGGCCTTCGAGACCCAGACCGGCGGCTTGCAGTTCAACCTCAAGGGGCGCTGGGACGGCGATCTCGCCCGGGTCGAGCACAACCTGGCCTGGAGCCGGCTCGACCAGTCGCGCGATTCCGATTTCGACGACTACTACGCCTGGCGACGGTCGACCAGCAAGGACTGGGGAACCTCTGCCGCCAGCAGTCTGGAAGGAGGCTACGGTGACGTCGAACAGCAGCAGGAAACCTGGCAATACCGCGTCAATGCAGACTGGAACGCGTTCTCGCTACTGGGTGCCAGCCACCGGCTGCAGACCGGGATGGAGCTCATGCAGCAGTATGTCCGTTACGAGCGGCTGACCGAAAACAGCACCTACACCACGCCGGTCTCGACAACGACCTGCACCAACAGCAGCGGCGTCACGGTCGACGCCTGCGCCATGGGCACGACCGAAAACGGCAACTGGCCGGGGCAGTTGCTCAGCCGGCGCACCCGCTTCACGACCGGCGATTTCGACTTCACGACCACGCAGTGGGGCGCCTGGATACAGGACGAGATCGAAGCCGGTAGATTCACCTTGCGCCCCGGCTTGCGCGTCGATAGCGACAACTACATGAACAAGACCACCTGGTCGCCCCGCCTGGCCGCCCAGTACGATCTCTTCGGCAACCGCAACACGGTACTGCATGCCGGCGCCAACCGTTACTACGGCCGCAACATCACCAGCTGGCGCCTGCGCGAGGGGCGTAACCAGTTGCGCTACAACGGCGAAGTCCGGAACACGGTAAACAGTGACTGGACGGTCGGCACCCAGGCCACCAACCTGGTCAAGTTCAGCGAGCTGGACATCCCCTACGACGACGAACTGATGCTCGGCATCGAGCAGCGCTGGCAGCGCTTCACGTTTGACCTGAAATATGTCAACCGCAAGGGACGCGACCAGGTGCTCGAAGTCAGCGGCACGACCCTCGACCAGCCCTCGACCGACCCGACGCTGTCGGACAGCTATACCACCTACACCAACGGTGGCAAGAGCGATACCGACATCGTCACGCTGACGGTTTCCCCGCTCGACACCCTGAACTGGTTCGGCACCCAGACTACCGGCCAGCTGGTTCTCGACTGGCGCGACAGCAAACGCAACGCACCGGATTACATCAGTTCGGAAACCGACTTCTACATCACCAACCCCTACATCCAGTATGACGGCAAGGTCATCCGCTACGCCTCGCGACCGGCCGACAACTACAATCGTCCGTGGAGCCTGCGCCTCTCCAGCGTCACCCGCATCCCCCAATGGCAGCTGACGTGGACCAACTTCCTGCGCTACCGGGCGGCCTACAGCCGGGTGGCGCAGACGGCTTCGGCCAGCAGCTCCGGGGTCTATCACCAGGGCGAACAGATCGCCGTCTGGGAGAAACGCAAGTTCAACCACGCCCTGACCTGGGATATCCGCCTCGGCTGGGAATTCCCGACCACCCGCCAGCAGGCCTTCTTCGTCAACCTCGACGTGTTCAATGTCCTCGACAAGGCGTCGGTCGCCGAAATCAGCAATGTTTCCGCCAGCGGCTTCAAGACGTACGAAGTCGGCCGCCAGTTCTGGCTCGAAGTCGGTTACCGCTTCTGACGCCTGAGGCCATACCGCCGACGCCGGAGCCTGTCTCCGGCGTCCTTTGCCAAGAGATGCCATGAAACCTCTGCTTCCCCTCCTCTTCGCCGTATTTCCCCTTCTGCTGCAGGCCGCCGATGACTGCTCGCAGATTTCGGACGACAGCACTCCGGCCTGCCTGCGCCAGGCCTACGCCAGACCGCTCGCCCAGTGGCCGGCGCCGACCGTCGAAGGCCAGGTGCGCTGGCGCGAAATGGCGCCGGCGACAACCCCGGACCTGCCATCCACCGTCCCCTACCCGCTGCTCAAGCTGGGCATCCGGCTGTTCTTCGACCCGGCGCTGTCCGCTTCCGGCAAGATCGCCTGCGCCTCCTGCCATCGCCCGGAACATGCCTACGCCGACACCCTGGCGGTGACGCCGGGCCACGCAGGGCGTAAAGGACGGCGCAACGCACCGGCACTGGTCGGGGTCGCCAGCGCAAACCGCCTGTTCTGGGACGGCCGTGCGCCGACGCTGGAAGACCAGGCGCTCGGTCCGATCGCCGACCCGGCCGAGATGGCGATGGACCTCAAGGAACTGCCGGCCAGACTGGCGGCGATTCCCGGCTACGCGGAGGAATTCACGGCCGCCTGGGGCGACCGCGAGGTGACGCTGGCACGCATCCAGACCGCCCTCGCCGCCTATCAACGGACGCTCGTTCCGGCGCGCACCGCCTTCGATGCCTTCCTCGCAGGCGACAGCACAGCCTTCGACGACCAGCAACTGCTCGGCCTTCACCTGTTCCGTACCAAGGCTCGCTGCATGACCTGCCACAACGGCCCGGCGCTGAACGACAACGAGTTCCACAACCTCGGCCTGAGCTATTTCGGCCGCAAGTACGAGGATCTCGGCCGCTACAACGTGACCGGCCGCAACGAGGATGTCGGCAAGTTCCGCACGCCGACACTGCGCAACATCTCGCGCAGCGGCCCGTGGATGCACAACGGCCTGTTCCGTTCGCTGCGCGGCATCATCAACATGTACAACAACGGCATGTTCCACCCCAAGCCGGCCAATGCGGCTCAAGCCAGCGACCCGCGTTTCCCGGTCACCTCGACACTGATCAAAACCCTGAATCTCGACGAACGCGAATTGCAGGCGCTCGAGGCTTTCCTGAAGACCCTGTGATGCGCCGCCTTGTTTTCCTCACCCTCGCCCTGTTGCCGGCGCTCGCCGCCGCCACGCCCTGGCAGCCCGAAGCCAGTGCCGGCGGCTTTTCCTCGTACCGGCTCGCCAACGGTTTCCGCCTGATCCTGGCGCCCTTTCCCGACGCCGCGACGACACGCATCGAACTGCTGGTCAAGACCGGCAGCAAGCACGAGGGCTACGGCGAGACCGGCATGGCGCATCTGCTCGAACACATGCTGTTCAAGGGCGCCGGCCGGCGCCCCGACCTCAAGCGCGAACTGACGGCACTTGGCGCGACCTGGAACGGCACGACCAATACCGATCGCACCAATTTCTTCGCGACCGTGCGCGCCGACCCCGACAAGATCGACGAGGCGATCCGCATCGAAGCCGACCGCTTCCTGCGCCCGACCTTCAGCGCCGCCGACCTGGCCAGCGAAATGACCGTCGTCCGCAACGAACTCGAACGCCACGACAACGATCCCGCCAGCCTGATTTCCCGCGCCCTGCAGCGCCAGAGCTTCTTCTGGCACGGCTATGGACGGCCGACGATCGGCGCCCGCAGCGACATCGAAAACGCCCCCTTCAGCGCATTGCAGGCCTTCCACCGCCGCCACTACCGGCCCGACAACGCCGCCCTGATCGTGACCGGAAAGTTCGACGCCGCCCGCGTTCTCGAACTCAGCGGTCAACTGTTCGCCGAGGCAAAAAACCCGGCCGCTCCGCCGCCGACCACCTGGACGCGCGAAGACCCCGACCGTCTGCAGCAGCGCGCCGAAATCTACCGGGAAAGCGGCAGCACCGTGGCTGCTGCGGCCTGGTTGCTGCCCGGCAGCAGCGACCGCCAGACGCTCGCCGTCGGGCTGGCCCTGCCGGCCCTGTGCGCCGATAGCTGGGGCAGCCTGCGGCGCAGCCTGGTCGATGAGCAGAAGCTGGCGCTCGGTGTCGCCTGCGCCGTGCAGGCGCGCCCCGAGTACGCCCTGCTGGTCGCCAACGCGGCGCATGGCAAGGATGCCGACGCGGCCAGCCTGGCCGCCGCGCTGCGCGAAGCCGTCGGGAAATTCGCCCGCGACGGGATCGACGCCGCCCAACTGCAACGCGTGCGGAGCGCGCACCTGCGCCGTCTGGCGCGTGCCCGCCTGGCGCCGGAAGCCACCGCCAACCGGCTCTCGGCCGCCGAGGTCGCCGGCGACTGGCGCCTGTCCTTCGTCGAGCAAGACATCATCAGTGAGCTGACCCAGGACGAAATCAACGCCGCGCTGCGCCACTGGATCGCCGGCGTCGCCCCGGCCGAAGTCCTGCTCCACCATGGTCAGCCGGCGCGCATGCCGGCGCCGCCGGCGCCGGAAGACCCACAACGACTGATCGGCGAGCGCGACTGGCCGGCACCGACGCTGAAAATCGACCCCTTGCCGCAGTCGACCGCAGCACTCGCCGCCGCCATCCAGAAAATCCCGCTCGACGATCCGTCGGCGACGGCATCGCTGATTTCCCGGCGGACCCAGGACGGCATGGCCTGGCTGACCATTGCCAACGATTTCGGCAATATCGACGCCTTGCGCGACCGCCTGACCGCCTGCCAGTTCGCCAGCAGTCTATTGGCCGAGGGGGGCGGCGGCATCGACCGCGCCGAACTGCGTCGCCGGCTCGAAATCCTGCAGGCCCGGGTCAGCCATAGCCTGGGCTGGATCAGCCTGCAGGCGCCGCCGGAAAACCTCGCTCCGGCGCTCGAACTGCTGCTGACCGTGCGCCGCGCGCCCAACCTGCCGGCAGCTGCCTTCGAACGCGACAAGGCGGCGGCGATCGCCAGGCTCGAAACGGCCGCGCGGCAGCCCGCCGCGCTGGCGGCCAAGCAGCTTGCCCTGCGCTTCGACAACTACCCCGCCCGACACCCCGCCCGCCCCCGCCCGCTGGACGAGCAAAAGCGTGAATTGCAGGCCGTGACCCTCGACGACGTGCGCCGCTGCAGCAGCGATTTCGGCGGTCGCTCGAACCTGCGCATCGGCGTGGTCGGCGACCTCGGCGAAGACGAGGTACGCGGTTTCTGGCAAGCCCTGCAGTCCTTGCCGAAAGCCACAGTCCCCTACGAGAGGATCGCCAGCCCGACCGCCCCGGAGCGGATCGACACCCGCGACATCGTCGTCGCCTTGCCCCGCTTTCCCAATGCCGACATTACCGGCCGGGCCATGCTGCCGCTGCGCGACGACGCCGACGACTACCTCCCCCTGGCACTGGCCGTGCGTCTGCTCGGCGGCGACGCGGCCAGCCGCTTGCGCGTTCGCCTGCGCGAACAGGAAGGACTCGCCTACAGTGTCAGCGCCTCGCTCTCCGCCAGCGCTTTCGACGCCCGCGCCGGCCTGACGATCGAGGCCAGCGTCGCCAGCGAGCAGGCCGAAAAAGCCCGCGACATTCTCCGCGAGGAACTGGCCCGAGCGCTGGCGGAAGGCTTCTCCACCGCCGAAGTCGACGCGGGCATCCGCAACTGGCAGGAGCAAAGACGCCAATCGCTCCAGTCCGAAGGCAGCTACAGCCTGCGCCTGCTCCACGCGCAACTGACCGGCCGCGACGGCGCCTGGGAAGCCGCGCGCGACGCGGGCATTGCCGCGCTCACCCGGGAACGGGTCAATGCCGCGCTGCGCCGCCACCTGGGTCAGGCGGAACTGGTCTGGGCGATCGGCAAGGGAGAATAGACCGGGAGCGCCCGACTCCGGCCGCCCCAGGACGCGCGTAAAAAGCGGTGACAGCGTAAAATCGCGCGCATGAATTCATCCAGCGCCCACGCCGTCCTCCTGGTCGGCCACCCCAACGTCGGCAAATCCGTCCTTTTCCACCGCCTGACCGGCGCCTACGTCAACGTTTCGAACTACCCCGGCACGACCGTCGAAGTCACCCGTGCCGCCGCCCGCTTCGACAGTCAGGCGCAGTTGCTCGACACCCCGGGCGTGCTGGCGCTGCCGTCGCGCAGCGACGATGAACGGGCAACGGTGCGCGCGCTGCTCGAAGAACCCTGCCGTTGTCTGGTCCAGGTCGGCGACGCCAAGAATTTGCGCCGCACCTTGACGTTGACCGCACTGCTCGCCGAACTCGGCCTGCCGATGGTGCTGGCGCTCAACATGCACGACGAGGCCACCGCACGCGGCGTCACCGTCGATGTCGAAGCGCTCGCCGAGGAACTGGCGATCCCGGTGCTGGCCACCGTCGCCACCGGCGGCGAAGGCATCGGCGAACTGACCGGCAACATCGCCCGCGCCGCACCGGCCGACCCGCTGCTCCATTACGACCCGGCCCTGGAAGCGGAAATCGCCGCAGTTGCCGCCGCGATCGCCGAATGCGCGCCGCATCCACGCATCGCCGCGCGCGGGCTGGCGATCCTCTTTCTCGGCGACGATGACGAGGTCGACCGCTGGCTGCGTGAAAACGCAGGCGCCGAGTACGTTCGCCTCGAAGGGCTGCGCCAGGCGGCGCACGCCAGCGCCGACGGCGATCTGCCCACGCTGCTCGGCCGCGAACGCACGGTGGCGGCCGACGCGCTGGCGGAAATGGTCACCCGACGGGCGGTGAAAAGTTCGCCGCTCCTCTCGCAACGCGTCGGCCAGGCCGTCGTCCATCCGCTGTGGGGCATTCCCATCCTGCTCGGCGTGCTCTTCGCGGTCTATCAGTTCGTCGGCGTCTTCGGCGCGACCACGCTGGTCGGCCTGTTCGAGGAAACGCTGTTCGAGGGCATCCTCAACCCGGCCTTCACCCGGCTGGTCGAACAGGCCTTCGGCGGCACCTGGGTCAGCGACCTGCTGGTCGGCCAGTACGGCCTGTGGACGATGGGCATGACCTACGCCCTGGCCCTGATCCTGCCCATCGTCACCACCTTCTTCATCGCCTTCGGCGTGCTCGAAGATTCCGGCTACCTGCCGCGCCTGACGGTGATCGCCAACCGCCTGTTCACCACCATCGGCCTCAACGGCCGTGCGGTGCTGCCGATGGTCCTCGGCCTCGGCTGCGTGACGATGGCAACGCTGACCACGCGCATCCTGCATTCGCCGCGCGAGCGGATGATCACCATCTTCCTGCTCGCGCTGGCGATTCCCTGTTCGGCACAACTCGGTGTCGTCCTCGGCATGCTCGGCGGATTCTCCTTCGTTGCCGTACTGATCTGGGCGCTCGCCCTGGTCGGCGTCCTGCTGCTCTCCGGCTTCCTCGCCGCCCGCCTGATTCCCGGCCGGCGCATTCCGCTGGTCACCGAACTGCCGCCGATGCGCCTGCCGATCGCCGGCAACGTCCTCAAGAAGACCGGCGGCCGCCTCAAGTGGTACCTGATCGAGGTCATCCCGCTCTTCCTGATCGGCACTTTCCTGATGTTCACGCTCGACCGCTTCGGCATCCTGCCCGCCATCGTCGAAGCCGGCGAACCGCTGGTCACCGGCTGGCTGGGCCTGCCCAAGGAAGCCTCGGCCGCCTTCGTGATGGGCTTCCTGCGCCGCGACTTCGGCGCCACCGGCCTGTTCGCGATGGCCGACCAGCTATCGCCGATCCAGGCCATCGTCGGCATGATCACCATCACCCTGTTCATTCCCTGCTTCGCCAGCCTGCTGATGATGGTCAAGGAACAGGGCATCCGCGTCGCGGCAGCGATGGTCGCCATCATCGTCCCCTTCGCCTTCTTCGTCGGCGGCCTGTGCAATTTTGCGCTGCGCGCCCTCTGGTGACCCGATCATGAGCCCTCCCCACGACGCCCGCCTCCCGCTCGCCTTCATCCCGCCCGGCAGCGAAGTCCGCCTGGCTGCGCTGGGCGACGAAATCGACCCGCAGTTGCGCGAGCAGCTGACCGCCTACGGCCTTGCCGAATCGCGGCCGTTGCGCGTGCTGCAGCAGAAGCCGATGACCGTCATCCTCGCCGACGAGATCGAACTCGCGCTCGAACACGGCATCGCCCGCCACATCTGGGTCATCAGATAAGCCAGGCGATGCCGGCTCAGTGCGTGACGTGCTGCGCCAGCGCCGCCTCGCCGAACTGCTCGACCTGCGCCGCCCGCCAGTCGGCGATCAGATCGCGCGAGGTCGAGCGGATTGCCGGATCCAGTGTCTCGTCGCTGGCAACGCATTCGAGATGCTGGATCAGGGCGCGCACCCGCCCGGCACAGACGCCCACGGTCGCCGCGCGCGACAACAGGTACATGGTGCGTGCCACCAGCTGCTCCGCCGTCAGTTCCATGCTTTTCCCCTGCTTCATAGCGCTAGCCCGAAATCGGCTGCGATCTGTTGCAACCAGGACTCGACGCGAGCCGTGGTCTGCTCGGACTGGTTGTCGAGATCGAGTGCCAAGCCGACAAAACGCCCGTCGAGCACGGCCTGCGAGGTATTGAACTCGTAGCCTTCGGTCGGCCATGAGCCGACGACACGAGCGCCGCGCTCGGTGACGAAATCGTAGATCTCGATCATTGCGTCGAGAAACTCGTTGGCATAGCTCACCTGGTCGCCGAGCCCGAAAATGGCCACCGTCTTGCCCGTGAAATCGATGCCGGCAAAGCGCGGCAAGGCCTCTTCCCAGCTCTCTTCATCGCAATCGGCGCTGAGCCCCGGCAACTGCCCCTGTCCCATGGTCGGCGTGCCGAGGATGAGGAAATCGTAGGCGGCGAGATCGTCGGCTGACGCGCGGTTAACGTTGACCGGATCGGCCATCGTCGCGTCGTCGAAGCGTTTCTTGATCATCTTTGCCACCTTGCGGGTCTTGCCGCTGGTGCTGCCGAAAAAGATACCAATTCTGGCCATGCTTGAATCTCCTGAAGATTGGACAAGACCTTACCAAGCGCAAGGTTTATTAATGATAACAATTCCCATCCGCAAATCAACCCCGTCACGGATGACTTCTCCTGCGAAATCACCGCCATTCGTCGACGGCGCCTGCTCCGCAAAATCAAACCTGCCCGGGATTGAAGATCGGTGCGCCAAGCGCCACACCAATAAAACAAATGCGAATTGTTCGTAATTCGTTGAAAACGCAGCATTTTTTTTGAACAAAGCAACTCTTCCGCGGTCGCAGCTTTACAATCCGGCACACGGCAAGCCAGCCGCGCCATGCCAGCCAGCCATTTCATAACTTGCGGAGAAATGCCATGAAGGGCGACAAGAAAATCATCGACATCCTGAACGACCTGCTGGCCGGCGAACTGACTGCCGTCGACCAGTACCTGATCCACGGCGAGATGTACGCCGACATGGGTCTCAACGAACTGGCCGAGAAGTCGATCCACGAATCCGACCACGAACGCCAGCACGCCCGCGCGCTGATCCAGCGTATCCTCTTCCTCGAAGGCAAGCCGGACCTGTCGAAGCGCGACGCACTGAAAATCGGCAAAAACGTTCCCGACATGCTGAAGGCCGACCTTGACGTCGAGTACAAGGTCGATGGCGACCTCAAGAAGGCGATCGCCGCCTGCGAGAAGGCCCAGGACTACGTTTCCCGCGACATGCTGGCGGCGCAGCTGGAAGACACCGAAGTCGACCACGCCTACTTCCTCGAAAAGCAGTTGCGCCTGATCGACCTGGTCGGCCTGCCCAACTACCTGCAGAGCCAGATGGGCTCGGGCAGCCCGGCCTGAGGAGCGCGACATGAAAGGCGACAAGAAGGTCATCGAAATCCTCAACAAGGTCCTCAAGAACGAGCTGACCTCGATCAACCAGTATTTCCTGCACGCCCGGATGTTCCGCAACTGGGGTCTGGAAAAGCTCAACGACTACCAGTACAAGCAGTCGATCCGCGTCATGAAGGAAGCCGACGAGCTGATCGAGCGCATCCTCTTCCTCGAAGGCCTGCCCAACCTGCAGAACCTCGGCAAGCTGCTGATCGGCGAGAATGTCGTCGAGTGCCTGGCCGGCGACCTCAAGTACGAGCAAACCATCCAGCGCCCGCTGCTGATCGAGGCGATCACCCTGTGCGAGGAAGCCCAGGACTACGTCAGCCGCGAATTGCTCGAAGACCTGCTCGAACACTGCGAAAAGGCGATCGACTGGCTGGAAACCCAGCAATCGCTGATCACTGACGTGACCCTGCCGAACTACCTGCAGGCGCACATGGAACCGGGCGAAGGCTGATTCACGCCCCACTCGTCAGCAAGCCGCGGCCGGTCCGCGGCTTTTTTTGTTGACCGCCACTGGCACCGTATTTGCATATGACCTTCCCGCAAGGAGAAGTTTGTCGCGCTTGCCACAAGGCAAAAACGAGTATTGACATTCGTTCTCAACTGCATACAATAGGAATTGTTCGCATTACCTTTCAAGGTGCCTTCGATGTACATCTGTGTCTGCCATGCCGTCACCGATCGCCAGATTCGCCAGGCTGCCGCCGACGGCGCGCGCACCCTGAAAGACCTGCGCCGTGAGCTGGGCGTCACCCGCGACTGCGGTCGCTGCGCCTCCTGCGCCCACGAATGCCTGAAGGAAGCCCAGGACAAGGGCGGCAAGCCGGGTAAGGTGGCCCTGATGGCCGCCTGAAACGGACACCGGCCCAAAAAAAACGGGAACCCGCGGGTTCCCGTTTTTGTTGCCCGAAGTGCCCTTGCTCAGCGGTAGCCAACGCGGTCGAGCAGTTTCTGGGCGGCCGGCAGTTGCCTGGCGATGTTCTGCAGCGGCGTCGTGTCCACCTTGAAGCTGCCCAGCTCGGCGAGTTCCTCGTTGGCCACCTTGACCGTCGGCACCGCCGGCCATTCGTTGTTGCCGTTGGCGAAATAGCGCTGTGCCTCGTCGCTCGCCAGGTATTCGAGGAAACGCAGCGCCGCCTCGCGGTGTTTCGTGGTCTTCACCATGCCGCCGCCGGAAACGTTGATGTGGGTGCCGTAGCTTTCCTGGTTCGGCCAGACGATGCCGACGCGTTTCATCAGGTTGCGCTCCTCGACCCGGTCGGAGGCCATCATCCGCACCAAATAATAGCTGTTGGAGACGGCAACGCCGCACTCGCCGCTGGCCACCGACTTGATCTGGTCGGTATCGCCGCCGCGCGGGTTGCGCGCCAGGTTGGCGACCAGGCCGCGCGCCCAGGCTTCAGTCGCCGCTTCGCCGCGATGGGCGATCTGCGAAGCGACCAGGGTCAGGTTGTAGACGTGGCCGCCCGGCGTACTGCAATACTGCCCCTGCAGCTTGGGATCGGCCAGCGCTTCGTAGCTCGGCACGTCTTCCGCCTTGAACTTGCGCTTGTTGTAGATGATCAAGCGCGCCCGCGTCGAGAAGGAAAACCAGGTTTCCGAGCGCAGGTGGGCGGGAATCCGGCTTTCCAGCACGGCCGACTTGACCGGCGCAAAGATGCCCCAGGCGTCGGCTACCGCCAGACTGGCTGCATCGACGGTGATGAAGACGTCGGCCGGGCTGTTGGCGCCCTCGTTGCGGATACGCTCGATCAACTCGTGCGCCTTGCCTTCGATGCGGTTGATGCGGATGCCGGTCTGTTTGGTGAAGTTGTCGTAGAGCGCTTCGTCGGCCTGGTAATGGCGCGCCGAATAGAGGTTGAGGACTTTCTCCTCGGCCTGGGCGAGGCCGGTGCTGAGCAGGACGGCGAGGATGGGCAGCAGTCGTTTGAGCATGGGATTCTCCGTGGCGTCAGGGCTTGGCCCACTGCCGCAGCAGGTTGTGATAGACGGCGGTCAGCTTGAGCAGGCGATCGTCATCGGGCGCGACGACGCCAGTCATGCCCTGGATCGCCTGGTCGAGATCGAAGAGCAGCGTGCGCGAACCGTCGTTCTGCACCATGCTCTGGATCCACATGAAGGAGGCGATGCGGGCGCCGCGCGTCACCGGCGTCACGCGGTGCAGGCTGCTCGACGGATAGAGGACGAGGTCGCCGGCCGCCATCTTCGCCGCCTGGATGCCGAACGGCCCCTCGATTTCCAGTTCGCCGCCGTCGTACTCGTCGGGCTCGGCGAGGAACAGGGTGGCCGAGAGGTCGCTGCGCACCGAAATCGACGTGCCCGGCACCTGCATCACCGCGCTATCGACATGCGCGCCATAGGTGCCGCCGTCGGCGTAGCGGTTGAACTTGGGCGGGTAGATGCGCGCCGGCAAGGCCGCCGAGATGAACAGCGGATTGTTGCCGAGTCGCCTGAGGATGCGGTTGCCCAGCTCGACCGCCAGCGGCGAGCCATCCGCCAGTTGCTGGTTGCGCTTGACGGCGCGGGCCAGGGTGCCGGCCGTCTTCAGGCCGTCTTCCCACGGCGCGGCAGCGAGCGACTCGCGGAATTGCCTGACTTCGTCCTGGCTCAGGACGCCCTCGATCGGAATCAACATCTCGTTTCCTTTTCCTTGAAAATCATCGCCGGACTGATCTCGGCCAGCGTCGCGCAGCCCACCTGCGCCATGCAAACTTCGAGTTCCTCGCGCAGCAGCCGCAGCATGTGAGCCACCCCGAGCGCCCCGGCGACCGCCAGCGCGTAGGTCTGCAAGCGGCCGACCAGCACCGCGTCGGCGCCCGACGCCAGCGCCTTGAAGACGTCGCCGCCGCTGCGGATGCCGCTGTCGAGCAGCAGCGGATAAGCGTCGCCGACGGCGGCGCGGATTGCCGGCAGCGCGGCGAGGCTGGCCGGCGCACCGTCGAGCGAGCGACCGCCATGGTTGGAGACGATCACGCCGGCAACGCCGCGTTCCTTGAGCAGCGCCGCATCCTGCGGATGGAGGACGCCCTTGACCAGCACCGGCAGGCGCGTCTCACCGAGCAGCCAGTCGAGGTCGGCGAGCGTCGGCGCCTGCGCCATCACGCCCTGGAAGACACGGCTCTGTCCGCGCTCGATGACGGGCGGCGCCACCTCCGGATAATTCGTCAGATTGGCGGCGACCACCGCCGCCGGCAGCACAAAACCGGCGCGCTGGGCGCGCAGGCTGGGCAGCTTGATCGCCGTGTCCAGCGTCACCACCAGCACCCGGTAGGCGGCGGCCTCGGCGCGCCGGACGAGGTCGAGCGTATGCCTACGCTCGGCCTGGAAATACAACTGGAACCAACGTTCCGCGCCGGCCTGTGCCGCCACCTCCTCGAGCGTCCGCCCGGCCAGCGTGCTCAGCACGAAGCCGCTGTCGGTCGCCGCGGCGCCACGCGCGACGTCGATCTCACCCCGCGGATGAGCCAGCGTCTGGTAGGCGAGCGGTGCCAGCAGGATCGGATGCGCCAGGCGGCGGCCGAACAGCTCCAGCGCCGTATGCCCCTGGCCGACATCGCGCAGCAGGCGCGGCCAGATCCGGGTGCCGTCGAAGGCGGCGCGATTCGCCGCCAGCGTCGTCTCCTGCCCGCAGCCGCCGGCGATGTAGGCGAGGCGGTCGGCGGCCAGGAAATGCCCGGCGGCGATCGCTTCGTAATCCTGCGCGCAACGAATCTCGGCGGGAATGGCGGTCAGTGGCGGTCGGTTTTCTTGCATTGCATGCCAACGGGCGAACCCGGAGGATTCGCCCGTTTCCTTTTGCCCAGGTTTAGAACTCGTAATTGAGCGTCAGCCTGGCGTTGCGGGCATCGCCCTTGTAGAGGAAGGAGCCCGAACGGTAGCCGGCAAGGTAGTAATCCTTGTCGAAGACGTTGCCGACGTTCAGGCGCAACTTGGCCGCCTTGGTTACCCGGTATTCTGCGAACAGGTCCCACACCGTGTAGGCCGGGATCGGCTGGGTGTAGGCGCCGAGGTTCGACGCCGGCTGGCTGCCGGCGGCGACCTGCGCCGCCGTGACGTAGCCGGCCGCGGTGTCGGGCTGCCCCGCGTACTTCTTGCTCTCGTACTTGACCGCCGTCCCGAAGGCGAATTTCGGCGTCGCCTGGTAACGCAACTGCGCCGACGCCGTCTTGTCGGCGAAGTTGCTCAAGGTCTTGCCCTTGTTCTCCGGATTTGCCGACTTGGTCACTTCCGAGTCCATGAAGGTGACGCCGGCAAAGGCGCTCAGCTTGTCGGTCAGGTTGCCGGCCAGACCGAACTCGATGCCACGCACGCGGTTCTCGCCGGTGTTGAAGGTGCCGACCGTCGCGTAGTCGGCGCCCTCCATGACGTCGGACTTGCTGATCTGGAACAGCGAGGCGGTGGCCAGCAGTTTGCCACCGAGCAGGTTCCACTTGGTGCCCAGTTCGATGTTCTCGGTCTTTTCCGGCGAGGCGCCGATATAACCGTTGCTCGTCCCGTTGGGTAGAACGACGACGCCACCGTAGCCGCTGCCGGTACCGACATCGGACTCGCCGCCGTTGACGTCGCTGGCCGTCGAATAGGTCAGGTAGACGTTGGCGTCAGGACGGAACTTGTAGGTCAGCCCGAGATGGCCATTCCACAGCGAATCGGAATACTTGAAGTGACCCAGCACGTTGGGCGTCGCATTGCTGCTGTCGTGGTTCCAGAACGCCTTCATGTCGTACTTGAAATGGTCGTAACGGACGCCGGCGAAGGCCGTCCATTTCTCGGTCAGATCGACCGTATCCATCAGCGACGCGGAAACCGTCTTGACGTTCCAGTCGATGTCCCAGTCGCCCTTGCGGATGTTGGCACGGGACACGCCGCCGTCGACGGCGCTGAACGGAACGTTGTTGACCCGGGTCGCCCCATCCATCAGATAGACGCCGTTGAGCACCGAATGGTCGGTATATTCGAGGCCGAGGTTCCACTCGTGCTTCATGCCACCGATCACGGTATCGACGAAGAGGTTGGTCTGGTTGGCGAAGTAATCGACTTCCTGCCAGCCCTGATGGGTGGACAGGTTGAGGCTGCTGTCGCTGGCATAGCTGGCGCCGGTGGCGACATAGCCGTTTTCCGACTTGCCCCAGCGCGTCGCGTTGGTCAGGCGGACATTGTCGTTGAAGCGGTACTTCAGCCGGGCAGTGAAGGTGTCGACCTCGGATTTCAGGAAGTCCTCGTCCTGCGCATAGACCGGCGCGTCCTTGAACGGCTTGCGGTTGGGCAAGGCGCCGTAGAGGTAGGCGCCGAGGTCGGGGCGGTCCTCGCCGCGGAAGCCGTAGTAGTCGAGCAGGATGTCGAAACGCTCGTTCGGCTTGATCAGCGTGGACAGCGCGACGCCCTTGCGCTCACGA
Source organism: Dechloromonas aromatica (nom. nud.) (assembly GCA_017848965.1). Lineage (GTDB taxonomy): Bacteria > Pseudomonadota > Gammaproteobacteria > Burkholderiales > Rhodocyclaceae > Azonexus > Azonexus aromaticus_B. The sequence goes on along the minus strand of JAFIHA010000052.1, from coordinate 99,795 downwards.
TCGGCCGGACTGCGGTCGGGAACTTCCTCGTAACCGTAAAGCAGGTTGGCGCGGACGGCGACGTTGTCGGTCAGCGCGTAGTTGGTATCGACGGTGACGCGACGATGGTCGTCGGTGCCCAGGCCGACCGACAGCTTGGTGAAGTCGTAGTCGGTAGTCGCCTGCTTGGTGATCGAGTTGATCGCGCCGCCAGCGGTGCCGCGACCGGCGAAGCTGGAACTCGGCCCCTTGGAGATTTCCACCTGTTCGACGGCGAAGCTCTCGCGGATGGTCATGCCAGGGTCGCGCAGACCATCGACGAAGACATCGCTGCGCGCTTCCTGGCCGCGGATGATGTAGCGGTCGCCGAAGGCGTTGCCGTTCTCGCCGGTACCGAGCGTGATGCCAGGTTGCGCGTCGAGGATTTCGCGCAGGTCGGTGTAGCCCGAATCCTCGATCTGCGTCTTGGTCAGCACGCTGATGTTGGCCGGTGTCTCGGCCAACGGCCGCTTGCGCCGCTCATCGCCGGAGACGCGTGCCTTGTACGGAGCATCCGGTTCGGCATAGGGGTTGTGGTCGATGACGCGTTCGACGACGGTCACCGGCGCCATTTCGGCTTCGCTCGCCGGTTCGGCGGCAAACGCCACGACCGGCGCCAGCATCGTCGTCGAAATTCCCAGCGCAATGCTGGTCTTCTTCACCGAACGGGTCTGGGGCAAGGTCCGGAAACTGGCCGGCAGCTTGATTTTCTGAGCTTTTCTTTTCACTCTCGTATCCTGGATCGATGCCGCAGCGGGAAGTCCGGACGAGAGCTGCCTGCAGGAGGAAGCGGCCAGGACGTCCCAACGGCAAAAGGTTGGGGAAAAGCTGGCTGGCTTCAGGCTGGCTTGCTTAATCGCGGATGCAAATCTATCGCATTTGCAGTTCAGTTACAAGTGGTAACAGAGTCGTAAAACAGCATGCACAGGAATTCCAGGAATCAGGACAGGCGACAAACCGGGGAAAACCCGGCAAACCCCTGCTGCAGGAGGATGGCCAGCAGATCGGCAAGGCGGGCGTGCGAGAAGCGCACGAGGAGCAACGGCTCGCTGCCGGTGCCGGCAGCGTGCGCCATGATCGCCGCCCTGATCGCGGGGGGCTCGCCATGGCGCGCCAGCAGTTCGGACGGCGGGGCGTACTCGGCCTCATAGACCCCGGTGAAACAGCGCAACAGCGCCGGCAGCCGTGCCGGCTCGACAAGGCCGTCAATCACCGGCAGGTCGGCCACGGGCAAGGCCCGGGCAAGCAACAGACAGTCGGTCTCCGATGGCGCCGTCATCGGCGGAATTATTCGGCGTCGAAACCAGCGTCTTCGATCGCGCCAAGCAGTTCGGCCCGGCTGATTTGCTGCGGATCGTAGACGACGCGCGCCTGCGCCGCTTCCAGCGAGACCTCGGCCGAGGCGACGCCGGGCAGGCCGCCGAGGACGCCGGTGATGTTCTTGACGCAGCCCTGGCAGCTCATGCCGCCGATCCGGATTTCGGTGTTTTCCATGTTTCAGTCCCTGTGGAGAAAAGGCTGGCGGCGCAGCAATTCGGTCATCTCGGCGGCGGCCAGCGGTCGGCTGTAGTGAAAGCCCTGCACCATGCCGCAACCCATCTTGCGCAGCAAGGCCAGTTGCTCGGCAGTTTCCACGCCTTCGGCCAGTACCGTCAAGCGCAGGCTGCGTCCCATGCTGACGATGGTCGAAGCGATCGCCTGGTCGTCGGCGTCGCTTTCCAGGTCCATGACGAAGGAACGGTCGATCTTCAGCTTGCCGACCGGGAAACGCTTCAGGTAGGCAAGCGAGGAATAGCCGGTACCGAAATCGTCGAGCGACAGACTGACGCCCATGCGCTTCAACGCCGACAGGGTGCCAAGGGTGAATTCGGCATCGTGCATCACGGTGCGCTCGGTCAGTTCGAGTTCCAGACAATCGGCGACCAACCCGGTGGCGCTCAGCGCACCGGCGACCATCTCGACGAAACCAGCCTGGCGGAACTGCACCGGCGCCACATTGACCGCCATCGTCCGCAGTTGCAGACCTTCGTCTATCCAGGCCTGGGCCTGACGACAGGCTTCGAACAGGACCCAGTCGCCGATCGGGTTGATCATCCCGCTATCCTCGGCAACAGCGATGAAGCGGTCGGGCATGATCGTGCCCAGGGTCGGATGCAACCAGCGGATCAGCGCCTCGACGCCGACGATCTCTCCGTTCTGCAGACTGACCAGCGGCTGGTAGTGAAGAACGAACTGCTCCTCGGTCAAGGCCTGGCGCAGGTTGCTTTCCATCATCAGGCGCTCGAGCGTCGCCATGTTCATTTCCGAGGAATAGAACTGGAAGGTGTTGCGTCCCAGTTCCTTGGCCTTGTACATCGCCGTGTCTGCATTCTTGAGCAGGGTGTCGATGTCCTTGCCGTCCTGCGGATAGAGGGCGATGCCGATCGACGAGGTGACGGTCAGCGCGTGGCCGCCGACCGAAAACGGCGAGGCGGCGATCTCCAGCAGCCGACGGGCGACGTCGGCCGCCGCCGCTGCATTCACCTCGGGCAGCAGGATGATGAACTCGTCACCGCCGAGGCGGGCCAGTGTGTCGATCCGCCGCACCACCTTGACGTAGCGCTGCGCCAGCGCACACAGCAGGTCGTCACCGACGCTGTGGCCGAGCGAGTCGTTGACCCGCTTGAAATGGTCGATGTCGAGAAAGAGCAGCGCCGCGCCGTGCTTGTCGCGCTCGGCGGCGGCAAGCATCTGCTCGATCCGGTCGTGCAGCAGGCGGCGGTTGGGCAGGCCGGTCAGGGCGTCGAAATCGGCCAGCTCGCGGATGCGCTGTTCGGCCTGCTTGCGGTCGCTGATGTCGATGACGGTGCCGACGGCGACCACCCTGCCATTGAAGCGCGAAGGCATGCCGAGCACCGACATGGTGAACTGCGAACCATCCTGGCGCCGGCCGGTGAACTCGGTGGTCTCGACAGCGCCGCCGCCCGGTCGCCTGGCCAGTTGTTCGGCGATCCTTTCGTGCTGCTCGGCAACGACCAGATCATAGGGCCCGAGGCGCTCGATGAAATCCGCCTCGGCGTAGCCGAACAAGCTGCGCATGTAAGGATTGACGTAGAGGAAGCGCCCCCGCGCCATGACGAAGATGCCGACCTGCGCCGCATCCATCGTCGCGCGAAAGAGGTCGGTTTCCCGCTTGACCATCACCGTCAACGCCGCCGACCGGCTTCCGGTCGCCAGCGCCGCAGCAGCAGCGAATTGGAAACCACCGACACCGAACTCATCGCCATCGCCGCCCCCGCCACCACCGGGCTGAGGAAGCCGAAAGCCGCCAGCGGGATGCCGAGAACGTTGTAGATGAAGGCAAAGAACAGGTTCTGCCGGATCTTGCCCTAGGTCGCCGCCGACAGCGCGATGGCGTCGGCGACGCCAAGCAGGTCGTTGCGGATCAGCGTCAGGTCGGCCGCCTCGATCGCCGCGTCGGACCCGGCGCCGATCGCGAAACTGACGTCGGCGGCGGCCAGCGCCGGGGCGTCGTTGATGCCGTCGCCGACCATCGCCACCAGCCCGCCGTCCGCCTTCAGCGCGTTGACCGCGGCCGCCTTGTCGCCCGGCAGGATGCCGGCGCGAAATTCGTCGATCCCGGCCTGGACGGCGATCGCCGCCGCCGTCGCCGGATTGTCGCCGGTCAGCATGACCACCCGGATGCCGCGCTGGCGCAGGCGGGCCACCGCCTCGCGCGAGGTCGGGCGCAGCGCATCGGCGATGGCGATCAGCGCCAGGACAGGTCCGACTTTTTCGTCGGCGTCGATCTCGGCCAGCGCGATCACCGTCTTGCCGGCGCCCTGCAGCGCCGCGACCGCGCCGTCGGCGGCCAGTCCGAGCCAGCCGGGCGCCCCGAGACGCAGACGGCGGCCGCCGATCTCGCCGCCGACGCCGTGTCCCGCCGTCGCGGCAAAACCGCTCACCGTCGGCAGTTCGAGACCGTCGGCGGCGGCGATCACCGCCCGCGCCAACGGGTGTTCGGAATGGTGCTCGAGCGCCGCCGCCAGTTGCAGCGCTGCCTCGCGGCCGATGCAGAAGGGCAGCAGATCGGTCACCTGCGGCTGGCCGGCGGTCAGCGTGCCGGTCTTGTCGAGCGCCAGCACGGCGATCTTCTCGGCCCGTTCGAGCGCCTCGGCATTGCGCACCAGAATGCCGGCCCGCGCCCCTTGCCCGGTGCCGACCATGATCGCCGTCGGCGTCGCCAGGCCGAGCGCGCACGGACAGGCGATGACCAGGACGGCGACGGCATTGACCAGCGCCGTCGCGAAATCGCCCCCCTGCCACCACCAGCCGATAAAAGTGACCAGCGCGATGCTGCACACCACCGGCACGAAGATCCCGGAAATCCGGTCGGCCAGGCGCTGTACCGGCGCCTTCGAGCCCTGCGCCTCGCCGACCAGGCGGATGATGCCGGCGAGCAGCGTCTGCTCGCCGACGCCGGTGGCGCGGCAACGCAGACTGCCGCTGGCGTTGGCAGTGGCCGCGAAAACCTTGTCGCCGGCGCGCTTGCCGACCGGCATGCTCTCGCCGGTGAGCATCGCCTCGTCGACGCTCGACTCACCGTCGATCACCTCGCCATCGACCGGCACGCTCTCGCCCGGACGGACCAGGAAGACGTCGCCCGGCATCAGCGCGTCAACCGGCAATTCGATCCACTGGCCGTCGCGTTCGACACGCGCCGTCTTCGGGCGCAGGCGGATCAGCGATTCGATCGCCTCCGAAGTCCTTGCCTTGGCCCGCGCCTCGAGCAGCTTGCCGAGCAGGACCAGGGTGATCACCGCCGCCCCGCCCTCGAAATAGACGTGCTGCTCGCTCAGGCCGAGGAAAGTCACGACGGTCGAGAAACCCCAGGCCATGCTGGTGCCGAGCGCGACCAGCACGTCCATGTTGGCGCCGCCACCGCGCAGCGCCTTCCAGGCGCCATCGTAGAAACGCCAGCCGATCCAGAACTGCACCGGCGTCGCCAGCGCGAACTGCAGCCAGCGCGGCAGTTCGTTGTGCATGCCGTGCTCGCCGAACATGAACAGCATCTGGCCGACCAGCGGCAGACTGAGCGCGACAGCGATCCAGAAGCGCCGACTCTCACGCTGGTAAGTGCGCAGTTTCTCGGCCTTTTCCCGCTCGCGCGTCCCGGCATCGACCACGGCAGCACTGAAGCCGGCCTTGGCCACCACGGCGATCACCGCCTCGGCGCCGACCCCGCTCAGGCGCACGCGCGCACGCTCGGCGGCGAGATTGACGTTGGCCTGCATCCCGGGTTGCCGGTTGAGCACCTTTTCCAGGCGCGTCGAACAGGCGGCGCAGGTCATGCCACCAATCGCGAACTCGACGACCTGCTCGGCGGATTGCTTTTCCATCTCAGCTCGCTTCCAGCAGATAGGGCAAACTCAGCAGGCCATAAACGCCGAAACCGAGCACCAGCAGCCCGGAAGTCCAGCGCACCACCGGCCGCCGCACGAATTCATTGAGCCGCGCCAGCAAGATGCCGGCGAGCAGCAGATTGGGCAGGGTGCCGGCACCGAAGGCCAGCATCAGTAGCGCGCCGCGCTGCGCCGAACCGGCCGCCAAGGCACTGGCCAACGCGCTATAGACCAGGCCGCAGGGCAACCAACCCCACAGCATACCGAGCGGAAACGCCTGGCCAACCCGCGTCGCCGGCAGGAAACGCCGGGTCAGCGGCTGCAACCGCCGCCACAGCGCCTGGCCGAGCCGTTCGGTGAAGGCCAGCGCCCGGGTGACGCCGATCAGGTAGAGGCCGAGCGCGACCAGCATCAGGTTGGCGAAGAGGAAGAGGATCAGCCGCGCCGGCACCTGTCCTTCGAGTCCCAGTCCGGCGGCACCGAGCGCCCCGGCAATTGCCCCGGCAATGGCATAGGAGAGGATGCGACCGCCGTTGTAGGCAAGATGCATCGACCAGCGGGCCGGACTACCCATCGCCAGTGCGCCGACGATGCCGCCGCACATGCCGACGCAGTGCGCACCACCGAGCAGACCAACGAGAAACAGCGCCAGGAAGCCGGAATCAGGCATGGGGCAAGGCTTGCGACAGGAAAGCCCGCAGTGTAACCCGCCCCGGGCCTTCCTGACACGCCGCTCAGATCACCTTGGAGTAACGCGTCCGCTGCCGGTCGGCGCGCAGGTAGCGGTCGAAGGCCATGGCGATGACACGGACCAGCATGCGCCCCGGCGGCAGCACGGTGATCCAGTCGCGTTCGATCTTGAGCAGACCGCCGCGTTCCATCTCGCGCAGATCCTCGATCTCGGCCGCGAAATACTTGTGGAAGTCGATCAGGTGCGAACTCTCGATGCTTTCGATCGACAGCTCGAAATGGCACATCAGCGCCTGGATGATCGAACGCCGCAGGATGTCGTCGGCGGTCAGCTCGATGCCGCGCACCACCGGCAGCATCGGCGCGTCGAGCCGGTCGTAGTACTCGTCGAGCGTCTTGACGTTCTGGTAGTAGGTCGGACCGACCTTGCTGATCGACGAGATGCCGAAGGACAGCATGTCGCAGTCGGCGTAGGTCGAATAGCCCTGGAAGTTGCGGTGCAGCCGCCCCTGGCGCTGCGCCACCGCCAGCTCGTCGTCGGGCTTGGCGAAATGGTCCATGCCGATGAAGACGTAACCGGCATCGGTCAGCTTCTTGATCGCCAGCGCCAGGATCTGCAGCTTGGTGTCGGCATTCGGCAGGTCGGCGTCGGCAATCCGCCGCTGCGGCTTGAACAGCCCCGGCAGGTGCGCGTAGTTGTAGATCGACAGGCGGTCCGGGTCCATCGCCAGGACGCGTTCCAGCGTCCGGTTGAAACCCATCACGCTCTGGAAGGGCAGACCGTAGATGAGGTCGATCGACACCGACTTGAAACCGTTGGCACGTGCCGCGCTGATCACGTTCGCCGTTTCCTCCTCGGTCTGCACGCGGTTGACCGCGACCTGCACGCGCTCGTCGAAATCCTGGACGCCGACGCTCATCCGGTTGAAACCCAGTTCGCCGAGCAGCGCCACGGTGGCCGTATCGACCTTGCGCGGGTCGACTTCGATCGAATACTCGCCGCCGTCGAGCAGCTTGAAGTGCCGTCGGGTTTCCGCCATCAACTGGCGCATTTCGTCGTGCGACAGGAAAGTCGGCGTGCCGCCGCCCCAGTGCAGCTGGATCACCTCATGCTCGCCTTCGCTGCCTTCCAGCGCGGCGCTCTGCAGCGCCAGTTCCTTGCCCAGGTACTTCAGGTACTTGGCGCTGCGCCCGTGATCCTTGGTGATGATCTTGTTGCAGGCGCAGTAATAACAGATGGTGTTGCAGAAAGGGATGTGGAAGTATAATGAGAGCGGTCGGCTGATCCCGCCGATGTTGCGCTTGCTGAGCCAGAGAGCGGCAGCCTCGGCGTCGAAAGCCTCGACGAAGCGGTCGGCAGTGGGATACGAGGTGTAGCGGGGGCCGTTTACGTCGAAACGGCGAATGATCTGTGGGTCGAAGACGAGGTTTTCAGTTGCGAAATTCATTGAACATGGCGCCAAGTTTTGGCCCGATTATGTGGGGATGGATCGCATTTCCGGTTGACATGGATCAAGCCAACGCAGGTTGCCAATGCCCAGCCCAATCCCGCTGAATCAGGAGATTTCGCTGACCGTCATCAAGACGGCTTGTTCCAACTGCAACCTGCGGGAACTCTGCCTTCCCTTCGGTCTCAGTCTCGATGAACTGGAGCGTCTCGACGACCTGATTTCGACCCGCCGCCGGATCAAGCGCGGCGATCACCTGTACCGCGCCGGCGAGTCCTTCGACTCGATCTACGCGATCCGCAGCGGCTTCTTCAAGACCGACGTCCTGCTCGAGGACGGCCGCGACCAGGTCACCGGCTTCCAGATGGCCGGCGAACTGCTCGGCCTCGACGGCATCAGCACCGAACACCACACCTGCAACGCCATCGCGCTGGAAGACAGCGAGATCTGCGCGATCCCGTTCAACCGCCTGGAAAGCCTGTCGCGCGAGATCCACAACCTGCAGCATCACTTCCACAAGGTGATGAGCCGCGAAATCGTCCGCGACCACGGCGTCATGATGCTGCTCGGCACGATGCGCGCCGAAGAGCGGCTGGCCGCCTTCCTGCTCAACCTGTCGCAGCGCTTCACGGCGCGCGGCTTCTCGCACGCCGAGTTCTACCTGCGCATGACGCGCGAGGAAATCGGCAGCTACCTCGGCCTCAAGCTGGAAACCGTGTCGCGCGCCTTCTCCAAATTTCAGGAAGAAGGCTACATCGCGGTCCAGCAGAAGCACATTCGCATCCTCAACGTCAGCGGCCTGAAGGCGCTGATGAACCACCGCTGCTGAGCCTAACGGCTCAGCCCCAGCCAGCGGCGCGCACTGCCCGGCGATGCCGGGCGATCCCATTCCGGCTCGTCGCCGAAACGCTGCTGCAGGAAATCGATGAAGGCGCGCACCTTCAGCGGCAGGTGCCGGTTCGGCAGATGCACCGCGTAAATGAAGCGCTCGACCGGCACGTAGCCGGGTAGCACCTCGACCAGACGCCCGGCCTGCAGCTCGCTGCCGACGATGAAGGTCGGCAGCAAGGCCAACCCCAGCCCGCCCAGCACCGCCTGCGATAGCGCCTCGTCGTCGTTGATGCGCAGCTTGCCCGCCACCGGCACCGAGATGTCGCCGGCCGGACCGCGCAGATGCCAGAAGCCCTGCGTCGTCAGGTAGGTGTAGTCGAGACAGTTGTGCCCGGCCAGGTCCTCCGGCTTTTCCGGTACACCCCAGCGCGCCAGGTAGGCCGGGCTGCCGCAGATCTTGCGACGGATCGGCGCCAGCCGCCGGGCGACCAGATTGTCGCCGGGCACCGGGGCGATGCGCAGCGCCAGGTCGTAGCCCTCGTCCACCAGATTGACCAGGCGGTCGCTGATCGTCATGTCCACCGACAGTTCAGGGTACTGCAGCATGAAATCGGCCAGCGCCGGCGCCACGTGCAGCGTGCTGAAAGCGACCGGCGCGCTGAAGCGCAGCTTGCCGCGCGGCTCGCGGTGCAGGCTGCCGATCGTGTTCTCGGCCTGCGCCATTTCATCGACGATGCGGTCGCAATGCTCGAAGTAGGCCTCGCCGACCTCGGTCAGGCTGAGCCGGCGCGTACTCCGCTGCAGCAGCCGGACGCCGAGCGCCGCCTCGAGCCGCGCCACCGACTTGCTGACGCGCGACTTGGAAATCCCCAGGCGCGACGCCGCCCCGGAAAAACTGCGCGCCTTGACCACCTGGGCGAACAGCAGCATGTCGTTGATGTCGTGCACACGCACTCCAATTGTTATTCAAAAGGAAACAGTCTTGTGCAAAGTCGCCGGCTTATCAAGCCTTGGACTTCCTTCTACCATCCGCAATCCCATGACACAAAAAACCGATCAACAAAAATCACCAGAAAATTCAGATAAATGCAGCAGAACAACCTGATCATCAGGGAGAGCGATTTCGTTCGCCTGATGGCAATCCAGCCGCCCGACGATCTACGCGACGAGCTTGAGCGCGCCATTGTTATCCCGGACGATTCAATTCCGAGCAACATCGTCACGATGGGGTCGCGCGTCCGCTATACCGAACAGGAGACCGGCAACAGCCGCCAGGTCGAGATCGTCTATCCCGACCAGGCCGACCCGGCGGCCAGCAAGGTCTCCGTTTTCGCCCCGGTCGGCGCCGCGCTGATCGGCCTCGGCGTCGGCCATGAAATCGACTGGGACTTTCCCGGCGGCAACAGCCGCCGGCTGACCGTGGTCGAAGTCATCCAGCCGGCCGCCGCCACACCGCACTGATCCAGACAAAAACCAGGGAGCCCGCAGCGTGCGCTACAAGTCATTCGCAGAATTCAACCAGGATGTTGCCGCACGAAACCCCGGCCAAGCCGAGTTTCACCAGGCCGTCGCCGAGGTCATCGAGAGCCTCTGGCCGTTCATCCAGGACCACCCCCGCTATGCCGAACACGGCCTGCTCGACCGCCTGGTCGAGCCGGAGCGGGTACTCACCTTCCGCGTCTCCTGGGTGGACGATCACGGCGAGGTACGCGTCAATCGCGGCTACCGTATCCAGCATTCGTCGGCGATCGGTCCCTACAAGGGCGGCATCCGCTTCCACCCCTCGGTCAACCTGTCGATCCTCAAGTTCCTCGCCTTCGAGCAGACTTTCAAGAACGCCCTGACCACGTTGCCGATGGGCGGCGGCAAGGGCGGCTCCGATTTCGACCCGAAAGGCCGCAGCCCGGGTGAGGTGATGCGCTTCTGCCAGGCCTTCGTCAGCGAGCTGTTCCGCCACATCGGCAGCGACACCGACGTGCCGGCCGGCGACATCGGCGTCGGCGGCCGCGAGGTCGGCTTCATGGCCGGCATGATGAAGAAGCTCTCCAACCGTGCCGACTGCGTGTTCACCGGCAAGGGCCTGAGCTTCGGCGGTTCGCTGATCCGCCCGGAAGCGACCGGTTACGGCACCGTCTATTTCGCCGAGGAAATGCTCAAGCAGCGCGGCCGCAGCTTCGACGGCCTGCGCGTCAGCGTCTCCGGCGCCGGCAACGTCGCCCAATACGCGGTCGAGAAGGCGATGGCGCTCGGCGCCCGCGTCGTCACCGTCTCCGATTCGAGCGGCACGGTGGTCGACGAGGACGGCTTCAGCGCCGAAAAACTCGCCGAACTGATGGAGGTGAAGAACCATCTGTACGGCCGCGTCAGCGACTACGCGGCGCGCGTCGGCGCCAGTTTCCTGCCTGGCGAGAAGCCGTGGCGGGTGCCGGTCGACGTCGCCCTGCCCTGCGCGACGCAGAACGAACTCGACGCCGACGACGCCCGCAGCCTGCTCGCCAACGGCGCGATCTGCGTCGCCGAAGGCGCCAACATGCCGTCGACCGCCGAGGCGGTGAAGCTGTTCGAGCACAGCGACGTGCTCTACGCCCCGGGCAAGGCGAGCAACGCCGGCGGCGTCGCCACTTCCGGTCTGGAAATGAGCCAGAACGCAATGCGCCTCTCCTGGCCGCGCGAGGAAGTCGACGCCCGGCTGCACCGGATCATGGTCGACATCCACGAAACCTGCCTGCGCTACGGCCGCAACGCCGAAGGCAAGGTCAGCTACGTCGATGGCGCCAACGTCGCCGGCTTCGTCAAGGTCGCCGACGCGATGCTCGCCCAGGGCGTCGTCTGAGCCGCGCTCAGAACTGGTGCTTCAGGCTCACCCCGGCCAGCCAGGCGCGGCCGGGCGCCGGTTCGTAGTAGCGACCGTTGCCGTCGCCGACCACCACCGAACCGATGTACTCGCGGTCGAACAGGTTGTCGATGCGCAGGAAGCTGCCGACCGAGAAGGCGCCGTAGTTGCGCTCGACGGCGAAGCGCAGGTTGGCGATCGCGTAGCCGGGCGCCGAGCGCGCCGCGTTCCGGTCGTCGACATAGACCCGGCTGCGCGCCACGCCTTCGATCGCCGCCTGGAAACCGCTCGCCGCGTGTTTCCAGGCCAGTTCGCCGAACAGTTGCGAGGACGGCACGCCGGGCAGCCGGTTGCCGGCAGCGACGACGCCGCTGCTACCGGTATAGGCCTTGTCGAACTCGGCGCGCAGGCCGGTATAGGCGAGCCGGCCGGAGAAACCGCCGGCCCAGTGGGCGTCAAGCGAAGCCTCGACACCGCGGCGCAGCGTCCGACTGGCGTTGATGTAGCTGGTACGGCCGCCAGAGGAAGCGGCAACGACCAGTTCGTCCTTGGTCCGCACTTCGAACAGTGCGACGTCGAGCCGCGCGTTGTCGCCGAGCATGGCCTTGATGCCGGCTTCGAGGTGGGTGCTGGTGGCCGGCTTGAGGTCGAAGCTGAAGGTCGCGCCGGGACCGGAATAGAACAGCTCGTTCAGTGACGGCGTCTCGAAGCCGCGGGCGACGCTGGCGTAGAGATTGACCGCCGGGGTCAGCGCGTACATCGCAGCCAGCGTCGGCGTCGTCTTCCGGTAATCGACCGAACCGCTGTCGTCGCCGTTGACGCCGACGATGTAGTGGTCGCTGACCTTGAAGGCGACGCGGCTGTGGCGCAGGCCGCCGCTGAAGTTCCAGCGCTCGCCCTGCCACTGGCTCTGCACGTAGACGCCGCTCGCCGCGACGCGGTCGGTTTCGTCACGGCGCAAGGCGCCCTTGACGCCAAGCGTCGCGCCGACGAAATTCTCGAAGCCCTGGCGGTCGTCCACCGAGCGCTCGTAGTCGGCGCCGAACGTCGTCGTCAGGCCGCCGCCAGCGACCTGGCGGCGGGCGATCCAGCGCGCCGAGGCGCCGGCATAGCTACGCTCGAAATCGATGACGCCGCCGGAATGGCGCGGGTTGGCCTGAACAAAGGTAGGAATCGACTGGTACTGGATCACCGAACGCTGCCCGGCGTAGGCCGCCAACTGCAGGCTGTCGTCGCCGAAGCGGTGCTCGTAGTTGAGGCCGCCCTGCTGCTGGCTGATCCGCTTACGCGTGTCGTAGGCGAGCGCCGCCGGCACGACGCTGGTCGGCTTGCTGCGGGCGCTCGCCCAGTCGAGGCCGAGCGGATCGTCGGCCACCTGGCGGAAGCTGCTGGCGACGAAAGTCAGCCGGCCGTCCGGGCTCGGCGAGACGCCCAGCTTGACCAGCGACTGATCGCGCCGGACTTCGCTGTGATCGCGGTAGCCGTCGGAAACGAAGCGCGAGGTATCGACTACGTAGGAGACGCCGCCGACCTCGCCCTGGCTCGCCAGGTCGGTTTTCCAGCTGCTGTCGCTGCCGGCGCTGAAGCGCCCTTCGACGCTCGGCCTGCCCTTGCCGTCCGGCGTGAACAACTGGATGACGCCGCCCGCCGCGTTGCCGTAGATCGCCGACAAGGGGCCGCGCATGACCTCGATGCGCTCGGCGCGGTCGAGGTTGAAGGTCGCCGCCTGCCCCTGTCCGTCCGGCATCGACGCCGGGATGCCGTCGGCGACCAGACGGATGCCGCGCACCCCGAAGGCGGTACGGGCGCCGAAGCCGCGCGACGAAATCTGCAGGTCCTGGGCGTAGTTCTGGCGGTTCTGGACGACGATCCCCGGTACCCCGGCCAGCGCTTCCGAGGCATTGACCCGGGCTTGCGTCGCCCCGACGCTCGCCACATCGACGACGTCGATCGCCGCCGGCAGATCGAAAGTATTCTGTTCGACGCGGCTGCCGGTGATGACCAGCGGATCGAGCCGCACGGCGTCTTCGGCAGCCGCGGCCGGCACGGCGAAAGCAAGCGCCAGACAGGCGGCGATGGGGGTCGGGCGGCAGTTCATCAGTCTCTCTCCTGGTTTATGGTTGGGCGGACCGTGGCGGCCCGTCTCCGGTTCATTATTCCCAGCCGCCACCGGCCTGCCGTCCCGGAGTTCGCCAGCGCGACCTCATGAAAATCATGATTCGCCCCCGTCTCAGGCTTCGATCAGCCCGTTGCGCACCGCCAGCAGCGTGATCTCGGCCGGATTGCGCAGGTTCAGCTTCTGCTTGATGTGGTAGAGGTGAGTGCCGACCGTGCTCGGGCTGACGTGGAAGTCGCCGGCCACGTCGTTGACCGTCTGCCCGGCGGCGAGTTTGAGGAAGACCGCCAGTTCCTTCTCGGTCAGCGTCTCCAGCGGCTGCGCAGCGCCGGAGAGCTGGGCCAGCGCCACCTGCTGCGCCAGCTCCGGATCGAGGTAGCGGCGCCCGGCCGCCACCTGGGCGACGGCGCGCAGGAACTCGGCCGGCGCCGCCCGCTTGCACAGGTAGCCGTTGGCGCCCAGGCGCAGCGCACGCACCGGCACGATCTCGTCGTGATGTGCCGAGAGCATCAGGATGCGCGCCACCGGGTCGCGGGCGCGCAGGCGTTCGAGCGCCAACAGGCCGCCGCCGCCCGGCATCGACACATCCATCACCAGCAGGTCGGGGGCCATTTCGGCGTGCAGGCGCAGCGCGCCTTCGCCGTCTGCCGCCTCGCCGACCACTAGCGCTCCGGCCCCTTCGAGCAAGAGCCGGAAACCGAGGCGGACCACCGCGTGATCGTCGGCGAGCACGACGCGGACGTTTTTCAAGGATGGGTTCATGCTACCTCCAGGGAAAAAAGCGGCAGCGTCGCGACCAGGCCGAAGCCGCCGCCGGCCGGGGTGAAGAAATGCAGGCTGCCGCCGAGGCCGGCCACCCGCTCGCCCATGCCGGTCAGGCCGAGGCCGCAGCCGGCGGCGGCGGAGCGCCCGCCGGCGCCGCGCCCGTTGTCGAGCAGCGCGATACGCAGGACGCCGTCGCCGCCGCTGACGCTCAGCTCGACCTCGCTGGCGGCGGCGTGCCGGGCGACATTGGTCAGCCCTTCCTGGACGATGCGCAGCGCAGCCGCGGCCAGCGCATCGTCCGGCTCGTGGCCGGCGAGCGCGACGCGCAGTTGCAGCGCCACCGTCTCGTGCTGGCGCCGCCAACTGGCGCAATAGTCGTTCAGCCGCGCAGCCAGCTCGCCGCCGGGCAGCGGCCGCAGACGGTGCAGGATGCGGCGGACGCCGTCCTGCAGTTCGCCGGTCACCGCCAGGATGTGCTGCGCCGGTGCCTGCAGCGCCGGCTGTTCCGCCGTGCGCTGAACAACGGCGCCGGCCAGCGCGCGCACGGCGGTGATGCCCTGCGCCATCTCGTCGTGCAGTTCGCGGGCGATCTGCCGCCGCTCCTCCTCCAGCCGGGCCTGCAGGCGTTGCGCCAGTTCGCGCTCGGTTTCCAGGCGGACGTTGTCGTCGACCGCCGCCCGCAAGCGGTCGGCCATGCCGTTGAAGGCATTCGACAGGCTGGCCAGTTCGGGCACCGGGAAGACTGGCAGACGCAGGTCGAAGCGCCCGTAACCGATCCGCTGCAGCGCCCGCATCACTTCGTCCAGCGGCTGCAAGGCGCGGTCCAGCGCGCGGCGGACGACGACGAAGAGCAAGCCGAGCAGGCCGAGCGCCCAGCCGGCGACGGCGCAAAGCTCGTCCCAGGCGTCGATCACCGCGCGCGACGCGTCGGGCACCAGGACCAGGCGCAACTCGCCGACCGCCAGCAGACGCGGCGCGATCCGCGGCCGCAACAGTTCGGCGAACCAGTCCGGCGCCTGCCGCCCAGCCTTGTAGGTCGGCGGCGGCGAGCGGTAATGCAGGCGGCCGCCGGCATCGAGCAGCTGCAGTTCGTTGGCGCGGATGCGGCCGAGCGGCGCGAGCGCCGCCTGCAGCTCGACGGCGTTCGCCGGCAGGTGCTCGACGAGGGCCGCCAGCCACTGCCCGGAAACCCGGTTGGCGGCCTCGATTTCCTCGTGGATGCCCTGCCGCGCGCCGTGCAGCCAGAGGCCGACGAGGACCGCGCAAAGGCTGCCGGCCAAGCCGGTGAGGACCAGGCTGATGCGGGTGTGCAGGCGTAGCGGACGCATCGCGCTCACAGTCCGGCGAAGCGGTAGCGCACGCCGAGCCAGCCGGCGCGTGGCGCCCCCGGCGCGACGAAGGTTTCGCGCCGCCAGTCGGCGCTATCAACCTGGAAGGCGCCGTTGGCGGAAAACGGGTTTTCGGCCAGC
This sequence comes from Dechloromonas aromatica (nom. nud.), assembly GCA_017848965.1. Taxonomy (GTDB): domain Bacteria; phylum Pseudomonadota; class Gammaproteobacteria; order Burkholderiales; family Rhodocyclaceae; genus Azonexus; species Azonexus aromaticus_B. The sequence goes on along the minus strand of JAFIHA010000052.1, from coordinate 84,244 downwards.
GCGGCGGCCGTCGCATAGCGTTTGTCGAAGACGTTGTCGACCCGCGCGAAGACTTCCCAGCCACCGCCCAGGCGGGCCTCGGCGTTGAGGTTGAGGATGGCGTAGCCGGGCAGGCGGCCGCTGCCGCTGAAGACGCGGGTGTTGCCGAAGGCGTCGGTAGCGCTGCCGGCGCGGTGCGCGTTGTTCTCGTTGCCGCGCGCGTACTGCCCGGAGAAGGCCTGCAGGTCGCCGCCCAGGCGCAGCCAGTCGGCGGCCTGCCAGCTCAGGCCGAGCTTGAGGCTGTGCGCCGGCAGGCCGGGCAGGCGGTCGCCCTTGCGCACTTCGATCTCGTCGTCCTGGCCGTTCGCCGTGCATGCTGCCGAGGTGCCGCGCGAGCTGTTGTTCTCGGCGAGCAGGCAGGCTGCCGAGCCGAAGGTGGCGTGCAGCCAGCTGTAGCTGGCGAACCAGTCGAACTTGCCGTGCCGGCCGTCGATGCCAAGCTCGACGCCCTGGCGCCGGGTGCGGCCGAAATTGGTGAAATAACCGGCGCTGGTCGAGGTGCCGACGAACAGGATGTCGTCGTCGGCGACGGTGCGGAAGACGCCGGCATTCCAGCCGATGCCGCCGGCCAGCTTGCCGCGCAGCCCGGCTTCCAGGGTGCGGGCGACGACCTGCTTGAGGTAGGGGTCGGCGGCCATCGCGTTGGGCAGCGTGCAGGGATTGGCCGGGTCGGCGCAGCCCAGCTCGATCGGCGTCGGCACCCGGCTGCCCTGGCTGAAGCCGGCGTAGGCGTTGAGCGCCGGCGCCACCTGCCAGGTCAGGCCGAGCGCCGGGTTGAGCTTGCGGTAGCGGTGATCGCCGTCGAGGTTGGGGGCGACGCGGTTGAGCTGGTCGAAAGTGGTGACGTGGCTGGCGTTGTAGCGCGCCGACGCGGTCAGGTGGAGGACCGGGCTGAGGGCGACGGTGTCGGTGACGAACAGGGAGACGGTCTCGGTGGTGCCGCGGATCGCGTTCTCGACTTCCTCGTCTTCGAGGTCGCCGACGCCGCGTGTCGGATCGATCACGCCGAGCTGCTGCGTCTGGCGGAAACGGATGCGGGCGCGGTCCCACGACGTGCCGACCGTCATCTGGTGGCGCTCGCCGTTCAGGTTCCACTGCAGCGCCAGCCCCTCGCCGCGCTGCCGGGTACGGGTCCGGTTGTTGGCGCCGGATTCCTCGTCGGAAACGCCATCGAAGGGGCTGTCCTCGAATTCGTCGTTGGCGTCGCCGTTTAGCGTTCGCGTCGTGTTGCGCCGGTGGTAGACGTTGCCCGACAGGCTCTGCTCGCCGTTCAGCCAGAGGCGCCCGGCCAGGGCGAGGTGAAGGAGATCGTTGCGCGTCTCGTCGGGATGGGTGAACACCTGCGCCCGGTCGGCTTCGTACATCGACAGCGGCAGCAGGCCGTTGCCGGTCATCTTGGTGCGCGCCCGCAGCAGGCTGAAGTCGAGTTCGCCGGCGGCGCTGCGCTGGGACAGCTTGGCGAAGAAACGGCCGGCATCGGATTTGGAGAAATCGCGCCAGCCGTCCTCGGCGAAACCGTCGCCGGCGACGTACCAGCCCAGGCTGTCGCGCTGCCCGCCGGAAGCGAAGGCCAGCGTGCGCCGTCCGAAGCTGCCGGCCATCGCCTCCAGCGTCGTCCCCGGATGGTCGAAGCCGTTGCGCGTGCGCAGGGCGAGCGCGCCGCCCAGGGTGTTGAGGCCGAACAGCGGGTTGGAGCCGGGCGCCACTTCCATGCCGGCGAGCGCCGCCTGCGGCAGCAGGTCCCAGTTCACGGTGTCGCCGAAGGGCTCATTGACGCGCACGCCGTCGAGATAGACCGACAGCCCCTGGGCGGTGCCGAGCAGCGGCGAGGCGGTGAAGCCGCGGTAATTGACGTCCTGCTGGAAAGGGTTGCCCTGCACCTCGTTGATCGTCACGCCAGCCAGTTGGCGCCCCATCAGCCCCGGCAGGTTGAGCGCCGCCGATTGCGCCAGATCACGCTCGCCGACCACCTGCACGTTGGCCGGCACCTGCAGGCGCGGGATGCCGATGCCGGCGAGCGGCGAATTGCCGACCACCTCGACGGCCGGCAGTTCGAGCACGGATTCGGCGGCGGCGGCCGGGGCGAAGGCGGCGGCGAGCGCCAGGGCAAGCGGGGAGAGCGTGAGACGGCGGAACATCGGGGCTTCCTCAGGTGGTTCTATCGAGTTTGTAATTGATCGGCACGACGACCTGGATTTCGCCGCCATCGCCCGGCGGCGGCGGCAGGTCGCCGAGCGCGGCGAGCAGCGCGCGGGCGTGCTGGTCGAGGACGTCGAAGCCGCTCGACCGCTCGACGTCGACAGCGACCAGGTTGCCGCGCCGGGCGACGCGCAGGCGCAGGCGGACTTCGCCCTCCCAACCGCGCATCGCCGCCAGCCGCGGGTAGCTGCGCTGCTGCGCGAACAGTGCGCTCAGTTGCTGGCGGTAAGCGGCCAGCGCTGCCGCCGGCGGCGCCGAGGGGGCGGCTGGCGGCACGCCGCCGGGCGTTGCCTCGGCCGCGGCGACGGCTGGGGCAGCAAGCACCGGCCCCGGCGCCGTGTCGCTGCTGGCGCCGGCGGCCGGGCTCGTCGCCAACGGCACGTCGTTGGCCGGCCTGGCGCTCGCCTGCGGCCGCGGAACCGGGGGGTTCGCCGCGGCAGCCGGCAAGCGCCGGACCTGCGGGAGCGGCGTCGCCGGCGCACTTGCCGCCGGTGACACCGCGTTGTTCGACGGCGGCGTCAGGCGCAGCGTGGCGATGATCTGTGGTAGCGGCTGCGGCAAGGCCGGCCGGCTGCCCGCGATGAGCAGGAAGACGCCACCATGCAGCAGCGCCGAGAGCAGCATCAGGCCGCCCAGCCGGCGCGTCGGCCGCGGCATTTCAGCGCGGCGCACCGAGCGCCTCCCGCTCGACGGCCGGGAACAGGTGGCCGACCGAGCGCCGATATTCGCTGGCCGCCACCGGCAGGCCGGCGAACTCGGCGGGCAGCGGCTGGGCCATCGTCTCGTTCATGTCCAGCCCGCTTTCCGCCGAACGGCGCAGCGCCATCTGCAGCCAGTTCAGCCAGGCGCGGGTCTGGCGCAGCGGCGCCGCGTCGCGCGCCACCGGGCCGTGCCCGGGGACGACGGCGCGGAAACCGGGCTCGCGGGTGATCGCTTCCAGCGTGTCGAGCGCCGCCAGCCAGCGGTTCACGTCGGCGTGCGGCGTCGTCGGCGCCCGGCCGAAAAAGCCGAGGTCACCGGTGAAAAGCACGCCGCTCACCTCGTCGTAGATCGCCAGGTCGGCGCCGGTGTGGCCGTCGAGCGCCAGCAGGCGCAGGCGGCGCCCGGCGATCTCCTGGCGGCCGCCGGCCAGCGCCTGTTTGGGCACGACCACCTCGGTCCCCGCCATCCAGTCGCCGGTCAGGCGGTAGAGGTTCTCGGCGAAGGCATTGCCGTCGCTGGCGATACCTTCGATGGTGGCGGGCAGCGCCGCCAGCGGCACGTCGGCAAAAACCTGGTTGCCGAGGAAATGGTCGGGGTGATGGTGGGTATTGATGACCAGTGCCAGCGGCCGGCTGTCCACGGCGGCGATCGCCCGCCGCATCTGTTCGCCGTAGCGGCGCGACGGGCCGCTGTCGATGACGACGATGCCGCCGGGAGCGACGATGAAGCCGGTGTTGACGATATTGCCGCCGTTGGCCGGCGTGAAATCCTCGGTCTTGCCGACGAAGACATGGACGTCGTCGGCAACGCGCTCAGCCTGCAGGCGATAGTCGAAATCGGCGCCGGCGGCGGTCAGCGTGATGGCCAGGAATGCCAGGGGTAGCCAGCGCTTCATGGTTCTATCCTCGCCTGGAAGGCATTGCCGTTGTTGTCGTGGCCGCGTACCTCGACCGGCCCTTCGGCGGCGCCGCGCTTGAGGGTGAACACCGGGTTCTCGCTGACCGGCTCGTGCAGTTGCAGGCGCATCAGCGAACGGCCGTCGGCCAGCAGTTCGACCTGTTCCAGGTGGAAGGCGGGAATCCCGGCGACCAGCCCGGTGTCCATCGGATGCTCGATGCGCAGGCGAACCCGGCCGGCCTGCGCGCCGCTCTCCCACTGCCGGCCGCTGACCTGATTGAGGCGCGCCTGCCAGTCCGGCGCCGCGGCCTTGGCCGAAGGTGCGGTGCAGCCGCCGCCGACCGTCGTCACCCAGGCACCGCCGACGTGCCAGACGCCATCGGCGGTACGCGCCGCCGCCCGTACCGGCGACGACTGCTGCAGTTTGACGCGAAAGCCCAGCCAGGCCGGCGCCGCCTGCGGGTAGAAACGCAGCACCTCGACGATCGGGTTGAAGTCGGCGAACACCATCACCTCGCTGACCGGCCCCAGCTCGCTGGCGTCCACGGTGACCGGCACCTGCATCGGGTTCTCGGCGACTGCCGGCGCCAGCACGCGGACCCGTTGGTCGAAGCGTATCGTCGCCTGCTCCGGAAACAGGTAACGCATGTCGCCCCAGCGCGCCGAGCCCAGCGGGTCGACGTCTTCCTGCCCGGCCAGCGCAGGCCGGACAGTCAGCAACGCCGCCAGGAAGATGGCGGCCAGGCCTGTCATTGGATTCATGTCTCACTCCACTCGCCCCTGCGGGCTGTTATGGGGAGTGAGACTGCAAGTGGCGTGCCAATCCGCAAACGCCCAACCGGCCTGGACTGCCCGGCAACAGCGCGGGCGAACTGTTCAAGCCTGGAGCAGTTGCTCCCATATGCAACACACCACCGGCAGCGAGCGAAAGCACTTCGAAAGGCAGCTTGCGTTTAATCCACCAGGTCCGGCGGCGACTGGCTTGCTGCCGCGACATCCACAGCAAAAAAGGAGGAATACGATGCAACACACGAAGAAACTCGCCACACTGGCTGCCGCCTGTCTTTTCCCTATCCTTGCGCAAGCGCAATCGAACGTCACCATCTTCGGCCTGCTCGATGTCAATCTGGCGCAGGAGCGCGCCAACGGTCTGAAGCGCAACGCGATGGATACCAGCGAACTGAACGGTTCGCGCCTCGGCTTCAAGGGCAGCGAAGACATGGGCAATGGTCTGAAAGCCATTTTCATGCTCGAATCGGCGGTCGCCATCGATACCGGCACATCCACCGGATTTACCCGGCAATCCTATCTCGGCCTGGAAGGATCGTTCGGTCGCGTCACCTTCGGTCGCCAGTACTCGCCGGCCTTCGTCGCCATCGACCCGTACGAAGCCACCGGCAGCTCCGACCGCTCGGCCGGCATGCTGCATCGCAAGAGCGGCTCGGTCGCGCGCGGCTACCAGGTCCGTTTCGACAACATGATCAAGTACCGCTCGCCCGAAATGGCCGGTTTCTCGGTCGACGCCGGCTACTGGACCGGCGCCGAGAACGCCACCAACGACAGCGACCTGCGCCGCGCCGGCCGCGGCTACGGCCTGACCGGCATGTACAAGGGCGGCCCGCTGTCGGCCTCGGCCACGACCCAGCGCTACATTTCCAACAATACCGGCGGCACCGCCACCACGCACGGCCTGGGCGCCTCCTACGATTTCGGCGTGGCCAAGCTCTACGCCCTGTACACCCAGGACCGCGAAGGCGGTACTCAGGGCAAGGGCAAGGCGCGCAGTTACAGCGTCGGCGCCGAGATTCCGGTGAGCAAGCCGGGCACCCTGGCGATTTCCTACGGCAAGCGCAAGGAAAGCGGCGAAGCCAACACCGAGGACGCCAGCGGCGCCTCGATCTACTACATGCACAACCTGTCCAAGCGGACCACGCTGTACACCGCCTACTCGCGGATCAGCAACGACGGGATTGCCAACTACGGCTTCAACATCACGCCGGCTGCCGGCGACAACGTCTCGGTGATCATGGCCGGCCTGCGCCACAAGTTCTGATCGCGCTCCGGGGCAACAACGGCAAGGTCCGCTACGACATGCTGCGGGCCTTGCTCAAGGCCTGGATTCCCGATCCCGGCAAACCCGTCCGCCGCACCACCACCCCAGGAATCCCCGATGAAAGAACCCGTACCCACCCCGCGCGGCGAACCCGCGATCCGCACCATCGCCATGCCCGGCGACGCCAACCCGGCCGGCGACATTTTCGGCGGCTGGCTGATGGCCCAGATGGACCTCGCCGCCGGCAACGTCGCCGCGCGCCGCGCGCGTGGCCGCTGCGCCACCGTCTCGGTCGACCGCATCACCTTCCTGCAACCGGTCTATATCGGCGACGAAGTCAGCCTGCACGCCGAAATCACCCGCATCGGCCGAACCTCGATGTCGATCCAGGTCGAAGCCTGGCGGCGCTCACGCGACGGTGAGGAACAGGTCAAGGTCACCGACGCCACCTTCGTCTTCGTCGCCCTCGACCAGGGCGGCCGGCCGCGCGTCATCGCGCCAGCGGCGGGGGAAGCACATTGACGCTGTAAAAACCATGGCGCAGTTTTTCTCTGCGCTCTATTTACATTTCATACATTTGAAGCGCTCAATCACTGCCCTCTGCTTTCCGGGAGGACGGCAAGCCCGACCGAACGGAGAACCAGGCATGAACAAAACCTGCCTGATAAAACTGAACCGGGGAATCGAAGCCGCCGCGCTTAATGATTGTTTTTACATCGTCGGGTGGAAGAATTGCCACATCTTTTTCCCACGCCGAATGTACTTTATCCATGGCATCAGCAGGAACGTTTGCGGCGTGCAGCATATTTACCCATGCTTTAAGCAGTGCTTTATATTCAATCGAACCCACCGTCGATGACAGATCGGCACTGACCAATATTCCATTGGGCTGCAACCTCTCCGAAATGCCACGAAAGAACTTCGATCGCTCCAGAGGGTCGAGTATGAACTGAGAAACCATGAAACAAGTCGCTGCATCATGAAGCTCAATGTCTGGAAGGGACTCCACGTAGCCTTCATAAAAATCACAGCGCGAAACAAATCCTTCTCTTCTAGCTCTTTGTCGGCATACATCAAGCATTGCAGCAGATGGTTCAACAGCGGTAAATCTCCAGTTCGGGAATCTTCTGGCCAAATAGGAAAGCTCTGCGCCAGCGCCTAATCCGACACAAATTATGCGGGCAGCTTGTGGCAATTCTGAAAATATCCATTCAAGTTGAAAGTAGAGACCTTCGTGAATTGGCGCGAGTTTCTTTTGCTGTTCCTCATAGCCAGAAGCCTGTTTATCAAAAACGGCCTTGAGTTCTTCCTGATTCATCTGGCAGCTCCTATGTCGTATAACCCCAACGCCCCTTATTGTCCCGCACAATAGTGCTATACGGCTCACGGGCCAAAATGCCAATTTTTAGGCTCAAAGCGCCGGCGGAACAGCCCGAAGGCGAACTGGGCGCCCAGGGTGAGCACCACCACCCGCAGCACGTGGGCGGCGGTCACCAGCGGTACGCCGAGTTGCAGCACCTTGGCGGTGATGCACATCTCGGCGACGCCGCCGGGCGCTGTAGCGAGCACCAGCGTCGCCAGCGGCACCCCGGAAAAATGCGCCAGCAACAAGGACAGCAGCAGGCCGAGCAGGATCGACAGCAGCGCGCTCAGCGCCGTGGTCCCGATGAAGCGCGGCGCGGCGCGAAAGAACTCGCGCGAGAAGCGGCTGCCGAGCGAACAGCCGATCAGCAACTGCCCGCCGTTGACCGCCCAGCCCGGCAGGGCGGACAAGGGAACGGTCAGGGCACTGAGCACACCGACCCCGAGCAGGGGCCCGAGCACCCAGGCATTGGCGATGCGCAGCAGGCGCAACAGACCGACCCCGGCCAGGCTGGCGGCGATCAGCAGCGGCAGGCGGGCCAGGTCGAAGCGGTGCGACTGGGGAATGTAGATGTCGCTGCCGTGGGCGCCGGAGAGCGTCAGCCCGAGCGGTACCAGCGACACCAGCAACATGATGCGCAAGGCGTGGGCGGCGGCGATACGGTCCACCGCCCCGCCCCAACGTTCGGCCAGGTTGGCCATTTCCGAAGCGCCACCGGGCAGCGAGGCGAAGAAGGCGGTCGCCGCATCGACCCGCGCCAGGCGCAGGGTGAGCAGCGCGCAGACGCCGCCCAGGGCGAGCGAAGCCAGCGCCGCGGCGGCCAGCAGCAGCGCATGTTCGGCCAGTTGGCCGAGCACCGCCGGCGAAAAATACAGCCCGAGCGCGGTGCCGATCGCCCATTGCCCGGCCTGGCGCCCGCCGGCCAGCGGCTGCAGGCGCAGGCCGGCCATGCGCGCGCCGGCCACCGCGAACAGCGGACCGATCATCCACGGCAAGGGCAGGCTGATGGACTGGGCAAACAAGGCGGCAAGCAGGGCCAGCCCCAGGGTGGGCAGGACGAAACGGACAACAGGGTGGCGCATACGGGAAAACCGGAAGAGGCGAAACGGGGACTGGAAACAGGCGGAATCAGCGGGGTTTGACGGCGGCATCCCACTGGCGCAGGAAATCGCGGCGCTTGGCTTGGTCGAGATAGGTGAGCAGTCCGGAACCGATGAGGATCGGGCGGAAGGCGGCGCCCAGCCGGCTGCGCAGGCTGCTCGCGGTGTCGGCGGAAAGGTCCTCGCGGACCGCGAACAGGCCGGCGTTGCGGGCCAGGATCTGCTGCCCGTGGCGCGACAGCAGGTGGTCGAGCCACAGGCGGGCGGCATTGGGATGACGGGCGTCGCGGGTGATGAAGGCGACCCGGCTGAGCACCAGGGTGTAGTCCTGCGGCCAGATCACGCCTATCCTCGGATCGTTTCTGGCCCGGGTCAGCGCGTAGGAGCCGAGCACGTTGTAACCGATCAGGGTTTCGCCGCTGGCGATGCCATCGAGCATTTCCCCGGAGGTGGCATAGGCGCGGATGCCCTTGGCGCCGAGCGCCTGGGCCAGATTCCAGAAGACGATCGGGTTGGATTGCGCGTCCTGGGTATGGAGCATCAGGCCGACGCCGGAAAGCGCCGGATCGTAGGTTGCCAGCCGTCGCCTGAAGCGCTCCGGATTGCGTTTGAGCAGTTCGATCAGCGCTGCATGGGTGAGCGGCAGCTCGTCACGGCGCAACGCCGGCTTGTGATAAACGAACACGGCCGGTTCGTAGGTGGTGCCGAAGGCCTCGTTCTTCCACACCGCCCAGCTCGGCAGCGCCGCCGTTTCCGGCGAGCGGTACGGCTGGGCATAGCCGTCGTTGACCAGCTTGACCTGCAGGTCCATGGCCGAACTCCAGACCACGTCGGCCTTGCTGCCCCGGCGCGCCTCGTCGATCACGCGCTGGTAGAGCAGATTGGAGTGCATGTCGTGGTATTCGACCTTGATCCCCGAATGGCTTTTCTCGAAATCGTCGATCAGCGGCTGCACGATGTTCTGGTCGGTCGCCGCGTAGATCACGACCCGGTCTTCGGGCAGTTCTACCTCCAGGCCCTCCGGAAGAATCTCTGCCTGCGCCGCGGCAAAGCATGCGCCAAGGGCGATGGCCAGCAGGCATGTTCTCCGGTTCATCCGTCTTCCTCCAGTGACACCCGGGCTGCGCCATGGTGTTTTTTGTTGTTCGAGATGATAATCCCCGTCCAAGCTTTCGATTTACTTTCACCCATGCGTCTGCTCCTGGTCGAAGATCACGCCGAACTCTCCCAGTGGGTCAGCAAGGCGTTGCGCCAGGCCGGTTACGTGCTCGACGTGCTCGACCGCGGCGACCACGCCGATCATGCGCTGCATACCGAACATTACGACCTGGTCATCCTCGACCTCTCGCTGCCCGGCCTCGACGGGCTGGAAGTCCTGCGCCGCCTGCGCCAGCGCGAAAAGGGCATGCCCACCCCGGTGCTGGTGCTGACCGCGCGCGGCGCCACCGAGGAGCGGGTGCGCGGACTCAACACCGGCGCCGACGACTACCTGACCAAACCCTTCGACCTGAGCGAGCTGGAAGCGCGGATCAAGGCCTTGCTGCGGCGCAGCGGCAACCTGGTGCCCAAGGTCCGCATCGGCCAGCTCGAATTCGACACCACGACGCGCCTGGCCAGCATAGGCGAGCAGGCCCTGGCGCTCACCCCGCGCGAACTGGCGGTGCTCGAAGTGCTGCTCTCGCGCAGCGGCCGTCCGGTGGCGCGCGAAGCGCTGTTCGAGAAGGTCTTCGATTTCGACACCGACGCCCGCGTCGAGGCGATCGAGATCTACGTCTCGCGCCTGCGCAAGAAACTCGAAGGCTCGGGGGTGGTGATCAACACCCTGCGCGGCCTCGGCTACCTGCTTGCCGAGGCCTGAGCTTGTTGTGCCTGCCGCGGTCACTCCCCGATGCCTGGTGAAGCCCGGCCCGGTCCGCGTTACAGCCTGCGCCGCCGGATCGTCTGGTGGCTGCTGCCGCCGCTCTTCGTCATGCTCGCGGTCAATGCCTGGCTGTCGTATCGCGGCGCGCTGGAAGCGGTCAACCGGGCCTACGACCGTTCGCTGACGGCATCGATCAAGGCGGTCGCCGAGCAGACCCATTCGGCGGCTGGCGAAATCCAGGTCAACATCCCCTACTCGGCTTTCGAGATGTTCGAGGACAAGGCGCAGGAAAGGATCTACTACGCCGTGCTCGCGCCCTCCGGCGCCCTGCTCACCGGCTACCCCGAACTGGCGCCGCCGGCCGGGCTGAGCGAAAGCGGCGAAGTGCTGATCGTCAACAGCAGCTATCGCAACGAGGAAATCCGCCTCGGCGCCATGCGCAAACGCCTCTACGACCCCGTCCTCAAGGGCGGCGACGCGGCGACCATCGTCTTCGCCGAAACCACCGGTTCGCGCACCCGGCTGGCACGCGACCTGTTCGTCGACAGCCTGCGCCGGCAACTGCTGCTGCTCGCGGTCGGCGCCCTGCTCATCGTCTTCGCCCTGGGCAGCGCCTTCCGGCCGCTGCTCGAGCTGCGCGACACCATCCGCCGGCGCGGCGACGAGGACCTCACGCCGGTGCCCGCCAACAACGTGCCGAGCGAAGTCGGCCCGCTGATCGACGCCATCAATCACCACACCGAACGCCTGTCGGCGATGCTCGCCGCGCGCAAGCGCTTCCTCGCCGACGCCGCCCACCAGATCCGGACGCCGCTCGCGGTGCTCACCACCCAGGCCGAGTACGGCCTGCGCCAGAGCGATCCGGAGGAAATGCTGCGCACCTTCGCCAGCCTGCTGCACAGCATCCGCGGCGCCCGCCGGCTGGCCAACCAGATGCTGGCGATGTCGCGCGCCGAAGCGGTCAACGGCATGATGGACGAACGCGCGCCGGTCGATCTCAACGCCCTGGTCAGGGACGTCGCCATGGAACTGGTGCCGCTGGCGCTGAACAAGAGCATCGACCTGGCTTTTGAGGAATGGCCGCAGCCCGCCGTGCTCGAAAACGGCAACGCGCCGATGCTGCGCGAGATGGTCGCCAACCTGATCGACAACGCGATCCGCTACAGCCCACCCGAATCCCAGGTCACGGCGGCGGTGGCGAGCTGGAAGGGGAAAGCCCTGATCAGCGTCAGCGACCAGGGGCCCGGCATCACCGAGGCCGAGCGCGAGAACGTCTTCCACCGCTTCTACCGCATCCTCGGCCATGGCGACGTGGACGGCAGCGGCCTCGGTCTGGCCATCGTGCGTGAAATCTGCCTCGCCCACGGCGGCAACATCACCCTGCGCGACGGCGACGACGGCCGCGGCCTGTGCGTCGAGGTGGAACTGCCGCTTGCCGGCGGCTGACGACGACACAAAAAAATGAATTACCTATTTGAGTACGTAGCTGACAGGGTGAATAGTCTTGATGCGACCATGTGCTCATGGATAAGCAACTCACGACTATTGCAGCGCAGGCGGCTCGATTTCATCGGCACCGAGTCGAACACCCAGATATTTTTGCGTGTGTTCAAGAAGATCGCAAAGCGCTCTTGTCGCCTGCGGTTCAAATACAGCAACTAGCTTGCGGCCAGACATTGCTTCAACACCGTGCAGGATCAACAATTTTGATTCCGGATCGTAGTGAAGCTCGAACGATTGCGCGCTGATCCGGAACTGAACTTTGTTCTCTTCATCCATCAGTAACCCCTAAGCTCCGGGCACCACATACCCCGGCGGAGCATCAATCAAAGAATCCGGCACGCCGAGCATCCCTACCAAGTTCCACTTTGAGGGTGACGGCGCATCACCGCTGTTGTCGAAAGCTGCTGGTATCCAGCGATTATCAAGAGCGCGTTCAAGCTGTACCAACCAAGCACCCATGTCAGGAGACAGATCGCCTTCGCACGCTTTGAGCAGGTCGGCTGACGTGCGCCGCAAGATCGCGCGAGCGAGACCTTTAGGCGTAACTTTTCTACGCACATCCCCGCCGTTATCGTTGAGATATTTTCCTTCCGATGAGCTTGAGTAGCGGAAGAACGGGGCGCTTGGTTTGCCAGTTTGGTGGAACTCACAGCGCCAATAACATCCAGACGGTGCGATATACGGAAGAAGTGCCATATGTCCGTAACCGTTCCGCATCAGCCAAATCCCCGCGTCAATCACCTTTCGGTAGTCCTGATATCGAAGCTCCTGTTCCTCCTCTAGGTCTTCGGGATTGATGTCTTCGATTGATTCTGTTGCAGTCTTCACTTCAGCGCATCTTTCAACCATTTTGCGAACTCCGGATCGTCCTTAACCTCTTCTTTTGGAGCATTTGGGGTGTCGATATTTCGATCTATCTTATCTTTCAGATCACGCATCGACGCTTCATATTGCTGCTGCGTACGCTTCTCGTCGGCTGGTAGGTAGCGCTGTATAACGAACTCGGCGGCCAAGTAGTGATCTTCGCGCGACCATGTTCCTGGATGCTTCCCCTCAAGGTAATTCTTAACCTCGCCAAGCCTGTCACTACTCCAGCGATCCATCGGCTCATCATCGCCAGTGATTGCTGATCTAATTTTGCTTGCTATGCGTCTGAACATTGCTCGAATGTTTGATAGTCGTAATGCCATGCTGTGATGCATGGATAAGGTCATCTTAACAATTACTGCGGCTACACCATGGAGGGTTCATTCGGCTTTGATACGCCTCTGTTTGTTTTGTGGTTGTTATCGATATTCGCTATCAAGGTGAGTTGCGAAAAACTGCGTTCCTCCACCTCGGCTGCCGGGAGGTATCCGAGGGGTTCAACGAGTCGCTGATGATCGAAGCAGATTACCCATTCGTGGGTAGCTAGTTCCATCCTCTAAAGAAATGAGCCCTCCTCAATTGTCGAAGCGATTCAACCTGACGAGTTCAGAGACGAAATTCGTATACCAGGCTTCTGGCATAAGCCTCCAGATCTCATGAGCGAATCGAATACGGCTCATCTCGCCTCGCATTGTCATCTCATAGAACTCTTCGTAACCCTGACAGCGCACGGTGAACTCAAGAATCTGGTCGCCAAGATGATAGAACTCGTCCTCAGCAAGACCGCGCCGAGCAGCATCTTCTCGGAGAAGCCCAAAGAGGAATGCCCATTCGTCCTGATCGTCCCCTTGCTCGGCACCAAGAGGTAAAGACAGGTCAGGCTTGCCATTGAATTCCGCATGCACCCGCCTGTGGCATTCGTCGCACAGGGTAACGCCGTTGCCAGTATCAAAGGCTCCCTTTGGGTAGAGCGTTTTCCTGATAACGTGATGGGCCTGGATTCTGTCGCTCGAATGACAACACACACAGCGGTAAAGATCGCGGGCTCTGATGAACTGGCTCCACAATCTAAGAACCCACTTGTGTGAACGGCCCTTCTTCATGGCCGCCATAAGGGCCAATTTCCGCTTCTGGATTTCCTCTAGTTTCGACGCAGGAATTGATTTCACTCCAACATGCCCGATTATTTCGTCAATCATAATTCACTACTAGACTTTATCCGCAACGACGAAGCAGTCGATAAAGTCATATCTATAATTTGCGTAGTCTAGCGAAGTAATGAGCCGGAACAGCGCAAAAAAAGGGCACCCGAAGGTGCCCCGCAAAATCGCCACGCGCAGGGACTACGGCGCAGCAAGGAGATGGAAGGTGCTCAGCCGAACGCCGCTGCGGCGCGCTTTTCGCGCATCTTCATCAGGCGCGGACCGGCCAGCATGGCTATGGCGGCGACCCACAGGCCGATGGCGATCGGGCTGCCGAACAGCACGCCGACTTCACCGTTGCTGATCGACAGGGCGCGGCGCAGGTTCTGCTCCATCATGTCGCCGAGCACGAAACCGAGGATGAAGGGGGCAATCGGGAAGTTCATCACGCGCAGCAGGTAGCCGATACCGCCGATGACGGTGCCCAGCACCAGGTCGAAGGTGTTGCCATGCACGGCATAGACGCCGACCATCGAGATCGCCGCAACACCCGGCACGAGCAGCCAGTTCGGAATCGACAGGAACTTGACGAAGACGCGGATCAAGGGAATGTTGAGGACCAGCAGCATGACGTTGGCAATGAACAATGAGGCGATCAGGCCCCAGACGATCACCGGTTGATCCTGGAACAGCGTCGGGCCGGGCGTGATGTTGTAGAGCGTCAGCGCGCCCATCATCACCGCCGTGGTACCGGAACCGGGCACGCCCAGGGTCAGCATCGGCACCAGCGAGCCGTTGGCCGACGCGTTGTTGGCCGCTTCCGGCGCTGCCACGCCGCGCACGTCGCCCTTGCCGAAATCGCTGTCCTTGCCCGCCATGCGGCGCTCGCTGGCGTAGCACATGGCGGAGGCGATGGTGGCGCCGGCGCCGGGCAGGACGCCGATGAAGAAACCGGCCAGCGAGCAGCGCAGCAGCGTCCATTTGACCGCCAGGAACTCCTTCAGGTTGAACATCAGACGGCCGCTGATCGAGATTGGCTCGATGCCGGCGTGCACCTGTTGCAGCATGAGCATGACTTCGCTCACCGCGAACAGACCGATGACGATGACGATGAAGGGAATGCCGTCCTGCAGGTGCAGCGCGTCGAAGGTGTAGCGATAGACGCCGCTGTTCGAATCGATGCCGACGGTCGACAGCAGCAGGCCGACCAGACAGGCGATGGCCGCCTTCGGCAACGAGTCGCCGACCAGACCGCCGAGGCAGCACAGGGCCAGCACCATCAGCACGAAATACTCGGCCGGCCCGAAGGCGATCGCCCACTCGGCGAGCAGCGGCGCGAACAGGACGATACCAATGGTGGCGAGCAAAGCGCCGCAGAACGAGGCCAGCGCCGAAATCGACAAGGCCGGGCCGGCCAGGCCCTTCTTCGCCATCGGGTAGCCGTCCATGGTGGTCATCACCGCGCCGGCGTCGCCGGGCACGTTGATCAGGATGGCGGAAATCCGCCCGCCGTACTCGCAGCCGGCATAGACCGCGCACAGCAGAATGAGCGCCGATTCCGGCGGCAGTTTCATGGCGAAGGCAATCGGCAGCAGGATGGCGACGCCGTTGATCGGGCCGAGGCCGGGCAGCAGACCGACGATGGTGCCGAGGAAGCAGCCGACCAGCGCGATCATCAGGTTTTCGGACGTGCCGGCGACGGCGAAGCCCTGCATCAGCAATGCAAATGTGCTGTCCATGATTTACCCCAGGAAGGAATTGAGCCACAGCCCGGTCGGCAGGGCGACGTCGAGCAGGCGGTCGAAGAGGACGAACAGGCCGGCACCGAGTCCGACGCCGCCGACGATCCCCTGCCGCCAGCTGGCGCCGAAAAAGCGCGCGGCGGGGATCACCATCAGGCTGGTGGCAAGGATGAAACCGAGCTTGTCGAACAGCCAGGCATAGGCGAGAACGACGAGGAACAGCGCGCCGATGCGCAGCAGCACGGCGGGCGGCGCCCAGACCGTGTCGCTCTTCTTTTCGAACATCAGGGCGATGGCGCTGATGCCGAGCAGGATCAGGACGGTGATCGGAAAGGCGCGCGGGCCGACCGGTTCGTAGGAAATGGTCACTTCAAAGCTGCGCGCCAGCCAGATGCCGATGACGCTGACGAACAGCAGGATGCCGCCGAGGATTCTTTCACTCATGGCAATCTCCGGAAAAGGCCCCGCCGCAGCGGGGCCGTTGAGCGAAATTACTGGGCGGCGAGACCGAGTTCCTTGGCCAGCAGCTTGTAGCGGGCGACCTCACGCTTGACGCTGGCAGTCAGTTTTTCCCCGGTCTGGTTGAACGGGAACAGCCCGCGCTCGGCGCGCAGCTTGTCGAACTCCGGGCTGCCCTGCAGCTTCTCGAAGGCGGCGAGCCACCATTTGTAATCGGCGTCCGACACCTTGGGCCCCATGTAGAAGCCGCGGGTGATCGTCCACTCGACGTTGTAGCCCTGCTCGATCGCCGTCGGGATGTTGGCCAGTTCGCCCTTCAGGCGTTCCGGGGCAAGGATGGCGAGAACCTTGATGCGGCCGCCCTTGAGGTGACCGAGCACTTCCGAGGCATCGCCGGAGTAGGCGTGCACGTGGCCGCCCATCAGCGCGGTGATGGCTTCGCCGCCGCCTTCGAAGGCGACGTAGCGCATCGACTTCGGATCGACGCCGGCCTCGCGGGCGATCAGTGCCGACTTCATCCAGTCCTGGCTACCCACCGAACCGCCGGCCCCGAACACCACCTTGCCCGGTTCCTTGCGCGTCGCCTCGATCAGTTCCTTGAGGTTCCTGTACGGCGAATCGGCCTTGACGATCACCGCACCGTAATCGGCGCCGACGGCGGCCAGCCACCTGACGTCGTCCTCGGAGTATTTGCCGAACTTGCCGAGCGCCAGGTTGAGGAAGGAACCGCCCGAATAGGCGACGATCGTGCCGCCTTCGGCCGGCCGGTTGGCGATCACGGTGTTGTAGGCCACCGCGCCGATGCCGCCGGGCATGTAGGTCACGCGCATCGGCGCTTCGAGCAGCTTGCTGTTCTGCAGGGCGCTCTGGGCGAGCTTGCAGGTCAGGTCGAAACCGCCGCCCGGCTTGGCCGGGGCGATGCACTCGGGTTTGGCCGGTTCGGCCTGGGCCAGGCCGGCGCTCAATGCCAGGGCGGTGGCAACGGCGTACAGGGTTTTCTTGAGCATCATGATCGTCTCCTTTGATTGTTGATCGGTGCAGGGCGCTGATGCGCAGGCCCTGCATGGCAACGCAAGATAAGGAGACTGGCTTTCGATTGGCTTTCAGGGATGGCGACTGCGCTCGACGAACAGCAGGCCGCGAACACCCTGCCTGCTGGCGCAGCAAACCCGCTGCGCAAGTTTGGAACAGGTGTGATCAATTTCAGCACCCGGCAGCGCACCGGGCACGAACGGCTCAGCCCCCTGCTTGCCTTGTCGATGGGCGCTTGTGGCGCCCCTGCGCGGTGATGGCACAGGGCTTGCAATCGGCTAGCTTCGTCGCCGACCGGTCCCAAGGGGTCACTGCGGCGACGGAATCAACGCACAACCAAGGAGACGTTCCATGCACAGTCACAAACTTCCCCGGCACCTGCTCGGGCTCGCCCTCGCGGCGACGCTCGCCGTCGCCGGCAGCCCGGCCGGCGCCACGGTCAGCGATGCCGACATCCTCAACGACGCGAAAACCGTCGGCGACGTGGTCAGCTTCGGCCTCGGCACCCAGGGTCAGCGCTTCAGCCCGATGACGCAGATCAACACCAAGTCGGTCAAGGACCTGGTTCCCGCCTGGTCGATGTCCTTCGGCGGCGAGAAGCAGCGCGGCCAGGAATCGCAGCCGGTGATCCACAACGGCCGGATGTTCGTCACCGCCTCTTACAGCCGCCTGTTCGCCTTCGACGCGAAGACCGGCAAGAAGCTGTGGAAGTACGAGCACCGCCTGCCCGACGGCATCATGCCCTGCTGCGACGTGATCAACCGCGGTGCTGCGCTGTACGGCGACCTGGTCATCTTCGCCACACTCGACGCGCAACTGGTCGCCATGAACCAGGAGACCGGCAAGGTCGCCTGGAAGCAGAAGATCGGCGACTACGCCGCCGGCTACTCGGCCACCGCAGCGCCGATCATCGCCAAGGGCAAGCTGATCACCGGCGTTTCCGGCGGCGAATTCGGCGCCGTCGGCCGCATCGACGCCCGCGACCCGCTGACCGGCAAGCTGCTGTGGACGCGCCCGACCGTCGAAGGCCACATGGGCTACCGCTACGAGGATGGCAAGGAAATCGAGAACGGCATCTCCGGCACCCTCAACGCCACTTGGACCGGCGACCTGTGGAAGACCGGCGGCGCCGCTACCTGGAACGGCGCCACCTACGATCCGGAAACCAACCTGATCTTCGCCGGCACCGGCAACCCGGCCCCGTGGAACAGCCACCTGCGCCCGGGCGACAACCTGTTCTCCTCGTCCACCGTCGCCATCGACGTCGACACCGGCAAGATCGTCTGGCACTACCAGAACACCCCGCACGACGGCTGGGACTTCGACGGCGTCAACGAGTTCGTCTCCTTCGACTACAAGGACCCGAAGACCGGCAAGCTGATCAAGGCCGGCGGCAAGGCCGACCGCAACGGCTTCTTCTTCGTCAATGACCGGACCAACGGCAAGCTGCTGAACGCCTTCCCCTTCGTCAGGAAGATCACCTGGGCGAGCAGCATCAACCTGGAAACCGGCCGTCCCAACTACATCGAGGAAGGGCGTCCGGGCGATCCGGCGGCCGGCGTCGATGGCAAGAAGGGCAAGGTCGTCTTCTCGGCGCCGTCCTTCCTCGGCGGCAAGAACCAGCAGCAGATGGCCTACAGCCCGCAGACCGGCCTCTTCTACGTGCCGGCCAACGAGTGGTCGATGGACATCTGGAACGAACCGGTCTCCTACAAGAAGGGCGCCGCCTACCTTGGTGCCGGCTTCACCATCAAGGCCATCCACGACGACTACATCGGCGTCATGCGCGCGGTCGATCCGGCCACCGGCAAGATCGTCTGGGAGAACAAGAACTACGCCCCGCTGTGGGGTGGCGCGCTGGCCACTGCCGGCGGTCTGGTCTTCTATGGCACGCCTGAGGGCTACCTGAAGGGCGTCGATGCAAAGACGGGCAAGGAAATCTGGTCCTTCCAGGTCGGCACCGGCATCGTCGCACCGCCGGTCACCTGGGAACAGGACGGCGAACAGATGCTCGCCGTCACCACCGGCTGGGGCGGCGCCGTGCCGCTGTGGGGCGGCGATGTCGCCAAGCGCGTGAACTTCCTCGAACAGGGCGGTTCGGTGTGGGTGTTCAAGCTGCACAAGCGCTGAACAACGACGCCCGGCAACAGCGGCGCCCCGGCTACGGCCCGGGCGCCGTTTTTCTTGCGCCGACGACCAGCGCCTCATTCGCGCGCTCCGCGCGCCTGGGCTTCGATGAAGACCTGGATCGCCCAGGCCAGCTCCTGCTTGAGCACGCCTTCCCAGGGCGGCATGTGGGTGACGCCGACGATGACCTTGCCGTGGCGCACGCTGTGCGCGAAATAGTCGTCGTTGTCGCGCAGGCAGGCGGCCTGGAGCTCGGCGTCGGCGATGCGCCGGCAGTAGCGGTCGAGGTTGCGCAGGTCGGGGGCGGGCGCCGCCCGGGTCGCCGCGTCGGCGCCGTGGCAGCGGGCGCAGGCCTGGTTGTAGGCGAGACGGCCGAGATCGACGGCAACCGCGTTGCCACGATAGGGATTGGCCGTCAGCCACTGCGCGCCGAGCGGCGGCAAGGCCGAGGCGTCGACTTCGGGCGCGACGGCGACCTCGCCAGCCAGCGCCGGCGCGGCCAGGACTACGAGGAGGAAGAGGGAAACGAGCAGCGGCATGGGCATCACCAATCGGTCGGGCAGGCCGTGCAGGCCTCGAAGTCGGCATCCTGGAAGACCGTGAAGCGGCGGAAGGCGCCGCTCAGATCGGCGTGGCGGAAATTCACCGTGAAGAACTTGCTTTCCTGCAGGTTGGCGTTGTTCAGGCGGGCGCCGACGAACCAGGCGAAATTCGCCTTGGCCGCTTCGAGATTGGCGGCGCTCAGGTCGGCACCGGAAAAGTCGGCACGGAACAGGCGGGCGAATTCGAGATCGGCGCCGACCAGCCGGGCGCCGCGGAAAGTCGCCGTCGGCGCGCTGACCTTGCCGAGTTGGGCGGCGGTCAGGTCGGCACCGTCGAGATTGGCGCCGGCCAGGTTGGCGCCGCACAGATCGGCGCGCACCAGTTGCGCCCCGCGCAGGTCGGCACCGGCCAGGTTGCGCCCGGCCAGCTTGGCGTGGCGCAGGTCGGCGCCGGCACAACGGGCGTGCGGCCAGATGCCGCAGCCGTTGATGACCAGCGGCTCGACCGGTTCGGCGGCGCTGGCGGCCAGGGGGCTGAGCCACAGGGCAATTAACAGGGTACGAAGTGACATCGCGTTTCCGATCGTCAGGAAAAAAGCCATCCCCGCCCACGCGGAGATGGCCGCCAACTCAGTTCTTCAGCGATTTCGGCAGCTTGAACACCCACATCGAGCCGCCCTGCGTCACCTGCTTGGTCAGGTCGGCCATGTCGCCGCCCCACAGCGGCACCGCGCCGCCGTAGCCGGACTGGATGCCGAGGTATTGCTCGCCGTCCATTTCCCAGGTGATCGGCACCGAAACCACGCCGGAACCGGTCTGGAACTTCCACAGCTCCTTGCCGTTGGTGGCGTCGAAGGCCTTGACGTAGCCGTCCGAGGTGCCGGTGAACAACAGGCCGCTGGCGGTGGTCAGGGTGCCGGCCCAGAGCGGGAACTTCTCCTTGTGCTCCCAGGCGATCTTGCCGGTCTTCGGATCGATGGCGCGCAGGATGCCGACGTGGTCATCGAACAGGCGCTTGATGCGGAAACCCTGGCCGAGGTAGGCGGAACCGGCCTTGTAGGTCAGCTTCTCGGTCCAGTAGTCCATCGCCCAGTGGTTGGCCGGGATGTAGAAGAGGCCGGTCTGCTGGCTGAAGCTCATCGGCATCCAGTTGGTGCCGCCCAGGAAAGGCGGCGAGACGAAGATCGAATCGCCCTTCTCGGCGCCGTCCTTGACCTTGGGCGGCCGGTTGTCGTTCTCGATCGGCTTGCCGGTCTTGAGGTCGAAGCCCTTGGCCCAGGTGATGCCATCCACGAAGGGCCAGGCGCCGATCAGCGAGGTCGGCTTGTTCGGGTAGCCGGCGCCGTTGGTCAGCTTCTCGCGGTCGGTGACGAAGAAGAAGCCGTTGCGGTCGGCGTGCGCCGAGGCCTTGACCAGCTTGCCGGTCTTCGGGTCCTTGTATTCGAAGAGCACCACCGAGTTGTTGCCGGAGAAGTCCCAGGCGTCGTTCGGCGTGTGCTGGAAAAAGCCCTTGAGTTCGCCGGTACTGGCGTCGACGTAGGCCTGGCCCGAGGTGAACAGGCTGTCCCAGTTACGCGGATCGTCGCCTTCCTTGGTGCGGTGCCAGGTATTCCACGGCGCCGGGTTGCCGGCGCCGATCACCACCATGTTCTTGTCCACGTCGTAGCTGGCCGTCTGCCACGGTGCGCCGCCGCCCTGATGCCAGGCTTCGACCAGCTTGCCGTCCTTGTCGCGCGGCCAGGACGGGGCGTTCTTGTCGCCGGTCGGCGTGCTTTCCTTGCCGTTCAGGCGGCCCATGTGGCCTTCGACCATCGGCCGCGCCCAGACTTCCTCGCCGGTTTCCGGATCGCGCGCGAACAGCCAGCCGACGACGCCGAACTCGTCACCCGACGAGCCATGCACCAGCAGCACCTTGCCGCTCTTCTGGTCCTTGACCACGAAGGGGGCGCCGGTCATCGTGTAGCCGACCTTGTGGTCGCCGAACTTCTTGCGCCAGACGACCTTGCCGGTGTCCTTGTTGAGGGCGACGATGGCGGCGTCGAGCGTGCCGAAGTAGATCTTGTCGCCGTAGATGGCGGCGCCGCGGTTGATCACGTCGCAGCAGGGGCGGATGTCGTCGGGCAGGCGGGCCTCGTATTCCCACAGGCGCTTGCCGCTGCGGGCGTCGATGGCGAAGATGCGCGAGTAGGAGGCGGTGACGTAGATCACGCCATCATGGACCAGCGCCTGCGCTTCCTGGCCGCGCTGCTTTTCGCCGCCGAAGGAGAAACTCCACGCCGGCACCAGGTGCTCGACGTTCTTGGTGTTGACCTTGGTCAGCGGGCTGTAGCGCTGCGCCTTCAGGCCGAGGCCGTAGGACAGCACGTCCTGAGTGGTCTTGTCGTCGTTGAGGATGTCTTCCCAGCTCACCTTGCTGCCGGCCATCGCCGGGGCGCAAAGGGTGGCGGCGACGAGGGCGGCGATGAGGGTCGGACGGGGATTGAACCGGGTTGTTGCCATCTTGTTTGTCTCCTGAAAGGTGTCGTCTGCTTCCCGATGGATCGGGGGCGGCCTGTCCATTGCGACAGGCGAGCCGAGTATAGGAAGCGCTTTTGCCCCCCGTCCCGGGAGAAGCTCCCTGGCAAACCGGGAAAAATTCCCGACCTTCCGCGCGCTCGGTACGAAACCTGCTCCACTCCTCGCATGACAAGAAAAAAGGGGGCGCAATGGATCTCAGACGACGATTGGTGGGCTATCTCGGCGCCCTGCTCGGCGGCCTGCTGGTGGTGGCCGTGGCCATCCACCTGCAGTCGCTGCGCGGGGATCTCGACGCCGAAGTCGCCGCCTCGACCCATCTGGTCGACATCCTGATCGCCGCCAGCCAGCCGGGGACCACGCCCGAGCGAGTGCAGGCGCTGCTGCGCGATGCGCCGTTGCGCCACATCAGCATCGAGGCGACGGCGCAGCCGCCGGCCGAACGTAGCTGGCTGGCTGCCCTGCTCGCCCCCGAGGCGGCGCGACCGACGCCGCGTACCGTGCACATCGGCGGGCAGACGCTGTACATCGCCGCCAACCCGGATTCGGAAATCGACGAACGGCTGGACGACACTGTTCGACTTTGCATCACCCTGTTGCTCTATTCTGGAGCAACCCTGCTCGTCGCCTGGTGGGCGGCACACCGCGCGCTGAGCCCGGTGCGCGAACTGGAGGCCGGTCTGCAGCGGCTGGCGCGCGGCGAGGAAGCGGCGCGCCTGCCGGCCTTCGCGCTACGCGAATTCAGCCGCGTCGCCGGTGCCATCGACGTTCTTGCCGCCGCCCTGGGCAGCGCGCGCGCCGCCCAGCGCCAGCTCGCCCGCCAGTTGATCGAGGTGCAGGAAGCCGAGCGCAAGACCCTGGCAAGGGAATTGCACGATGAGATGGGGCAGACGCTGACCGCCATCGGCATCACCACCGCTTACCTGGAGCGCCACGCCGGCCAGTTGAGCGGCGAACAGCTCGCCGAATGCGCCCGCGAACTGCGCCGCGACGTGCGCACCAGCGGCCTGCAGTTGCGCGCCATGCTCGGCCAGTTGCGACCGCACGGGCTGGAAGCCGGCGGCCTGGCCGGCGCCTTGCGCGAGCTGGTCGGCAACTGGCAGCAACGGGGGACGGGGATCGAGTTCCGGCTTGAGCTGGCCGGCGCCCTGCCGGCGCTGGCCGAGGCGGCCAGCCTGGCGCTGTACCGGGTGGTGCAGGAGGCGCTGACCAATGTCGTGCGCCACAGCGGCGCCCGCCACTGCCGGGTCGGCATCGAGTGCCGGGCAGCGGAGCTGCTGCTGCGCATCGAGGACGACGGCCAGGGGCTGCCGGCCGACCGCCCGGCGCATCAGGGCGGCCTGCTCGGCATGGTCGAGCGGCTGGACATGGTCGGCGGCCGCCTGCAGGTGGCGGGCGGACCGGGGCGCGGGGTGCAGTTGCAGGTCAGCCTGCCGCTGCAAGAGGAAGAGACAAAGGAGGAAGAACAAGATGATCCGCATCATTCTGGTTGACGACCACGCCGTGGTCAGGAACGGCTACCGCCGCCTGCTCGACGCCGAGCCCGGGCTGCAGGTGGTCGGCGAGGCGGCGAGCGCCGACGAGGCGAACGCGCTGGCCCTGCGCACCGTCGCCGACGTTGCCCTGGTCGACCTCAGCCTGCGCGGTAGCAGCGGCATCGAGGCGATCCGCGGCATGCTCGCCCGCCAGCCGGCGCTCAAGGTGCTGGTCCTGTCCATGCACGAAGGCGCCGGCCATGTCACCCAGGCGCTGCGCAGCGGCGCCCTCGGCTACCTGACCAAGTACAGCGAACCGGCCGAAGTGATCGACGGCATCCGCCGCATCGCCGCCGGCAAACGCGTCTTTTCCCCGGAAATCGCCCAGGTCCTGGCCGCCGAGGCGATCGACGGCGACGGCGCGCTGGCCCACCTGACGCCGCGCGAATTCGAGGTGCTGCGCATGCTGGTGCATGGCGAATCGGCCAGCGGCATCGCCAGTTCGATGCACCTGAGCCCGAAGACGGTCCTCAACTACCTCACGCTGATCCGCCAGAAGCTCGACGCCGACAACGATTTCAAACTGCTCCACCTGGCCGCCCGGCACGGCCTGGTGGATATCCATCACGCGCTCGGCGCCTGAATCCATAACCATCCACCACACCCGGAGACCACAATGAAGTCATCGTCACTCGCCCGCTGCCTGGGCGCCCTGCTGCTCGCAGCCGCCTCGACCCTGGCCGCAGCCGCCGACCACGCGACGCCGCGCGAAGCCCGCGCCCTGTTCAACGAGGCCGTCGCCTACCTCAAGGCCAACGGTCCGGAAAAAGCCTGGGCCGCCTTCAGCGACCCGAAAGGCCAGTTCGTCAGGAAGGACCTCTATGTTTACGTGATCGACCGCCAGGGCACCTACGTCGCCAACGGCGCCGCGCCGGACAGCCTGATCGGCCTCAAGGTCCTCGACAGCGTCGACGCCGCCGGCCTGCCGCTGTTCCGCGAGATGATCGCGGTCACCGAGAAACAGCCGGAAGCGCGCATCGGCTACGTCTGGCTCAACCGCAAGAGCAACCGCGTCGAACCCAAGTTCGCCTGGCTGCACCGCCAGGGCGACTACATCCTCGGCGTCGGCTACTACGCCGTCCGCGCCGGCGCCGACGATGCGCGCAAGCTGCTCGACGCCGCCAGCGCCGAAATCCGCCAGCGCGGCCTGGCCGCCGCCCTGGCCAGCTTCAACGACCCCAAGGGCCGCTTCGCCCACGACGACCTCTACGTCTTCGCCGTCAATCTGGACAGCGGCAAGTTCGAAGCGCACGGCATGAACCCGAAATGGACCGGCACCGACGCCAGCGACCTGCATGACGTCGAAGGCAAGCCGCTGATCCGCGAAATGCTCGACCTGGCCAAGAGCAAAGGCGAAGGCACGGTCGACTACGTCTGGCGCAACCCGGTCACCAACGCCGTCGAAAAGAAGCGCACCTTCGTCCGCCGCGAAGGCAACAGCCTGATCGGCGTCGGTTTCTACCGCGAGTAAGGCGCCCGCACTCCCGCACAGCCGGCCCGCGTGGCCGGTTTTTTTGCGCCAATATCGGCATCGGGGGCGGCCATTGCAAGCAGCCCCTGCCACACCACCCGTCATACGGGTCCACACCAGGCGGTTCGAGAAGTTGAGGTCATGAAAGACGAGGCAGCCAGAGTCGATCAAAGTGGGCGATGGTCAGTATCGAGTTGATCATCCGGCAGCCATTTCGCCACCAACTGCGAGCCTTTCCCACCCCCCGGCGCGCCACAGTTTCTGAGGCGCGCAGCGCTTCAACAACTTCCACCATGTCGATCCATCACCGTCGGAATGCCCTGCTCGCGCTCGCCTCCGTCCGCTACGGGCCCCGCCCCGGTTTCCCAGGCGTCTGACGCAAGGCTTCACGCATCGACACGACGTAGCGCATTCCTTCTCGGCTGGCCCTTCAGCTTGATCACGAGAGCTTCGGGGTCCATTGACCACTCGCCCTGCTCGGCAACGCCTTCTATCCGATTCTCGTCCATCGGCTCGCGGATCACGATCCACGCTCGGTCGCCCTCACGCAGTTGCGCTTCACTCCGTTCGCGGCGATCGACTTACAGCGGAACTTGCACCCGATGGAACGCACCCAACCGGGCACACCAATAAAAAAGGCCTCGCAATTGCGAGGCCTTGAAGCGCAATTAAAGCGTCTTACTCGGCAACCACGGCAACCGTGATGTTGGCGACGACGTCGGTGTGCAGCGCAATGTCGATCGGGAATTCGCCAATCGCCTTGAGCGGACCTTCCGGCATGCGGACGGCAGCCTTGTCGACATCGAAGCCGGCAGCCTTGAGGGCATCGGCGATGTCGGCATTGCCGACCGAACCGAACAGACGACCGTCCATGCCGGCCTTGCGGGCGACCGAGACAGCGGTACCGTTCATCTTGTCGGCGACGCCCTGGGCAGCAGCCAGCTTCTCGGCGGCAGCCTTTTCCAGTTCGGCGCGACGCGCTTCGAATTCAGCCATGGCGGCCGGCGTGGCACGCTTGGCCATGCGTTGCGGGATCAGGAAGTTACGGGCATAGCCGTCCTTGACCTTGACCACGTCCCCCAGGTTACCCAGATTGACAACCTTTTCGAGCAGAATGATTTGCATGTTTCGTCTCCCCGATGATTATTGATGGTTGTCGGTGTAGGGCAGCAGGGCCAGGAAGCGGGCACGCTTGATCGCGGTACCCAACTGGCGCTGATAGCCGGCCTTGGTGCCGGTCAGGCGAGCCGGCATGATCTTGGCGTTTTCCTGGATGTATTCCTTGAGGACGTCAACATCCTTGTAGTCGATCTGTTCGACCTTTTCCGCGGTGAAGCGGCAGAACTTGCGACGCTTGAACAGGCTGTTGCCGCGGCGCTTTTTCTTGTCATCAATCTTCTTCTTGAAGAATCGTGCCATTTTCGTTTCCTTCCAAATATTCGATAGTGTTGGCGTGCAGCACGGCGGTTCTGCTGTTCCTGCCCCGGGCAGCCAGGAATCCGTGGATTCCGATGCTGCTGCCGAGCGGTGCGGCTTCCAGCCAGCGTGCTGTATCACCCAGAGCGACAACTGCCATTTCGACTTCCACCTGCCTTTCGCTACCGTTTTCGGTCAGCGTCGATTGGTGGCTTATCCTGGCTTCGCTGACCGGAATTCCGCTCGGTGTGTAGCGCAAACGCTTGCGCTCGACCAGGCGGCCGGACAGGGTGATCTGATTCAGTACGCTATTCCCCGTGCAATCCGCGATCAGGCAGCGGCTTCGACAACCGCTTCAGCTTCGCCGGCGAGCAGCGACTTCGACTTCTCTTCCTTCATCATCGGCGAAGGAGAAGTCACGGCGGCCTTCATCTTCACAGTCAGATGGCGCAGAACGGCATCGTTGAAGCGGAAGGAATGCTCAAGCTCGGCGAGGGTCTCACCGTCGCACTCGATGTTCATCAGCACGTAGTGAGCCTTGTGGATTTTCTGGATCGGATAGGCCAGTTGGCGACGACCCCAGTCTTCCAGACGGTGCACCGTACCACCCTTGGTGGTGACGATGGAACGGTAGCGCTCGACCATGCCGGGCACTTGTTCGCTCTGGTCCGGATGGACGATGAAGCAGATTTCGTAGTGGCGCATGCATACTCCTTTTGGGATAAACCCTCCGTCATGCGTAACGGTAGGGCAAGGTGGAAAGCCGGCTATGATAACAGCTAACACCAAACCACAAAACAGATAACGGACAAAATCACGAAAAATCAGGAAAAAACACATTGCGTCTTCCCAGGGAATCGAGGCATGACGTTTTGCCGAAGGAGCAGAAGTGGAGGTCGACGTTGCTTGATCGACTGTCGCCAAACAGTCCGATCTCCCCCTCGGCCATGTTGATCCTTCCATTCAGGGAAGGACGCGTCTTGAATCGCGTAGCGAACAAGCCAATGGTTCGCTGCTGATCCGCCTCTCGGAATTTCCTGCAGTTTCCACCCGTTGCGGCGCCCGCCACGGGGGCTTGCGGGTTGCTGCATGAGCGAAGTCGACGGCGGGTGCGGGGTCGTGACTGCTTTGACCGGTGTGCCTGACTGGTATATGCCGGCTCGGCGGATGGACTGCCATCACTGCGGCACCCACCTAGTGGAACACACTGGCTGACCGGATCGACGCTGCCGGGCGCCCCATCGGATGCGCGCCTGGGTAGAGGCACTGGTGCAACTTCTGCTGATTGCCCATGCGGCTCAACTCAGGGGGCACGGCCTTTGGATTTCGTCACTCAGCCTGATTCTTCCTGAAGATCAAGGCTGTATTCCCCGGCAAGGCGCGACGAAAAAAAACGGCATCGACTGCCGTTTTTTTTGGGGAACCCGGGCCAACCTCAGAGGCTACGCCCACCTTCTTTTTCCATTCGGTTTGCCGTTTCCTTGAGTTCAATCAGGAACAGGATGTCCTCGACGACAGGCAGCGAGAAACCCTGTCGCTGCCCTCCCCGGTTGTCGCGCAAAAGCTCGTACAGATATCCCACCACATCCTCGTCATCCCACATCTTGACGACACTACTGATGATCCTCGGCATATCTTCCAATGCCTGCGCCCGCGTCGGCGCAGCAGATGCAGGAAGCCCACCCGCATTCCCTCCGTCGAGCACGAGGTCAACTTCCGCCGCCTCCTTACCGTCGCTCCAGGACTGCACCTCGACGTTGAAATGCTGGTTGAGGTTACGGGCAACCGCCTCGAATTCTTCCCGCATGCCAGCCATGCGATACACATCCATCAACCGTATCCATGGCTGCAAAGCCTCCTGCGGATTGTTGTCGATGTATTCCTGCAAGGCTTGAGCAGCTCCCTTGACCCGCCCGAAGGAAAGCATGATGTCAGCCAGCTCCATGACCGGATTGGCCTCGAAATGCTCGTCCAGCGTCGTCGCATTTATGGAGAGCACCGAATCACCGGGCAGAGCACGTGGCTGCGGCCTCTCCGGAGCCACGGAGGGAACGGCAGCGCCACCGGCCAATTCGACGTCGACTTTCTGGGCAGCCCCCGCAACCGGCACATCCAGCGGCAGATCCACCTTGCGCCGGCTCTCGTCCAACTCCCCCTTACGCGGCGCGTCGATCAACTGCTCAGGAGTCGCATTGGGGAATATTTCCTCCTGTGCCCGACGACCATGGCGATTTCTGAAGAAAAGCCAGCCGCCAAGTACCAGCACAACACCGAGCAGCAAGCCATAGAACCACCAAGCCGAGTCCTCTTCAACCGCTTCCTCGCTGGCCGCTGCACCAGCCGGCTGGGCTGGCGCCGAGGCCTTGTTCTCGGAAGCACTCTCGGTCAACGACAGCGCCCGCCCCTGGAGTTCGGCAAGCGCCCCCTCCATGGCGCGCAATTTTTCCGCCATTTCGAGTTGCCCACCCGCCTGTTCATGCAAGGCCTGCAGCATACGAAACTCGAGGCGCAGCATTTCACGCTGGGTTTCACTGGCCTCCGCCGACTGCTCGCGCAACAGCGGCGAAACGCGTAGAGGAAGATCGCCATCACCATCGGCCGCCGAGACCAAAAGCTGGTCGCCGCCCGGTTGCGCAACTTCTTTGGGGCTAGCGATAGCGGATGACGAAGCCGCGCCACTCGCCACCTGACGCCCGGGCATGCTCGTCGACGGCTTGGCCGCTCGACGCGCCGGCGCCGGCCGCTTTTCCTTGACAACGGCCGCAACAGCAGGAGTGACTACGTTCTCCTGAGCAGCATCGATGCTGGGCGAAGCCAGAATGGTGTATTCCCGATTGACTTCGTGGCCACATGCCAGATGGACGGCAAGCCGCATTACCGGATCGCGCAGCACCTGTTGCGAAGAAATCTTCAGTTGCGCCGGCCTCCCCGGCATAAGACGCAACTCCGCCTGCTTCAACCAAGGCAGGTCATCGCCACCGCTCGGCCGCACCAGACGGAAACAACTGGTATCGAGGCCTTCCTTCTCCTGCCCCAGGATGCTGATTGATAATTCCAGGCGGCTGCCCAGCGCGGGCTGACCATGCAGTTCACCCAGCCCAATCGCCATCGCGCTGCCTTGTACGACAAAGCACAGCAAGCCTAGCGTTATCCGAAATCCCTGCTGATTCAACAATGCCCCCAGATGACGATCAAATAAGCGGATTGTATCAACTATTTGTCGGAAAGATAGCTCGAATCATCAAAAGACGCCACCCATTGCGGCCGATAAACGACGAACAACGTGACCACCATTCCTGACAACCAGGATTCCGAAAATGCCAGGAGGAGATAATACGGAAAATGCTCATCGAAAAGATAGGCCCATGAATAAGCCCCGGCCACCCCAAGCAGCAGGCACGACACGAACCCCACGCTCAAGATGACGATCCCGGCACAGAAAAAAGCATTTACGAAAATATAGACAAAGAAATGCCTGGGCAAGACGCGGGACAAGCGGAGAAACAACTGGTTGCTGACCAGCACGCTGAATCCGGCCAACAGCAAGGCATTGACCGCGTAGGCCAGGATCCCGGCACCACCGTTCAGGGTAACGCCCAAAGTCACCAGGGAGAGCCCGATGAATGCCAGATGCGGCCCGAATGCCAAGGCAAAAACATTTGCGCCGAGCAAATGCAGCGCCAGTCCTGGCTTGACCCCAGCCTTCATACTCCAGACCAGCATCAGCAAGACAATCATTCCAAGCCACAGATTGGACTGCTCGGAAGTCGCCAGACGCTTCCACGGGGCGCGCCAGACACTGAGGGCGAAAAGCGGCACCCAGGCAGCCCATGCCGCCCAGTACCACATTTCGCCCAAGAGGTCGTCGGTGAGATTCACCGACGCATTTTAGCCGAGACTGTTCTCGAGTTGCGGAACCGTTTCGAACAGATCGGCCACCAGACCGTAATCCGCCACCTGGAAGATCGGCGCGTCCGGATCCTTGTTGATCGCGACGATCACCTTGGAATCCTTCATGCCGGCCAGATGCTGGATGGCACCGGATATACCGACAGCAACATAGAGCTGCGGCGCAACCACCTTGCCGGTCTGACCAACCTGATAGTCGTTCGGAACAAACCCCGCATCGACCGCAGCCCGGCTGGCGCCGAGCGCGGCACCGAGCTTGTCGGCAAGCGGCTCAAGCAGGCGGTGATAGTTTTCGCCGCTACCCAGACCGCGACCACCGGAAACGATGATCTTCGCCGCCCCCAGTTCAGGACGCTCGGACTTGGTCAACTCGCGCCCCTGCAGTACCGTCAGGCCCGTGTCCGCCGCAGCCGCCAGACTTTCCACGGGAGCAGCAGCGCCGGTAGCGACCGGGTCGAAAGCCGTCGTACGAACGGTGATCACCTTGACCGGGTCCTGGCTTTGCACCGTCGCCATCGCATTGCCGGCATAGATCGGACGGACGAAGGTATCGGCGGACTCCACCGCGGTGATTTCAGAGATTTGCGCCACATCGAGCAAGGCGGCAACCCGCGGCAGCAGGTTCTTGCCGAAGGTGGTCGCCGGCGCCAGGATGTGGGTATAAGCGGAAGCATTCGCCACCACCAGCGCCGCCAGATTTTCCGCCGTCTGGGTTTCATACTGCGCAGCATCGGCCACCAGCACCTTGGCCACCCCCTGCAGCGTTGCAGCTTGTGCTGCAGCGCCCGAACAGGCACTACCGGCAACCAGCAGATGAACCTCGCCACCGATCTTGACGGCGGCGGCCACGGTGTTCAGGGTGGCGGACTTGATCGTTTGCTGATCGTGTTCGGCAATAACAAGAATCGTCATCTCAGATCACCTTTGCTTCGTTCTTGAGTTTATTGACCAGTTCGGCGACATCGGCAACCCTGACACCGGCCGAGCGCTTCGCCGGCTCGACGACCTTCAGGGTTTTCAGGCGCGGCGCCACGTCCACGCCAAGGACGTCCGGCTTGACGGTATCGAGCGGCTTCTTCTTCGCCTTCATGATATTCGGCAGGGTCGCGTAGCGCGGCTCGTTCAGACGCAGATCGGTGGTCACCACCGCCGGCAGCGACAACTGCAGGGTTTCCAGGCCGCCATCGATTTCGCGGGTCACCGTCGCCTTGCCGTCGGCAATCACGACCTTGGAAGCGAAGGTTGCCTGCGGCCAACCGCTCAACGCAGCCAGCATCTGCCCGGTCTGGTTGGCATCGTCGTCGATCGCCTGCTTGCCGCAGACGACCAGTTGCGGCTGCTCGCGATCGCAGAGTGCTTTCAGCAACTTGGCGACGGCCAGCGGCTGCAGTTCGACATCGGTCTCGACCAGGATGCCGCGGTCGGCACCGATCGCCATCGCCGTGCGCAAGGTTTCCTGGCAGGCGGCCGGACCGCAGGAAACGGCAACGACTTCGGTCGCAATGCCGGCTTCCTTGAGCCGCACCGCCTCTTCGACGGCGATTTCGTCGAAGGGGTTCATGCTCATCTTGACGTTGGCCAGATCGACGCCGCTGCCGTCGGCCTTGACCCGCACCTTGACGTTGTAATCCACCACCCGTTTGACGGGAACAAGAATTTTCACTGTTTTCTCCTAATTATTTCGGTCAGTATTTTTATTGATCTTCGCCGTTTGACAGACGACTTGGCAAACCGGACAATCCCCATACTGTGTCGTATGGAAAAGCATACGGTAGCGTATGGAAAATCAAGCTGTCAAGCCCCCGATCAAGAGCCAAGGTCTTCGTGCCAGTCGCAAGGCGGTTAGCGGCCGCACCCAACTCGATCCGGAACGCTGGATCGATGTCGCCACCGACGTCCTCGCCAAGGAGGGCATCGCCGGTTTGCGGGTGGAGGTCCTGGCAAAACGCTGCGGTGTCACCAAGGGGAGTTTCTACTGGCACTTCAGGGATCGTCAAGCGCTGCTCGACGCCGTGCTTGAACGCTGGCGCGAAGGACGAATCCGCGACATCGAGAAGACCACGGCCGTGCAAGCCGGGCAGGAACTGGAACAGCTCCATTACGCGATCGAACTGTACGGCGCCAACCGCAATCAAAAGGGGATGTCGATCGAACTCGCCGTGCGCGACTGGGCCCGTCACGACAGCCGCGCCGCGGCCGTCGTCGAGGCTGTCGACCTGTACCGGCTGGAATGTACCCGCCGCCTGTTTGTTGCCTCAGGAATGACGGAAGCCAGCGCCAAAAGCCGCAGCCTGCTGCTCTACGCCTGCGTCTTCGGCCTGTCCTTGATGCATTACGACCACTTCGACGCCGACCCGGCCGACCTCAAGCGACGCATCGCCCAGCACATCGTCGCCGGCTGAGCCGTTTCAGTCGAGCGCACGCACCACACACTCACGGCCGATCTGCTTCCAGATCAGCGACTCTTCCGCCAGCGCCGCCGCGGTCCAGGGATTTTTCGCCAGCCATTTGTCAGGCAGAGACAGCATGAAACCGCGCTCGGTACTTGCCACCCGCCAGGCCGGTAGCTGTCGATCATCGCGGGTACGATGCAGCGCGACCGCCAGCCGCAGGCAGAAGATCAGGCGCCAGACCCCATCCGCAGCCGGCACCTCGGCCAGTTTCTCCAGCTTGCCGCGATGCCCGAGCACCAGCAGCGCCAGTCGCGCCTGGTCTTTCTTGGAAAAACCCGGCATGTCGGCATAAGTCAGGATATAGGCACCGTGCTTGTGATAGGCGTTGTGCGCCACGGAGATGCCGATCTCGTGCAAGCGGCAGGCCCAGGACAGGTACTGGATGTCAGCCTCCCCGGGCGCGCCGCCGGATAGCTGGGTCAATGCCGACAGCGCGACCGCCTCGACCCGCTCCACCTGGTCGCGCTCGACCTGGTAACGTTTGCGGAAGTGGGCGACGGTCGCATCGCGCATGTCGTGCTGATGGAAACGCCCTAGCAGGTCGTAGAGGACGCCAAGACGCAGGGCACCGTCGGCATAGGTCATGCAGTCGATGTCGAGTTCCTCGAAAATCGCCGCCATGATCGCGATTCCACCGGGCAGGACCGGCATCCGGTCGCCCTTGACCCCTTTCAGGTCGAGATTTTCGGCAGAACCCGCCTTGACCAGCAGGGCGCACAAACGCTCCAGACCTTCCCGGGTGATCCCGCCGACGTTACCGGGGTTCAATTCGTTCATTTCCAGGATGTCGGCGATCGCCCGCGCCGATCCGGAAGAACCGACCGCCTCCTTCCAGCCCAGTTTCTGGAAATCATGAGCAATCAGCTCGATCTCCTTGGCCGCCGCCGCCTGCGCCTCGCGCAAGCGCCGCTTGTCGATGCGTCCGCCGGGGAAATACTTGAGCGTGAAGCTGACGCAGCCCATGTACAGCGATTCCATGAGTTGCGGGTCGTGGCGCTTGCCGATGATGAATTCGGTCGAGCCACCGCCGATATCGACGACCAGACGCTTGTGGTTGGCGCTCGGCAACGAATGCGAGGCACCGATATAAATCAGGCGGGCTTCCTCGCGACCGGCAATGACCTCGATCGGAAAACCCAGGGCCTCCTCTGCATGAGGCAGGAATTCGCCGACATTCTTGGCCACCCGCAGGGTATTGGTGGCCACGGCGCGCACCGCGCCGCGGTCGAGACCGCGCAGGCGTTCGCCGAAACGGCGCAAGGCGCTCAGCGCGCGCTCCTGCGAAGGCGCATCGAGCAGCTTGTCTTCAGTCAACCCGGAGGCCAGACGCACCGGCTCCTTGAGCGAGTCCAGCGGGTAAATCTGGTCGTCGACCACGCGCCCGACCTGCAACCGGAAGCTGTTCGATCCGAGATCGACGGCCGCCACAGTTTCGTAAATCATTCGATGGAATCTGTCCGTTCTGTCAGGCGGCGATTTTAGCACCCGATATCGGCACGGATTCTTACAAAAAAAACCGCCGGCAACTGCCGGCGGTTTTCGGGAAGGCCATTGGCGATCAGCCAGCCAGCAGCTTCTTGATGTTTTCCAGCGTCGACGGGTCCTCGATCGTCGTCAGATCGCCCGGGTCGCGGCCTTCGGCCAGCGCCTGCAACGAACGGCGCAGCATCTTGCCGGAGCGGGTCTTGGGCAGACCGACGACGAAGTGCACGCGGGCCGGCCGGGCAATGGCGCCGAGAATGCCATCGACGGTGGCGAAGACTTCCTTCTCCAGCGCCTTGACCAGTTCCGGCGTGGCAATCTTGGACGCGTCCTTGACCACAGCGAAGGCCATCGGCATCTGCCCCTTCAGCTTGTCCTCGACACCGACGACGGCAACTTCGGCGATGGCGGCGTGGTTCTGGATCGCTTCCTCGATTTCGCGGGTGCCCAGGCGGTGACCGGCGACGTTGATGACGTCGTCGGTGCGGCCGAGGATGGTGAAGTAACCGTCGTCATCCTTGATCGCCCAGTCGTAGGAAGAATAGACCAGCGGATCCTTGAACAGCGTGAAGTAGGTCGACACGAAACGGTCGTCCTGGCCCCAGACGGTGGACAGGCAGCCGGGCGGCAGCGGCGGGATCACCGCAGCGATGCCCTTCTCGTTGGCGCCGCACTCGGAACCGTCCTCGCGGAAGATCTTGAGGTTGTAGCCGTAGACCGGGAAGGACGGCGAACCGAACTTGATCGGCGTCTTCTCGACACCGTGCAGCGCGGCCAGCATCGGCCAACCGGTTTCGGTCTGCCAGTAGTTGTCGATGACCGGCTTCTGCAGTTCGTTCTGGAACCACTCGTGGGTCGGCTGGTCGAGCGGCTCGCCGGCCATGAAGATGTGCTTCAGCGACGACAGGTCGTACTTGTGCATGTACGCCGGGTCCTGCTTCTTCAGGACGCGAGCGGCGGTCGGCGCCGAGAACATCACGTTGACCTTGTATTTCTCGACGATCTGCCACCAGATGCCCGGATCGGGGCGCAGCGGCGTGCCTTCGTACATGATCGTCGCCATGCCGGCGATCAGCGGACCGTAGATGATGTAGGAGTGACCGACCACCCAGCCGATATCGGAGGTGGAGAAGTAGGTTTCGCCTTCGCCGCCGCAATAGATGTGCTTCATCGACGAGGCCAGCGCCACGGCGTAGCCGCCAGTGTCGCGCTGCACGCCCTTCGGCTTGCCGGTGGTGCCGGAGGTGTAGAGGATGTACGAAGGCTCGGAGGATTCCAGCCATTCGCACTCGACCCGGGCGTTCATCAGTTGCTCGCGCAGCGCCGCGTAATCGACGTCGCGACCGGCGACCTTGTTGAAGCCCTTGTCGAGGCCACGGTCGACCATCAGCACCTTGGTCGGCTTGTGCTCGGCGATCTCGATCGCTTCATCGAGCAGGTGCTTGTAGGGAACCGCCTTGCCGCCGCGCATGCCGGCGTCGGAAGAAACGATCAGGACCGGCTTGGCGTCGCCGATGCGGGTGGCCAGCGAACCGGAAGCAAAACCGCCGAAAACCACCGAGTGGATGGCACCGATGCGGGCCGCCGCGAACATCGCGAACGCCGCCTGCGGGATCATCGGCATGTAGATCAGGACACGGTCGCCCTTCTTGACGCCGAGGCTCAGGTAGATCGCCGCCATGCGCTCGACCTCGGCCTGCAGCTCGGCGAAGGAATAGATCTTCTCTTCGTCGGTTTCGGTCGAGATGTAGATCAGCGCGTTGTCGTTCGGACGCTTCGCCGCATGACGGTCGATCGCGTTGTGGCAGAGATTGGTCTTGCCACCAACGAACCACTTGGCAAACGGCGGCCGCGAGAAATCGCAGACCTGGGTAAACGGTTCCTTCCAGTCGATGAGCTGGGCCTGTTCGGTCCAGAATGCATCCGGATTCTCAATCGAATACTGGTGAAACTCCTTGTAAGTCGTCATAAAGCTCCCTCTAGCTAGCTAATGGTTCCTGCACAAAATAAAAGAACGGATTATTGGTTTTTACTGTTCCGTTCGCCCAGATAACGCTCGATCTCCCCAATGGGGAGCGTCAAGTCGAGTTCCTTGTCGATCAGCACGAGCAGGGGCAGCAACTGCCCGAGCAAGGCGTCGAGATGCGGCACCACCGGCGCCGGCCGGTTGGCGCGCAGCAATTCCAGCGCATGCGGCAGGGAAATCGGCCGCGTCGCCGGCAACACGCCACCGGCCTCGACCCGGTTGCCGCCGGCCGCGATCGCCTGTTGCATGCGCTGCGTCGCCAGCTCCAGCAAGGCACCTGCCGAGCTCACGACATCCACCGGCACACTCGCCAGACCGATACTGACCGTCAGCGCCAACGCCTCGCCGTGCACCGAGAGGCGCGCCACCTCCACTGCCTGGCGGACCCGCTCGGCAAAACAGGCGCAGAAATTGGCCGCCGTTCCAGGCGAGACAACCGCAAACTGTCCAGCCGCCACGTGGCCAAGGCTATCCTCCTGACGGACCTTGCCGGCCAGCATCCGGGCAAAGCGATTGCCAACTTCTTCGGCCATTTCCGGGCCCAGTTTTTCGCACAGCCGGTCATAACCGTCGAAGCCGAGCACCATCATGCTGACGTCCATGCCATGCCGCGCCGAATGCGACAGCGCCTGGGCCACCTGCAACTCCAGGTAACGACGGGTGAACAGGCCGGTCGCCGGGTTCTGGACCATCTGCTCGCGACCACTGTCCAGACTTTCCTGGGCCTGCTGCAGGGCCAGCAGGTTGCCCAAGCGGGCCAGCACCTCGCTGGCGCCGCTACTCTTGGTCAGAAAATCGGAAGCCCCCAGGCCGCGCGCCTTGCCTCTTTCTTCCTCGGTTTCCTCACCGGTCACCAGGATGCAGGGCATCTGCTGCAAGCGCCGCAGGCGCGACGAGCGCAAACGCTCCAGCAACTGGTAGCCGTTCATCTTCGGCATCTGGATGTCCGAGACCACCGCCCGGATTGACTGGTCGAGGACCAGCGTCTGCCAGGCGGCCTCGCCGTCGGCCTCCTCCCGCACCTCGTAATGATCGCGCATGTGCTGGGCCAGCGAGGTCCGCACCACTTTCGAATCATCGACGATGAGAATGCGCGGCAGGGTAGCCATCTCAGCCCCCGGCCAGTTCGACGACGACCCGCCCCTTGGCCTTGCCGGCAATGTATTGCTCGAAAGTCTCCGGCAACTGGGAAAAACTGATCGTCCGCGCCATGTCCAGCAGGTGCGGCGGGCGCAGATCGCTGGCCAAACGCTGCCAGACGCCATGCCGATAGGGCTCGCGAATGTAGCCCGAATCAATGCCGAGCAGCGAAACCCCGCGCAGGATGAATGGCGCCACCGAGGTATTCAGCTTCATGCTGGCAGCCAGGCCGATGCTGGCGATGGTGCCGCCCTGCTCCATCGTGCTGGCGATCCAGGCCAGCACATCGCCGCCCAGATTGTCCACGGCGCCCGCCCAGCGCGCCCGATCGAGCGGCCGGATCTTGCTCAGATCCAGGCTCTGGCGCAGCATCACTTCCGCCGCGCCGAGGCTGCGCAGGTAGTCCGGTTCGCTTTCCTTGCCGGTCAGCGCCACAACGTGATAGCCGCGCTGCGCCAGCATGTCGATGGCCAGACTGCCGACTCCGCCGGTCGCGCCGGTAACGATCACCGGTCCCTTGGCCGGCGTCAGACCGTTTTCTTCCATACGGACGACGCCGAGGGCCGCCGTGAAACCCGCCGTGCCGAGCACCATCGCCTCGTAAAGCGACATTCCGGCCGGCAGCGGCACCACCCAGTCGGCGGGCACCCTGGCCATTTCGGCGTAACCGCCGTGATGTGCAACGCCGATGTCGAAACTGGTCGCAATGACCGGGTCTCCGGGCTTGAATCTGGCATCATCGCTGGCAACGACAGTTCCGGAAAGATCAATGCCACCGACACAGGGAAAGCGCCGGATGATCTTGCCGGCACCGGTAGCGGCCAGCGCATCCTTGAAATTGACGCTTGAATAGGCGACCCGGATCAGGACTTCGCCAGCATCGAGGTCAGCAACCGTCATATCGACGAAGCGATTGGCGACCTTGCCTTCGCTCTCTTCAATCAACAATGCCTTGAACGAATCCACGGTGACCTGCCTCCTCACGCCTAGGGGTTGGGATTGTATTCATAATTACGGATTATGAACATAGTTTCATTTCCACTCGCCAGCAGCTTCGATGGGCTTTACAGAGCGGCAGATTTCAAATAGATTACGCGCCCATGTATCGACAAATCACATCCCTTCTGCTTGGCTCCGCACTTCTCCTGACCGGCGTCTGCCCGGTTGGCGCGGCCGAAGCGACGCGTTCGCCGGAAACTCCGATGTCCTTCGTCGAACGTTACACCAACGTCACTCAGGATGTCATCCTGGAAGGCCTCAAGCTGGTTGGCGTGCGCTACAAGATGGGCGGCAACAGCGTCGAGAATGGCCTGGACTGCAGCAGTTTCGTCCAGATGGTGTTCAAGGAAAGCATCGGTGCCTACCTGCCGCGCACCGCGCGCGAACAAAGCCAGGTTGGCGAACAAATCGACGCCAGCCAGTTGCAGCCCGGTGATCTCGTCTTCTTCAACACCATGCGCCGCACCTTCTCGCACGTCGGCATCTACCTCGGCGACAATCACTTCATGCATGCACCGCGCGCAGGCTCGGAAGTCCGGGTCGAGAACATGAACAACAGCTACTGGCAAAGTCGCTTCAACGGCGCCAGAAGGATCATCGAAGCCCGCTGATCGAAATTACGGCCGTTCGGCCGTTTTTTTTCACCCACAATTGGTAATGTTTCTCATTAATAATTTTTGCCGTAGAATAGAAAATGCCCCATCCGCAAAACTGGAGAAACCAATGAAGTTGAAAGTCTCGCTCGCCGCCTTGTCCATTGCCGCCGCCCTGCAACCGGCGCTGGCCGAGGAAAAAGTGCTCAATCTGTACTCGGCCCGTCACTACCAGACCGACGAAGCGCTGTACGCCGATTTCACCAAGCAGACTGGCATCAAGATCAACCGGATCGAAGGCAAGGAGGACGAGCTGCTCGAACGCATACGCAACGAAGGCGCCAACAGCCCAGCCGACGTCCTGCTGACCGTCGACGCCTCACGCTTGGCCAAGGCGCGGGAAATGGGACTGTTCGCGCCGCTTAGCTCGCCGATTCTGGAGAAACGCATCCCGGCCCACCTCCGCACCGCCGAATGGGCAGCCTTTTCCACCCGTGCCCGCGTCATCGTCTATAACAAGGCGAAAGTCTCCGCGGCCGATGTGCAGAACTACAGCGACCTCGCCAACCCGAAACTGAAGGGAAAATTCTGCTCGCGTTCTGGCTCGCACCCCTACAACCTGTCTCTGCTCGCCTCGGTGATCGCGCATGACGGCGAGGCCAGGGCCGAAGAACTGGCGCGTGGCATGGTCGCCAACTTCGCCCGCGCTCCGAAAGGCGGTGATACGGACCAGATCAAGGCGGTCGCCGCCGGCGAATGCGGCGTCGCCATTTCCAACAGCTACTACGTCGCCCGCCTGATGCGTTCGAACAAGGCCGCTGACCAGAAAGTCATGGAACAGGTCGGGATCGTCTGGCCCAATCAGGCGACAACCGGCACCCACATCAACGTTTCCGGCGGCGGCATCCTGAAACATGCGCCGAACAAGGCTGCGGCGCTGAAGTTCCTGGAATACCTGGCATCGGATTCGGCGCAACGCTATTTTGCCGACGGCAACAACGAATGGCCCGTCGTCGCATCGGTCAAGCTTGCCAACCCTGCGCTGGACAAGCTCGGCAAATTCAAGGCCGACACGCTGCCAGTCAATAGCCTGGCAATGTACCAGGTCAAGGCGCAGATGATTTTCGACCGGGTCGGCTTCAAGTAAATCAGGCGCTCTTCCCTCTCGCCAAAGCGGCTGGCATCCCCTAGAATCCCCCGCAGCACAGGAGAAAGAGACATGGGATCCAACCGCCTTGGTGCCGCAAATTCATTGATCGAGGCGATCCGAGCCAACAGTCTGCACCGGGTCGCCTCTGCGCTTGATGACAATGCTGACATCGAAACACCGGATATCCACGGCTATCGTGGACTGCCGTTGCGTACCGCCTGTTTCATCGGCAATGTGCCGATCGTTCGCGAACTGATACGCCGCGGCGCCGATCTCGATGCACCCACCGCGGACGGTACCGGTGCTCCCTTGCGTCTGGCGATGCGGGCAGGACATACGGAAATCGCCGCCCTGCTGCTCGCCAACAACGCCCAGATTCCTTTCGACCTGGATATCCCGCCGTCCATCTTCGAACGCGCCAAGGAACTCTCCTCCGGAGACAAACCGGTTCTGGACATGCCCATGCTCGAATTCGACCAAGCGCCAAGCAAACCGGCAACGCCGCCGGAAACACGGCACGACAGCATGGTCAGGTTCATTACCTCGCAACCCAAGGACGCTATCGAACAGGTCGATCTGAAGGGGGTCTATGGCGTGGACACCAACGTTCTGGCCTTGGACTTCGAGCGCTCGGGCGGCGCCTGGGAAAAGATCGACCCGACGCCGCCTACCTCGATCGACGACAAGCCAAAGTAAGTCTCAGCGACGACGGCTTGCCGCAATCTGGCGCGAGAGCAGGATCAGCGGCAGGATGCCGACGGCGACGATGGCCAGCGACGCGGTAGACGCTTCCGCCAGCCGCTCGTCGGAAGCCAGGGTATAGGCCTGCGTCGCCAGCGTATCGAAATTGAACGGGCGCATCACCAGCGTTGCCGGCAATTCCTTCATCACATCGACGAAAACCAGCAAGCCGGCGGTCAGCAGACTGCCGCGCAACAGCGGCGCATGCACCCGGCGCAGGCTTGCTCCCTGACCGAGCCCGAGACTGCGGGCGGCGTCGTCCATGCTGGAAGTGATCTTGCCCAGCCCGGACTCCACGGTATGCAGCGCCACCGCCAGGAAACGCACAAGATAGGCGTAGACCAGGGCGGCGATGCCGCCGGTCAGCAGCAGACCCGGGTTGTTGCCGAACCAGCTTTCCCACTGGCCGGCCAGCCATTGATCGAGCCGCGTCACCGGAATCAGCACGCCAACCGCAATCACCGCCCCCGGCACCGCATAACCGAGGCCGACCAAGCGATTCAGCCCGGCCGCCAGCCCTCCCTTCGCCAGCCGCGCCCCGTACGCCAACAACAGCGCCAGCAGGACACCGAGCAGCGCGGTCGTCCCCGCCAGCACAAAACTGTTGCGCGAGAGGACCAGGAAACGTTCGCCAAACTGGGCATCGCCTTCGGTCAGGGCCATTTTCAACAGCAAGCCGGCAGGCAGCAGGAAGCCGAGCAGCAACGGCAGCAGACACAAGAGGGAAGCCAGCCAAGCCCGGATCCCGGTCAGACGCATACCGGCCAGCGGACGATTGCGCCCAGTTGTATCGTGATAGCGGGCACGCCCGCGCGACACCCGCTCGACCATCAGCAGCAGCAGCACGAAACCGAGCAGCATGGCCGCCAGCTGGGCCGCCGCAACGCGGTCGCCGAGCGAGAACCAGGCACGGTAGATGCCGGTCGTGAAGGTATTCACCGCGAAATAGGCCACCGTTCCATAGTCGGCCAATGTTTCCATCAGGGCCAGCGCGATGCCAGCGACAACCGCCGGACGGGCGAGCGGTAGAGACACCGAAAAGAACGCGCGCCACGGCCCCATGCCCAAGGTCCGCGCCGCCTCGAGCATGCCGCTCGCCCGCTCGAGGAAGGCGCTGCGCGCCAGCAGATAGACGTAAGGATAGAGAACGCTGACGAACATCAGCACCGCGCCGGGTAAGGTACGAATGTCGGGGAACCAGTAATCGCCGTGTTCCCAGCCGAAAGTCTCGCGCAGAGCGGTCTGCAGCGGACCGACGAACTGCAGGAAATCGGTATAAACATACGCCATCACGTAAGCCGGGACAGCCAGCGGCAAAACCATCGCCCATTCGAAGACGCGCCGCCCGGGAAAATCGTGCATCGCCGTCAGCCAGGCGGTCGCCACCCCGACCAGAGCCACACCGCCCCCGACGCCCAGGCACAGCCACAACGAATTGGCGATGTACTCGCTCAGCACCGTCTGCGCCAGATGGGCCCAGGTTGCGCTGGTCCCGCCGACGAACAGGTTGAGGCCGACGCTGCTTACCGGCATGGCGGCAAGCGCTGCGACGACGAGACCGACGATGAGGAGCGGCGACAACCGCGGGAAGAGGAAGCTTGAGCGCGAGTTCATGAATGCGAATTATAATCGAGCACCATGGCACAGCTCGAATTAACCCACATTCTTCAGCGCTACGGCACACACCTGGTGGTCGACGGTGTCGGTTTCCGTCTCGAAACCGGCAGCATCGCCTGTCTGCTCGGCCCCTCGGGCTGCGGCAAGACGACCTTGCTGCGCTGCATCGCCGGCTTCGAAGAAATCGTCGGCGGCGAAATCCGCATCCACGATCAGGTCGTCAGCCGTCCGGGACTGCACGTCGCCCCGGAAAAACGCCGGATCGGCATGGTCTTTCAGGATTACGCGCTTTTCCCTCACCTCAGCATCGGTGAAAACATCGCCTTCGGCCTTGATCGGCGCCGTGACGAAGCGGCCAGCCTGCGCGTGCGCCAGATGCTGGCCACCGTCGGCCTGGCCGGGCTTGGCGACAAATACCCACACGAACTCTCCGGTGGCCAGCAGCAACGCGTCGCCCTGGCCCGGGCGCTGGCGCCGCGACCGGAACTGATCCTGCTCGATGAACCCTTCTCGAACCTCGACGTCGGCCTGCGCGAACGCCTCTCGTTCGAAGTCCGGGAAATCCTCAAGCGCGAAGGTTCGACCGCGATCATGGTCACCCACGACCAGAACGAAGCCTTCGCCATTGCCGACGAGATCGGCGTCATGTACAACGGCCGCATCCAGCAATGGGATACGCCGTACAACCTCTACCACCGCCCGGCCAACCGCTTCGTCGCCGACTTCATCGGCCAGGGCGTGCTGCTGCCCGGCGTCGTCGGCGACGGCAACAGCGTGCGCATGGAACTGGGCACGCTGCGCTCCGACACCCCGGTCGAGTGCCACGAAAGCTGCGCCCACTGCGAGGACGGTTGCCGGGTCGACGTCCTGCTGCGCCCCGACGACGTGGTCCACGACGATGCCAGTCCGGTCCGCGCCGAAGTCCTGCACAAGGCTTTCCGCGGCGCCGAAATCCTGTACACCCTGCGCCTCGCCAGCGGCAGCGAGGTGCTGTCGCTGGTTCCTTCGCACCACAATCACGCGCTCGGCGAACAGATCGGCATCCGCCTCGACGCCGACCACGTCATCGCCTTCAAGAAACACGAAGCCTGCGGCGACGATCCCGCCTGCGAACGCCGCCTCGAACAGCAGGCGGCGGCGCCGGCCTGACCCGGATGGTCCCCTACATCGGCCCGCACACGCCTTTTCCGTCGGTCGCCACGGCCAGTGCCGAGATGGGCGGGCTGCTCGCCGTTGGCGGCGGACTCTCGCCGACACGGCTGCTCGACGCCTATCGGCGCGGCATCTTTCCCTGGGGCACGGTCGAGGGTCACCCGCTGTGGTACAGCCCCGACCCGCGCATGGTGATGTTCCCCGAAGAATTCCGCCTGTCGCGCTCGCTGCGCCGGCTGCTGCGCAGCGGGCCGCTGCGGGTCAGTTTCGATGGCGATTTCCGCGGCGTCATCGCCGGCTGCGCCGCCACCCCGCGCCCCGGCCAGGACGGCACCTGGATCACCGCCGACATGATGGCCGCCTACGTCCGCCTGCATGAACTCGGCTG
The DNA here is from genome assembly GCA_017848965.1 of Dechloromonas aromatica (nom. nud.). GTDB lineage: Bacteria > Pseudomonadota > Gammaproteobacteria > Burkholderiales > Rhodocyclaceae > Azonexus > Azonexus aromaticus_B. Next base: position 40,030 of record JAFIHA010000052.1, on the reverse strand, counting down.
GGCGCATTCGGTCGAAGCCTGGGAAGACGGCAAGCTGGTCGGCGGACTCTACGGCCTGGCCATCGGCCGCATGTTCTACGGCGAGTCGATGTTTTCCCGCCGTGACAACGCCTCGAAATTTGCCTTTGCCCACCTGATCCGCCACCTCCGCGCTCATGACTTCGGTATGATCGACTGCCAGATGTACACGCCCCATCTCGCTTCGCTGGGAGCCCGCGAAATCCCGCGCGCCGACTTCCTGTCCCGTCTCGCCGACCTGGTTGGCGGAGAGGTCGGCAGCCGCTGGACGGCGGCCAACCTGGCAAGCGTTGGATGACCGCCATGTCCCAGCCCGACGACGCCGACCTGCCCTTCTCGCTGCTCCAGTTCTACGCCACTTCGCGCTATCCCTGCAGCTACCTGCCAGATCGCGAGGCGCGCTCGCAGGTGGCGACGCCGGCCCACCTGATCGACAGCCAGATCTACGGCGTGCTGATCCGCACCGGTTTCCGGCGCAGCGGCCTGTTCACCTACCGGCCGCACTGCGACTGCTGCCGCGCCTGCGTGCCGGTCCGCCTGCCGGTCGCCGAACTGTGCCCGACGCGCAGCCAGCGCCGCGCCTGGAAACAGCACGCCGGACTGCAAGTGCGCGAACTGCCGCTGCGCTTCGTACCCGAGCATTTCGACCTCTACTGCCGCTACCAGAACAGCCGTCACCCGGGCGGCGGCATGGACGAGGACAGCCGCGAACAGTACGCCCAGTTCCTGCTGCAAAGCCACGTCGACAGCCGCCTGATCGAATTCTCGGACAACGGCAAGGTCCACATGGTCAGCGTCATCGACGTCCTCGACGACGGCCTGTCGTCGGTCTACACCTTCTTCGACCCCGATGTCCCCGGCGCCAGCTACGGCACCTTCAACATCCTCTGGCAGGCCCGGCAGACCCAGGCACTCGGCCTGCCCTACCTGTATCTCGGCTACTGGATCGCGGAAAGCCGAAAGATGGCCTACAAGACGCGCTTCCAACCGATCGAGGGCTACCGCGACGGCAACTGGGTGCGCCTGCCGGCGTAAGGGCAAGGCTGCCGGCATTCCCGAAAGCCGCGCTCTGGCCTATGATGCCAGGCAGATCAACCCACCTTGTCCATCCCCTTGTTCAAGAAACTCTTCGCTCGTCTGAGCAGCCCGCCGCCGGCCAAAGCCAGCGCCCCCAAGGTCGACGCAACGCCCCCGGCAGCGGCGGCGCCGCGCCTCCTTTTCGCCTGGCAGGAACTGATCGGCGCCGACCGCCGGATCGCCGGCTACCGGCTGCTGCCGCGCGCCCTCGACGGCGATGCGGCGATCAGCGGCGCTCAGTTGAGCGCCGGCCTGGCACACGAAAACGTCCGCCCGGCCGCCGCACAGCGCCCGCTGCTGATCCCCCTGAGCGCTGCCCAATGGGCCGACGCCGACTTCAGGCCGCTGCTCGCCGCGCACAGCCACCTGCTGATCACCGACCTTGCCGCCTGCGCCGACCCGCGCGCCCTGATCGATGCCATCCACGTCGCCGGCGGCCGGGTCGCCGCCTACCTGCCCTGGCAGGTGGACGCCCAAGCCGAACTGCCGGTCGACCTGTTCCTGCTCGAATTCCACGAAGTGCCGCTGGCCGCGCTCGAACAGCGGCTGCAGGCGCTCGCCCGACGGCGCCCCGGGGTCGGGTTGCTCGCCGACGGCATCGAATCCTGGGACGAATTCCGGCTCTGCCAGCGCCTCGGCATCACCTATTGCAGCGGCGGTTTCGCCGCCAGCCGGGATCAGGCGGCGAGCGCCGAGCGGATCAGCGAAAGCCGCCTGGTGGTCATCGACATGCTCAACCAGATCCGCGCCGACGCGCCGCTGAAGGCAATCGCCGCCACCGCCATGCGCGACCCGGCGGTGGTCGTCAAGCTGCTGGAGATGGCCAACTCGCCGCTCTACGGCCTGCCGCGTCAGGTGGCCGGGATCGAGGAGGCGATCACCCTGCTCGGCCGCGACGCGCTGTACCGCTGGCTGTCGCTGGCGATGTTCCGGATGGACGGCGACAACGGCCGCGACGGCACCCTGCTCATGCTGGCCATGGGCCGCGCTGCGCTGCTTGCCGGCCTCGCCCGCGACAGCGGACAGGCCGCCGACGAAGCCTTCCTGGTCGGCCTGCTGTCGCTGATCGACTGCCTGCTCGAACGGCCGCTGAGCGAAATCCTCGCCCGCATCCAGTTGCCGGAAGCGGTCGCCGCCGCGCTGCTGCGCAACGAAGGGCCGCACGCGCCGCCGCTGCAACTGGCGATCATGCTCGAACGCTGCCAGCTCGACCAGGCGGTGATCCTCGCCGGCGCCCTGCAGATCCCAGCGGCCCGGCTGGTCGCCTGCTACCGCGAGGCGCTGAGCTGGGCCACCGCCCAGGTCGGCGACGCATGAACACCGCCCCAACCTTTCACTGAAGCCCCCAGGAGTTCCCCCATGCGCCTGCGCATCCTTGCCCTGCTCGCCCTCATCACTGCCCTGCTCTCCGGCTGCGGCTACAACCAGATCCAGATCAACGACGAAGGCGTCAATGCCGCCTGATCGGAAGTCCTCAACCAGTACAAGCGGCGCGCCGACCTGGTGCCCAACCTGGTCGCCACCGTCCAGGGCTACGCCGCCCACGAGAAGGAAGTGCTGATCCGCGTCACCGAGGCACGCGCCGCCGTCGGCGGAATCAAGGCGACGCCGGAGCTGATCAACGACGAAGCCGCCTTTGCCAAGTTCCAGCAGGTCCAGGCCGAGATGAGCAGCGCCCTGGCCCGCCTGCTGGTGGTCGCCGAAAACTATCCGCAACTCAAGGCCGACGCCAATTTCCGCGACCTGCAGGCGCAGCTCGAAGGCACCGAGAACCGCGTCACTGTCGCCCGCAACCGCTACATCGACGCGGTGCGCGTCTACAACGTCTCGGTACGCACCTTCCCGAACAACCTGACGGCGATGGCCATGGGCTGGAAGCCGAAGGCCAACTTCAGCGTCGATAACGAAAAGGCGATTGCCGACGCGCCGGCCGTCAAGTTCGACAACAAGTAAATTGTCGCTGCGCCGCTGGCTCCTCGCCTAGCTGTTCGCGCTGCTGCCGCTCGCCGGCTGGAGCGCCGGGCCGCTCGCGCTGCCGGCGCTGAGCGGACGCGTCGTCGACACGACGGCAACGCTGAGCGCCGTCGAGCGCAGCGCGTTGAACGAACGCCTGGCCCGCCTGGAAACCGAAAAGGGCGCCCAGCTCGTCGTCCTGATTGTGCCGACGACGCAACCGGAAAGCATCGAACAATACGGAATCCGCCTCGCCGAAGCCTGGAAGATCGGCCGCCGCGGCGTTAACGACGGCGTCATCGTCATCGTCGCCCGCGACGACCGGGCGATGCGCATCGAGGTCGGTTACGGGCTGGAAGGGGCAATTCCCGATGCCATCGCCCGCCGCATCATCGACGAACAGATGGCGCCGCGTTTCCGCCAGGGCGATTTCGCCGGCGGCCTCAACGCCGCGGTCGATACGCTGGGCCGCCTGATCGGCGGCGAAGCGCTGCCACCGCCAGCCGCCAAACCAGGCGACAAGGGCAGCAGTTTCGACAGCGACACCCTGCTCTTCGTCGCCATCTTCCTGGCCAGCATCGCCCGCGCCATCTTCGGTCTGCTCGGTTCGCTGGCGGTTTCGCTGCTCGCCGGCTGGCTGGCCTGGATGAGCTTCGGTTCGCTCGGCGCCGGCCTGATCGCCATCGTCGTCACCTTCCTTGCCTCTTTCCTGCGCGTCGGGCGCGGCGGCAACTGGCGCGGCGGCGGTAGCGGTTTTTCCGGCGGTGGCGGATTCTCGGGCGGTGGCGGCAGTTTCGGTGGCGGCGGCGCCTCGGGGAGGTGGTGAAATGCGACTCTGGCATGCCCTGCGCCATCTGAGCGCACCGTCCTGGCTACTGCGGCGCGCCGTCGGCCCGGCCGAACTCGACGCCCTGACGGCGAGCATCGCCGCTTCCGAACGGCAGCATCGCGGCGAAATCTGTGTCGCTGTCGACAGCACCCTGCCCTGGTCGGCGCTGCGCCGCGACCTCGACAGCCGGCAGCGCGCCGCAGAACTGTTCCAGCAGTACGGCGTCGCTCGAACCCGCGAGGCGACCGGCATCCTGATCTACGTCCAATTGCTCGACCGCCAACTGGAAATCCTCGCCGACCGCGGCATCGCCGCCTGCGTCGCGCAGGCCGAATGGGATGCCATCTGCCGCGCTGTGGCAACCGAGTTCGCCGCCGGCCGCTACGCCAACGGCCTGCACCTCGCCGTCGACCGGGCGACGACGCTGCTCGCGCAACACTTCCCGGCCGGCGACGACAACCCGGACGAACTCGCCAACCGGCCGCGCGTACGCTGAATTACTGGTAGCGCAAGGCTTCGATCGGATCGAGTCGGGCCGCCTTGCGTGCCGGATACCAGCCGAAGAAGATGCCGACCCCGGCCGCCACCGCGAAGGCGAGCAGGGCGGCGCTGCCGGAAATGACGACGACCATGCCGGTCAAGGCGTTGATCGCCAGCGCGATGCCGACGCCGAGCAGCAGGCCGAGCAGGCAGCCGGCGAAGGAAATCATCACCGATTCGAGCAGGAACTGGCTGAGAATGTCCTTGCGCCGGGCGCCGATCGCCATCCGGATGCCTATCTCGCGCGTCCGCTCGGTCACCGAGACGAGCATGATGTTCATGATGCCGATGCCGCCGACGAGCAACGAGATCGAGGCGATCGCCCCGAGCAGGACCGACATCGTCCGTGTCGTCGCCGCTTCCGACTCGGCCGCCGCCGACAGGTTGCGCATGAAGAAGTCGTCGGGCATGTCGTCGCGCAGGCGGTGGCGCTGGCGCAGCAGCGCGGTCGTCGCGTCCATCACCCGTTCCATGTTGTCGGCCGAGTCGGCCTGCACCATGATCATCCGCACCGAGCCCAGGAAGGGCGTGCCGAAGACCTTGCGCTGGGCGGTGCTGAGCGGAATGATCACGCTGTCGTCCTGGTCGCGGCCGTCGAGGTTCTGCCCCTTGGCGCCGAGCACGCCGACGACGACGAAGGGGCTCTGCTGGATGCGCAGCGTCTTGCCGACCGGGTCCTCGTCGCCGAACAGGTTTTCGGCGACGGTCTTGCCGATCAGCGCCACCCGCGTCGCCGAGCGCACGTCGGAATCGCCGAAGGCGCCGCCATTGACGACGCTCCAGGCGCGCGCGTCGAGGTAGGCGGGCGTGGTGCCGATCACCTGGCTGCTCCAGTTCTGCGCGCCATAGACCAGTTGCCGCGTTCCCTGGTGGGTCGGCGCGACGTTGACGACGCCGTCGAGTTCGGCGATCGCCTCGGCGTCGGCGACGCTCAGCGTCGGCCCGCCGCCGCTGCCGCTGCGCACGCCGGAGGTGGTGAAGGAGCCGGAAAGGACGATGAACAGGTTGGCGCCCATCGTGCTGATCGTCTGCTGCACCGCGTACTGCGCGCCCTGGCCGATGGCCAGCATGATCACCACGGCGCCGACGCCGATCACCATGCCGAGCATGGTCAGCGCCGTGCGCAGGCGGTTGGCGCCCATCGCCAGCCAGGCTTCGCCGAGCATCGGATGGATCATGCGCCGGCTCCGGTGAGGTGGTCGCTGACGATGCGGCCGTCGAGGAAGCGCACCTGGCGCTTGGCGTGCGCCGCGATGTCGGGTTCGTGGGTGACCAGGACGATGGTGATGCCGTCGCCGTTGAGTTCGCCGAACAGGCGCATGATTTCCTCGCTGGTGTGGCTGTCGAGGTTGCCGGTCGGCTCGTCGGCGAGGATCAGGCGCGGCGCGTTGACCAGCGCTCGGGCGATCGCCACCCGCTGCTGCTGACCGCCGGAAATCCGGTTGGGCAGCGACTCGGCGTACTGGCCGAGACCGACCCGTTCGAGCAGGGCGCGCGCCCGCGCTCGCCGCGTTGCCTTGTCGACGCCGGCATAGACCAGCGGCAGCGCGACGTTGTCCTGCAGGCTCATGCGCGGCAGCAGGTTGAAGCCCTGGAAGACGAAACCGAGCGTCCGATTGCGCAGGACGGCGAGCGCGTCCTTGTCCAGCGTCGCGACGTTCTCGCCGGCCAGGAAATACTCGCCGACGCTCGGCGTGTCGAGGCAGCCGAGCAGGTTCATGAAGGTCGATTTGCCGGAACCGGACGGTCCCATGATCGCGATGTACTCGCCCGCTGCAATCGCCAGGTCGACGCCGCGCAGCGCCGGAAACTCGCCGGCGGCGGTCGGGTAGGACTTGCCCAGGCCGAGCACCCGGATGACGTCGCCGGCCATCAGAACATCCGCATGCCGACCGACGACGGCGACTTGCCGCCGCCCCCGTTCTCGCCGACGACGACCTGCGCCCCTTCGGCGAGTTCGCCGCCCAGCACCTCGGTGTTGCGGCTGTCGGTGATGCCGAGCTGGACCGCCACCGGCTGCAGCTTGCCGTCGGCCAGCACGTAGACCGTCGCCTGCTGGCCGTCGCGCTTGCGGCCCTTGGCGTTGCCGGACTTGGCACCGCCGCCGTCGGCCCCGGCGCCCATGCCCGGCGCCATGCCGGCCGGTGCCCGGCCGCCTTCCGCCTTGGTGGCAGCGACCTCCGCCGGCTTGAAGCGCAGTGCCGCGTTGGGCAGCAGCAGGACATCCCGGCGCTGCTGGACGCCGATCGTCACGTAGGCGGTCATCCCCGGCAGCAGGATCTGGTCGGGGTTGGCGACCGAGATGCGCACGTTGTAGGTGACGACGTTCTGCTGCGTCGTCGGGTTGAGGCGGATCTGCTGGACGACGCCCTCGAACTTGCGGTCGGGGAAAGCATCGACCGTGAAGCGCGCCTTCTGCCCCTCGCGGATGGCGCCGATGTCGGCTTCGGCGAAGCTGGTATCGATGCGCATCTCCGACAGGTCCTTGGCGATCTTGATCAGCGTCGGCGTCTGGAAGCTGGCCGCCACCGTCTGGCCGAGGTCGACGACGCGGTCGATGACGACGCCGTCGACCGGCGAGCGGATCGTCGTGAACCCCAGGTTGGCCCGGTCGCGGGCGTTCTGCGCCTGGCTCAGCGCCAGTTGCGCGCGCGCCGCCTTGAGCGCCTGCGCCGCCTGGTCGTATTCCTGCTTCGAGACGTATTCTTCGGCGAGCAGCGCCTTCATCCGCGCCTCGTTGGCCGTCGCCAGTTCCAATGTCGCCTGCGCGCTGCTGACGCTGGCCGCGCTCTGCCGCTCGCTCGCCGAGACCAGCGCGTCGTCGAGTTCGAGCAGCGGTTGGCCGGCGGTGACCTTGTCGTTGAAATCGACGTAGAGCTTCTTCACCGTTCCCGAAACCTGGGTACCGACGCTGATCAGCACCACCGGGTTCAGCGTGCCGTTCGCCGACACCGTCTGGGTGACGTCGCCGCGACCGATCTCCGCCGTCCGGTAACGCTGCTCCGGCGTCTGGCCGGCGCCGCCGGCGAAATACCAGTAAGCACCGCCGCCGAGCACGGCGATCAGCAGCGCGCCGAACAACAGCCGGCCTGTCTTCCTGTTCATCGTTTTTCCTCCGCCGCCCGCAGCAGCGTTTCATCGAGCGCCCCCATGGCCTGGGCCAGGGTGGCGCGGTAAATGTTCCAGTCGAGTTCGGCACGGATGCGCTGAACCCGGGCGTCGGCCAGCGCGCTCTGGGCGTTGAGCAGGTCGAGCAGGTTGCCGACGCCGGCGCGGTAGCGGCCGCGCGCGACGCGGTCGGCCTGTTCGGCGCTGGCCAGCAGGTCGCGCGTCGTCTGCAGCGTCTCGGTCGCCGTCGCCAGATTCTGGTAGGCCTGCCAGACGTCGAGCGAGACCTGGTTGCGCAGGCGGTCGCGCTGTGCGGCACGTGCTTCCTGCTGTGCCTCGGCGGCGCGCACGCGGTAGGTGGTGTCGAAACCGGAGAACAGCGGCACGTTCAGGGTCAGGCCGATGCTGCCGCCGTGCGTCGTCGTCCCCGCCAGCCGCTGCCAGTCCGGCCCGGCCGACAGGCCGAGCGTCGGCCGCCCCTGGGCGCGGGCGGCGTCGACCGCGGCGGCGGCGGCGCGCACCTGCGCCTCAGCCGCCTTGAGGTCGGGGCGACGGTCGACGGCACGAGCGATCAGTGCCTCGACTTCGTCACGGAAGGCGGCGGTTTCGCCGATTTCGGCCGGCGGCGCCAGTTGCAGCGGCGTCTGCGCCGGGAAGCCCAGCGCGTTGGCCAGCCCGCCCAGCGCCTTGCGTGCTTCGCCAGCCGCCCGCTGCCGGGCCAGCCGCGCCTGCGACAGCGCGGTCTGCGCCTGCAGGCGATCGGCCGGTGTGGCGACGCCGACCTTGTAGCGCAGTTCGGCGGCTTCCAGGCTGGCGCGGGCGGCGGTTTCGCTGTCCATGGTCGCCTGCACCGCCGCCTGCGCCGCCTGGGCGCCGTAATAGCCCTGTAGGGCGGCGAGGAAGAGCGCCTGCACGCTGGCATCGCGGGTCGCCAGCGCGACTTCCAGCAATTGGCTGGCGTTTTCCTCGGCGGCGCTGCGCCGGCCGGCGTCGAACAGCAGCCAGGAGAAATCGAGCGCCGCGCTGCTCGACGTGAAGCGGCTGTCTTCGTTGAAGTTGCGCGCGGTCGAAGCGCGGGCGTCGAGCGTCGGCAGCCAGGCCGCCCGGGCGACCCCGACCTGCGCCGCCTGCGCCCGCGCGTTGGCCCACAGTTCGCGCGTCTGTGGGTGACGGCAGAGCGCGAGATCGACGGCGTCCTGCGCTGTCAGCGGCGCCTCCGGCAAGCTGTCGGCGCAGGGCACGGCGCCGACGCGGGCGGCCAGCGCCGACGCCTGACGCAGGGGCAGCAAGGCGTCGGTGGCCAGCGGATCGGCCAGGTCGACCGCTGCCGCCGCCTGGGCGGTCAAAACGAGTAAAACCGGGAAAATTCTGGTCAGGGCACGCATGGCCGACAGTTTAGCCGGGGCGGGCAGCGCCCCGCTGTTACAAATTGTTTGCCGGCTGTTGTATCTTCGCTCGCATGTCCGCAACCGCAACTTCTCCCTTCCTCGCTGGCGCCCGCGCCGGTTTCGCCGTTTTCCTGCCGTTCTCGGTCGGCCTCGTGCCGTGGGCGCTGGTCATGGGCATGGCGATGCGCAGCGCCGGCTTCTCGCCGGTCGAGGCGATGGGCATGAACCTGATCGTCTTCGCCGGCACCGCCCAGCTCGGCACGCTGCCGCTGATCGTCGCCGGCGCACCGCTCTGGCTGATCTTCTTCACCGCGCTGGCCCTCAACCTGCGTTTCGTCATCTTCAGCGCCGCCCTCGCCCCCGCCTTCCGCGGCGTCGGACCGGCGGCCCGCTGGCTGTCCGGCCACCTGCTCACCGACGGCGTCTTCGCCGCCTGCGCCGACGGCCTGCAGAAGGCCGACGACGCGCGCTGGCGGCTCGGCTACTACCTGGCGCCGTCGCTGTGGTCGTGGCTGCTGTGGCAGGCATTCACGCTGCTCGGCGTCCATGCCGCAGCGGTGGTGCCGAAGAGCTGGTCGCTGGAGTTCATGGCGACCATCGCCCTGATCGTGCTGCTGGTGCCGATGTCGCGCGTCCGGCCGATGCTGGTCGCGGCGCTCGTCGGCGGCGGCGCGGCGACACTCTTGCGCGGCATGCCGCTGAAATTGGGTGCCGTCGTCGCCATCGTCCTCGGCATCGCCGCCGGCTTCCTGGCGGAAAACCTGGAACACCGGAGCCAGCGCCGATGAACGATGCCGACCTGTGGCTGATCTTCATCGTCATCGGCCTGGCGACGACGCTGCCGCGGGCAAGCTTCATCGTCCTCGGCAACCGCGTCAGCCTGCCCGGCACCGTCCAGCGCGCCCTGCGCTACGCGCCGGCGGCGGCGCTGGCGGCGATCGTCGCCCCCGACCTGCTGGTCGTCGGCGGCCAGCTCGCACCGCTCAACGCCAAGCTCGCCGCCGGCCTCGCTGCGGCAGCAAGCGCGCTGCGCTGGCGCAACCCCTGGTTGCCCTTCATCGTCGGCATGGCGGTACTGCACGCACTGCGCGCCTGGAGCGGCTGAGGCATATCACGAAAGATAGAGGCGAACGGCTGCGATTTACGCCAGATGCGTTAAAATGCCGGCCACCATGCTCTATCCGCTCATCCGCAAGTTCTTTTTCGCGCTCGACGCCGAAACGGCGCACGGCATCGGCCTCGCCGGCATGTCCTTCCTGGAGTCGGCGGGCATGCTCGGCCTGCTGGCGAAACCGGCGCCGGCCTGCCCGGTCGAGGTGATGGGCCTGCACTTCCCGAATCCGGTCGGCCTCGCCGCCGGGCTGGACAAGAACGGCGCCCATATCGACGCGCTGGCCGGGCTCGGCTTCGGCTTCATCGAGATCGGCACGATCACCCCGCGCCCCCAGGACGGCAACCCGAAACCGCGGCTGTTCCGCATTCCGCAGGCGCAGGCCATCGTCAACCGGATGGGCTTCAACAACGCCGGCGTAGACGCGCTGCTCGACAACGTCCGCCTTGCCAAGTTTCCGAAAAATGGCGGCATCCTCGGCATCAACATCGGCAAGAACGCTACGACGCCGATCGAGAAGGCGGCCGACGATTACCTGATCTGCCTCGACAAGGTCTATGGCGATGCCAGCTATGTCGCCGTCAACATCTCGTCGCCGAACACCCGCAACCTGCGCGAACTGCAGAAGGACGAGGCACTCGACGATCTGCTGTCGCAACTGAAAGCACGCCAGCAGGCGCTCGCTCAGCAACACGGCCGCTATGTGCCGATGGCGCTGAAGATCGCGCCCGACCTCGACGACGCGCAGATCGCGACGATCGCCGACGCACTGCGCCGGCACCGTTTCGACGGCGTCATCGCGACCAATACCACGCTCTCCCGCGAGGGCGTCGATCACCTGCCCAACGGCAACGAAGGCGGCGGCCTGTCCGGGGCGCCGGTATTCCGCAAATCGACCGACGTACAACACAAGCTCGCGACGGCGCTGGCCGGCGAAGTGCCGATCATCGGCGTCGGTGGCATTCTCAAGGGGGAGGATGCCGCCGCGAAAATCCGTGCCGGAGCGAGCCTGGTCCAGGTGTACAGCGGTTTCATCTATCGTGGACCGGAACTGGTGGCCGAAATGGGCCAAGCCGTCGCCCGCGCACTGGCCGAGAAAAAACCCATCACCGCATAAATTTCCCTGCCCGGCGCGCGGTTGTTCGCGCTGCGGCAAACTCCGATAATAGCCGCCTTCGCTCCTTCCCCCTTTCATGAGCCACTACATTTTCCTTCTCGTCGGCGCGGTGCTGGTCAACAACGTCGTGCTCGTCAAGATCCTTGGCCTGTGCCCCTTCATGGGCGTTTCCAAGAAACTGGAGACGGCTTACGGGATGGGCGCCGCGACCACCTTCGTGCTGACCCTGGCGACCGGTTCCAGCTACATCATCGACCACTTCCTGCTCATGCCTTTCGGGCTGGAATATCTGCGCACCCTGTCCTTCATCGTCACCATCGCCGCCATCGTCCAGCTCACCGAAATGGTCATCGCCAAGACCTCGCCGACGCTGCAGCAGACCTTGGGCATCTACCTGCCGCTGATCACGACCAACTGCGCGGTGCTCGGCGTGCCGCTACTCAACGTCGCCAACGGCTACGACTTCGTCGAATCGCTGCTCTACGGCGCCGGTAGCGCGGTCGGCTTTTCCGGCGTGCTGATCCTCTTCGCCGGCATCCGCGAACGCATCGAAGGCGCCGACGTGCCGACCCACTTCCGCGGCACCGCCATCGCCCTCGTCACCGCCGGCCTGATGGCGCTGGCCTTCATGGGCTTCGCCGGACTGGACAAGTATCAATAATGGACATCCTGCTCGCCATTGCAATCATGGCCCTGGGCGCGCTCGTGCTCGGCGCCGCGCTCGGTTTCTCGTCGATCAAGTTCAAGGTCGAGGGCGACCCGCTGGTCGAAAAGATCGACGCCATCCTGCCACAGACGCAGTGCGGCCAGTGCGGCTACCCCGGCTGCAAGCCCTACGCCGAAGCGATCGCCAAGGGCGAGGCCGACATCAACCTGTGCCCGCCAGGCGGCATGGAAGGCGTGCAGCGCCTGGCCGACCTGCTCGGCCGCGAAGTCAAGGCGCTGGAGGCCGAGGAGAAGCCGAAGCAGGTCGCCCGCATCGACGAGAACACCTGCATCGGCTGCACGCTGTGCATCCAGGCCTGCCCGGTCGACGCCATCGTCGGCGCCGCCAAGCAACTGCACACCATCCTCACTCAGCAGTGCACCGGCTGCGAACTCTGCCTGCCGCCCTGCCCGGTCGAATGCATCCACATGGAAGTGGTGCCGGAAACGCTGGATAACTGGAAATGGAAATACCCGGTGGTAAGCATCCATCCTGCCAGCCCCGTCGCCTCGCCCGAGAAGGAGGCCGCCTGATGCTGAGCCAGTTGTTCAAGTTCCATGGCGGCGTCAAGCCGGCCAGCCACAAGGACCTCTCCAATCAGGCGCCCATCGTCACCGCGCCGTTGCCGTCGCGGCTGATCGTGCCGCTGCATCAGAGCATCGGCGGCACGCCGCGACCGGTGGTCGCGGTCGGCGATCGCGTGCTCAAGGGCCAGTTGATCGGCGAGGCCGACGGCTGGCTGTCGGCCGCCATCCATGCCCCGACCTCGGGAACGGTCGTCGAAATCGCCATGCACACGCGCCCGCATCCTTCCGGGCTGAGTTCGCAGTGCGTGGTCATCGAACCGGATGGACGCGACGAATGGATCGCGCACGGCCCGGCCGACTACGCGGCGATGACGCCGGCCGACATCTGCAGCTACCTGCAGCGTTACGGCATCGTCGGCCTCGGCGGCGCCGGTTTCCCGACGCACGGCAAGCTGACCGCCAACCCCAAGGTGGCGATGGCGGAACTGATCATCAACGCCGCCGAATGCGAACCCTACATCACCTGCGACGACCGCCTGATGCGCGAGCGTGCCGAGGAAATCGTCCGTGGCACCGCGATCTTCCGCGACATGCTCAAGCCGCAAAAGGTGATCATCGGCGTCGAGGACAACAAGCCGGAAGCGATCGCCGCGCTGTGCGCGGCGGTGACGGCGCTCGCCGAACCCTTCACCGTCGTGCCGGTGCCGGCGCTCTATCCGGCCGGTGGCGCCAAGCAGTTGATCCGCGTGCTGACCGGCAAGGAAGTCCCCGGCGCCATGCGCTCGACCGCCGACATGGGCGTCCAGGTTTTCAACGTCGGTACTGCCTACGCCGCCTGGCGCGCCATCGGCCACGGCGAACCGCTGATCTCGCGCGTCGTCACACTGACCGGCAATGTCCGCCAGGCGCACAACGTCGAAGCGCTGATCGGCACGCCGATGGACGAACTGCTGCGCCTGGCCAGCCCCAACCCGGACACCGACGGCATCATCATGGGCGGCCCGATGATGGGCTTTCTGGTGCCCGACGAAACGGCACCGATCGTCAAGACCAGCAACTGCCTGATCGCCCATTCGGCGCGCCTGTTCCCGCCGAAGGCGCCGGAAATGCCGTGCATCCGCTGCGGCGCCTGCGCCCGCGCCTGCCCGCACGAACTGCAGCCGTTCGAACTGTACTGGCACTCGCGCGCCAAGGATTTCGGCAAGACCCAGCAATACCACATCTTCGACTGCATCGAATGCGGCTGCTGTTCCTTCGTCTGTCCGTCGCGGATTCCGCTGGTCCAGTATTTCCGCTTCGCGAAGAGCGAAATCTGGGCCCGCGAGCGGGAGAAGAAGGCCTCAGAGGAAGCCAAGCAGCGCTTCGAATTCAAGCAGTTCCGCGAGGAGCGCGAAAAGGCCGACAAGGCGGAGAAGCTGGCCAAGGCGGCTGCCGCCCAGGCCGCCAAGAAGGCGGCGGAAGCCGCGGCGGCGGCTGGCGGCACGGTCGCCGCCGAAGCGCCGGCAGCGGCCGGCGACGACCCCGCCGCGGCGGCCAAGAAGGCCGCCATCGCCGCCGCGATGGCGCGCGCCAAAGCCCAGCGGGAAGCCGTGCAGGCGAAGAATACCGACGAACTGACCCCGCAACAGGCGCATGAAATGGCCGCCATCGAAGCCCGCCGCGCCGCTGCCGGCGTCTCCGAAGCGCCTGCCGCCAGCACCGATTCCAGGACCGAATGATGTTCGCCCCCGCCCCCTTCCTGCTCAAGGACGCCAGCGTCAGCCAGGTGATGACCCAGGTCTGCCTTGCCCTGATCCCCGGCATTGCCGTCTATGCCTGGCTGGTCGGCCCGGCGATCCTGGTCCAGCTGGCGATCGCCTCGTTCACCGCCTTGCTCGCCGAAGCCGCCATCCTCCGTCTGCGCGACAAGCCGCTGGCGCTCTTCCTGTCCGACGGTTCGGCGGTCGTCACCGCCTGGCTGATCGCCCTCACCTTCCCGCCGCTGGCGCCGTGGTGGCTGGTCGCCACCGGCACCCTGTTCGCCATCGTCGTCGCCAAACACCTTTACGGCGGTCTCGGGCAGAACCCGTTCAATCCGGCGATGGTCGCCTTCGCCGTCTGCATCGTCGCCTTCCCGGCACTGATGTCGCAGTGGCCGAGCATCGGCCTCAAGCTGCCGCTGCTCGACCAGCTCAACATCATCTTTGGCCTCGCGCCGCGCGTCGACGCCCTGTCCGGCGCAACCCCGCTCGACGCGATGAAGACGGCACTGAAACTCGGCGAAGGCCAGGTCAACGTCGCCCACCTGCTGGAAAACCAGGACATCTACGGCAACTTCGCCGGCCGCGGCTGGGAATGGGTGACCGGCGCCTACCTGCTCGGCGGCCTCTGGCTGTGGCAACGCAAGCTCATCACCTGGCACGCGCCGCTCGCCTTCCTCGCCGCCATGGTGCTGATCTCGGGCGGCCTCTGGCTGTACCGGCCGGAGAGCTTCGCCAGCCCGCTGTTCCACCTGCTGTCCGGCGGTGCGATGCTCGGCGCCTTCTTCATCATCACCGACCCGGTCTCCGGTTGCACGACGCCGCGCGGCAAGCTGATCTTCGGCTTCGGCGCCGGGCTGCTCGCCTACATCGTCCGCGTTTTCGGCGGCTACCCCGACGGCGTCGCCTTCGCGGTATTGCTGATGAATCTGTCGGCACCGCTGATCGACCGCCTGACCCAGCCACGCATCTTCGGCATGAAGGAGGGGCGGCCATGACCAGCACGCCGCGCGAATTCACCGCCTCCGGCATGGCGCTGCGCACCGCCGCCATCCTCTTTCTCTTCGTCATCGTGTTCACCGGCCTGCTCTCCGCCGCCTACCAGTGGACCAAGCCGTCGATCGAAGCCTCGGCGCTGGCCGAGAAGATGAAGCTGCTCAACGAGGTACTGCCGGCCGCCGATTACGACAACAATCTGCTCGATGACAGCCTGCTCTTGCCACCGACCCCGGAACTCGGGCTGAAGGAAGCCAGCACGCTGTACCGGGCGCGCAAGGCGGGTCAGCCCGCCGCGCTGATTTTCGAAGCTGCGGCACCGGACGGCTACGCCGGCCGTATCCGCCTGCTGATCGCGGTTCGCGCCGACGGCAAGGTGGCCGGGGTGCGCGTCACTCAGCACAAGGAAACGCCGGGCCTGGGCGATTACATCGACCCGCGCAAGGACAAGAACAAGGCGGCGCCCTGGATTGACCAGTTCGTCGGTCTTTCGCTCGCCAGCGCTGGCGACAAGGCCTGGCGCGTGCGCAAGGACGGCGGCCGTCTCGACTACCATGCAGGCGCCACGGTCAGCCCGCGCGCCGTCGCCAAGGCGGTGCAGCGCGCCGTGCGCTGGGTGGACGGCGAACGCGACCGGCTGTTTTCGGAGGGGAAGCAACCATGACCCGCGACCAGTTCTCGAAAATCGCTTACAACGGCCTGTGGAAACAGAACACCGCACTCGCCCAGCTACTCGGCCTCTGCCCGCTGCTGGCGGTCAGTACCAACATCGTCAATGGGGTGATGCTGGCGTTGGCGACGATCCTGGTGATGGCCATGTCGAATCTGGCGATCGCCGCGCTGCGCAACCTGATTCCGCATGAAATCCGCATCCCGGTTTTCATCCTCATCGTCGCCGCGCTGGTCACCGTCGTCGACCTGCTGTTCAACGCGCAGTTGCACGAACTCTACGTGGTGCTGGGCATCTTCATTCCGCTGATCGTCACCAACTGCATCGTGCTCGCCCGGGTCGAGGCCTTCGCCGCCAAGAACCCGCCGCTCGACTCGACGATCGACGGCATCTTCATGGGTTTCGGCCTGCTCTGGGTGCTCGCCCTGCTCGGCGGCCTGCGCGAGCTGCTCGGTAACGGCATGCTGTTCGGCGGCATCGACATGGTCTTCCCGGCGCTGAGTCCGATCCGCATCCTGCCCGAGAGTTATCCCGGCTTCCTGCTCGCTCTGCTGCCGCCGGGCGCCTTCATCCTGCTCGGCTGCCTGATCGCCTGGAAGAACTGGATGGATGCCCGCGCCGCCGAACGCGCCCGGCGCAAGCCGCCGGTCGCCGGCGAAGCGACCGCCGAAGCCGGCGCCTGACAGCCAGCGCAGTGCACCTGGACGATTTCCGCGCCCGGCTGCGCGCGTTGGGCGCCAAACCGGCCCATGAGGCACGCCTGCTACGCGCCTGGCTGCAGGGCCTGGCGCTGGACGCCGGCAGCCGCCGCCAGGCGGCGGAGAACTACCTGCCGCTGGCGCTGCGCCAGGCGCTGCCCGAACTTGAGGAAGAACTCGCCGGGCTCGCCCGCGTCGTCTCCGAACATCCGGCCAGCGACGGCAGCCGGCTGCTCGTCGAGCTGGCCGACGGCCAGACCGTCGAGAGCGTGCTGCTGCCGCGCGACGGCGTCTGCATCTCGACGCAGATCGGCTGCGCCGTCGGCTGCACCTTCTGCATGACCGGCCGCAGCGGCCTGCTGCGCCAGATGAGCAGCGCCGAGATGCTGGCCCAGGTGGTCCTCGCCCGCCACCGCCAGACCTTGCGCCGCGTCGTCTTCATGGGCATGGGCGAGCCGGCGCACAACCTCGACAACGTGCTCGAGGCGATCGACCTGCTCGGCACCGCCGGCGGCTTCGGGCACAAGAACCTGGTCTTTTCGACGGTAGGCGATCCGCGCGTCTTCGAACGCCTGCCGCAACAAAAGGTACGCCCGGCGCTGGCGCTATCGCTGCATACCACCGACGCCGCCCTGCGCACCCGCCTGCTGCCACGCGCGCCGCAGATGGCGCCGGAACTGCTGGTGGCGCTGGCCGAGGACTACGCCCGCCTGACCGGTTATCCGATCCAGTACCAATGGACGCTGCTCGCCGGGATCAACGACAGCCTCGCCGAAATGGACGGCGTCGTCCGCTTGCTGCGCGGCAAATACGCGCTGATCAACCTGATCCCGTACAACACGACAGCCGCCCTCGATTTCCAGCGCCCTTCGAGCGAACGCATCACCGAACTGGCGCATTACCTGCACGCCCACGGCATCCGCACCACGGTCCGCCAGTCGGCCGGGCAGGAAGTCGATGGCGGTTGCGGCCAGCTGCGCGCCCGCCGCCTGGACGGCTCGCTGGCAAGCGGACGCCGCGCCGGATCAGGCGACGCTGCCAAGCCGGCGGCCGGCCAGTAGCTTGCCGAAATCCTCGACGGCCTGCGGACGGCCGTAGAAATAACCCTGGAAATGGTCGCAGCCGTGCGCCGCCAGGTAATTCGCCTGCACCTCGTTCTCGACACCTTCGGCGATCACCACCAGGTCGAGCTCGTGCGCCATGGCGATGATCGCTGAAGCGAGGCGGACCGGCTCGCCGTTCTCGTCGATCTGGCTGACGAAGCTGCGGTCGATCTTCAGCGCATGCAGCGGGAACTGGCGCAGGTAGCTGAGCGAAGAATAGCCGGTGCCGAAATCGTCGAGCGCCACCTGGACGTGCATCTTGCGCAAGCGGTCGAGGACCAGCGCGGCGCGCGCCGAATTGCGCATGAGCAGGGATTCGGTCAGTTCAAGCTCGATCAGTTGCGGCGGCAGGCCGTAATCGGCGAGGACGTGTGCCAGCATGTTGGGCAGATCCTGCTGCGCGAACTGCAGCGCCGAAATATTGACTGCCACCGGCACCACCAGCAGGCCGGCGTCGAGCCAGGCACGCTGCTGGGCGCAGACGTTGCGGATCGCCCATTCGCCGATCGCGTTGATCAGCCCGTTTTCCTCGGCCAGGCGGATGAACTGTTCCGGCGAAACCAGGCCGCGTTCGTGATGTTGCCAGCGGATCAGTGCTTCGGCGCCGACCACCTCGCCGCTGCCGGCATCGACCTTGGGCTGGTAGTACATCAGCAGTTCCTGGCGGTCGAGGGCGCCGAACAGGTCGTTTTCCAGCAGCAGGTCGCCGAGCGTCGCGGTACTGATTTCCGGCGAGAAGAAGCAGAAGGTATTGCGCCCTTCCTCCTTGGCCCGGTACATCGCCGCGTCCGCCTTGCGCAGCAGTTCGGAAGCGGACTCGCCGTCCTCGGGATAGAGGGCGATGCCGGCGCTGCCGCTTACCGTCAGTTCGTGCCCGGCCAACAGGTAGGGCTGACAGAAGGCGCTGAGCAGCTTGCTGCAGATGTGCGCCGCGTCCTGACCGCCCTCCAGCTCGGGCAGGACGACGACGAATTCGTCGCCGCCCTGCCGGCACAGCGTATCGGTCTCGCGCAATGCGTTCAGTCCACGCTGCGCCGCCTGGATCAGCAGCTCGTCGCCGACCGCGTGGCCGAGGGTATCGTTGATGTTCTTGAAGCGATCAAGGTCGATGAAGATGATCCCCATCTGCCGGTGCATGCGCTTGGACTTGAGCATCCCCTGTTCGATCCGGTCCTCCAGCAGCAGCCGGTTGGGCAGGCCGGTGAGCGCGTCGTGGTGCGCCAGGTGATGGATGCGCGCCTCGCTCTGCTTGCGTTCCGAAATGTCGGTGAAGACGCCGATGAAATGGCCGGATTCGCCGGGTTCGTCGGGCACTGCCGCGATCGACAGCCACTCCGGATAGATGCCGCCGTCCTTGCGCCGGTTCCAGATCTCGCCCTGCCATTGGCCGATCTGGATCAGCGACTGCCACATGTTGCGGTAGAAATCCTCGCCCTGGCGCCCGGAATTGAGCAAGGCCGGCGTCTTGCCGATGACTTCCTCGGGCGCGTAACCGGTAATCGCGCAGAAGGCCGGATTGACGGCGACGATGCGGGAGCTGGCGTCGGTGATCACCATGCCTTCGGTGGCGTGGGTAAACACCGTGCCATACAAGCGCAACTCGCCTTCGGCCCGCCGCTGCGCCTCGTAGCGCGTGGCCAGGTCGGCGTGGGCGAGGCGCAAGGCGCGCCGGTCACGCTCGATGCGGAACACCGCGTACAGCGCGTAGCCGAGCAGCATCATGGCGATCGCGTAGAGCAGCGTGCGGTGATAGGAAGCGGAGGCGACCGCCGACCGGTAAGCCTCCAGGTAACTGCGCAACAGCTTGTCATGGAGTTCGGCGGTCGGCGCCCTGGTGATCCGGTCGACCAGGGTTGCCACCACCGGACTCTGTTCGAGCAGAACTTCGGCATGCACCAGAATACCGGCCAGCGCTGGCGGCCCCCCGGCATTGCGCAGCGCCTGCAGTTCCCGGCGCAACTGGCGCAATTCGCTGTCATCCGGGTTGCGCGTCATGCTGATGCCGACCAGGTGGCGGATGAAATCGCCAAAAGCCCCCGCGGTTGGCCACGATTCGCTGACAAGCAGGGCATTTGCCGCCTGCGGCAAATACAGCTTGGAATTACGCAGGACGGCGTTGGCCCGCTGAAAGCGGTCGATATCGAGCGCCCTGGCCTCTTCGGCGGCGATCAATTCTTGTAACGTCCGGGCGATCGATTCGCTTTGCGTCCCGTTCAGCCAGGCGGGGAAGGATCGCAGCGACTGGCCGGTTTCCCGCAGGCGGGCCAGATAGAAGGCCATCCCGTCGTAGTTCTGGACCAGCCCGGCATGGCTGGCGACGACCTTGGAAGCCAGTTGTTCGTCGTAGCGCTGAAACTGGCGCAGCATGCGGGTGTAGTTATCGTGCGCCTGCGACGAGACTTCGTCGGCCTTGAAAAACAGCCAGGTCAGCAAGGTGGTCAGGGTGACGACCAGCATCACCTTCCATCCCCGGTGCGCCCGCAGTTCGGCCAGAGTCAGGCTCATTGGGTCAGCCCCTTGACGGGCTGCTTGCCGGTCAGGCTTTCGAGAAAGGCGACGATCGCCGCCACGTCTTCCTGCGACAACTCGCGCCCCAGTTGGTAGCGCCCCATGATGGCGACCGCGGCGGCCAGGGAATAGGTCGAACCGTCATGGAAATAGGGCGCAGTCAGGGCAACGTTGCGCAGACTCGGTACCTTGAAGACATGCTTGTCCTCCTCGCGACCGGTGACGTTGTAGCGCCCGAGATCGGCCGTGGTCAGCTTGCGATCGGCGAAGTAGTCGCCGAGGACGCCGAATTTCTGATACATGTTGCCGCCCAGCAGCACCCCCTGGTGACAACTGATGCAGCCATAGTCGCGGAAACGCTGATAACCGTCGATGGCGAGTTTGCCGATGGCCTGCCTATCTCCCGCCAGATAGCGATCGAAGGGCGCGTCCGGGGTGATCAGGGTGCGTTCGAAGGTGGCGATCGCGTTGGCGACATTGGCCGCCGTCAGACCGTCCGCATAGGCCAGCGAAAAATCCCGCCGGATCGCCGCATCGGCATTCAGACGTTCGAGAACGACCGGCCACGACGATCCCATTTCAAGGGGATTGTGCACCGGCCCGGCCGCCTGCTCCTCAAGGGTGGCCGCCCGCCCGTCCCAGAACTGGGCGAAGGCATAGCCACTGTTGAAGACGGTCGGCGCATTGATCGGACCACGGGCGCCACCGATGCCGATCGAAACCTGCTGGCCGTCGGCGCCCCCGAGATCGAAGCGATGGCAGGTGGCGCAGGCTATCGTCTTGTCGGCGGAGAGGCGGGTATCGAAGAACAGGCGCTCGCCGAGCGAAACGCGCAGCGGCGGCTGCTGTTTGGGCAGAGGCAGGGGACGCAGGGCCAGCGTCGCGCCATCGTTGGGCAGCGTGAAATCTTCGTCCAGCAGGTTGTCATCGTCGCGCCCGGTCATCGAGTACCAGGCCGCACCGACCACCACGACCAGCAGCAGCAGGGAAGCCAGCAGTTTTTTCATGCCGGCCCCGCGAAATGGTGGGTTTCCCCGTTCACACCCACCGCCCGCACATCAGCAACCCGCAACGCCTCGCGAAATTCATCCGGCATGGCGACAGCGGAATCTCCCGAGTCTGCCTCCTCCTCGACCGTAAGCGCATCTGCGTCGTTTGCTCTATTCTTCATCAGTTAAAATGCATCGCCCGCCAATATCGCGCATTCCCTAACGACTGACAATCCCCGCCCCCGCCTGACCGTGAAAAAATCCGTCGTCGAACAGTTCTATCAGCGCCTGCGCGAAAACAATCCGGCGCCAACTACCGAGTTGGCTTACGCGACCCCTTTCCAGCTCCTGATCGCCGTCATCCTCTCCGCCCAGGCGACCGATGTCGGCGTCAACAAGGCGACCGCCCGCCTCTTCCCGGTCGCCCCCGACGCCACCTCGATGCTCGCCCTCGGCGAAGATGGCCTGCGCGATTACATCAAGACGATCGGCCTCTACCGGACCAAGGCGAAAAACGTCATTGCCACCTGCCGCATCCTGCTCGAACGACACGCCGGCGAGGTTCCCGCCGACCGCGCCGCGCTCGAAGCACTGCCCGGTGTCGGCCGCAAGACCGCCAACGTCGTTCTCAACACGGCTTTCGGTCAACCGACGATCGCCGTCGACACGCACATCTTCCGTCTCGGCAACCGCACCGGGCTGGCCCCCGGCAAGACCGTCGTCGAAGTGGAAAACAAGCTGCTCCGCGTTACCCCGCGCGAATTTCTCAAGGATGCGCATCACTGGCTGATCCTGCACGGCCGCTACGTCTGCAAGGCACGCCAACCGGCCTGCGCGGCGTGCTGCGTCTACGATCTCTGCGAATTCAGGGACAAGACCGCGTGATCGTCGCCAGCGGCCAGGCGAAAGGGTTTGTCGCAACGCCCGAGCTGGCCGGCGAGGCGGTCGCGCGCGCCCTCGAGCGGGCAAGCCTGCGCCGCGCCGAATTCGTCTTGCTGCTGCTGACGCGCGATTTCACCCGCCTCTTGCCCGAAACCCTGCGCTGCGCCGCCGGTGCCGCGGCCTGCCTGCAGATCAGCGGTTGTACGGCAAGCGGCCTACTCACCGAAGAGGGCTGGCAAATCGACCAACCGGGCGCGGCGGTGCTGGTTTTTTCCGGTTTGCCGAAGCCGCCGGACAAGGCCGGCTCTCCCTTGCTCTCGCTGAGCAATCAGGGACGGCTGGCGCTCGACTGGCAGCATGGTGAACGGCGTGCCGGCATCATCGACAGCCAGGGCGAAGCCTGGATCAATGCCCGTCCCTGCGCCGACGCCCGGTGTACCGTGGCCCTGCCCGCGCTGTCTGCCACGGCGCTGCTCTCCCCCGGCTTGCGCCGGCTTGGCGAAACGATGACCGTCACCGCCGCCCACGGCCATGAACTGCGCGAACTGAACGGGCAGCCGGCAATCGACAGCTTGCGCCAGAGCCTCCCTGAAGAATGGCGCGACCAAACCCTGCTCCACCACTTATATCTATTGGCCGCCGACGCTGCACCGGCCACCGGCATCCTGGCGCTCAACGCGGACGGCTCGCTGACCATGGCCGCGCCGTTCGCCATCGGTGAAACCGTGCGCTGGGCGATGCGCCAGCCGACCGCCGCCAGCCAGGAAATCCACGAGCAGTTGCACGAGGCGCGCACCGCCGGCAGCAGCCCGGCATTCGCACTGATGTTCTCCTGCCTCGGCCGCGGCCCCCTTTTTTACGGCAACGACGACCTCGACCGCCTGGCCTTTACCGGGATTTTCCCCGACGTTCCCCTGCTCGGCGCCTACGGTACCGGGCAAATCTTTCCGCTGGCCGACGCCAACCGTCTGTTCAGCAATGCCGTCCTGACCCTGCTTTACGAGAAACCCAATGTTCAATCCCAGCCGTGATCAGGTGCGCCAGTTCTTCTGCGCCGCCTGGAAAAAACACCTCGAACGCCTGCCGGTGGTCGGCGCCGAAATCGCCGCCGCCGACATTGCCGCCCGGCACCCCGAGTACCACGCCCTCCTCGCCAGCCCCGAAATGGCACTCAACCAGGACTGGACGCCGGACGGCGGGCAAATGAACCCCTTCCTCCACCTCTCGCTGCACCTGGCGATTCATGAGCAGTTGAGCATCGACCAGCCGCCGGGGATCAGGGCGGCATTTGACAGCCTGCGCGCGCGGATGGACGCGCACGAGGCCGAACACGTGTTGCTGGAATGTCTGGGAGAAACCATCTGGCGCGCCCAGCGCCAGGGAACGGCGATGGACGCGCAGGCCTACATCGAGGCCATCCGGCTGCGGGCCGGCCAGCGCTGAGAAGGAATCAGCGGGGAATCTGGTAGTTGCCCTGGGTCATCAGGTCCACCCCGCACTCCAGGCTTTCGACCCAACTGATGAAATCCTCGACGGCGCGCCGGCCAACGAAACGCGAGCCGTGCTGCGGCACGATCTGCTCGATCTCGAGCTGGCGAACCATGTTGGCCCAGAAGCGGCAGACCTTGCGCGAAACGATGTAGCGCTTGTGGAAGCCTTCCATGTAGCCGACATGGCTATGGAAATCGGTCACCGCACTGGCCGCCAACGCCTGCGGCACCAGTGAGGCACCGAGGTCGCCGGTAAACAGGATCTTGGCCACCGGGTCGTAGAACTGGAAATTGCCTTCGGCATGCATGAAATGCGCCGGTAGCGCCAGAACATTGCTCTGGCCAAGGCGGATCACTGATCCCTGATCGGGAATGCCGACGATGCGGTGGGAAACGTCCTTGCCGGTCGTGAAGTGCGGTACGAAACGCGTCCACAACGAGGAAATCATCACCTTGCAGTGCGAGGCGACGAACCACTTGTTGACCGAAGCGATGATGTCCGGGTCCGGGTGGGATGCCAGGATGTAATCCAGATCCTTGGACGAGAAATACTTCTGCATGTCCATCAGGAGCCCGGAGTAGGTCATGTTGCCGCCGGGATCGATCAGCGCGCCGTGACCGTTGTCGACGATCAGGAACTGGTTGCACTGAACCGCGCCGCCCGGCGAATCGTCTACCAGATCGTAGAACGCGTGGACGATGTGCTTGCCGTCATTAAACAATTCAACTGCCATATCACCCCCATACCGAATGGCCAATTATCCCCCTGCCATCCGCTTCTGCCTAGTCCGGCCTATGCTGGGGGCTTGCCCGGCGCACCAGAACCGAGAACGGCGAAGGATACGCTCACCATACCAATAGCTTAATGTTGCGCACAAGCTCACCGCCAATCGCGCAAATCGCCAACACGGCAAGTTGACGGCGCGCGCGATGTCTTATCATTGCCGCCATCATGAAGATCCTGATCGTCGACGACGAACCGGCCATCGCCGATACGCTGAGCTACGCGCTGCGCGCCGAGGGCTTTGCCACCGAATGCTGCACGCTGGGCGGCGAAGCGCTGGCGCGGCTGCAACAGGGCGGCGTCGATTTCGTCGTCCTCGACGTCGGCCTGCCCGACATCACCGGCTTTGACGTCTGCCGCGCGCTGCGCCGCGAGTCCGACCTGCCGGTGCTCTTTCTCACCGCCCGTTCCGACGAGGTCGACCGCATCGTCGGCCTTGAACTGGGCGGCGACGATTACGTGACCAAACCGTTCAGCCCGCGCGAAGTGGCTTCGCGGGTACGCGCCATCCTGCGCCGCCTGCACGCCAACGGCGAATCTCGCGGCCAAGCCGAAAAACCGGCGAAATTCGCCGTCGACCGCGACGGCCTGCGCATCGCCTACCACGGCCACTGGCTGGCGCTGACCCGCTACGAATACCTGCTGCTGGCGCTGCTGCTCGAACGTCCGGGGCGCATCCTGAGCCGCCCGCAGATCATGGCGGCGGTCTGGCAGGACGACGGCGAAAGCCTGGAGCGCACCGTCGACACCCACATCAAGACGTTGCGCGGCAAGCTGCGCGCGGTGCGCGACGACGAGGTCATCCTCACCCATCGCGGCCTCGGCTACAGCCTGGCGGCCTGACGTGAACATCTCGGTCCGCCTGTTCTTCGGCTATTTCCTGGTCGTCGGCCTGGCCGCCTGGTTCGTGCTGTACACCTTCGTCAAGGAAAGCGAGCCGAGCATCCGCCAGGCGACCGAGGAAAGCCTAGTTGACAGCGCCAACCTGCTCGCCGAACTGGCGGCCGGCGAACTCGCCGCCGGGCGCATCAATGACGGCGCCTTCGCCACGGCCGTCGCCGCCGCGCTGCAGCGCCATCCGGGCGCCGAAATCTACGGCATCAAGAAGGACAGCGTCGACCTGCGCATCACCCTCACCGACGCGCGCGGCGTGGTGGTCTACGACTCGGCCGGGCAGGCGCAGGGCGAGGATTTTTCGCAGTGGAACGACGTCGCCCGCGTGCTGCGCGGCGAATACGGCGCCCGCCAGAGCCGGATCGACCCGGACGACCCGAGCACCTCAGTCATGCACGTCGCCGCGCCGGTGCGCCGCGACGGCCAGTTGATCGGCGTCGTCTCGC
Organism: Dechloromonas aromatica (nom. nud.); assembly: GCA_017848965.1. Classification (GTDB taxonomy): domain Bacteria; phylum Pseudomonadota; class Gammaproteobacteria; order Burkholderiales; family Rhodocyclaceae; genus Azonexus; species Azonexus aromaticus_B. The sequence continues at coordinate 14,457 of JAFIHA010000052.1, read as the reverse complement.
TGGCCAAGCCGATGACCTCGATCGCCCCCTTCGTCGAGCGCGCCACCGACCGCGTGCGCGCCTCCGGCCTGACGCTGCTGCTGGCGACTGCGGTGATCGGCCTGGTGTTCACCGCCTGGCTCAGCTGGTCGATCCACCGCCTGCGCGACTACGCCCGTGCGGTCAGCGAAGGACAGAAGGCCGAACCGCCGAGCGGCGGCGGCCGCCAACTCTCCGAACTAGCGCAGGCGCTGGCGACGATGCGCGAAAAGCTCGAAGGCAAGCAGTACGTCGAACGCTACGTGCAGAACCTGGCGCACGAGATGAAAAGCCCGCTGACCGCGGTGATCGGCGCCGCCGAAATCCTTGAGGACGAACTCCCGGCCGAAGACCGCCGCCGCTTCGCCGCCAGCATCGGCGAACAGGCCGGACGACTGAGCGACATCATCGAGCGCATGCTGCAACTCGCCCGCGTCGAACAACTGCAAGCGCCCGGCGCCAAGGCCACGGTCGACCTCGCCGAACTCCTGAAAACCGCCGTCGCCGACCGCCAGTTGGCCCTCGCCTCCCGCCATCTGCATTGCGTGATCGACGCCGAACCGGGCTTCACCCTCAACGGCGACGCCTTCCTGCTCCGCCAGGCCGTCCTCAACCTGCTCGACAACGCCATCGAATTCTCGCCCGACGGCGGTGAAATTTCGCTAATTCTGCGGTCGACCGTCGAAGCCGCCGAAATCCGCATCCGCGACCACGGCGCCGGCGCCCCCGACTACGCCCTGGCGCAACTCTTCAACCGCTTCTACTCCCTGCCCCGCCCGGCCACCGGCAAGAAAAGCACCGGGCTGGGGCTGGCGCTGGTGCGCGAGGTGGCGCGGCTGCATGGTGGTGAGGCCAGCTTTGCCAACCATCCGGATGGCGGCGGGGAGGCGCGGCTGACGCTGGCGCGCGGATAGCCCTGTAAGCGACCATTTTCGTGGCGCCACGAAAATGATCAACCGTGCCCATGCGAGCAGCGTGCAAAATTCCTCACACTAAGGCACAATCAACAATATATTGTTGAAAACAGCCGAGCAACAAATTGATCCACGCCCTGCGCTTCTCCAACTTCTTCTCCTTCGCCGACGAAAGCGAAATCTCTTTCGTCCTGGACGCACGCGCCAGCGGCACCGAGAGCAGCTTTGCCTCGACCGCCACCGACCGCCAACTGAGCAAGCTGCTGGCGGTCGTCGGTGCCAACGGCGCGGGCAAGACCAACGTGATCAAGGCGCTGGATTTCGTCTGCTGGTTCATCACCCAGTCCTTTTTCAAGGAGGGCGGCGGCGCCCTGGCCGTCGAACCCCATCTGCTCGGCGCGGATCGCGCCAGCCACTTTGAACTGGAGTTTGAAGCCGAACACAAGCTGTACCGCTACACGCTCGCAGTCAGCAGCGAACGCGTGCTTTCCGAATCCCTGCAACTCAAGACCAGCCGCCTGTTCAGCACGCTGTTCACACGCGAATGGGACGAAGCCAGCGGCACGGAGAAAATCCAGCAACGCAGTTTTGGCCTGCCGCAGAAACAGGCCGAGAAGGTCAAGCCGCTCGCCTCGCTGATTTCCACGGCGGAGCAGTTCGGCGTGGAAACCGCCCGGAGCATTGTCAACGCCCTGGGCAAGCGCCGGAGCAACGTCGGCCCGGCCGGTCGCAAGGCCTTTCGCGGCATGCACGATGTCATGAACGCTACCCAATTCTTCTTCGATAGCGAACAACATCGCCAGAAGATGACGACGCTGCTCAACCAGTGGGATTTCGGCTTGCAGGACGTCCAGATCGAGACCTTGCGCAGCATGCAGGACGGCAAGGAAGAAGAGGTCCTGGTGCCTTTTGGCATCCACCGCGACGGCGAACGCGAAATGAAATTACCCATGTTTGCCGAATCCAGCGGTACCCAGGCGGCCTTCGTTTTGCTTGCCGGCCTGCTGCCCATTCTGGCGGAAGGCGGTGTGGTGATCTTTGACGAACTGGAATCCGACCTCCACCCGCTGATGCTGGAGCCGATCCTGAACCTGTTCATCAGCCCGAAGAGCAATCCGCACAACGCCCAGATCATCTTCACCTGCCACTCGCTGGAAATCCTCAACCTGCTCAGGAAAGGCCAGATCATGCTGGTCGAGAAGACCGAACACTGCCGCAGCGAAGCCTGGCGCCTGTCGGACATGGAAGGCGTGCGCGCCGATGACAATTTCTACGCCAAGTACATGGCCGGCACTTACGGCGCCGTGCCCATGCTGTGAGACCGGCGCATGGCAAAACGTCCGCTGCGCAAGACCAACCGGACCGTGCTGATCGTGGTCGAGGGCGAAACGGAAGAAGCCTTCATCACTCACCTCAAAAAGCTCTATTACCGCCGGGGGATGCGACTGTCCGTCAGGATCAGGAATGCCCACGGGCATGGCCCGCAGGGCATCATCGACAAGCTGAAGTCGGTCGCCAAGACGGAAGATTTCAGCCAACGCATTGCCGTGCTGGATGCCGACATACCGCTCACGGCAGCGGAAGCGCATTGGCTACGAAAAGAAAAAGTCGACACCATCGTTTCCGTGCCCGCGATTGAAGCAACCCTGTTGGCGATCCTCGGCAAGCCAGCGCCAGATACTACCGAAGCCTGCAAGAAGGAACTGCAAAAGCATGCCCCCGGCGACCCGACCGAGGTCAGCTATCACGAAAAGTATTTTCCGCACGAGAAGCTCGAACAGGCGCGCGGCAAGGTTGTGGTGCTTGATGCGCTGATCGCCGCCGTCAGCACCGAATAGCCGCACGCCCGGAAACGCTTCCGGCAAGTTCTACACAGCGCTGATCGAATCCATGTAGAACTTTCTGGCGTCTCACAAGAGAACCAGCGCGGAACCTCTCCCTCCCTACGCCGCCAACCGAAACATCCCCACCGCCGGATTCTGCCGCCGCAGCCCGGCGTTGGCCTTGTCGGCGAGCAGGAAATCCGGCCAGTCGGCGGTTGGCTGGAAGCAGAAGCGGCGCGGCAGTTCGGTGTACAGCGAGCGCGGCGGTGCCGTGTGGCCAATGCGCTTGAGCAGGCGGCCGCTGGCTTCGCTGTGGTAGTAGATGTGCGCGATGCCGATTTCCTCGCGCAGGAAGGCAATCGCCGCCCACAGCATGGCTTCGGCCCAGATCGGCCGGTAGCGTTCGCGCAAGTGGCGGCAGTAGGCGAGCGACTGGCCGAGCGGTAACGGCAGCTTGCGGTAGCCGTACTTGACGACGTCCTTGTCGCTGGCACCGGCCCGCTGTTGTCGCAATAACCAATCCTCCAGATCGTCCGCGTAGCGCAGCCAGTCGTTCTGGATTTCCTCGATCAGCGCCGTACCGCTCGCCCAGTCGATGTCGATGCGCGACCAGGCCAGCGTGTGGCGCTGGCGGGCAACCGGGTGGCCGTAGTAGGTAAACAGGTGCTTGACGTCGCCGAGCGGCGCGAAAAGGCGCTGGTGCTCGCTACTGAAATTGAGTTGCAGCACCAGATTGACGCCCGGCCGCGAGGTTTGCTGCCAGCGCCATTTGCTGCGCGGCTCGCCGCCCCACTGGGCGAGGTTGAGGATGAAAGGCGTCTGCGCCGCATCGTAATCGGCAGCGTTGAGCCAGGCTTCGTCAAGGCTGCCGCCGCAATGGGCGAGCAAGGGCTTCAGGCGCGGCTTTTCGAGCAGGCCGGCGTAGGCGGAACGGCGCAAGGCGGCGACCGGCGCGCGGCGCCCCGGCTGCTGGCGGCAGTGGTGCCGCAACAGGCCGATGCCGTAGCGGTCACGATAGTAAGAGTAGACGGTGCGTTCGCCCTGCAGACAGGCGACGATCTCGTCGGCGAGTGCTTTTTGCATGGATGACTCCGGGAGGTGCATTCGGGAAAGAGGTGCGTAGCGGGGGCTGGGAAAAGACAGTCATGGTTTTCTCCTTGGTAAAAAATGCGCCGCGACCGGCTGGGTCGCGGCCTTGTCCTTCAATCGATTTCAAACTCCGCCACATCGCCGGCAAGCAACGCATCTAGCGTTTGCTGGGTGCGTTGCCGCGCCTGCTGGCGGGCGGCCTTGCGGGTGTTGCCGTGCGGGCCGGCGCGGCGGGTCAGGCCGGGCACCAGCAGCGGGTTGCGCGGCCGGCTTTGCGGCAGGATCAGCGGTTCAAGTTTCTTGGCCATCGCTCACCCCTTCACGCACAGGACCTGCTTCAGGGTATGGACCACTTCCACCAGATCGCGCTGGTTCTCCATCACCTGATCGATGTCCTTGTACGCCGCCGGAATTTCATCGACGACCCCGCTGTCCTTGCGACACTCGATACCCGCCGTCTGGTCTTCCAGATCGAAACGGGAAAAGCGCCGCTTGGCCACGCTGCGGCTCATCCGCCGCCCCGCCCCGTGGGCGCACGAGCAGAACGACTGGGCGTTGCCCAGCCCACGAACGATGTACGAACGCGCCCCCATGCTGCCGGGGATGATGCCCAGTTCGCCCGCCTGCGCCGAAATGGCGCCCTTGCGGGTGATGAACAGGTTCTCGCCGAAATGCCGCTCGCGCGCCACGTAGTTGTGGTGACAGTTGATCGCCTCGCTCTCCAGCCGGAAAGGCGGCAGTTGCTTCTTCAACACCTCGACCACCGCCGCCAGCATCTGCTGCCGGTTGAGCAGCGCGTAATCCTGCGCCCACTCCACCGCCTCGACGTAATCGTCGAACAGGTCCGAGCCCTCGCTGAAATACGCGAGGTCGCGGTCCGGCAGATGAATGCGGTGACGCTGCATGTCCTTCTGCGCGGCGGCGATGAAATAGCGACCGATGACGTTGCCAATGCCGCGCGAACCGGAATGCAGCATCACCCACACCGCGCCAGCCTCGTCCAGGCACAGCTCGATGAAGTGATTGCCGCCGCCTAGCGTGCCGAGCTGGCACAGCCAGGTTTCGCTGAAACGGCGCTGCATCTTCATCAACCCCGGATGCTTGCCGACTATCGTATCCAGCCGCTGGTCGAGCACCCGCCCGACCCGCTGCAAGGCGCTGCCGCGCATCCGGCTCGCCGCGTGCTGCTCGAAACCGCAAGGCACGCTGCCTTCGATGCCCAGACGCAAACTGCGCAGATTGTCCGGCAAATCCTCGGCGCGCAGCGTCGTGCGCACCGCGTTCATGCCGCAACCGATGTCCACGCCGACCGCCGCCGGAATGATCGCCTGCCGCGTCGGAATGACGCTGCCGACGGTAGCGCCGATACCCGCATGCACGTCCGGCATCGCCGCGACATGACCATGCACGATCGGCAAATTGGCCACGTTCAGCAACTGCTGCATGGCCGAAGCTTCGATATCGCGCGTCCACACCTTGACCGGGACGCGCCCCTTGTTCAGTTCTAATTGAATGCCCATGATGGATTCCAGAATATTGCTTTGCTATGGAATCCGGCCCGCCGGGGAAAACCCTGCGGTCAACCGCCAAAAAGGCATAAAAAAACCCCGGCAGACGGCCAGGGTTGATATCCCGGCCCGGATTCGCTGATCAGCGCGTTCCGGGCGACGACTCGCCTGCGGCTCAGCGCTGGAAAACCTCGTGATCTAGTGCAGGCATGTCGTACTCCTTTCAAAAAATGCGGTTGGCAAAACGTGGGGGAAGTATCGCGGGGGGATGGGGTGGGGGTCAAGGTGATGTTTAGGCATTGATGCAACAGGTGTTGCAACAGCACAACAACCCTGGCTTAGTCATCCTTCCCTGAAAAAAACGCCAACCTGTCTCAGGAAAGTTCTTCAACGAAAGAAATGCCAGCCGTCAGAGAAGCGCTACGCCACCTGCATGAGAGGACAGAAGAATTGGGAATCCGCAGCCAATTTTGCCGATTCGAAACAAGAAAACATCCATTAACTATCAATAAGTTAAAAGAAAGAAAGCCACCCACTTTGCCGATACTCCTGCCGATCCCATAGAGCATTTCCTGAGCTTCGCTGCGGCAGCATCGAGGTCGGATAGTGGCAATGACTTCGCAAGCCTATCCCATTCAATTCGCGTCTTTTCTTTCCGTGCATCTTGGTGATCGACAGATTAACCGTACCGCCTAGACACCCAATCCCCTCAATAGCGACAGGACAGTTCGAAGGCTCTGCCCGCTCAAAGGATTAGGGACACACGAGACCATTTTCGTGGCGTAACGAAAATGGTCTCATCAGCTAGCCGCAGTGAGATAGATTCGCCACATGTGTTTAAAAACACGACGCCTCCTTTCAGTTGCAGTTTATGAAATTGTATTGATGACGGTTACAATCCCCATGTCATCATCTTTATCCATCGCATTGGCCGATGCTTCAGCCCCCCCGAAAGGAACACAAATGTCACGCCGATACTCGTTCGATCTATTTCGACTAAACATCGAAGACAGGGCAGACCTTTTCCTGCGACCTAATATCCAGCGCCTTCGCACAGACGATGATATTAGAATGCTTCTACAAGTTGCTACTGAATATGAACAAGATCAGATTCAAAAAACTCGTTCTGCCATTTTCAAATGGAGCCTTCGGGAATATCGAGATTTACGAGATTCAAACAACCGAGAACTTCTTCATGTAATTCTTGCTCGAAGCGTTCTTGAAAGAGATGGAGTTATCGTTACTGACGACGGCATGTCTGTTGGAACTTCGTCTTTGAATCCACCACTTGCAAGTACAGCGGTGTGTTTCTTTGACTTATCTCGCCACTTGGTTGCTGTCGAACATACAGGCGACTTGTCCCAAACTGCTTGGAAAGATTTTCTACAACAAATACTCGGTTCTGCGGCTTTTCGCTTGGAACGAGGGTCAACTATCGAACTTGAACCCGTTCCTGAAAAGAACGGCATAGTGGGTTTGTTTATGTCATTCGAGAGAGTGACTCGGATGAAAGTCACACTGCGGATTCCGAATCCTGAATTGAACCGATACACGCAAGCCATATATGACGACCTAGAAATTAGCGGGGTTCGTGAGTTTACTCAAGATATGAAAAACCCCAACGGAATGTCCAAATCAGATAATGCGCGCCCCTTCGCATCTGCTGTGCTGGCAGAACAAGGCTATAAAAAAGGTGAGGTTCAAATCGAAGGTATTCGCAACGATACTTTTGAACAAGCTTCATCAGGAACAACTGCAGCCAGGGGACATGTTCGAGGACTCAGAGATTTTGTTCGTGGACTGCATGTAACAGCAAAGACAAAAGAGGCTCAGAAGATGCTCACTGCAATTACGGCTGAAATTGACCGCATTCATCCTGCACCAGAAAAAAATGCTTAAAGACAAAATTCGCATTTATTGGGCATACACCGTCGAGCTAGTAGCCACCTCAACCATCCTTGTTGCACTCAGCCTGTGGTTCGATTGTTCTGTCGTAATCAGCTTTGTTCGGGAAGTAGCATTGGACCTTGCAACCTTATTTTGCGCAGTCATGCTAGCCGCATCATTAGGTTTCCTTTGGACCTTTTACTCTAAATCGGATACCGATTTTTACCGCTGGCTTGATACACGAGGGGCATTTCGGGTCTATTTGTCTGCTACAGCATATTCAGTTGGAGTAAGCGTTATCTCAACACTTACCCTAGTTATGCTAAGAAAAATTACTGATCAAACCTTCGCACTTTTCAGCACATTCATGCTAATTCTTGCTGTCATTAACTTGATCACACTTGTTCGGAATGTTATTGACCTAATGCTCCTAAACGCGAAGTTCAATCAAAAACGCTCTGACACATAAGATCTAAAGCGTCGGAAATAGGGGCCGGGCAAAAATTATCCGCGGCAATCCCAGACCCGCTCGTGAATTGATGCCGCTGGCGCCGGTGGCTTCGATCCAGCGTTTGGCCGTGAGCACGAAACTGTTCAAGCCGGCCTGGTTTCTAATCCCATCGAATTCGATGGGATAGAAATCCGGATTGTTGAACTGTTCCCAGATGCCGATGAAATTTCGCGTTTTTTGGTAGTCGATCGCGGGATTTCCACTTCACCCCCGCTTCACAATTCCTCTCCCCCACTTCGCCCTGACCTCACCCACCCCGTCCAGACTGGCTCCGTTATTCACTCAGGGAGCCATTCATGGATAGGAAACTGTTTTACAAGATCGCCGCCATCGTCGGCATGTCGATCCTGCTGCTGGTGCCGCTGTCGCTGATCGAGGGGCAGATTCGCGAGCGTAGCCAGCGCCAGCAGGAGGTGCAACGGAATATTGCCAACAGTGCGGCCGGCGAGCAGACGCTGGTCGGGCCGGTGATCCTGCTCGAATTCCGCGAGCGGGTGCAGGAGCCGGTGCGCGATCCGGACAGCGGCAAGATCACCGGCACGGTGTCGCGCATCGAGACGCAGCGCCAGTTGATCTCCGCCGAAAGCCTGAACATCGACGGCACGGCGCGGGTGGAGAACCGCCATCGCGGCATTTACCAGGCGCGGCTGTTCCATCTCGATCTGAGCAATCAAGCGAAGCTGGTGATCGAGCCGTTCACCGCCAGCGCGCCGGAGCGCACGCTGTTGGATGCCGAGGCGACGCTGGTGCTCGGTGTGGCCGATCCGCGCGGGGTCGATGTCGATCCCGAGGTGACGATCAATGGCCAGCCCTTCCGTTTCATCACGCCGGGCAACCGGCTGGAAACCGGTGAAGCGCTGAAGATGCCGCAACTGATTGTGCCGCTGGGGCGCATCGACCCGAGCAAGACGAGCGCTTTCGACGTCAGTTTCCCGCTGCAACTGACCGGCACCAGCCGCCTGGCGATTGCACCAAGCGCCGACAGCAACCGGATTCACCTGAAGTCGGACTGGCCGCATCCCAATTTCGGCGGCCGCTTCCTGCCGCGCGAGCGCAGCGTCGGCGCCGACGGCTTTGACGCGCAATGGGCGATTTCCCACCTCGCCCGCGATTTCGACCGCGCGCTGGACCCGAACTCGGGCGAAGCGCTGTCCATCGACTTTGTCGATCCGGTGAATGTCTACCTGCAATCGGAGCGGGCGGTGAAGTACGGCATCCTGTTCATCGTCCTCACCTTTGCCGGATTTTTCCTGATCGAAATCCTGCGCCGCGCGCCGATCCACCCGATGCAGTACCTGCTGGTCGGGCTGGCACTGGCGATCTTCTTCCTGCTGCTTATCGCGCTCTCCGAACACCTGTCGTTCGCGCTGGCTTACGGGCTTTCCTCGCTCGCCTGCATCGCGCTGATCGGCTTCTACCTGGCTGGCGCGCTGGGCGGCGTGCGGCGCGGGCTGGCCTTTGCCGGCGGCCTCACCGGCCTGTACGGGGTGCTGTTCGGCGTCCTGCGCTCGGAAGACAACGCGCTGCTGATGGGCGCCCTGCTGCTCTTTGCCGCGTTGGGCTCGACCATGCTCGCCACCCGCCATGTCAATTGGCATCGCCTGAGCAGCAACCCCGAGGAAGCGTGAACGTAGCCGCCCTGTCGCCCAGCCGGGGCGGCCTGCGGCCGGCCGGGTGCTCCCCGGCCTTGCCGTCGGAATATCGGCCGGAATTGAACTTTGCGGCCCGGCATGGTCAAAGCACAGCGTGCAACACCTTTTGTCACACCTTGATGGCTCGGGAGGTCAGTATGCCGAAATGGATCTACTTACTTGGTGCTTCTTTGTTCAGCGCCATTTTCGGTGAAGCGGTCTTTTTCACGATCATCGATCCGCAACAGCTCTACTTGTTTGGCGAACCGGTGTCCTGGCAACCGGTTGCGGTCTATTCGGCCGGATTCTTCATGTTCTGGGGCTTGACTTTCTTCAACGCGGCCCTGGTCACCTGGATGCAAAAACCGGGCGATGAAGTCAATCGTGAGCCGCAAGAACAGGCACGCCGTCTTGAGCAAAGAAACCGCCTGAAATCCACCTAGCGAACCGGGTACGACCCGCCCTTGGCGCGCTTGCACTTCGTTTGGTGCAGGTCTTCGCTCGGCTGTGCGGACAGAAACACTACCGCGTCACAGCACCGCTTGAGCACAGGATTTTGTCATTGACGCTACCCTTGGCGCTGCGGCGGCCGAGTCAATCACCTACCGCTGCTGGCCGGTGTGACCGAACAACCCGACCCCGGCTACGCCGGCAGCGCGTTGATGCTCGGCCACGTCACGCTCGAAGCGTTCGACGTGCAACGCGCCGCATCGCACTCGCCAGCCGTCGTCCGCCTGCTGCGCAAGGACTGGGGCTACGACGGCGTGCTGCTCACCGACGACCTCAACATGGGCGCGGTCTACGACCTCGGCATCGGCAAAGTAGCCAGCGAGGCGCTGGCCGCCGGCGTCGACGTGGTCCTGGTCAGCTACGACCCGCGCCAGGTTTACCGGGCGATTTACGGCGCGGCAACGGCGTTGACCGATGAGCGGCTGACGGCAGAAAACCTGGCGGCAAGCAGGCAACGGCTGACTAACTTCCTCGCCGGACAAAATCAACGCCAATGACATCCTTTTGAGCCGCACCGCGTCCGTGTCAAAATCCTCGGCTGACACAGCTTCGGCAGCACAGCAAACCGCCTGCCTAACGATCACCGAGCAAACCCATGCGCAACTTCGCCAGCATCTTCAAAGATGCGAACATCCGTAGCAGGCTCACTCAGTTTGCCTTGGCTCATCTCGGCCGCTTCGAAAGCTGCCTATTCAACAAGAAGCAGCGGCACTTGCCTACTTGAAATCCGTCGAGGAGAAGCCGGCCCCATGAGCGCCCCTTTGCCGAACCGCAAACCTTCCGCCAACGCCGGAGCCGCTTATTCGCCCCGGCGAGCGATTCGGCAAACGCAAACCGCTAGAAATGCGCGCCATATCGGCCCGCTTCGCGCAATCCTGCTGTGGGCCAGACAACGATTCAGCGAGCATTTCGCCAGTTCGCTGATCGCCCTTGCGTTCTCGCTGGGAGGGCTGTTGATGTTGGTGCATTTCTATCGCATCCAATACCTTCCAAACATCAGCCTTGAATCGGCCACTGGAACATTGCTGGGCGTCGCTATGGCGGGAGCGCTAACGCTGGGTTCGCTGACCATCCTTTTAGGCTTACCTGGCGCTGCGCTACAGCTTTGCCTGCGTTACCGGGTCATCAATCCTGGTTCAGGCATATTCGATGACGAAGAAAAATCACCGTCCAGACGAAAATTCAGAAGCAAAGCGCGCGTTAGCTTTCTGCTCTACGTCTACGTCGCAGAATTTCTCGCCTTGCTCGCGATACTCGGCCCCGCATATCTGGATCTGACACACACCATTTTTGGCTGGTCCTTGGTCATGACCACTTGGGCAGTAAGCGGTATTTTTTTGATCGGCGTTGCATTTCTCACTGCGCACTATGAGAAAGGCGGACCGGCTAAACGACTGACCAGGGTGCGCTACCGAAAAATTCGGGGCCATACCCATGGGCTGTGGATTCTTGGCTTTCTGACCCTCTTGCTGATCTGCATCAGTACCTTCCTGTTCCAACTGTTTCCACTTTTTCAGCGGGAAAGCGACTTCGAGAGCCTGCTCAACTACTGGGTGGTCATTTCAATAAGCTGTGCCGTCGGCATCGCCGCCACTCACAACTGGAAATCGGCTTTCCTTCTCGGCGTTTTGCCGCTCTTCCTATTTCTGTTCGCGCTAGGTGGTCTTGGCAGCATGGCGGAAAACGTCATGCGCACACTCAAACTCGGCGCGCTAAAAGACACCGTACTGCTGGTCACGCCAAGCGGATGCCAAAGCATCGCCGCGCAACTGACAACATCCCTGTGTTCTGAGCAAAAACTGCTGCGTCCCGATGCAACCTGCCGCATCCATGGCCTGACGATTCTTTCGCGTATTGGCGAAGAGCAGTTGCTGGCGTTCAAGGACGAATCGTCGGAAACACGCTTGACCTTGCGCAGCAGCGAAGTGATCAGCATGGCCTACCCGGAAAAACGCGCTGGCAACTCCGCCCCGAGCCAGGCGCGGAAGCCCTGCGTTACGATTGAGCCCACCACCCCGCCGCCTTCTTCGGAGAAATGAGCATGGCCAAGATCAACCTGCGCCAGACCATAGCCGACCTTCTCAAGGCACACCCGAATGAGCGCTTCACCGCCCGCCAGATTGCCGAGTGGATATTTGCCAACCAGCGCGAAGCTTGCGAGGAAAAGCGCAAGAACAGCCAGCAGGATTTGAGCGACGACGCGGCCTTTCTCTGGCAGCTGGTGGCGGAGATTGGCGCCAATCGCCCGGTGATCCAGAAGCGCTGGCCGCAGATTCGAACGACCGAAGGACGCCCGCGCCAGTATTACTGGACGGCGGCGAGCGAGGCGGCGGAAGTGGCGGAGGTGGAAAAGCAGGCCCAAGCCAGCAAGCCCGGCAAACTGAGCGAACACGACCTCTACCCGTTGTTGTGCGGCTACCTGCATGGCGATCTGAAGCTGTACCCCAAACGCATCGACGAAAAACGCGCCACCAACCGCCACGGCCCCAACGGCAACAAGTGGCTTTTCCCCGATCTGGTCGCCCTGGAAAACCTGGGCGAAGACTGGGACCAGGAAATCCGCGCCTGCGTGCAGCAAGCGGGCGCGCAGCGGGCACGCCTCTGGTCGTTCGAGGTCAAGTTGCTGATCAACCGCGCCAACGTCCGCGAAACCTGGTTCCAGGCCGTTTCCAATTCGTCATGGGCGAACCTGGGTTATCTCGTCGCCGCCGACATCCAGGAAAACGCGATGAAGGAACTTCGCCTGCTCGGTGCGTCTTACGGCATTGGTTTGATCCGGCTGGACACCGGCGCCCCGAGCGAAAGCGAAATCCTGATCCCGGCACGGGAACGCAGCGAAATCGACTGGGATGCCTGCAACCGTCTGGCCGTGGAAAATAGCGACTTCCGCGAGTTCGTCAGTTGGGTCCGGCAGTTCCACCAAACCGACAGCGTCCAGGTCGGCAAGTGGGACATCCCTGAGGCAGTTGATTTTTAAGCCTTTTACGCAAGACAAGGGAAATGTCTGGCGCACCATGAAAAAAGCCGGACTTTCGTCCGGCTTTGCTGGGGTGGCCTTGGTTGACTTACGGGGTAACCGACTTCAGGCAATACGTCGTCAAGTCGAGCGCGGGAAGCAACTTGTTGGGCAAGCCTTTGATGTAATCCACCAGGGGCACGTAATAGAGAATGTAGGTATTCTCGAAAACGGTGGGGTCCGCATCTCTCACAGTCTTGAAAGTCAGGTAGTTGTCTTTGCCCTGGGCGGTGAAGGAGTTGGTGGCAACGGTGTACACAGTGTCGTTGGCAATGGCTGACCAGGTGCCGGTATTCCGGTCCTGAACTTCCACATTCTTGATCACTTCGTATTCGCCGCCGCTGAGGAAGACATCGTAGCGAAGCCCCGCCGCGGCCGGGAAGGCGCCGGTGGAACCCGAGTGCAGCGAGTAGTAAGCGCCTTCGTTGAGCACCTTGACGATGTCGGAGCCCTTCATGTTGATCATGACGATGGTGTTGGAGAAAGGCAGAACCTCGATCACCTGCGCCATGGTAATCGGGCCGGCGAGCAGGTTGGCTCTTACCCCGCCGACGTTCTGGATGGCGACATCGATCGCCGGATTGGTTTTCCTGAACGCTTCGGCAACGACCTGTCCGGCGTAACTTCCGGTTGGGGTCTGACCGGCGGCAAACGGGGTGGGAATTCGTGTGTTGGCCATCGTTTCCGTAATGCTGCCGACCACTTCGTTCTTCGCTTCCTCCAGTTTCACCCGGTAAGGCGCAAGGAGCGCATCAATCGTGGAATTCAGGCTGGCCACGGTCAGGATGGGAGAAGCATTGATGGCGGCCATGATCTGGGCTTTTACATCCTCGGCCACCTGGACGAACGTCCCCGAGCCGTTCTTGCGCTGGAAGGTGTCGCCGACGGGAATGATGATGTTGCCGTCGGCGTTCTTCACCTTACCCTCGGCATCGAAGTCGACATTCAGCACGCCTAGCGCGTAGGCATAGTTCCACGCGGTTACCACGTAAACCGGGTCACCGCTGGGGCCGGTGACCGTGGTCGGGTATTTCCCCAGACCGTCCATTTTTGCGATGTCATCGTGGCTGTAACCGGCAAACGGACCGGTCTGGTCGTTGGCGTAGATGGGGGCCAGGCCGATCTGGGCGAGTTCGGCGGTATCGCCGAGCAGGGAGTGAGTATCCCCGCCGACGATGACATCGAGACCGGGCACTTGCTGCGCGAAAAGAATGTCGTTGTAGTAACCGACGTGGCTAACCAGAACGATCTTGTTAACGCCTTTGGCTTCAAGCTCGGCCACCATTTTCTTGGCGGTCTCGATTTCATCGGAGAAAGTGACGTCGTCGGAAACCAGCGAAGAGTTCTTGGTCTTTTCGACTTTGAGAATCCCGATAATGCCGATTTTCTCGCCATCAATTTCCTTGATGACGTAGGGCTTGATCTTGTCCTTGACCGCATAGAGAGGGCTTGCCGGCTCTGGCGACATATTCGAAGACAATATGGGGAAATTGGCCATCTCAATGAGTTCGGCGAGCCTGGCGTCGCCTTCGTCAAACTCGTGGTTGCCG
>JAFIHA010000004.1 GCA_017848965.1 Dechloromonas aromatica (nom. nud.) | reverse complement strand
GGCGGCAACCGGGGCCGGTGCCGCGGCGGGCGCCGGAGCAGCCGCCTGCGGGGCCGGGGCAGCGGCGGCCGCACCGGTTTCCACCTTGATCAGCAGAGCACCTTCGCTGACCTTGGAACCGAGCTGGACGAGCACTTCCTTGACCACACCGGCGGCCGAGGACGGCACATCCATCGTCGCCTTGTCGGATTCCAGCGTGCAGATGGCGTCATCGACCTTGATCGTGTCGCCGACCTTGACGAAGAGGTCGATCACCGGCACTTCGGCGAAATCGCCGATGTCCGGAACCTTCACTTCGACCACGCCACCGCCGGCAGCGGGCGCTGCGGCAATCGGCGCGGCTGCGGCCGGGGCTGGCGCAGCAGCCGGAGCGGGCGCCGCGGCGGCAGCGGCCTCACCGGTTTCGACCTTGATCAGCAGCGCGCCTTCACCGACCTTGGCGCCGAGCTGGACGAGCACTTCCTTGACCGTGCCGGCAACCGGGCTCGGCACGTCCATGGTGGCCTTGTCCGATTCGAGGGTGACGATGGCGTCGTCGACCTTGATCGTGTCGCCGACTTTGACAAACAGTTCGATGACCGGGACTTCGTCGAAATCGCCGATGTCGGGAACCTTGACTTCAATGATCTGGCTCATGTTGTCGCTCCCTTCTTATACCGACAGCGGATTCGGCTTGGCCGGATCCAGGTTGTACTTGACCAGTGCGGCGGCGACCCTCTCGCGGCCGATCTTGCCTTCGTCGGCGAGCGCCTTGAGCGCCGCCAGCGTCACCCAGTGGCGATCGACCTCGAAGTGGTGGCGCAGCTTCTCGCGGGTGTCGGAGCGACCGAAACCGTCGGTGCCCAGCGTCACGTAGCTGCCCTTGACGAAGGGGCGGATCTGCTCAGCGTAGAGCTTGATGTAGTCGGTCGCGGCAACCACCGGGCCGACGCTGCCGGCGAGCTTCTGCTCGACGTGCGACAGCTTCGGTTCTTCCAGCGGATGGAGCAGGTTCCAGCGCGCCACGTCCTGGCCGTTGCGGGCCAGTTCGTTGAAGCTCGGGCAGCCCCAGAGGTCGGCCTCGACGCCCCAGTCGGCCTTGAGCAGGTCGGCGGCGGCGATGACTTCGCGGAAGATGGTGCCGGAGCCGAGCAGTTGCACGCGCAGCTCGCCCTCGCCACCCTTCTTGAAGGCATACATCCCCTTGATGATGTCGGCCTCGGCACCGGCGGGCATTTCCGGGTGCTCGTAGTTCTCGTTCATCACGGTGATGTAGTAGAAGACGTCTTCCTGCTCGGCGTTCATCCGGCGCAGGCCGTCCTGGACGACGACGGCGACTTCGTACTGGAAGGTCGGATCGTAGGAGACGCAGTTCGGGATCAGGTTGGCCAGGACCAGGCTGTGGCCGTCCTCGTGCTGCAGGCCTTCGCCGTTCAGCGTGGTGCGGCCGGCGGTGCCGCCGACCAGGAAACCGCGGGCGCGCTGGTCGCCAGCCGCCCAGACGAGGTCGAGGACGCGTTGCAGGCCGAACATCGAGTAGCAGATGTAGAACGGAATGGTCTGCACGCCATGCACCGAGTAGGCGGTGGCGGCGGCGATCCAGTCGCTCATCGCGCCGGCCTCGTTGATGCCTTCCTGCAGCACCTGGCCGTCCTTCGATTCCTTGTAGAACATCAACTGGTCATGGTCTTCCGGGACGTAGTTCTGACCTTGCTGGTTCCAGATGCCGACGGCGCGGAACATGCCTTCCATGCCGAAGGTGCGCGATTCGTCCGGGACGATCGGCACGACGTTGCGGCCGACCTGCTTGTCCTTCAACAGCATGTTCATGATGCGGACGATGGCCATCGTCGTGGACAGTTCGCGGCCTTCGCCGGAGGCCTTCAACAGCGCCTCGAACTTTTCCAGGGCCGGAATCGCCAGCGGCTCGGCCTTGCGGCGACGCGACGGCAGGAAGCCGCCGAGCGCCATGCGGCGTTCGCGCATGTACTTGTATTCGGCGGAGTCTTCCGGGAACTTCAGGTAGGGCAGCTCTTCCAGCTTGTCGTCGGGGACCGGCAGCGCGAAGCGGTCGCGGAAGCGGCCGATCTGCTCCTTGTCCATCTTCTTCTGCTGGTGCGAGATGTTCATCGCCTCGCCGGCCTGGCCCATGCCGAAGCCCTTGATGGTCTTGGCCAGGATCAGCGTCGGGGCGCCCTTGTGGGTGACGGCGGCGTTGTAGGCGGCGAAGATCTTGAAGATGTCGTGGCCGCCACGGTTCAGTTGCCAGACGTCGTCGTCGGTCCAGTCGGCGACCAGTTCGCGGAGTTCCGGCGTGTTGAAGAAATGCTCGCGGACGTAGGCGCCGTTCTTGGCCTTGAAGGTCTGGTACTCGCCGTCGCACAGTTCCATCATGCGTTTCTTGAGGATGCCCTTCTTGTCGCGGTTGAACAGGGCGTCCCAGTGGGTGCCCCAGATCAGCTTGATGACGTTCCAGCCGGCGCCGCGGAATTCGGCTTCCAGTTCCTGGATGATCTTGCCGTTGCCGCGCACCGGGCCGTCGAGGCGCTGCAGGTTGCAGTTGATGACGAAGATCAGGTTGTCGAGCTTTTCGCGGCCGGCCATGCCGATGGCGCCGAGCGATTCGACCTCGTCGGTCTCGCCATCACCCAAGAAGGCCCACACCTTGCGCTGCTCGGCCTTGGCGGCGTCGATCAGGCCGCGCGAGGCGAGGTACTTCATGAAGCGGGCCTGGTAGATGGCCTGGATCGGGCCGAGGCCCATGGATACCGTCGGGAACTGCCAGAAGTCCGGCATCAGCCACGGGTGCGGGTAGGAGGAAATGCCCTTGCCGCCGGTTTCCTGGCGGAAGTTGTCCATCTGTTCCTCGGTCAGGCGGCCGAGCATGAAGGCGCGCGAATAGACGCCGGGGACCGAGTGGCCCTGGAAGAAGATCAGGTCGCCGCCGGTTTCATGGTCGAGGCTCTTCCAGAAATGGGCGAAACCGACGTCGTAGAGGGCGGCAGCCGAGGCGAAGGAGGCGATGTGGCCGCCGACGTTGGTGTCCTTGTTGGCGCGCACGACCATGGCCATGGCGTTCCAGCGGATGTAGGAATGGATCTTGATCTCCATGTCCGGGTCGCCCGGGTACTTGGGCTGCTGGTCGGCGGGAATGGTGTTGATGTATTCGGTGTTGGCGGAGTACGGGATGTCGATGCCGTCTTCGCGCGCCTGAGCGATCAGCGTCTCGATCAGGTAGTGGGCGCGCTCGGCGCCTTCGTTGCTGATGACGCCGTCGAGGGCGTCCTTCCATTCCTTGGTTTCCTGCGGGTCCTGGTCGGCGGGCAGGTTGTTCGGCTGTTCGGCCATGGTTTGTCTCCTACGTGGGTTTTCATTCTGTCTGGCTGGGTAAGCCGGACAACTTTAACGCTTTGCACGGAGGATCACACCCCGTGTTTACACCTAGCTTCTGTTGCGCATTGTAAAAACAAAATTCGTATCGTGCAATAATCTTTGCGTCAATTTGGCATTTCGTTGCGCCGGCGATACGTAACAAAAAACAAATCGCCGGCAAGTTGCGCTGTATCAAATTGCCCGGCAGCTATCGCTTTACAATCAACAGCTTTTGTTTCAGTCAGGAGTTTTCATGGCAGCAGTCATGCCCGCCCCGGCCGCCAGCCGGCTCTTCCTGTCCGGCAACGAAGCCGTTGCCCGCGCCGTCTGGGAAGCCGGCGTCAAGGTTGCCGCCGCCTACCCCGGCACGCCGGCGACCGAGATGCTCGAAGTCATCGCCACTTATCCGGACCTCTACGCCGAGTGGTCGGTCAATGAAAAGGTTTCGCTCGAAGTGGCGATCGGCGCCGCCTATGCCGGCTCGCGCGCTTTCTGCTGCATGAAGCATGTCGGCATGAACGTCGCTTCCGACGCGCTGATGACGCTGACCCTGACCGGCGTCAGCGGCGGCCTGGTGATCGCCATTGCCGACGACGTCGGCCTGTCGTCGTCGCAGAACGAGCAGGATTCCCGCCACTGGGGCCGCTTTGCCCATGTGCCGGTGTTCGAGCCGGCCGATTCGCAGGAGGCCTATGCGATGACGCTGGAAGCCTTCGAACTCTCCGAGCGCTTCCAGGTGCCGGTGATCCTGCGCATGACGACGCGCATCAACCACGTCAAGGCGCTGGTTACCGTCGGCGAGCGCCAGGCCCACGTCGGTGCCGGCTTCCGCAAGGATCAGGCGCGCTTCGTGATGGTGCCGGGCAACGCCGGCAAGCGCATTCCGCTGATGTTCCAGCGCGAGCGTGACCTGCGCGCGCTGGCCGAGACCTCGCCGCTCAACTTCATCGAACCGGGCAGCGATCGCCGCGTCGGTTTCATCGCTTCCGGCCCGGCCTACATGCACGTGCGCGAAGCCTTCCCGGACGCGCCGGTATTGAAGCTCGGCTTCTCCTGCCCGGCGCCGTTCGAAAAGTGCCGCGAACTGGCGGGTATGGTCGAGCGCGTTGTCGTCGTCGAAGAAGTCGAACCGCTGCTCGAAACCGAACTGAAGGCGCAAGGCATTGCGGTGATCGGCAAGGCCATCCTGCCGCTGCAGGGTGAACTGTCGCCGGCCGTGCTCAAGCCGGCCATCGCCCGCCTGCTTGGCGAAGCGCTGCCGGAAACCCAGGCCGCTGCTGCCCTGCAGGTTTTTCCGCGGCCGCCGACGATGTGCGTCGCCTGTCCGCACCTCGGCGTCTATTACACGCTGTCGCAGGTGCGCAATCTGAACATCTCCGGCGACATCGGCTGCTACACGCTGGGGGCAGGACACCCCTGGCAGGCGATGGATACCTGCGTCTCGATGGGCGCTTCGATGGGCATCGCCCACGGCATGGACAAGGGGCGCGGCGAGTCCGACAAGGACAAGCGCGTGGTTGCCGTGATCGGCGATTCGACCTTCCTGCACATGGGCATGCAAGGCCTGCTCGACATGGTGTACAACAAGGGCAACGTCACCGTCCTGCTGCTCGACAACCGCGCCGTCGGCATGACCGGCGGCCAGGATAACCCGGGCAACGGCCGCGACATTCACGGCGCCGAAGCGCCGCGCATCGACTTCGCCAAGCTGGTTTCGGCGCTGGGGGTCAAGGACGAGCGCATCCACGTCGTCAATCCGTATGAGCTGCCGGTGCTGTTCAAGACCATCCGCGAAGAGGTCAAGGTGCCCGAGGTCTCGGTCATCATCACCGACCAGCCCTGCGTGTTGATCAAGGATTACCACAAGCTCAAGCCTTACGCGGTCGACGAGGATAAGTGCACCGGTTGCGGCAACTGCATCGACGTCGGCTGCCCGGCCATCCACGTCACCCGCCGCGGCAAGGAGGTCAAGGCGAGTGGCCGCGAGGTCGACCTGGCTTTCGTGCGCATCGAATCGTCGGTGTGCACCGGCTGTGGCCTCTGCCTGCAGCCCTGTGCGCCGAAGGCGATCGAGCACTATGTGCCGAGCGCGCCGATCCAGTTCGCCAAGGGAGGCTGCCAGGCATGAGCGCAACGACCAACATTCTCGTCGTCGGCATCGGTGGTCAGGGCGTCATGACCGCCACCGAAATCCTCGCCGAAGCGGCCATTGCGCTCGGCAACGATGCCAAGAAGACCGAGGTCGCCGGCATGGCGCAGCGCGGCGGGGTGGTTTCCTCGCACCTGCGCTTCGGTCCCCGCGTGCTGTCGCCGCAGATCACGCCGGGCAGCGCCGACGTGCTGCTCGGCTTCGAAGCGGCCGAGGGCATGCGCTGGCGGCACATGCTGCGTCCGGGTGGCATCTCGCTGATGAATAACGCGCGCCTCGTGCCGCCGGTCGTCGAGCTTGGCCTGTTCGACTATCCGGACGACCCGATCGCCGCCATGCGCGACGGCGGTGGCCCGGTGGTGGCCTTCGACGCGACCAGCATCGCCCTCGAACTGGGCGACATCCGTCTCGGCAACACCGTGATGCTCGGTGCCATCGCCGATCATCTGCCGTTTCCGGCGGAAATCCTGCTTGATTGCGTGCTCAAGCGCTTCCAGCGCAAGGGCGAAAAGCTCGTCGAACTGAACCGGCGGGCTTTCGCCGCCGGTCGGGCGGCGGTCGGCACGGCGCAGGCCGCCTGAAGAGGCGTCGCCGGCGATGCCGGCGACATCGACAGCCTGACGCCTTTCTGCAAGAATCGGCGGCATGCTGCTGATGCCCTATCTCTCCCGCATCATCCCGCCCTACCTGCCGGTCGGCGTGGTGTTGCTGGTCGTCGTCAACCTGTTCGTCTTCTTCGGTCTGCAGCAGGGTGACGAGGCGCGGCTCCGGCACGCCGTCGAGTATTACTCGGGCAGCGTGCTGGCCGAGATCGAGCCTGATCGCTACCGGGACCACCTGCTCGGCCGCGGCGATCATGAGGCGGTGGCAAAGTTCGATCGCCTGCTCAAGAACCGGCGCGGTCTGGCGCCGCTTCTCGAGCAGATGGAGGATGATCGGGCGTTCATGGAGGAACTCCGGCAAGGGGCGGTGGTGCCGCCGAGCGACGAGATTTACGGTAGCTGGCGGCAGGCGCGGCAAAGTTTCGACGGCCTGATGGCGGGGGTGGTCGGCACCCGCTATGCCTTCCGCAGCGATCAGCCAACCCTGCTCACCGCCTTTTCCAGCCAGTTCCTGCACGCCGACGTTTCTCATCTGCTCGGCAACATGCTGGTCCTGGTGCTGATCGGGCCGGCGGTGGAAGGCCTGATCGGCAGCGCCGCTTTCCTTGCCATCTACCTTCTTGGCGGCGTCGCCGGCGCCGGCCTGTGGATGGTCGCCGCCAGCGGCAGCGGCTTGATCGGCGCCTCCGGCGCGATCGCTGCGGTGATGGGCGCGTTTTCCGTCCTGCTGCGTTGGCGGCGGATTCCCTTCTTCTATTTCATCATCGTCTATTTCGACATCATCCGCGCCCCGGCGCTGCTGGCGCTGCCGATCTGGCTGCTCAACGAAGCCGTGCAACTGCTCTGGCTGGGGGGCGGACGGGTGGCGTATGAGGCCCACATCGGTGGCTTGCTGTGCGGTGGTCTGCTCGCCCTGCCGCTGCTGCGCCGGGCTCAGCAACGTCTGTTGCCGGAAGAAGGGGAGGCGCGGTCGGCGGTGCCGGCCGCGACGGAACGCCGCGAGCGCTATCTGGCGCAGGCCCGCAAGGCCATGCGCGATGCCGATTTCGAGCTGGCGCGCCAGGCCTATGGCCGCGCGGCGGCGCATGCCGGGCACGATCTGGCGGTCTGGCAGGAATGCCTGAACGTCCTCAAGCTGGCGCCGGCCAGCGAGGCCTTTCACCAGGCCAGCCGAAGCTTCCTGCGCATGGCGACGCGCGAGGCCGCGGTACAGCCCATGTTGCCGGCGGTGTTCATCGACTACCTGCAACTGGCGCAGCCGCGGCCGCGCCTCGACGCCGACCGCCTGGCGGCGCTGGCCGAGGTCTTCTTTGCTCAGGGGCGGATGGTCGAACTGGAGCGGGCGGCACGCTTGCTGCACGCGCTGGCGCCGGCCGATCCGCGGTGTCGCCGACTCTTGCTGGCGGCAGCCGGGGCGCGCCGGAACGCCGGCGACGCGACGGTCGCTGCCGCCCTCAGCCGCCTCGCCGGCTGAGGCGAGCCGCCGCTGGGGCGACGGGTCAGGCCGGGCTGGCGGCGCCGCGCAGGCGGGCCAGGGTGCGCCGGTATTCGGCGGCTTTCTCGGCGCAGGGGTGTTGTGGATAGCGGGTGGCGATGGCGCTGAAGATCTTTTCGGCCATCGCGTCCTGGCGAAACTCCTCGCACAGGATGCGGGCGCTGAGGAAATAGACCTCCGGGATCAGAGGGTGGCGCGGGTGGCGCTTGTCAAAGGCGCGCATCAGATCGAGCGCCAACTGGTTTTCGCGCAGCTTGTGCGCGGCTTCGGCGAGCGCCAGTTCGACGCCCGGTTCGTGCAGCCGGAAATCGGCGTCGAGTTCGTGGCAGCGGCGCCAGGCGGCGATTGCCCGGCTGGCCATCTGGCGTTGCAGCAACAGGGGGATCAGCCGGTTGGCGTGGGGCAGCAGGCGGTCCTTGCGGCCGGCCAGGTGCAGCAGCTTGTGATAGCGCTCCTGTGCCGTCACATCCTCGTGATGCACCCGCTGTTCCTCGTAGGCGATATCGATGGCGCGGCTCATTTCGCCGGCGGCGATCAGTTCGGCAATCTGCGCCGCCGGACCATCTTCCGCCGCCGTCGCCGGATTGCCGCCGCGTGCCGTCGGGGGGAGGGGGATGCCGAGAATGCGGTGATACTGGTAGAGGACGTAACCCAGCATGTTGAAGCCGATCATCGTGAAGAACATCGCCGCCAGGTTGGCGCAGAACAGCGCCGAGGACATGCGCATGCGTTGCCGGGCAAACAGTTCGCCGATCAGGTCGATGGGGGTCTGGCCGCTTTCCGGCACGATGTTGCCGGCCATCAGGTCGGCAATGATGGGTTTCAGGCCAAAGGCGTACAACTGCCAGGTGAGGAACATCTGCGCGCTGGACAGGCAGAAGAGAAAGACGCAGAGCAGCAGGTAGGGTTTGCCAATACTGCCGATCAGCGTTGCGGCGCGCCACGGATTGAGTCCGGCGAGCAGGCTGCGCGAATGCAGCAGCACCATCAGCGCCGCGGGCAGCAGCAGCGAAACGACGAAGTTCATCGCCATCGCCGGCGTGTTGCCGAACATGCCCTGAATCAGCCCGACCGCCAGTCCGCTGACGAAGAACAGCGCGAAGATGCTGAAGGGCAGCAGCCCCAGTCCTTCGCGTGTGTTGTCGTCGTAGTCTGCCGGCAGCAGGCGGCCACGACTGGTCTCGATTGCAATCCGGCTGCCCTGGCGAAGTACTGAGAACCAGGCCCACAGCGAGCCGCCGAAGAAGAGCAGCAAACCGCTGATGGCGCCGGGAGCCAGAAAGCAGAGCGCCGGCAGCGCCGCGGCCAGAAATAGATGGCCGAGGATGGCTGGCTGCAGCGGAAACAGGAAAAAGCGCGGGATGCGCTCCCAGAACGGAGTCGGGTCTGCGGTCTGGCTGAGGCGCGGCGGGGTTTGCGCGTTCATGGCTGGGCTGGTGGCGACGGGAGGCCGGGTAAGCATAGCACGTGCGATGACGGATGAATCGCGCGGCTGGCCGCAGAATGAGGATGCCGCTCCAGGGTTCTGGTAAAATCCTGAAACTTCGAGGGAAAGGCAGCCTGCCTTTCCCCTTTTGTTTTCCGGATACGACGATGACGGCACAAATAATCGATGGCAAGGCCTTGGCGGAGGAACTGCGTCAGAGCTTCAAGGCACGCGTGGAAACCCTGACGGCCAAAGGGCACCAGCCTGGCCTGGTGGTCATTCTGGTCGGCGAAGACCCGGCTTCCCAGGTCTACGTGAAGAACAAGGTCAATGGCTGCCTGGCCATCGGCATGCATTCCGAGAAGATCGTCTACGACAAGGACGTCGATCAGCAGGTCGTCCTCGACAAGATCGCCGCGTTGAACGCCGATCCGTCCATCCACGGCATCCTGGTGCAACTGCCGCTGCCCAGGCACTTCGACGAAGAGAAGGTGCTCGAAGCCATCTCCGCCGAGAAGGACGTCGACGGTTTCCACGCCGAGAACGTCGGCGCGCTGTCGCAGGGCGCGCCGCGCTTCATTCCGTGCACCCCGTACGGCGTGATGAAGATGTTCGAGAAGGGCAATGTCGATCTGAGCGGCCAGGAAGCCGTCGTCATCGGCCGCTCCAACATCGTGGGTAAGCCCATGGCGATGCTGCTGATCAACGCCGGCGCCACCGTCACCGTCTGCCATTCGAAGACGCGCGACCTGAAGTTCCACACCCGCCGCGCCGACATCGTCGTCGCCGCCGTCGGCAAGCCGAAGTTCGTCAAGGGCGACATGATCAAGCCGGGCGCCGTGGTCATCGACGTGGGCATCAACCGTTTGCCGGACGGCAAACTGTGCGGCGACGTCGACTTCGATGACTGCCTCGAAGTCGCCGGCCAGATCACCCCGGTGCCGGGCGGCGTCGGGCCGATGACCATCACCATGCTGCTGGCCAACACCATCGAGGCTGCCGAACGCAAAGCGGGGATTCGTTAAATGAGCGACAAGAAGATTTCCGTCGGCATCGTCATGGGGTCCGACTCCGACTGGCCGACCATGCAGGCCGCCGCCGTCATCCTCAAGGACTTCGGCGTCGCTTTCGAAGCCCGCGTTGTTTCCGCGCACCGCACGCCCGACCTGCTCTTCGAATACGCCGAGACCGCCGCTCCGCGCGGCCTGCAGGCGATCATCGCCGGTGCCGGCGGCGCCGCCCATCTGCCCGGCATGCTCGCCGCCAAGACGACGGTGCCGGTACTCGGCGTGCCGGTGCAGTCGCGCGCGCTGTCCGGCGTCGATTCCTTGCACAGCATCGTGCAGATGCCCAAGGGTATCCCGGTCGCCACCTTCGCCATCGGCGAGGCCGGTGCCGCCAATGCCGCGTTGTTTGCCGTCGCCATGCTGGCCAACGGTGACGCGGCGCTGAACGCCAAACTGCAGGCCTTCCGTGCCGCCCAGACCGAAAAGGTGCTGGGCATGAAGCTGCCCGAAGTATGAAAACGACGATCCTGCCGCCCGCCACGCTGGGCATGCTCGGTGGCGGCCAGCTCGGCCGCTTCTTCGTTGCCGCTGCCCATGAACTGGGTTACCAGGTCTGGGTGCTCGATCCGGACAAGAACAGCCCGGCGGCGCAGATCGCCGAACGCCACTTTTGCGTCGCCTACGACGACTACGCCGCGCTCGACGAATTCGCCGCCGGCTGTGCCGCGATCACCACCGAATTCGAGAACGTGCCGGCAGCGACGCTCGACTACCTCGCCAAGTTCGTGCCGGTGCGCCCGCACGCGGCGGCGGTGGCGATCTGCCAGCACCGCGTCAGCGAAAAGTCCTTCCTGCGCGACAACGGCTTCCCGCACGGCCCGTTCATCGAGGTCAACGGCGAAGCCGACCTGAAGGCCGCGCCGGCCAGCCTGTTCCCGGCCATCCTCAAGGTCGCCCGCTTCGGCTACGACGGTAAAGGCCAGGCGACGGTCAATAACGTCGCGGAGGCGCTGCTCGCCTTCGCCCAGTTCAAGGGCGAGCAATGCGTGCTCGAACAGCGTCTGCCGCTCGACTACGAAGTTTCCGTCGTGCTGGCGCGCGACGAAAACGGCAAGGTCGCCTGCTTCCCGACCGGCGAGAACCAGCACACGCGCGGCATCCTCGATGTCTCCATCGTGCCGGCGCGCACTTCCGGCTGCATGAAGAGCGACGCCGAGGATGTGGCCGCGCGCATCGCCGAGAAGCTCGGCTACATCGGCACCATGGGTGTCGAGTTCTTCGTCAGCCGCGGCCAGCTGCTGGTCAACGAAATGGCGCCGCGCCCGCACAACAGCGGCCACTACACCATCGACGCCTGCGTCACCAACCAGTTCGAGCAACAGGTGCGCGCGCTCTGCGGCCTGCCGCTGGGCGAGCCGCGTGCGCATTCGGCGTCGGTGATGGTCAACCTGCTCGGCGACCTGTGGTACGACGGCGATACCTACCGCGAGCCGGACTGGGCCAGGCTGCACGCCATCCCCAACCTGAAGCTGCACCTCTACGGCAAGCACCACGCGCGGCCGGGCCGCAAGATGGGCCACTTCACGGTGATCGGCGACAATCCAGAAGCCGTGCAGAAGACCGCGCTGGACGCCCGCGCCGCCATCGGCATCAAGGACTGATGACGCCTTCCGACGCGGATTACCAGCGCGCTGTCGACCTGCTGCTGGCCGGCGAACTGGTCGCGCTGCCGACCGAGACCGTCTACGGCCTCGGCGCCGACGCCGCCAACCCGGCGGCGGTGGCCAAGATCTTCGTCGCCAAGGGCCGCCCGGCCGACCACCCGCTGATCGTCCACCTGGCCGGCCACGATGCCGTCGAGGCCTGGGCCGAGCAAGTGCCGGCGGTGGCCTGGGAACTGATGGAAACCTTCTGGCCCGGCCCGCTGACGTTGATCCTGAAGAAGCAGGCCTGGGTGCCCGACGCCGTCACCGGCGGCCAGGACACCGTCGGCCTGCGCGTCCCCGGCCACCCGGTGGCGCTCGAACTGCTGCGCCGCTTTGCCGCTGCCAAAGGTGAGCACGCCGGCATCGCCGCCCCGTCGGCCAACCGCTTCGGCCGCATCAGCCCGACCACTGCCGCCCACGTTGCCGAGGAACTGGGTGAGGCCGTGCCGCTGATCCTCGACGGCGGTCCCTGCGCCGTCGGCATAGAATCGACGATCATCGACTGCTCGCGCGGCGAACCGGTGGTGCTGCGCCCCGGCCACATCTCGCCGCTGCACCTGGAAGCGGTGCTCGGCCGTGTGCCGGCGATCGAAACCAGCCACGGCGCGCCGCGCGTCTCCGGTTCGCTGGAAGCGCATTACGCGCCGATCACGCCGCTGCGCGTGGTCACCGGCGAGCGCCTGCTCGACTTCCTCAACGCCCAGCGCCATCGCGGCGGCAAGTGCGCGGTGCTCAGCCCCAACCAGCCGCCGCAGGCCGGAATGCCGCACGCCTGGCGGATGCTGCCGGCCGATCCGGTCGGCTACGCCCACGACCTCTACGCCGCGCTGCGCGACATGGACCACGCCGGTGTCGATCTGATCGTCGTTGAAGCCCTGCCAGCCGGCGCCGACTGGGCCGCCGTCGCCGACCGCCTGCGCCGCGCCGCGGCTGGTGCCGGGCAGAATTGAACGGGTTTTCCCCGGTGTCGCCAAGCTGCTTGCAGAAACCGCCCCTCCCTAGGCTATAATGCGCGCCTTACGGGCCGATAGCTCAGCTGGGAGAGCGCCGCGTTCGCAATGCGGAGGTCGTGAGTTCGATCCTCATTCGGTCCACCAGGAATGCCCGTCAGAACAGCGCATCGCACGTCAAGTGCCATGCGCTGTTTTGCTTTTCTGGCGTAGAGGTGTTGCAGATTTGTGGCATCTGCGGCACTTTGCGTAATGTCCAGATGCATGATCGACATACCTGCGGCTTGGCTTCCAGCAAAGCTCTACTGGCATCCGCAACGCGATTCCGGTCGCGGATATTGCCGATGTGTCGCCGGATCATTTTGCGCGACTTCAGTCTCTACTGTTGCTGAACTTGTTGCCCCAAATGCGCTGACGAAGTGTTTCGGCAATTAACCTGTTTCCTTCTCCGGAAATGTGTCCGCCGGTATCCAAAAAATACATTTTGTCCGATGGCAGTGAGTGCGATAGATCGATGAATTCCGGCAGTTCAAGCTTGGCTAGTTCTTCATGAAAGCGACTGTATACCCGCTGCATCGCAGCGATTTGCGCCTTTGCATTGGCCTCCTTTAGCAGATTGTCGATATTGACATTTGCATCATAAGGAGTCGGGAGATAGACGATATGGAAAGGCATTCCCTGTTTACGGCCGAATGCAACTGCGTTCTCGATGGCGAGTATCGAATTGCGAATGGCAATGTCTAAGCTTTCGTTTGAGGCGCAGGGAAATGTTGTTTTGGGTGAAAATCTATCCGCGATTTTCTCGGCCAGAAATAGAAAAATATTCGATTTCGTATTCACTGCTGGAACCGGTTGGCAATCAGCGAATATTTGATAGTTGGCACTGGCGAGGATGACAAAGTCCGGTTTCCCGTGCTTCTTCTGGTAATCGTACCAGCGCAGCGTGCTGTCTGTGATGGGCTGGGCCAAACCAGCATAATTGTCTAGCCGGACATCCTTGAGCGAGCGTTCCAGATGTGCTGCAAGTGTCTGGTTGTCGGCGACGCCATAGCCGAATGCGGCCGATGATCCGAGCAAGAGACCGACCGTAGCCGAATTCTCCGAAGGGGTTGGGCTGTTGTAGCGCAGACCGTCGATGGCGACATTGATGTTTGGCGAATGATATTCAGCCACGATTCCGCGTATCCCGGGTTCCTGACGGACGGAAAAGCCTGGTGTGGGCAAAATGATGTCCTGTACGGAGCCTGGTTTGACCGGTTTGGCTGGCGAGGTCTCGGAGACTTTGCGTATCAAATGGTTTTTGGTGAAGCTCGCCAGTGGATAGGTGATATCAAGAAATCCATCAATCAGGCAGAGCACGATAAAAATCTGAAAGAGTTTCAACAGGCTCCAGCGGAGTCTTGATTCGATCTGCGACCTTCTCGGGTGTTCGCTCATGTCAGTCCAGCGCAAAACGGGAACTATAGTCGAAGGCTAGCGCACTATCCTGCTCCACCTTGCGCAACACGGCGTTGCCAACGACCAAGCGATCCATGTCGGTGGCCATGAAGCAAGCGAATGCTTCGGCTGGTGTGCACACGATTGGTTCGTTCCGGACATTGAAGCTGGTGTTGATCAGTACCGGGCAGCCGGTAAGTTTTTCGAATGCCTTTAGGAGCATGTGATAACGGAGGTTTTCTTTAGCGCAAACGGTCTGCACCCGGGCCGAGAAGTCAGTATGGGTAACTGCCGGAATGACGGAGCGTACGAGATACTGATCCTTCAGCCCATGATGTGACGCTGCGTGCTGCGCGGATATTGTTCGGCGTTTTTCCGCCACTGTGGTGACGGTCTGCATATAAGGCGAGTGCGTTGCGCTCACGTCGAACCAGTCTGCCGCAGCTTCCGCCAGAACGGATGGGGCAAAGGGTCGAAAGCTCTCGCGGAATTTGATCTTGAGATTAAGCTTCTTCTGCATATCCGTTCGGCGTGGATCCCCGAGGATAGATCGATTACCCAATGCTCGAGGGCCAAACTCCATGCGTCCCTGAAACCAGCCGACTACCTCGCCAGCCGCTAGCGCAACAGCCGTTTCGTCGAATAGCGCTTCATTCGATACCACGGTAAAACGTGCTCCAGCGGTTGCTAGCGCGGCTTCGACTTCCTCAGGCGAGAATTCCGGACCCAAGGCGCAGGCATTCATCGCGTCAGGGTGGCATATTTGCCGCGCTGCCTTGGTATGTAGATGGTATGCGGCCAAGGCTGCGCCAATCGCTCCGCCAGCATCGCCTGCAGCAGGTTGTACCCAGACCTTCTCGAAGGCCCCGTCGGCGGCGATTTTGCCATTGGCCACGCAATTGAGTGCCACGCCTCCTGCCAAACAGAGATTCTTCTGGCCGGTTTCCTTTGCCAGTGCCCGTGTCATGCGCAGGACGATATCTTCTGTGACCTGCTGAATTGAAGCTGCGACATCGGCGTGAAAATCCTCGATCGGACTTTCCGGCGGGCGCGGAGGGCGGCCGAACAGGGCATGGAAGCGGGCATTGGTCATGCTTAGCCCGGTACAGTAGTTAAAGTAGCGCTGATTCAACCGGAAACTGCCATCATCCTTCACGTCAACAAGATGTTCGCGAATGACCCCTGAAAAGCGGGGTTCTCCGTAAGGAGCGAGGCCCATGAGCTTGTATTCGCCGGAATTTACTCGAAAACCGGCATAGCTGGTAAAAGCGGAATACAGAAGCCCGAGCGAGTGGGGGAAAAACAACTCGCGGATGACCCGCAGCTTCGAGCCATTGCCGATCGCCACAGATGTTGTCGCCCATTCTCCTACACCATCCATGGTCAGTACTACAGCCTCGTCAAACGGCGAAGGGTAGAAGGCAGAAGCCGCATGGCTCAGATGGTGTTCGGAAAACAACAGCGAGTCCGACGGGAATCGGCCGGGCGCGAGTTCGTCCAGTTCCTTCATCAGCAACGAGCGCTGAAACAGTTTTTCCTTCGCCCAGACCGGGAGGCCGGCGCGGAAGGTTGCAAAGCCCTTCGGCGCAAAGCTGAGATAGGTTTCTAGAATGCGTTCGAATTTGAGGAACGGCTTGTCAAAAAACACGACATGATCTATCGGCGAGTGCATTGCCGCCTCTAGGCAGAAGCGGACTGCAGCACGGGGAAACCTGGAATCCTGTTTTTCCCGTGTAAAGCGCTCTTCCTGTGCGGCTGCTACAACGATGCCATCGCGGATCAAGGCGGCGGCACTGTCGTGATAGTAAGCGGAGATTCCGAGGATTTGCATGAAGCGTATTGTCAGTCAGTACGGGCGGGTGAAATTCGTGTCGTCCGAGGGGCGCTCGGTCCAGTAAGTGCGGGCTTTGGGATCGAGGCGGAGCTTGAGTTGGTTACGGCCGCACAGACGTAACAGCGCGGCCCCTGGGGTGAAGAGAAAAAAATAGATCAGGAAAAGCGACACATTGCTGGTCACGCCGCTGATGGTTTTGCCAAAGCAGGCCCACAGTCGGTTAGGCAGCGCCAACAGGTTTGGCGCGGCGATGGTGATCAGGGCCAGCAGCAATGCGACAACCGCAAGCGGCGTGTGGAAGGTATCGCCATGCCGCAAAGGCAGGAGGGCGAAAAAGCCGACAATGAAACACCACACGAGACCAAAAATTCTGTTGCTCACCTTCATCTCTCTTTCTTCTGCTGAATCGTTCCGGGTTTCGGAGGGGCTCTTTGCTCTAACTGCAGACGTATTCGGCCTGAACAGAAAGTCGCAGATGATACCGATCCTCGGCCTCAGTGGGAGGTGTGCCCGATGGATTCATGGGGGCGTTGATGGTTGAATCGGGTAAGCCTTTCAAAGGGGACCATTTTATGGGGCTCCACTGCTACCCGAGGTCCCGGGGGAAATCGGCTCGGCTTTGTAGAGAGCGCTGGCGTTTTCGATCCAGGCCTTGGCGCTGCTGTCGTCCTGCTGTCGACGGAAGATTTGATGCGTGCCGCCTTTGTCTGGTGCTCGATATGGCGGATGGCAAAGTGGTGCGATCCGAATGATGAATCCGAGTGGTGTCCCGCTCAGGTTGCCGAGGAAGTAACGCCTGTTACGGCGCACCTGGAATGACTAATTCATGCCATGTGGATTCCCGTGCTCTGGGGAGAGTTTCGAAAAACAAGCCTCGATTCTTTCGGCAGCGGATTGAGATGGAGTCAGACAAAGTAGAATCAGGGGTTTTCAGTTGTCAGCGGAGTAGGTTATGAAGTTCCTAAGTGACCTTTTCGGGTTTCTTTTCAGCAAAAAAACCAGGTTGGTATTAATCCCGTTTTTTGCAGTGATCATGCTGTTCTCGGTTCTCTTCGTCGTTCTGGCTAATTCATCCTGGGCGCCCTTCGTTTACGCGGTGTTTTGAACTTGAGCAACCGAAAATCTCTCGTGAAGAGGCTCCTTTCGGGGGCAAGCCTCGTGCTTTTGGGGCTGCTGCTGGCTTGCGCAGCGCTTGAGGGGCTGGTGCGCGTGGCAACCTCTTCGCAGCAGAACTATCTGGTCGAGATGTGGCGCTACGCAACGCTACTCAAACAGAAGAGCGCTGATCCCGTCATCGGTCATGAGCACATCCCCGGCGCATCCGCTTCGTTGCAAGGGGTCGAGGTCTCCATCAATTCGCTCGGCATGCGCGGACCGGAGCCCGACCTGACAACGCCGGGCAAGCATAAGCTAGTTGTCATCGGCGATTCCGTGGCCATGGGCTGGGGCCTGCCGGAAGACGAGACCTTGCGCGCTCAGCTTGCCCGATGGCTCGGCCCGGAAAGCGAGGTGATGACTACCGGCGTTGGCAACATGAACATGACGCAAATCGTTGCCAACTGGCTGCGCTACGCAGACACGATACGCCCGGATACGGTCATCGTGCTGGCAACGGCGCGTGCGCCGCTCGTGCAGGATACCGGCCAGGCCGGATGGCTGGTGCGCCATAGTCAAGCCTACGCCTTGATCGTTTCCTTTGTCGAAATGGCGATGAGTAATGCTCCCGGCCAAGCTGGATTGGTGGCAGCCTATGAAAAAATGTGGGCCGATGGGCCCGGCCGTGCTGCCTTGAATATGGCTCTGGACCGGCTGAAGGCGGATCAGGCGAGGCATGGCTACCGAGTGCTGGTCATGATGGTTCCGGAGTCGCACAGTTTCCAGCCCTACCAGTTCGACTTCATAACCAACATCATGCGAGCGGAAAGCGAGAAGCGTGGCTGGGCTTTCCTTGATCCACTGCCGAGTCTGCGGCAAGAACCGGCCGAAAGCTATTGGGTGGCCAATAACGATGTTCACCCTAATGCAAAGGCGTTCAAGGTTATGACGGATGTGCTGAAGCCCTATTTCCCTCGCCCCAAGGAGTAGCTGTCGATGCTGTTTCAGCTACCGTCCTTTCTGCTGTTCTTCCTGATTTTCTGCGCACTTTTCGCCTTTTGTCCCCGGCGTTTGCAACTCAGCTTCGTTACCATCTCCAGCCTGATTTTCTACGCTTGGTGGTACCCGCCCGCTGTTTTGTTGCTGATCGCGATGATTGTCGGTTGCTGGCTGATGCTGCGGCTGGTTTGGCGTG
This sequence comes from Dechloromonas aromatica (nom. nud.), assembly GCA_017848965.1. GTDB lineage: Bacteria > Pseudomonadota > Gammaproteobacteria > Burkholderiales > Rhodocyclaceae > Azonexus > Azonexus aromaticus_B. Next base: position 34,228 of record JAFIHA010000004.1, on the reverse strand, counting down.
ATCGACGCAAATTGGCGCCATGCGTGTTCGTGTCCCTGATTCCGCTCGGCCTATACAAGTACACGGACTTCCTGTTTGAAACCGTCGAGGGCCTTTCCGGTATCCAGACCCCGCGTCTCGGCTGGGCGCTGCCGCTCGGCGTATCCTTCGTCACCTTCACGATCATCAGCTACCTCGTCGATACGGCGCGCCAGCCGGGCAAGAAGCCGCCTGGCTTCTGGCCGACGGCGGTGTATCTGACCTTTTTCCCTCACCTGATTGCGGGGCCGATCCTCCGTGCGCGCCACATCCTGCCTCAACTGCCGCAGTTGGCGATTGCGCGCGCCAGCCTGATGCCCAACCTGGCCCTGTTTACGGTTGGCATGCTGAAAAAGGTGCTGGTGGCCGATCCGGTTGGTGCCTATGTCGACCAGGCCTATGCCGCCCATGCCACCCTGTCGGGCTGGGAAAGCGTGGCGGCGATATTCGGCTTTTCGATCCAGATCTATTGCGATTTCAGTGCCTACTCCGACATGGCGATCGCATTGGCAGGCATGCTTGGGATCGCCTTCCCGGAAAACTTTCGCTCGCCCTATGGCTCGGCCTCGATAGGCGAAATCTGGCGCCGCTGGCACATAACCCTGAGCTTCTGGTTGCGTGATTACGTGTTCAAGCCGCTCCACGTCTATCTGCACAAATATGCCCGCCATCTCTCCATCGTCGTCACCATGATGCTTTCCGGTCTGTGGCATGGTGCAGCCTGGACCTTTGTCCTTTGGGGCTTGGCTCACGGCCTGATCATGGTTGCCGAAACCGTCAGCGGCTATGCCCGTTTCTCTGCCACCGCGTCGGGCTGGAGGCGGTGGCTCTGCATACTCTGTACTTTCCTGACATGGAGTGTTTTGACGGTGATTTTCAGATCGCCCTCCCTCTCCGTTGCCCATGACGTCGCTACCGGCGTAATTTACCGCGGTAACTGGGGCTATTGGCCAGATGCGGCTACCGTGCCGGTCCTTCTCGGTATTGGTTTGCTTCTGCTGCACCCACTTGATCAGATAGCGAAGATTCGTTCCATGGCCGCGCTTGTGCCGACGGTCATCTTGGCTCCGGTGCTCCTCATGCTGTGTGTCGGATGTTCGGTGATTGCCTCGATGCAGCCGGCGAATTTCTATTATTTCGATTTTTAGCAAGCAGCCGGGATTTTCGTAGTGCAGCGTTTGAACGACGGTCTGGCGCCCACCGACAACAGAATGCACTTTTGCTTTGCTGCGGTTATTTCCTGGCGCGCCATTGCGACAATTTGCCGCAGTCCACCCGCGGCGCTCCGGCGCTAACATCTCCGCCATCGTTATCGGGGGGATCAACAACATGCAGAACGCGCCAGTCCAGAAACAGCCGGAAATGACCTCCTTGTTGCTCGGCGCAGGGTTTGCGCTGGCGTCGCTGATCATCCTGCCGGCGGTGGCGCAACGGGTCGGACTGGGATCGAGCGTGACCATCGCCCTGCGCGGGGCACTGATGCGGGCGGCCAATCGTTTCTGACGCGCTTTCCGCCCGGGCGCGCCGGGTTGTCGTATGATTCCTGCCGATTCCCGGAGCGTTTAGCCTTGCGTCCTTCCCTCGTCGTCCTTGGCCTGTTTTCGGCGCTGGCTGTTGTCGCGGTCGGCCTCGTTGCCACCGACGATGCCGGCGCGGCAACGCGTCTCGCTCGCTTGCGGGCGATGACGGCACAGTACGGGCTGACCGACCTGGCCTTGTTCTGCGAAGCGCGTTACACCCGCCATCCCAGTCAGGCCGACCGGCATGCCGCCTTCCAGGACCATCCGGCGGCCTTCGACCATTTTCCGAGCGCGGCGCTGTTGCCGCCACCCCCTGTCAAGCGTGACCCCGATGCGAGTCTGGCTGGAAAAACAACTGCACCTGATTGATTTCACGATCGCCGCGCTGGCCCGCCGCAAGGCGCGCAGCCTCGGTCTGCTGGCGGTCTTCGCGGCGCTGGTCTTCGTGCTGGCGTCGCTGATGCTGTTCGGTCACGCCTTGCGCAGCGAGGCGCTGACGGTGCTGGCCGGGGCGCCGGAAATGGTCGTCCAGCGCCAGGTGGCGGGGCGCCACGACCTGCTGGCGCAGACCGACGTCGACCGTCTGGCCGGCCTGCCCGGGGTGGCCGAGGTGCAGGGGCGGCTGTGGGGCTATTACTACGACAGCGTGGTCAAGGCCAACTACACGCTGATGGCGCGCCCGGGCGCCGAAGTCGCCGCGGGTACGCTGAGCATCGGCAACGCGGTGGCGCGCGAACGCGGCCTGGTGCCGGGCAACACCATTTCCTTTCGCAGCTATTCCGGCAAGCTGTTCAGCTTCAAGGTGGCGACGCTGCTGCCCGAGGACAGCGAATTGCTGAGCGGCGACCTGGTGTTGCTGGCGGCAGGCGATTTCCGCCGCTTCTTCGAATACCCGGCCGGCCAGTATACCGATGCCGTGCTGCGCAGCACCGGAGCGCAGTCCGCTGATGCGCTGGCGGCAGCGATCCGGGCCATGTCCCCGGAGTTGCGGCCGATCCCGCGCGCCGACGGGCTGGCGCTCTACCGGAACCTGTTCGGCTGGCGCGACGGTATCGGCCTCGCCGTGCTGGCCGGCGTGATCCTGGCCTTCGTCATCCTCGCCTGGGAAAAGGCGGCCGGCCTGCCCGCCGAGGAAAGGCGCGAGATCGGCATCCTCAAGGCGATCGGCTGGGAGGGCAGCGATGTCATCCGGATGAAGCTCTGGGAAGGCCTGCTGATTGCGCTGGCGGCCTTCCTGATCGGCTTCGTCGCCGCCTGGCTGCATGTCTTCCGCTACGATGCGGCCTTGTTCGCGCCGGCCCTGCGCGGCTGGTCGGTGCTTTACCCGAGCTTCCGCCTGTCGCCGGTGGTCGACCTGCGGCAACTGGCGACCTTGTTCCTGCTCACCGTCCTGCCTTACGCGCTGACCGTGCTGCTGCCGGTATGGCGGGCGGCGCACGCCGAGCCGGACGCGGTGATGCGGGCTTGATTGCACAGGCTGGGCAAGGCTATTGTCCTGAAATTACCCAGCGAAACGGATCGAACGTGCGTCCCCTCATCCTCTCCCTCGCCGTCCTGCTGCTCGCCGCCTGCGGCGGCGGCGAACCGCCCAAGGTCAATGTCGGCCTGGCGGCGCCCGCCTTCAGCACGCAACGGGCCGACGGCACGCCGGTGAATTTTCCCGCCGATCTCGCCGGGCGGCCGGTGGTGCTGCGTTTCTGGGCCGACTGGTGCCGCTACTGCGAGGGCGAGATGAAGGCGATCGAAACCGTCTACGGCCGCCTGCAGCCGCGCGGCCTGGTCGTGCTGGCGATGAACGCCGGCCAGGACAAGGCGACCGTCGATGCCTTCATGGGCAAGATCGGCGTCAGCTACCCGGCGCTGCTCGACGGCGATTCGGCGATCGCCAAGCGTTACGGCGTGGTCGGCTTGCCCACCACCTTCTTCATCGACGGCCAGGGCACGGTGCGCGGCAAGATCGTCGGCGAAGCCGACGCCGCGACCTTCGAGCGCGAAGCGGCGGCCTTGCTGCAATGAGCCAGGATCAGACGCGCTGCACGCTATGCGGCCTGGACATCGGCGCCAAGCCCTTCCGGCTGCAGGTTGGCGATCAGGCGTATCGTTTCTGCTGCGAGGGCTGCCGCGGCATCTATGAAATGCTGCACGACATCCAGGCGGCGCCGGGCGGCGCCGACCAGAATCCAGACAATCCGCGAAAGGACGAAAAATGATCAACGAAACCATGATGAAGCAGATGCCGCACCTGATGCAGCAGGCCGGCCAGCTTGCCAGCAAGCCGGCGAGCAACGGGGCGATGATGGCTGCCGGCGGTCTGGCGCTCGGCCGTGGCCTGCTCGGCCGGGCGGTGCTGCCCAACCCGCTGGCGCTGCTGGCGCTCGGCGCGGTCGGCGGCATCGCCGCCGGTTTCCTGCTCTTCAAGTACCAGAAGGAAATCACCGAGGGGTTGGGCAAGCTGGGCGGCATGGGCAAGGATTTCGCGCTTAACCGCAAGGAAAACCTCAACGACCTGATGGCCGAGGCCGAGGAAAAGCTGTCCGGCGTCCAGCCGCCCGCCGCCGCGACCGGCGACGCGGAACGGACCTGAGGAGGCGGCGATGGCAAACGCGCGGCAACTGGCGGAACGCATCGTCGTCCGCGAACGCGGCAGCGGTTACCTGTGCCTGGCGCTGCCCGGCGAACTCTGCGCGGCGCCGCTCGCCGCCGGCATCGAAACCGGCATGGCCGGGCTGGCCGGCGTCCGCCGTGCCCATGTCGATGCGGCCGGGCAGTCGCTGACGCTGGGTTTCGACGCGGCGCAGCTATCGACGGCGAGCGTCGCCCGCCACCTGTTTTCCCTGCTCGAACGCCTGCCGTCGGAAGAAGCCGGCGTCGCGCCGGCGCTCGGCCTGCAGCCGGCGCTCGACCGCCTGAAGACGATCCTGATCCCGCCCGGCGAGGCGCCGCCCGGTTCGTTGCGCGCCCGCGTGCAGCCGGTGCTGGAAAGTGCGCTGACGGAAAAGGCGGTGACCAATTTCTTCAACGACATCGTCGCTTTCTACCTGATCAAGACGCACTGGGACCTGATCACCAAGCGCTGGCTGCAGAACCCGCTGGCCCACAGCAACGCCTGGCTGACCGTCTTCTACCTGGTCTTCCTGCTGGTCCGTTACCGCAAGACATGAAGCATTTCCGCGTCGCCCACCGCCTGCGCCGCCGTTTGCGCATCGTTTCGCCGGTGCTGGTGAGGCACGCGGAGCGCTGCTACCTGCTGGAAATCCTGTTGCGCAAGCAGCCGGCGGTGCGCGAGGTCAGTGTCGTCGTCGATATCGGTTCGCTGACCGTCCGCTTCGACCCCGACGCGCTGCCCGAGGCGCGCCTGCTGGCGACGCTCGACGCCATCCTCGGCCACCTGCAGGCGGCGCCGCCGCCCGCGCCGCTGGCACCGCCGCCGGCCGACGCGCCGCTCAGCGAGTGCTCGCTGTCGGTGGAAGGGATGACCTGCGCCTCGTGCGCCCTGCTGATCGAGATGAAGCTGCGGCGCGACCCGCGGGTGCGCGAGGCCAACGTCAATTTCGCCGCCGCCAGCGTCAACGTGCGCGGCGCGATCGACCGCGACGGCGTTGCCGAAGTGATCCGCCGCCTCGGCTACGCGGCGCAGCCGATGGACACGCTGGCGCAGCGCCGCCAGGTGATCGCCCGCGGGCAGGCACGCATCGCCGAGGCGCGCCGGCGCAGCATCCGCTCGGCGCTGCTCAGTGCACCGGTGGTGCTGTCCGGGATGTTGATGCACCGCTCGCCGGCGCTGCGCCTGGTCGAGTTCGCGCTGTCTTCGGCGGTGCTCTTCGGCAGTGGCGGCGAGATCTTCCGCAAGGCCTGGCAGCTCGCCCGCCAGGGCGAGGCCAACATGGATACGCTGATCGCCATCGGCGCCGGCGCCGCCTGGGGCTACAGCCTGCCCGGCCTGTTCGGGCGCCGCCATCACGTCTATTTCGAATCGGCGGCGGCGATCTGCGCCTTCGTGCTGTTCGGGCGCTACCTGGAAGAGCGCGCCAAGGGCAAGGCCGGCGAGGCGATCCGCCAGTTGATCGAACTGCAGCCGGAAACCGCGTTGCGCGTTGCGGCCGACGGCGCGGAAAGCGAAGTTCCGATCGACGACGTGCGCCTCGGCGACCGCCTGCGCGTGCGCGCCGGCGCCCGCGTGCCGAGCGACGGCATCGTCGTCGATGGCGCGAGCAGCGTCGACGAAGCGATGCTCAGCGGCGAATCCTTGCCGGTCGCCAAGGCCCCCGGCGACCGCGTCGTCGGCGGCTGCATCAACGGCAACGGCAGTTTCGTGCTGCGCGTCACGGCGGTCGGCGCCGACACCGTGCTCTCCGGCATCGTCCGCCTGGTCGATCAGGCGCAGGGCAGCAAGCTGCCGGTGCAGAAACTGGCCGACCGCATTTCGGCGCGTTTCGTGCCGGCGGTGGCCGGCGTCGCCGGGCTCACCTTCGGCGGCTGGGCGCTGGCCGGCGCGCCGGCGGCGACGGCGCTGTCGCATGCCGTCGCCGTGCTGCTCATCGCCTGTCCCTGCGCCCTCGGCCTGGCGACGCCGACGGCGATCATGGTCGGCACCGGCCAGGCGGCGCGCCGTGGCATCTACATCCGCCACGGCGAGGCGCTGGAAACGGCGGCGCAACTGACGACGCTGGTGTTCGACAAGACCGGCACCATCACCGCGGGGCGGCCGACGGTCAGCGATGCCGTCCTCGCCGCCGGCCACGACGAGGCCCGGCTGGCGGCGCTGGTCGGCGCCGCCGAAAGCGGTTCCGAGCACTTCCTGGCGCGCGCGCTGGGCGACTGGTGCCATGGGCGGCAGGCCGGCGCGCTGAGCGCCGAAAGCTTCGCCGCGCTGCCCGGGCGCGGCATCGTCGCCTTTGTGGACGGGCAGCAACTGGTGATCGGCAACGCCGACCTCCTGCGCGAGCAGGGCGTCGATCCGGCGCCCTGGCAGGAAACCGCCGAGCGCTTCGCGGCGCAAGGCAAGACGCCGGTGTATGTGGCGCTCGACGGCGTGCCGGCGGCGATTTTCGCGATTGCCGACCAGGCCCGTTCAGGCGCCCGCGAGGCGATCGCGCTGCTGCACCGGCTCGGTTTGCAAACCGTGATGGCGACCGGCGATCTCGATGCGGTCGCCCGCCACGTCGCCGCCGAAGTCGGCATCGAGCGCGTGCTCGCCCGCCTGACGCCGGCTGACAAGCTGGCGCTGGTGCGCGAACTGCAGGCCGCCGGCGGCAAGGTCGGCATGGTCGGCGACGGCATCAACGACGCGCCGGCGCTGACCGCCGCCGACGTCGGCTTCGCCATCGGCGGCGGCGCCGGCATCGCCGTCGAGGCGGCGGCGGTGACGCTGGTCGGCGGCGACATCGCCCGCGTCGCCGCCGGCATCGACCTGTCGCGGCGGACGATGGCGATCATCCGCCAGAACCTGTTCTGGGCGCTCGGCTACAACGTCGTCGCCATTCCCTTCGCCGCCGCCGGCCGGCTGACGCCGATGATCGCCGCCGCGGCGATGGCGATGAGTTCGCTGTCGGTGGTCGGCAACTCGCTGCGTCTGCAACGGTGAACCTTGAAACCTCAGTTGGCCGCTGATCTCTCCTTGTGCCGCCGCATGCATGCTGACCTCCAAGCCTGCGCTACGAGTCACGCTTTGGCTGATGGCGCTACGCGGCCGCGGGCACGTCCGGACAGGCGCCCGGCTTTGTTGCTCCTCCTTGCAGGCATGAGCCTGCCGGGTCGTCGCGTCGCGCCGGCCCTCCCGTCCAAACGCGCCAGCCGCCGCGTTCAACCGAGGTGGCAAGCTTGATCGATTTTTCTCCGGCTGCCGGCGAACTGCCGCTGTTCCTCGCCTTCATGACCGGGTTGCTCGGCAGCGGCCATTGCCTGGGCATGTGCGGCGGGCTGGTGTCCGCTTTCTTCATGAAACTCGGCGCGCGCGGTCCGGCGCCCTATCTCGCCTACCACGGCGCGCGCATCGGCATTTACGCCGTGGTAGGCGTGATCGCCGCCGGGCTTGGCCAGGTGCTCGTGTCCACCGGCTGGATCGGCCTCTGGCAGGGCGTGCTGCAGATCGTCGCCGGGGTCGTCGTGATTCTGCTCGGCCTCGACCTGCTCGGCGTCTCGCCATGGCGCAACAGCCTCGGCTTCGCGCCGGTCGCCTGGCTGCGTCGGCAGTTCACGCTGGCGGTGCAGAAAGGCCCGGTGCGCGGCGCGCTGATCGGCGGCGCGATCAACGGCCTGATGCCGTGCTCGATGACCATGGCGATGGCGGTCAAGGCGACCACCGCCACCTCGCTCGGCGGCGGCGCGCTGCTCATGCTCGCCTTCGGCGCCGGCACCCTGCCGGCGATGCTCGCCGCCTCCGTCCTCTTCGGCCGCCTCGGCCCGCGCCTGCGCGGCTGGCTGCTCAAGGGCGCGGCGCTTTTCGTCATCGCGCTGGGCGCCTCGACGCTGTGGCAGGGGCTGCGCTACTACCTGGTGATGTACCGGCTGATCGTCTGAGCCCGGCCCGCTGCCCTACGAGAGCTTGCCCTGGCGCCTGAGCTTTTCCCGGTCGCCGTCGTAGCGCCGGTTCAGGCTGCGCGCATAGTCCTCCAGCGCCGCCGCCAGCGCCTCGGCAAAGGTGCCGAGACGGCCGCCGGCAACCGCCTGCACCGCCTCGGCGCGGGCGCGTTCGGAGAAGGCGTACTTGCTGACCGGACTCATCACCCCGCGCAGGTCGGAGCCGATCAGGTAGGTCGCCGCCGCGACCTCGATCAACGGCTTCGGCTCGCCGGCAACGCCGTAATCCGGCGCGTAGATCGCCGTGAAGCCGCGCCGCCGCTCGCGCAGCATGCACTCTGCCGCGCAATTGATCGAACAGGTCCCCTCGGCATGCCCATCGCCGTAATGCAGCAGGTGACGGGCATAGTGGTACTGGCGGCGGTCCATGTTGCAGACGACGCAGCGTGGGTACTTATCGAGTTCGTTGTCGAGCGGGGTGAGGTCGGTCGCCTGGTTGGCGTCGGCGGCCCGCAGCGGGCCGGCATGGGCCAGCAGCAGCGGGCTGGCGAGCAGGAAATCTCGGCGTTTCATCGTTCAGTACGCTCCGCGCAAGGTAAGCATGAAGCTACGTGGCTCACCGTAGAAATTGTAGGAATTTGGGGTGCCGACCGAAGCGTAATACTTGCGATCGAGGATGTTGTTGACTGCAAGCGTGAGCGAATAATGCCGGTCGATCTGGTAGGCAATACTTCCGTTGACCACCGCGTAGCCGCTATTGACGACTTCGTCGCGCCAGCCGCGCGAGCTTTGCGCCTTGTCCTGAGCGAGGACGCCGAGGCCGACGCTGAAGCCGGCGAGCGCGCTGTCCTGGTCGAAGCGGTAGTTGCTCCACAGCTTGAACTGGTGCTTCGGGGTCTGGATTGAATAGCTCTTGCCCTGATCCTTGCGGTCCTTCAGAAACTTGGTGGTCAGGTAGGTGTAGCCGGCGATCACGTCCAGGCCGCGTGCCGGTTTGCCGCTCAACTCGATTTCCCAGCCCTTGCTTTCGACTTCGCCGGCATTCAGGTAGAAGTTCGACGTGGGATAGGCCGGGTCGGCATAGGCGCGGTTCTTGTCGCGGATGTCGAACCAGGCAAGCGAGGCCGCCAGCTTGCCGTCGAGAAACTCGCCTTTGCCGCCGAGTTCGTACTGCTTGCCGACGCGCGGGTCGAGGGTGCTGCCGTCCGCCTTGAGCTGGGTCTGCGGGGTGAAGATGTCGGCGTAGCTACCGTAGAGCGTGATCTCCTTGCTAAGGTCGTAGAGGAGGCCGAGGTAAGGCGTGAATTCGTGTTTGGTTTTGGCGCCGTCTTTCCAGGCGGTGGGCACGGAGGGGGCAATGTTGCGGCTCTTGGCGAGGAAATGGGTCGTCCGTCCCCCCAGGACCAGGGTCAGCGGATCGGCGAGGCTGAGGCGGAGCTGGGAATAGAAACCATGCTGTTCGGTACTGGCGTCGCTGCCCGAGGTGTAAGCGATGCTGGGCTCGGTCAGCGGGCGGAGATCGCCGAACAGCACGTTGGTGTAGATCGGTCCGCGGCCGAACTTGCCGGTGTTCTCGTAGCGCTCCCAATTGAATCCGAGCAGCAGATTATGTTTGCGGCCGAGCAGCTCGAAGGGGCCGTTGGCGAATAGATCGACGCCGTCGCGGCTGTAGTCGTAGTCGCCCTGCATGCTCGCGTAGTCGAGGCGGCCGGTCGTCGCATTGACCGATGAATAGGTGTAGGCGTACTTGTAGTACTGGCGCCAGTCACGCTGGTTGGCGGTGAGCTTGGCGACCCACTCGTTGGCGAAGCGGTGTTCCGCCGAGAAGGACAGTTCCTCGGTGTGATACAGCAGTTTTCCCCAGTCGGGAGCATTGAAGGTCGAACGGGAAACATCGAGCAACTGGTAATGACCTTTGCCGTCGACGATGCTGGAAGCGGGAAGCCCGGACGACGGCGCTTTGACGTCGGCGTCCTGGGCGGTGAACGAGAGCCCCAGCGTGGTCGCCGGCGTCAGGTCGTATTCCAGCGCGCCCATCGCCAGCCATTTCTGGCCATGGGTGTGATCGTAGAAATAGCCCCGGTTTTCTTCCGCCAGCACCAGTCGGCCGCGCAGACTGCCGTCCTGGTTCAACGGCCCGGTGAGATCGCCTTCCAGGCGGTAGTTGTCCCACGAGCCGGCGCCCGCCGCCCAGGAGAAAGCGAAGTCCTTCCGGGGGCGTTTTTTGACCAGATTGACGACGCCGCCAGGTTCGCCGACGCCGCGCAACAGACCGGCCGGGCCGCGCAGGACTTCGATGCGCTCGTAGAGCGGCAGGTCGAACTGATGCGACGGGGTCATGCCGTTGTATGAGGTGACGCCGTCGTACATCACGCCCAGGCCGTAGCCGCGTGCATAGTATTGCGCGCTGGAGGTGTCGTTGGCGATGACGTTGATGCCGGTAACCTGCTGCAAGGCATCCTGCATGGTGATCAGGTTCTGGTCTTCGATTTGCTGGCGCGTCAGCACGGAAACCGAGTTGGCGATTTGCCGGGGCGCCAGGGGAACTTTGCTCGCCACGCCGGCGAGCGGCGCCTTGTAGCCGGTGTCCGCCGTGGCCGAGATGCGGATTTCCGGGAAATTGGCGGTATGCCCGGGGAGGCGGCGGATGACGTAGCTGCCGTGGTGGAAATCGGCCTGCAGGCCGCTACCGGCGAGCAGCTTGCTGACTGCCGCTGCCGTTTCCAGATTGCCTTGCAGGGCGGGAGACTGCAGGCCTTGCAGGTCGGCCGGGTTGAACAGTATCTGGATGCCGCTCTGGCGGGCGAGCGTGGTCAGCGCGCTGCCCAGGGACTGGGCCGGGATGTCGAACTGGGTGGCGAAGGCGGCATGGCCGCTGGCGCAGAGTACGGCGGCGAGCAGAGAGAGACGTAACGGCTTGTGCATGGAGAACCCCGTAATTTATGGCTGTCGTGGGCACGTTCAGGGCGTGCTGGGGAGGTAGACGCAAGCCGCGACGACAACCTGACATCGCGACGCAAAAAAATCAGCGGGCGACGATCACGGTTTGGCCGTCGCGTTCGACCAGGCGCAGGGGATAGAGGCGGGTCAGCGCAGCCAGCAGGCCGGCGCGGTCGACGGCCGAGAAGACGCCGCTGATCCGGTAAGCGGCCAGGCTTGGATCGGCAAGGCGCACCGGGCGCGCGTGCTGTCGGTTGATCTGGGCGACGACCTCGGCCAGGTCGGCGTCGTCGAATTGCCAGCGGCCGTTGGTCCAGGCTTCGGGACTGTCCGCTGCCAGCCGGCGGGCGGGCGAAAGTTGCCCGAAGCGGTACGAAAGCTGCTCGCCGCGGCCGATTTCCCGGGCGGCCTCGGTGCTCGTCAGTCGGACTTCGACCCGCCCCTCGGCGACGCTGACGGTGACGCGGTCGTCATCGCGGCGAACGTTGAAACGGGTGCCGATGTCGCGCGTTTCGCCGTCGCCGGCGACGACCACGAAGGGGCGCAGGCCGGGAGCGACCTCGACGAAGACCTGGCCCTGTTCGAGGATCAGTCGCCGTTGCAGCAGCGTATGTTCGATGCGGATGCGGGTGTTTCCATCAAGGTGGAGCGAACTGCCGTCGGCCAGGACGAGCTCCGCCCGTTCGCCGGTTTGGGTCAGTTGCACGGTTTCGCTGGCGAAGCGCTGCTGCAGTCCGGTCAGGGCCACCAGGCCGAGAATCAGCAGTGCCGCCGTGGTCTGCCGGCGCTTCTTGTGCCGTGGCTTGACCTGTTCGAGTGCGCCCCACAGGCGTTGGAACTGGGCATATTCCTCGCGATGCCTGGCCGAACGTTCCATCCAGGCGGCAAATTCCTTCCGCTGCCGGGGATCGGCGCCAGCCTCGTTGAGGCGCAGGAACCAGCGGGCGGCCTCTTCGGCAACCGGGTCGTCGGCCTGCGCGCTCATTGGAGAGCGCTCCGCAACTGGAGCAGGGCGCGGATCAGCAGTTTTTCGATGGCGTTCAGCGTGACTCCGTATTCGGCGGCGAGGGTTTTCTGCGGCAAGCCGTCGAACTTGTGGCGGATGAAGACTTCCCGGCAGCGCGCAGGCAGGGCATCGATCGCCGCCTGCAGGCGGCGCAGTTCCTGGCGGGCGATGGCATGGCGCTCCGGCGCTGGGGCGGGGCACGGCAGGTCGGCGCAGTCGTCCAGGTTGAGCTGCTTTCCCGCCAGTGGGGCTTGTCGCCGGTAATGGTCGATCGTCAGATGTTCGGCGATGCGGAACAGATAGGCGCGGCTTTTGTCGGGGGCGGGCACCTGGTCGACGCTGAGCAGGCGGACAAAGGTTTCCTGGGCGAGGTCCGCGACGGTGTCCCGGCAAGCGATCCGGCGCCCGATGTAACGGCGGATTTCGCCGATGTGGTCGAGGTAGAGCGCCGTCACGAAGCGGTTCATGGAAACGTGGTCCTGCGTTTTCGATAGCCCGCGAATGATAGTGGCCGCTAGCGCAGGTCCCGTGCGGCATATTGCCGCAGCGGGCGGCGAGGCCTTGCCGGCGGCCGCTTGCCCGCTGCGACATTCGGTCACTTCTGTACCGCCTGGCGCCCGTCGAGAATCCGCCGGTCTGCTGTCCGCCATCACAGACAAGCCGGTCAGGCACGCGGGGCGGCAGGGCAGTTGGGGGTTCCAGTCAACAACCGGATTCAGGCCGGAGGGTGCATGCAAACAAGGGAAAGCGTGGCGTTTTTGGACGCGCCGTGGCGCCGCCTGGCCGGACCGGGGATTGGCGAATCCAGCCATCTCATCAACCAGGGAGTATCGTCATGATCGACTCGACAGTCGTCGACCTGTCGCGGCTGCAGTTCGCGGCCACTGCGTTTTACCATTTCCTCTTCGTTCCCTTGACGCTGGGTCTGTCGATCCTGCTGGCCATCATGGAAACGGTCTATGTCATGAGCGGCAAGGAAATCTACCGCGACATGACCAAGTTCTGGGGCAAGCTGTTCGGCATCAACTTCGCGCTCGGCGTCACCACCGGCATCACCATGGAGTTCCAGTTCGGCACCAACTGGGCTTATTACTCGCACTACGTCGGCGACATCTTCGGCGCGCCGCTGGCGATCGAAGGCTTGATGGCCTTCTTCCTCGAATCGACCTTCATCGGTCTCTTCTTCTTCGGCTGGGACCGCCTGTCGAAGCGCGGCCACCTGGTGATCAACTACCTGACCGGCATCGCCTCGAACTTCTCGGCGCTGTGGATCCTGATCGCCAACGGCTGGATGCAGAACCCGGTCGGTTCCGAGTTCAGTTTCGTCACCATGCGCATGGAGATGACCTCATTCGCCGATCTGCTGCTCAACCCGGCGGCGCAGGCGAAGTTCGTCCATACCGTGTCGGCCGGCTACGTCACCGGCTCGATCTTCGTCCTCGGCATCAGTTCCTGGTACCTGCTGCGCGGCGTGCATGTCGAATTCGCCCGCCGTTCCTTCCGCATCGCCGCTTCCTTCGGGCTGGCCGCGGCGTGTTCGGTGATCGTCCTCGGCGACGAGTCGGGCTACGCGGTGACCGAGCACCAGCAGACCAAGCTGGCGGCGCTCGAGGCGATGTGGAAGACCGAGCCGGCGCCGGCCCCGTTCACCTTGTTCGCGCTGCCCGATGACCAGCAGCGCACCAACCATGCCGAAGTGCAGATTCCCTACGCGCTCGGCCTGATCGCCACGCGCTCGACCGATACAGTGCTGCCCGGCATCGACCAGCTCGAAGTGCGCGCCGCCGAACGCATCGTCACCGGCATCGAGGCGGTCAAGCTGCTCGAAAAATTGCGCGCCGGCAGCGCCAGCGAAACGGAGAAGACCCGCTTCGCGGCGATCAAGGACGATCTCGGCTACGGTCTGCTGCTCAAGAAATACACCGCCGATGTCGCCCAGGCGACGCCGGAGATGATCGCCCGCGCCGCGCGCGACACCATCCCCGACGTGGCGCCGATGTTCTGGACTTTCCGCATCATGGTCGTCCTCGGTTTCCTGATGCTGGCGCTGATGCTGATCGCCTTCTGGGAATCGGCGAAGAACCGGATCGGCGAGAAGCGCTGGCTGCTGCGCTGGGCGCTGTGGTCGATCCCGCTGCCCTGGCTGGCTTGTGAAATGGGCTGGTTCGTCGCCGAGTACGGCCGCCAGCCGTGGACCATCTACGGCATCCTGCCGACCAATCTGTCCACCTCGGCGCTGTCCAGCGCCAGCCTCTATGGTTCGCTCGCCGGCTTCGTCGGCTTCTACACCCTGCTGCTGGTCGCCGAGATGTACCTGATGGTCAAGTTCGCCCGCCTCGGCCCGGCCAGTCTCGGCACCGGCCGCTACGAAGGCGAAAGCGCCCTGCTCAATCCCGCCAAGTGAGGAAACCGTCATGCTCGATTACGAAACCCTGAAACTCGTCTGGTGGCTGCTGGTCGGCGTCCTGCTGCTCGGCTTCGCCGTCATGGACGGCCACGACATGGGGGTCGGCACCTTGCTGCCCTTCATCGGCAAGAACGACGTCGAACGCCGCGTCATCATCAACACCGTCGGTCCGCACTGGGACGGCAACCAGGTCTGGTTCATCACCGGCGGCGGCGCCATCTTTGCCGCCTGGCCGCTGGTCTACGCGACCGCCTTCTCGGGCTTCTACTGGGCGATGCTGGCCGTACTCTGGGCGTTGTTCTTCCGCCCGGTCGGCTTCGACTACCGGAGCAAGATCGACAACCCGACCTGGCGCAAGACCTGGGACTGGGGCTTGTTCGTCGGCGGTGCCGTGCCCTCGCTGATCTTCGGCGTCGCTTTCGGCAACCTGCTGCAGGGGGTGCCCTTCCACTTCGAGAGCAACCTGATGCCGGTCTATACCGGCAGCTTCTGGGGCCTGCTCAATCCCTTCGCGCTGTTGGCCGGCGTCGTCAGTTTCGCGATGCTGACCTTCCACGGCGCCAACTATCTGATGATCCGCACCGAAGGTGCCGTCTACCAGCGGGCGAAGTTCGCCTCGACGCTGTTCGGCGGCGTCATGCTGCTCGCTTTTGCCGGCGCTGGCGTCTGGGTGGCGATGGGGATTGCCGGTTACGTCATCACCTCGCCGGTCGATCCCGGGGCGCTGCCCAATCCGCTCGACAAGACGGTTGCCGTGCAGGCCGGGGCCTGGCTCGCCAACTTCACGGCGCAGCCGTTGCTGTGGGCGATTCCCGGGGCCGGTTTGGCCGGCGGCCTGCTCGGCATCGTCTGCGCCCGTGCCGACAAGCCGCTGCTCGCCTTCATCGCCAGCGCGGTCGCCGAACTCGGCGTGATCGGCACGGCCGGCGTCGCCATGTTCCCCTTCGTCATGCCGTCATCCACCGACCTGCGCTCCAGCCTGACGGTCTGGGACAGCGTTTCGAGCCACCTGACGCTGTCGGTGATGTTCTGGGCGGCACTGATCTTCACGCCGATCGTCATCGCCTACACCGGCTGGGCCTACCGCGTGATGTCCGGCAAGGTCACCGCCGATTACATCGAAGCCAACAACAAGTCCGCTTACTGAAAGGGGAAAGAGATCATGTGGTATTTCAGCTGGGTACTGGGCCTCGCCATGGCCATCCTGTTCGCCGTCGTCAATGCCTTGTGGTTCGAGTCGCAGGTCGATCGCGCGCAAGAGGACAAATAAGCTCTCGTTGACGGCGGCCGCCAGGACCGCCGTCCTTGCCGGGACGTTCCGGTCGGGACGTCCCGGTTTTTTATTCGACGGCGAAACCGAGGTCAGGCGGCCGCCGTTTGGCCAGCTTGCGCTGCAGGGTGCGCCGGTGCATCTTGAGGGCGCGGGCGGTGGCCGAGATGTTGCCGTCGTGTTCCGCCAGCTTGCGCTGGATGTATTCCCACTGCAGGTGCTGGACGCTGAGCTGCTCCTCGTCGATGCGCGTGTCCAGCGCGATGTTGTCGTCGAGCAGGGCGCGCACCAGATCGCCGGTATTCGCCGGCTTCGGCAGGTAATGGCAGGCGCCCAGGCGCATCGCGGCGACCGTCGTCTGGATGCTGGCGTAACCGGTGAGGACGACGATGCGCGCGGCCGGCGCGTAGGCGAGCAGCGGGCGGATCAGGTTGAGTCCGGATTCGCCGCGCAGGTTGAGGTCGAGCACGACGTAGGCCGGTGCCTGCTCGGCGCAGACGGCCAGGGCTTCGTCGGCGCTGCTCGCGGTGCGTACCGCGAAACCGCGCCGCTGCAGGGAGCGGGCCAGTAGTGAGCGGTAACTCTCGTCGTCCTCGACGACGAGCAGGGGGCGGCTGGGGGAAGTCATGGCAATGCGGTTCCTTGCAAAGGCAGATCGAGTTCGATGCGTTGGCCTTGCCAGCGCAGCTTGCCGCCGGCGCGTTGCAGCGTGCTCTGGGCGAGTGCCAGGCTGGGTCCGGCGGCGTCCGGCGGCGGTGCGCCGTCGACGCTGATCGTCAATTGCCCGCCGTCGTGCTCGGCGCGCAGCCGCAACGGCCCGGCGCCGCGCCCGGCGTGGTCGAGCAGATGGCCGAGGCCGCTTTCGACGGCGATGTCGAAATGCGGGGCGTGCTGCGCCAGCGTCGGCGCCAGCGTGTATTGCAGGCTGCTCGCCGGGTGGGTGGCTTGCCAGGCCTGCAGGAAGGCGTCGAGCCAGTGGGCGATCGACGGCCGGTTGGCGCTGGCCGGCTGGCTGGCGCGCCCGGAGAGGTGGTTGAGGGTCTGGCGGCAGCTTTCGATCTGCCGGCGCATCAGCGCCAGGTCGTCCCGGTAGGCGGTGGGAAAGGCATTGTCCTCGGCCCATTCCTCAAGCAGCAGGTTGAGGGTGGACAGCGGCGTCGCCATTTCGTGGGCGGCGCTCGCCGCCAGTGTGCCGATCGAGGTCAGCCAGTCATCCTTGAGCGTTTTTTCGCGGGCTTCGGCGAGTGCCGCGTCGCGCTCGCGCAGCGCGGCGCTCATGCTCTGGATGAACCAGATCGAGACCACTGTCGATACGACGAAGACCAGCCACATGCCGAGCAGGTGCAGGTAGGTGGCGCGTTGCGCGTCGAGGATGGGCAGCGGCAGGTAGAAGCGCCACAGGAAGGAGTAGAGGAGAACCGAGATCAGGCCGAGCAGCCAGGCCCGGCGCCGGTCGAGGATGATGGCGCCGAAGGCGACCAGCGGCAGCAGGACGGAGATCAGCGGGTTGGTCGCGCCGCCCGAGAAATAGATGAAGATCGACCAGCTCAGTACGTCGAACTGCAGTTGCGTCCACGGCGAAATGAGCGGGATGTCGTCGCCGCTATGCAGGCGCGAGGCCAGCCACAGGCAGCCGTTGAGGCAGGCGACGACGAGGGTGAAGGCGAACAGCCGGGGCAGCAGGTCGGCGCTGCCGAGGACGCTCGTGCTGACCGTGGCTGCGAGCAGCATGCCGCCGATCGAGAACCAGCGCAGGTCGATCAGGCGTATCCGGGTGAACTGGGAGGGGGGCGTCGGCACGGGCAAAAAAGAAGCCCCGGGGTCGGGGCTGAAGGGATCGAGAGGTGTTCGCTACAAACACTGATCCACACAATAACGCCAGGCGCCGCGGCTGTGGAGTGACCGAATGTCGCACCCGCCCCGGGGCGGCTGGCGGGGCTCAGCCGGGGCCGTGGATGCGGCCGCGCGCCCGCGTCTGGTAATCGCGCAGCTGGCGCCGCCGCCTGGCCTTGACCCGCCAGTACCAGACGGCGCTGATCACGACGTAGCTGAGCAGGCCGAACAGCGAGGCCATCACGGCGAGCCCGGTGAGCAGCGGCAGACCAAGGCGGCGAATGCGTTGCAGGACGCCGGCTTCCTGGTTGCCGTCAGGTTGAGTCGCGGGCGGAGCGGCGGCGTGGTCGCCGCCATGGATCCAGACGCCGAGCTTGTAGGCGGCGTAATAGACGGGGCCGAAGGTCACCGGGTTGGTGACCAGCGTGCTCGCCGCGGCGGCCGGCACGTTGGCGCGCAGCAGGATGGCGGCGGCAGCCGAGAAGGGAATCTGGGCGATCGGAATGAGCAGGCCGAAGAAGATGCCGATCGCCACGCCGAGCGCGACGCCGCGGCGCGACCAGTGCCAGAGCCGGGGATGGGCGAGGAAGGGATGGAGCCAGCGTAGCCAGCGGTTCGTCATGATCTGCTCCCGGGTCGGGATGAGGGCGCGCAGGCGGCTGACGAGTTGCTTCATGGCGGGGTACGGCGTCTTTCGGCGAAGGATCGGGGGCGGCAAATCATACCGTTTCGGCAATCCGGCGGGGGCCGCCGATGGCGCTTTGAGAGGTGGCGGGACGCCGTTTTCGCGCTACTTGCAACGCGGCCGGCTTGGCTCAATACTGTGCGACAGAAGGTCGCGGCGGCAAGGCGAGCTTCCGGACAACAGCGGCGTCAGCCGCAAGACAATAATCCCTGATGGAGGAAGACAACCATGAACCAACCCGTTCACCTGCGTGCCCACAAACTGTCGGCCAGCGCCAGCCTGTGCGCCGCCGGTTTCAACCAACTCGCCGCCGATTCGCCGGCGATCGAGGCGATGACCGATTTCTCCCGGGTCGCCGCGGTCAGCATCGCGCCCGAGGCGCTGATCGACGACGCCAACGCCCGCATGATTTCGCGCGGCGTCCGTCTGTTGATGGTGCTCGGCAAGGACGACGAGGTGGTCGGCCTGATCACCGCCCGCGACATCCTCGGCGAGAAGCCGCTGCAGGTCGCCCTGGCGCGCGCCAGCAAGCGCGACGAACTGCGTGTCGGCGAACTGATGACGCCGATCGGCAGCATCGACACGCTGGCCCTGGCCGACGTGCTGCGCGCCAGCGTCGGCGAAATCCTCGATGCACTGAAGCAGCTCGGCCGCCAGCACATCCTGGTCGAGGACAACGACCCGCTGACCGGTCTGCCACGCGTCCGTGGCCTCTTCTCGGCGACCCAGATCGGTCGCGCGCTGGGCGTGCCGGTACTCGGCTTCGACCTGCCGCGCACCTTTGCCGAGATCGAGGCGGCGCTGGTCAACTGAGCCGGCACAACTCAGGGTAAACGAGCGTGGCGCGGCGCCACGCTCTGACCCAACATGAGCGTTTTCTGCGGGCGGAGGAAACGATGGCGGGTGGTATTTCCAGCAATCCGGCGGGCAAGGTGATGTCGGCGCGCACCGCCGTCGCCCGCATCCGCGACGGCGACACCGTCGCCACCGGCGGCTTCGTCGGCATCGGCTTCGCCGAGAACATCGCCGTCGCCCTCGAACAGCGCTTCCTCGAAGCGCGCGAGAGCGACGCGCATGGCCTCGGCAGCCCGCGCGGCCTGACCCTGGTCTACGCGGCCGGGCAGGGCGACGGCAAGGAACGCGGCCTCAACCATCTCGGCCACGACGGCCTGGTCGACCGCGTGATCGGCGGCCACTGGGGGCTGGCGCCGCGCCTGCAGGAACTGGCGGTGGCCAACCGGGTCGAGGCCTACAACCTGCCGCAGGGCGTCATCACCCATTTGTTCCGCGACATCGCCGCCGGCAAGCCGGGGACGATCAGCCGCATCGGCCTCGGCACCTTCGTCGATCCTCGTTTCGACGGCGGCAGGCTGAACCAGCGGACGACGACCGAGATCGTCCGCCTGATGGAAATCGACGGCGAGGAATACCTGTTCTACAAGGCCTTCCCGATCCACGTCGGGATCATCCGCGGCACCACCGCCGACCCCGACGGCAACGTCACCATGGAAAAGGAAGCGCTGACGCTGGAAGCGCAGGCGATCGCGATGGCGGCGCACAACTCGGGCGGCATCGTCATCGTCCAGGTCGAACGGATTGCCGAGCGTGGCTCGCTCAACCCCCGGCAGGTGAAGATTCCCGGTGTCCTGGTCGACTGCGTGGTGGTTGCCGAAAAGCCCGAATACCACATGCAGACCTTCGCCGAACCGTACAGCCCGGCCTTTTCCGGCGAAATCCGGGTGCCGATGTCGGCCCTGGCGCCGATGCCGATGAGCGAACGCAAGATCATCGCCCGCCGGGCGGCGATGGAGCTGACGCCGGGCGCCGTGGTCAATCTCGGCATCGGCATGCCGGAAGGCGTCGCCGCCGTCGCCGCCGAGGAAGGCATCGTTGACCTGATGACGCTCACTGCCGAACCCGGCGTGATCGGCGGCGTACCGGCCGGTGGCCTCAACTTCGGCGCCGCCACCAACACCCAGGCGGTGATCGACCAGCCCAACCAGTTCGACTTCTACGACGGCGGCGGCCTCGACATCGCTTTCCTCGGCCTGGCCCAGGCCGACCGCCAGGGCAACCTCAACGTCTCGCGCTTCGGCCCCCGGCTGGCCGGCGCCGGCGGCTTCATCAACATTTCGCAGGCGGCGCGCAAGGTCGTCTTCGTCGGCACCTTCAGCGCCGGTCAGCTGGAAGTCGCGGTCGACGGCGGTCGCCTGCGCATTCTGCAGGACGGTTCGGCGGTCAAGTTCGTCGATGAAGTCGAGCACCGCACCTTCTCCGGCCCGCAGGCGGTCCGCCGCGGCACGCCGGTGCTCTACGTCACCGAACGCTGCGTCTTCGAACTGAGCGCCGCCGGCCTGGTGCTGACCGAAATCGCCCCCGGTGTCGACCTGCAACACGACATCCTCGACCGCATGGACTTCGCGCCGCTGCTGCCGACCGCGCCGCGCCTGATGGACGCGCGCATCTTCCACGAGGCACCGATGCATCTGCGCGGTGATCTTCTCGGCAGCGGCTGAGTCTGCCGGGAGCGGGGGCGCTGCTCCTGTCGCCGCCCTGACCGCGTCGCCGGTCCGAATTCGGCGGACCTGCCGCAACGCGGTATCATCCGCAGGTTTTCCAGCCCGGGCAGGTTCGGCATGATCGACAGGCAGACTCAGTTCGCATCCCGTTTTGCAGGATTTCGCCGCGCCGGCGCGCTGGTTTGCGTCCTGCTGCTTGCCGCTTGCGGCAAGGACGCGCCGCCGCAAGCTCCCGCCAAGCCGGCCTTGAGCGTTGCCGTGGTGGCGCCGCAGACGGTCGATTGGCCGCGCACGCTGAGCGCCAACGGCGATGTCGTCGCCTGGCAGGAAGCGGTGATCGGCGCCGAGTTGTCCGGCCTGCGCATCGTCGAGGTCGCCGTCGATGTTGGCCAGAGGGTGCGAAAGGGCCAGGGGCTGGCGCGCATCGACGCGGCGACGGCGGCCAGCGAGCAGGCAGAGGCGCAGGCGGCGGTGGCCGAGCTTGAGGCCAGCGTTGCCGAGGCGCGCGGCAACGCGGCGCGGGCCAAGGAACTGCAGGCCAAGGGCTTCTACAGCCAGCAGATGAACACCCAGTACCAGACCGCCGAGCAGGCGGCGGCGGCCCGCCTGGTGGCGGCGCGGGCGCGTCTCGACGCGGTTGCCTTGCGTCTGGCGCGCACCGAGATCAAGGCACCGGACGATGGCGTCATCGCGGCGCGCAGCGCCGCCGTCGGTTCGCTGACGACGGCCGGCCAGGAACTGTTCCGGCTGATCCGCGGCGGCCGTCTCGAATGGCGGGCGGCGGTGCCGTCGGCCGACCTCGGGCGGATCGTCGCCGGCGGCCCGGTGCGCATCACCGGCCCGGGCGGCGCGACGGTCGACGGCAAGGTGCGCCAGGTGGCGCCGGCGGTCGATCCGGCGACCCGTAACGGCACCGTCTTCGTCGATCTGCCGGCCGGCGGCGCGCTCCGCGCCGGCATGTTCGCGCGCGGCGAGTTCGAACTCGGGCGGGCGCCGGCGCTCGTCGTGCCGCAGGCGGCGGTGGTGCTGCGCGAGGGCTTCGCCTACGTCTTCACCCTGCAGGGCGCCGACCGTGTCGCCCAGACCAAGGTCGGTCTCGGTCGCCGCCAGGGCGAACTGGTCGAGATCGTCGACGGCTTGCCGGCGGCGGCGCGCATCGTTGCCGCCGGTGCCGGTTTCCTGGCCGACGGCGACCTGGTGCAGGTGCTGGCCGCGGGTGGCGGTCAATGAACGTTTCCGCCTGGTCGATCCGCAACCCGATCCCGGCGATCCTGCTCTTCCTGCTGCTGACGCTGGCCGGGCTGGTCGCCTTCAAGGCCATGAAGGTGCAGCAGTTCATGGACGTCGACCTGCCGACGGTGACGGTCAGCGCCAGCCTGCCCGGCGCCGCGCCGGCGCAGATGGAAACCGAAGTGGCGCGCAAGATCGAGAATTCGGTGGCGACGCTGCAGGGCGTCAAGCACATCTACACCACGGTGCAGGACGGGACGGCGACGATCACCGTCGAGTTCCGCCTGGAAAAGCCGACCCAGGAAGCGGTCGACGACGTGCGCGACGCGCTGTCGCGCATCCGCTCCGACCTCCCGGGCGATCTCAAGGACCCGGTGGTGAGCAAGGTGTCGGTGGCCGGCGCGCCGATTCTGACCTATACCGTCGCCTCGTCGCGGATGGACGAGGAGGCGCTCTCCTGGTTCGTCGACAACACCGTCGCCAAGGCCATTCTCAGCGCGCGCGGCGTCGGTGCCGTGGCGCGGGTCGGCGGCGTCAGCCGCGAACTGCGCGTCGAACTCGACCCGGCCCGTCTGCTCGCGCTCGGCGCTTCGGCGGCCGACATCTCGCGCCAGTTGCGGCAGATCCAGCAGGAGGCTTCGGGCGGCCGCGCCGACATCGGCGGCGTCGAACAATCGGTACGCACCATCGGCACCGTCGGCTCGGCCACCGAACTGGCGGCGATGGACATTGTCCTCAGCGACGGCCGCCATGTCCGGCTCGACCAGATCGCCACGGTCAGCGACGACATCGCCGAACGGCGCAGCGCCGCGCTGCTCAACGGCAAGCCGGTGGTCGGCTTCGAAATCTCGCGCAGCAAGGGGGCCGGCGAAGTCGAGGTGGCGGACTCGGTGGCCGTCGTCCTCGCCCGCCTGCGCGCCGAACACCCGGACATCGAGATCACCGAGGCCTTCAATTTCGTCGATCCGGTGATCGAGAACTACGAAGGATCGATGTGGCTGCTCATCGAGGGCGCCATCCTTGCCGTCATCGTCGTCTGGCTGTTCCTGCGCGACGGCCGCGCTACCTTCGTCGCCGCCACCGCGCTGCCGCTGTCGATCATCCCGACCTTCGCCGCGATGTACCTGATGGGCTTCACGATCAATGTCGTCAGCCTGCTCTCGCTGTCGCTCGTGGTCGGCATCCTGGTCGACGACGCCATCGTCGAGATCGAGAACATCATGCGCCACCTGGCGATGGGCAAGACGCCCTACCAGGCGGCGATGGAAGCGGCCGACGAGATCGGCCTGGCGGTCATCGCCACCACCTTCACGCTGATCGCGGTGTTCCTGCCGACCGCCTTCATGAGCGGCGTTGCCGGCAAGTTCTTCATCGAGTTCGGGTGGACGGCGGCGATTGCCGTCTTCTTCTCGCTGGTCGTCGCCCGCATGCTGACGCCGATGATGGCCGCCTACCTGTTGCGCCCCACCGCCGCCCACGCCCAGCCGCGCTGGCTGCGTATCTACGAAGGCTGGGCCGCTTGGTGCCTGCGCCACCGCGTGCTGACGCTGGTCGCCGCCGGCACCTTCTTCTTCGGCTCCTTCGCGCTGGTGCCGCTGCTGCCGACCGGTTTCCTGCCGCCGGACGACCTGTCGCAGACCCAGGTCCATGTCGAACTGCCGCCCGGCGCCCGCTTCGCCGAGACGCTGGCGGCGGCGGAACAGGCGCGGCAGATCGTCGCCGCCCACCCGCAGGTCCGCCTGGTCTATACCGCGCTCGGTGGCGGTTCCGCCGGTAAGGACCCGTTCATGCCGGGCGGCGCCGCCGAAGTGCGCAAGGCGACGCTGACCGTGAACATGACGCCGCGCGGCGAGCGTTCGGGGGTCAGCAAGCAGCAGATCGAGGGCGAACTGCGCCAGGCGCTGGCGGCGGTGCCGGGGGCGCGGATCAAGGTCGGCCTTGCCTCGGCCAACGAGAAGTACGTCATCGTCCTGGCCGGCGAGGACGGCGAGCTGCTGGCCAGCCACGCCCGCCAGGTCGAGCGCGAACTGCGCGGCATTCCCGGCATCGGCAGCGTCACCACGACGGCCAGCCTGACCCGCCCGGAACTGGTGATCCGCCCCGACTTCGCGCGCATGGCCGACCTCGGCGTCACCTCGGCGGCGATCGCCGACACCCTGCGCATCGCCACCGCCGGCGACTACGATCAGGGGCTGGCCAAGCTCAACCTGCAGCAGCGCCAGGTGCCGATCGTCGTCAAGCTGCCGCCGGCCGCCCGCGCCGACCTCGACCTGCTGCGCCAGCTCACCGTTCCCGGCCGCCACGGCCCGGTTCTGCTGAGCAATGTGGCCAGCGTGACGATCGCCGGCGGGCCGGCCGAGATCACCCGCTACGACCGCCTGCGCAACATCAACTTCGAGATCGAGCTGAACGGCCGGGCGCTCGGTGACGTCGAAAAGGCGGCACTCGCCTTGCCCAGCCTGCAGCAACTGCCGCCCGGCATCATCCAGTCCACGGTCGGCGACGCCGAGGCAATGGGCGAACTGTTCGCCAGCTTCGGCCTGGCGATGGCTACCGGTGTGCTCTGCATCTACATCGTGCTGGTCCTGCTGTTCAAGGATTTCGTGCAGCCGGTGACCATCCTGGCGGCGCTGGTGCTGTCGGTGCCCGGCGCCTTCCTGGCGCTGTTCATCGCCCAGAAGGCGCTGTCGATGCCGTCGATGATCGGCCTCATCATGCTGATGGGGATCGCCACCAAGAACTCGATCCTGCTCATCGACTACGTCATCCTCGCCCGCCGCGAGCACGGGCTCGACCGCTGGCACGCGCTGCTCGACGCCTGCCGCAAGCGGGCGCGGCCGATCGTCATGACGACCATCGCGATGGGCGCCGGCATGCTGCCGATTGCCCTCGGCATCGGCGCCGATCCCAGTTTCCGGGCACCGATGGCGATCGTCGTCATCGGCGGCCTGATCACTTCGACCTTCCTCAGCCTGCTGGTGATCCCGGTCGTCTTCACCTATGTGGACGACGCCATCGCCTGGCTCGGTCGTCGCCGCGCACAACCAGCTTCGGGAGGGACGGCATGAACGTTCATGTTTCGATCCTGTTCGCCTCGGCGATCCTCCTTGTGGCCTTTGCCATCGAACGCGCCGGCCGGCACTACCGGATTCCGCCGGTGATCCTGCTGATCGCTGCCGGCATGCTGACCAAGCCGCTGCTGCACGTCGCCGGCTGGACGCTGGCCGGCCTCGACATGGTGGTGCCGATCATCGGTACCATCGGCCTGGTGCTGATCGTCCTCGAAGGTTCCCTCGACATCTCGCTGTCGCGCGAACGCTTGTACTCGGCGCGGGCGGCGATGTGGATGGCCTGGCTCGGCTTCCTCGCCTGCTTCGTCGTCCTGACGCCACTGATCGAGCTCTACTTCGCCTTCGGTTACTTCAAGGCGGCGGTGATCGCCGTCCCTTTCGCGCTGATCTCCAGCGCTGTCGCCATCCCCAACAGCCAGTTCCTGCCGGCGCACGGGCGCGAATTCGTCGTCTATGAAAGCGCGCTATCCGACATCATCGGCGTCATCGTCTTCTTCGCCCTGGTCCATTCCGACGGCTCCTTCCTTGGCATTGTTCAGGGATTGCTCGGCGGCGGCCTGGTGTCGCTGGTGCTTTCGGTGATCTGTGCCATCGGCCTGGCCCTGATCCTGATGCACAGCCGCGGGCCGATCCGCTTCCTGCCGCTGCTCGCCGGCCTGCTCGGCCTCTACGCGGCGGGCAAGCTGCTCTACCTGTCGCCGCTGATCATGGTCCTGCTGTTCGGGTTGACCATCAACAATCCGCTGTTGATCACCCGGGTGCCGTTGTTCGAGCACTGGATGAGCGACCACTACGAAACGACACTCAACGAATTCAAGGCGATCGCCTTCGAACTGACCTTCGCCGTGCGCGGTTTCTTCTTCATCCTGCTCGGCTACTGGACCGATCTCGGCACGCTGGCGATGCCGAAGGCCTGGTTTGGCGCGCTGGTCGTGCTGTTCATCATCTACCTGTCGCGTGCCGCGCTGCTGCGCAGCTTCGGCGGCGAGCTGGCGCCGTCGCTGCTGTGGTTGGCGCCGCGCGGCCTGATCACCGTGCTGCTCTACCTCACCGCGCGCATGGTGGTGCCGGTGCCGGAATGGGTCGGCGGCAGCGTGCTGATCGTCGTCATCGTCTCCGCCCTGCTCATCCTGGTCGCCCAGCGCCGCCACGAGATGCCGCCGTTCAAGGCGCCGCTTCCCGCCGCCCCCGCCGCGACGGCGGAAGACCCCAGGTGAGGGTGTAGAAGACATCGACCGCATTGTCGCTGCCGGCACGGCCGATCAGCGTGATGTCGCGGGTCAGCGCCACCGACAGGCGGACGATGCTGTCGGCGGTGCCCAGCGACTGCTCGTAGCCGAGCGTTGCTGTTTCGGTCAGGCGCTTGCCGATGCTGAAGATCTGCTGGCCGGTGCTGGTCGTCGTATCCACGCTGCCGCCGGCGATCCGGCTGCCGGCCTGGCGGCCGCTGCCGTCGAGGCTGCCCTGGCGGACGCCGAACTCGTCGATGCCGAAGCTGCGCTTCAACTGCTGCACCAGTTTTCCGGAGTCGTTGCCGAGCAGGCCGGCGGCGGCCGCGAGCAGGACGCTGGCGTCGCCGCTGCCGGTACCTTCCGGGCCGTGGCCGAGGACCAGCCAGGAGAGTTTCTCGGCGTCCGGCAGTTCGGGATCGGAGACCAGGCGCAGCACCGGTTTCTGCGCCGTGCCGGAAATCTGCACGCCGGCTTCGACGCTCAGCCCCTTGCGCACGGCGCGCACGTCGAGCGCCGGGTTCTCCGGCAGGCCCTGGAAGCGCAGTTCGCCGCGCTCGATTTCCAGTTGCTGGCCGTAGGCGTCGAAGCGGCCGTCGCGGGTGCGGATGGTGCCGCTGGCGCGCGGCAGGTCGCGGCCGCTGGCGGTCAGCCGCAGGCTGCCGGCCAGCCGGGTGGACAGGCCGCTGCCGTCGAACAGGAAGTGGCGACCGAGGCCGATTTCCAGGTCGAGGTCGAGGCGCGCCCGGGGGCTGGCGGTGGTTTTCTGCCCCGGGCGCTGGACGATGACGTCGTCCGATAGGCGCGGCGCCCCGGCCGGCGCCATCTGCCACCAGGCGGCATCGACCGCAAGCTGGCCGCGCAGGCCGAGCGCCGCCTGCTGCCAGCTCAGCTTGCCCTGGCCGGAAAGGTTCAGCCACTGGTCCGGACGCTGGCGGACGCCAACCCGGTCGAGGACGACGTCGAGATTGGCATGGCCGTCGCTGCTCGCCGGGTCGATGGCGATGCTGCCGGTGACTTCCAGTTTGCCCGGCGCGCTCTGGGCCGCCGCCGCGTCGCCCAGACGCTGGCGCAGCGGGCGCGGTAGCGGCTGGTGCGGGCTGACGAAAACGAAGCGGCGCAGTTGCAGGCGGTTGTCGGCGATCTCGGCGGCGAGTTCGCCCTGTTCGAGGCGCATGCCGCTTTCCGTGTCGCTCACCGCCAGCCGGCTGCCGTGCACCGTACCCGCGAGTTGCGGCCGCCCCGGCGTGCCGGCCAGGCGCAGCGCCGCCTTCAGTTCGCCGGCGCTGCGCCACTGCTCGCCGAGCAGTTCGCCGAGCCAGGCGAGGTCGTTGATCGCGGCGTCGAAGCGGCCCTGCCAGGGGCGGTCGGTGGCAAGCTGCCAGGGGCTGGCGAGCGTCGCCTCGAGTTGGGCGTCGACTTTGCCGACGCGGCTGCCGCTGGCTTGCAGTTCGGCCTGCAGGCGGCTGGCGTCGGCGCTGGCGGCGAGTGTTGCCTGCCAGTCGAGCGGCGTGCCGGCCAGGCGCAGCGGGCCGAGCGACCAGCCGTCGCCGGCCAGGCGCACGGCGGCCGGGGCGAGCAGGCGCAGGTTGCGCGCGGCATCGTGGGCGTTCACCGTCAGCTCGTCGAGCTGGCCCTGCCAGCGCATCTCGCTCAGGCCGCCGCTGGCCGCCAGTTGCAGGCGCTCGCCGCCGCTCAGCTTGCCGGTCAGGCGCAGGCGGTGGCTGCGCCGGCTGCCGTCGACCGTCAGTTGCAGCGCCTGCGCCCAGTTCATGCTGTGGCCGTCGCCGATCTCGTCGACGCCGAGCTGGAGTTTGAGCGCTGCGTCGTCGTCGGCGCCGAGCTGGCTGTCGAGCTTGAGGCCGCGCAGCCGGAAGCTGCCCGGCAGGCCGAGCGTCGCCGCCTGCAGGCTGGCGCTGAGGCTGGGGCGCTCGAGCGTGCCGCCGAGTTCGAGGCGGCCGGCAATGCCGCCTTCGCCGCCGAGCGCGGCGAGTTGCGGGGCGTCGATGACGACGCTCAGGCGGTCGTCGGCGCGGCCGAAGGCGCCGTTCGCCTGCAGCCGGTTGCCGGCCAGCGCCAGTTGCAGGTCGACGTCGCTGAGCAGCGGCCAGGCCAGGCGCAACTTGCCCTGGCCGCTCACCGGCTGGTCGCGGAAGCGGCTGTCGCGCAGCGCGAATTCGCCGTCCACCACTGGTTTTGAGCCGAGGCGGCCGCTCGCCTGTAGCGTCGCGTTCAACGTCGCCGCCGGCAGCGCGGCGAAACGTGCCGGGTCGAAGCGGTCAAGGCGGGCGTCGGCGCTAAAGCTGAGGTCGCCGGTGTGCAGCTTGCCGCTTGCCTGCAGGCGGGCGTCGCCGGCCGCCAGTTCGAGTTGTTCGACGCGCACCGTCGCCGCCGCGTGCTCGACCGCGGCGCGCAGGCGAAAGCGCGGGTCGGCCAGGTCGACGCGGACCTGCTGGGCGTTGGCGCCCAGTTCGGCCTTGATCGTGCCGGCCAGCCGGGTCGGCCGCAATGCGGCGAGCAGGCGGCCGGCGTCGAGGCGGCTGGCGGTCAATTCGAGATGCAGGCTGCCGTCCTGTTCGCCCTGCCAGTCGCCGCGCCCTTGCAGTTCGCCGCCGCCGGCGAGCGTCAGGCGCAGCGCCGGCAGTTGCAGGCGGCCGGCCTGCCAGGTGGCTGCGCCGGCCAGCTCGGTGAACGGCAGTGCCTGGCGGTCGAGCGGGCCGGGACGGCTGTTGCTGATCTGGAAGCGGGCGCTCACACCGTCGCCGGTCGGCGCGATATCGATGCGGGCGGCGAGCCGGGCGCTGGGCAGCGCGGCCTGCCAGGCGGCCGGGTCAATGTCGCTGAGGTCGATGCGGGCGCTGGCGAAGGGCTGGGCGGCGAACGGCGTCAGCAGTACCTCGCCGTCGCCGGCGATGCCGCTTTTCGCCTGCAGGCGCAGCGGCAGTTGGGCGAGCGGGCCGGCGGCGTGAAGGTCGAGGGCGAGCGGCCGCTCGGCCAGTTGGCCGTGCACGGCGAGGTCGGCGCGCAGGGTGAAGGGGGCGAGGCCGTCGATTTCGCCGTCGCCGGCGATGACGACGTCGCCGCTGCGCAGGCTGAGCGCGACCAGGCGATGCTGGCGGCCGTCGCTGGCCAGGCGGGCGTGCAGGTCGTTGGCCAGGGCGCTGCCGTTGTAGTGCACGGCGGCGATTTCCAGGCGGTCGACGGCAAGCGCCAGCGGCAGGCGCAGGTCGGCGGGCGCTGGCGTCGGCGTCTGCTGCGCCGGGCTGTCGATGCGCAGTTCGCCGATCGTCAGCGCGTCGACCTGCAGCCGGCCGTCGCTCAGCGCAGCCGGCGACCAGGCGAGTTGCAGTTGGCTGATGGTGATGTGCTGCTCGCCGTCTTGCCATTGCACTTCGGCGATCTGCAGCGGGCCGGCGAGGCGGCCGTCGACGCCGGCGAACTGCAGGCGGCCGCCGCTGGCCGTGCTGGCGAGGCCGGTCAGCGCGCGCAGGCCGCTGCCGGTGCCGGCCAGCCAGGTGAGGCCGGCAAGCGGCAGGAGAACGAGCAGGGCGAGGGTGGCAAGGCGGCGTTTCATGATCAGAACGGGATTGCCAGCGAGAAATGCAGTTGCACGGCGCGTTCGCGTTCGCCGTAGCCGAGGTCGGCGCCGATCGGCCCGGCCGGGCTGCGCCAGCGCACGCCGAGCCCGTAGCCGACGGCGAGGCGGGCGTCGGCGAGGGCATCGACGGCGTCGCCGGCGTCGATGAAGGCGGCGACGCCCCAGTCGTCGTTCAGCCAGTGCGTGTACTCGGCGCTGGCGACGGCCATGTAGCGGCCGCCGACGGTCGCCGTGCCCTCGCGGATGCCGAGGCTCTGGTAGGCGTAGCCGCGCACCGAGCCGGTGCCGCCGGTGCGGAACAGGTAATCCTGCGGCACGTGCAGGCGGCTGTCGGCGAAGGTGCGGCCAAGTTCGCCGCGCAGCGCCAGGGTGTCGCGCCTGCCGACGGGCAGGTAGTACTGGACGCGACCGTGGGTGCGCACGAAATTGGCGTCGGAAAGCAGGGCACGGGCGGCACCGCCGAGGCTCAACTGGACTACCAGGCCGGCGCGCGGGTCGAGCGGGTTGTCGACGGCGCGCCAGGTCCACGTGGCGTTGGCGACCAGCGCCCGGCTGGTGACGCTGTCGGCGCCGTCCGGCGAGCGCCGCTCGCGCTGCCAGTTGAGCGACAGCCGCTGCTCGACGCTGCCGCGCTGCTGGATGCTCTGCACGCCGAAAGCATGACGTTCGGTGCGCAGGTCCTCGATGTCGCTGGTTTCCTGCGCGAAGCCGAAACCGTGCCGGCGCTGGCTGGCGTCCGGCGGCAGGAAGACGTCGCCGTAGAGGGTCTGCCGCTTCTGTTCGAGACGCAGGCCGCCGGTGAATTCCCAGGCCTGGTTGAGGAAGTTCGGCGTCTGGTAGTTGGCCTCGACGCGGGCGCCGGTGTTCGAACTGAAGCCGGCGCCGAAACCGGCGCGGTGACCGGGGCGTTCGCGCAGCCGCAGGTCGACCGGGACCGTCGCGTTGCCGTCGGCGTCGACACTGGCGGCATCCAGGTCGAGTTCGGCGCGGGCGCTGGCGAAGTAGGGCGTCGCCTGCAACTGGCTGGCGAGCAGGTGCAGGTCCTCGGCGCGGTAAGGTCGCCCGGCCCGCACCTGGCGGTTGTAGCGGGCGACCAGTTCGGGCGGGAAGCGGTGCAGGCCATTGATGCGCAGTTCGCCGTAGCGGTAGCGCGGGCCGGCATCGTAATGGGCGCGCAGCGTCGCCCGCTGCGTTGCGGCGTCGATCGTCGCCGCGCTGTCGTCGAGGCGGGCGGCGGCGTGTTCGACGGCGAGCAGTTCGGCCAGCACCTGCTGCTTGGCGTCGTTCCAGTCGGCCTGACGGAAGGGCTGGCCGACCGGCAGCCGCCAGCCGGCAAGCAGCGCCTCGCGGCGCGCCGGGTCGAGCGGGCCGGCGATGGCGAGGTCGACTTCGGCGATGCGGGTGCGCGGGCCGGGGTCGATCTTCAGCGTCAGCCCGGCATCGCCGTCGGCGATTTCGATCTGCGGCGTGAAATAACCTTCGGTGGCGAGGATTTCCTCGCCCAGCGCGCGAGCCCCCTGGCGCCCGGTGTGTTCGGTGAGGAAGGGCGAGATGCGGCCGGCCAGCCCGTCGGGCGCTTCGACCCGCCACTGCGCGGCGGCGGGCAGCGCGCAGCAGAGGAGCAGGGCAGGCAGGCCGGCGCGGCGCCGCATCGTCAGGCGGCGGGTGGCCGCGGCGGGCGCAGGAAGCTGCCCGGCTGGCGGCGCAGGCGGCGGCCGATGGCGCCGAGCAGCGGCCCCCAGTGGGCGAACTCGATGCGCCGCGCGCGCATCGCCGTGCGCAGCGCCAGCGCGAAGCTGACGCCGAGGTTGGTGAGGCCGATCAGGGCGACGCCGAGGACGCCGAGCAGCAACGCCTGCCAGGCGATCGCGTAATCGAGGCCGCCCAGCGCGTAGCCGAGGTTGGCCGAGGAGAAGGCGATGTGGCGGATGTCGAGCGGCAGGCCGAGCATGGCGCCGAGCATGCCGGTCGAGCCGAGCATGCAGCCGAACAGGAAATTCCCCATGATGCCGCCCAGGCGATCCTCGATGTAACAGCCGATGCGCTCGGCGCGGGCGCGCCCGGCGAGGGCGCGCAGCCAGCGCAGGTGGCCGATGCGGCGGCCGATGTCGGCGTAGGCGGCGCGGTTATCGAAGTAGCCGCTGATCAGCCCGGACAGGAAAAGGTAGAAGCCGGCGATGGCGGCGTGCGGGATTGCCCACGACAGCGGGTCGAGGTCGCCCAGCAGGTGCACCGCCTTGTCCGGGCCGACCGCCTCGCCGCCGAGCAGGGTGAAGGCGAGGCCGACCAGCAGGGCGACCGGGAAAGCGACCACGACGTTGCCGAAGATCGCCGCCAACTGGCTGCGGCTGACCGCGGCGGCGACGTCGGCGACGCGTTCGAGTTCGGCGCTGCGGTTCGGTTTCAGTTCGCCGAGCAGGCCGGCCAGCGTCTGCGCGGTCATCGCCGGCTGCTTGGTGGCGACGGTGAAGCCGAGCAGGAAGATGAGCACGAAGCCGAGCCCGTAGATCATGCTGAACAGGAAAGCCTCGACGAAGGGCGGGGCATGCAGCGTCGCCGCCTTGATCTTGAGCAGCGCCATGACGCCGATCAGGACGCCGGCGCCGGCCGCCGAACGCCACATCTTGCGGTAGTCGGCCGGCGTGTCGCAGATGTAATGCTCGCCGGAGCGGGCGGCGTTCTCGGTGACGCGTACGGCAAGCACGCCGGACAGTTGGCCGAGGTAGTGGCGCAGGCTGTGGCGGCGGTTTTCGGCGAGGAAGACGGCGCGTGCGAAGACCGCCCACTGGCTGATCGCCTGTTCGTGCGGCACCTGGCGCAGGCCGGCGGTGAGGATGGCAACCAGCTCGGCCAGCCGCTGCAGGCTTTGCTCGCCGCGCGTCAGCAGGTAGGAAAGATGCAGGCTGGTGCCGATGGTGAGCGCTCGCTTGCGGATGCGCTTCAGGGTGTCCTGGCACTGGTCGACGATGACCTGCAACTGGTCGCCCTTGTCGAAACGCTCGGCGTCGCCGTCGAGGCCGGCGCGGAAGGCGCTGACGAAGTCCAGCGCTTCCGCCGAAAGGGCGATGAAGCGCGGCGCGTCGTCGTCAAGGTTGGGCGAGGCGCGCATCAGCTCGTCCTCGACGCCGAGGCCGCTGACGCGGTGGGCGAGGAGCAGGATGGCGTCGAGCATCTGTTCCTGGACGCCGCGCCGGTCGAGGTCGCGGAAATCCTCGGCCGGCGCCAGCACCGTCCAGAAGCGCTGCGCCAGCGGTGCCGGGATGGCTTCCAGCCAGCGCCAGTCGTCGCGCCGTTCGAAGATCAGTTGCAGGCAATCGCGCATCCGCCGTTCGTCCGGCGCCTCCGGCAGCAGCCGGTTGCCGAGGATGCGCCACCATTCGGAGAAGAAGCCGGTGCCGGGCAGGATGCCGCTGTCGGTGAAGAAGGTCAGCAGCCGGCGGCTGCCGATGAAGGTGAGGACGTGGTGACGGAAGGCGGCGGCGAGCGTGGCGTCCTGTTCGAGGCATTCGAGGAGCAGCGCGTAGCGCGCCGGTGTCCCTTCGTCGCCGGCATGCGCCGGGCGCAGCGCGGCGATCAGGCGGCGCAGCAGGCTGAGTTCGTCGGCCTGTTCGTTGCGGAACGCCGCCAGGGTATCGAGCAGGCGTTGGTCGGCAGCGGCGGCGCGCGGACGCAGGCGACGGAGCAGTTGGGTCAGCGATTTGAGCAAAGGCAGTTGGCGGGGCGACCGCAGCGTTGCAAGAATGCCATGATATCGCGTCAAGTCGCTTTGTCCGGTGCTTCCCGCTTGGCGCCTTGGTGACGATTCGTAATAGAATGTCCCGTACCTCCTAACAACAACTTTTCCTCGGGAAAATCATGAACCTCGTTAAGAAATCCATCGCTGTTGCCCTGCTCGCGGGTATCGGTTTCTCGGCTGTCGCCCAGGAACGTGTCTATGTCATCGACCAGCGCGACGTCGTCGCCAAGAGCGGTTTCGGCCTCTGCTGGCGCACCGGCTACTGGACCCCGGCTGCCGCCGCCGCCGACAAGGCCGGTTGCGAATGCGACCGCGACCTGCTGCCGAAGGCCGCCTGTGAAGGCAAGCCGGTCGCGCCGGCCGCTGCTGCCGCAGCCGCCGTCGCCGGCGTCAAGCCGACTGGCGAAAAGGTCACCGTCGCCGCTGACGCGCTGTTCGACTTCAACAAGGCTGTGCTGCGTCCGGAAGGCAAGGCCAAGCTCGACGAACTGGTTGCCAAGGCCGGTCAGATCAAGCTCGAAGTGATCCTCGCCGTCGGCCACACCGACCGCATCGGCGGTGCCGCCTACAACCAGAAGCTGTCCGAGAAGCGCGCTGCCGCGGTCAAGGAATACCTGGTTGCCAAGGGTATCGAAGCCAACCGCGTC
>JAFIHA010000051.1 GCA_017848965.1 Dechloromonas aromatica (nom. nud.) | reverse complement strand
TGTATGTTTCCGTTCCGCTCGGTTTTCCGGGCCCCTTGGGAGGCGCCGAGCAACGCAGGCGTTGGCGGAAAAAGGGCGAGCACTGTCTGAGGGGCAAAGCCCCGAGTTGCGCAGCCCCCGCCAAGGCCGAGTAGCGCAGGGTACCCGCGTAGCGGGCGCCGACCTAGGGGTGGCCTTCTTTTTGGCTACTTTTTCTTGGCCAAACAAGAAAAAGTACGCCCGCCGGTCAACGGCGGAACCCAGCGGTTCAGCAAGCAAACACGCCCGCCCGTCAGGCGCGGAAGCCGGCGCTTCAGCAACCCAAGCCACCAGAACAAGCACTGATCAAGCACCACCAAAAACAATAACCAACTCATCCCAATCCCAACGGCCCCTTTGACTCCATAACCAGGAACCCACCCGCATGGCCACCATCACCTTCTACGAAAAGCCCGGTTGCAAGGGCAACCTGCGCCAGAAAACCCTGCTCGCCGCTGCCGGCCATACCGTCCAGGCGAAGAACCTGAAGACCGAGCCGTGGACCGCCGAGCGCCTGCTGCAATTCCTCGGCAAGCTGCCGGTCGCCCGCTGGTTCAACCCGAGCGCGTCGGCGATCAAGAGCGGCCAGCTGGTGCCGGAGAACATCAGCTTCGAGCACGCGCTGCAACTGCTGCTCGAGAATCCCCTGCTGATCCGCCGCCCGCTGATGGAAGTCGGCGATGAGCGCATGGTCGGTTTCGATGCCGAGGCGGTCAATGCCTGGGTCGGTCTGAACGGCGTCGAGCTGCCGGCGGGCAACATCGAGGCCTGCGTGCATGGTCCCGACGGCCACGGCAGCTGCGGCGGCCACGATCACGAAGACGAGGCAGAGCATGCCGCTTGCGGCACACACTGATTCTGCCGTCGAGATCGCCCCGGGCGTCCACTGGGTGGGCGCCCTCGATCCGCATCTGCGCAGTTTCGACATCATCCTGAAGACGGCCAACGGGACCACCTACAACGCCTACGTGGTGCGCGGCGAAACCGGCGTGGCGGTGATCGACACGGTCAAGGAGAGTTTCTCCGACGATTTCTTCCGCCGTCTGGAGTCGGTCGCCGATTACGCCGAAATCACCACCATCGTCCTCAACCATCTGGAACCGGACCACAGCGGCGCCCTGCCCGAACTGCTGCGCCGCGCGCCACAGGCGCGGGTCTATCTGTCGAGCCGGGCGCAGATGATGCTGAAGGCGCTGTTGAAACCGGCCGGCGGCAAGCCGCCCGAGTACATCCCGGTGACTACCGACGACAGCGTCGATCTCGGCGGCCGCACGCTGCGCTTCCTGCACACGCCTTACCTGCACTGGCCGGACACGCAGTGCACCTACCTGGTCGAGGACGGCATCCTGTTCTCCGGCGACATCTTCGGTTGCCACTTCTGCGATCCGCGCCTGTTCAGCGACCGCGTCGGCGATTTTCGCTTCTCGTTCGAGTATTACTACGCTCACATCATGCGCCCCTTCCGCGAGCATGTGCTCGACGCGGTGGCGCTGATCGAGCCGCTCGAACTGACGGTGATCGCCCCGGCGCACGGGCCGATCCTGCGCCAGCAGCCGCGCGATTACGTGCACCGCTACCGCGAGCTGGCAACACCGCGCCTGTTCAACGAAGCGCGGGTGGAAAAGACCCTGCTCGTCTTCTACATCTCGGCCTACGGCAACACCCGCCGCATGGCCGAGGCGCTCGCCGCCGGCGCCGAGGCCCTGGGTGGCGTGCGCGTCTCGCTCTATGACCTCGAAGGCGGCGAGGCCGGCGTGTTCACCGACCTGATCGAGGAAGCCGACGCGCTCGCCTTCGGCAGCCCGACGATCAACGGCGACGCGGTCAAGCCGGTGTGGGACGTGCTGTCGTCGCTGACCACGGTCAACGTCAAGGGCAAGCTCGGTGCCGCCTTCGGTTCCTACGGCTGGAGCGGCGAGGCGGTGCGGCTGATCGAAGACCGCCTGCGCGGCCTCAAGCTGCGCGTGCCGGTGGAAGGCCTGCGCATCAAGCTCGTCCCCGACACCGGCGAGCTGGCGGCCTGCCGCGACCTCGGCGAACAACTGGCGCGCCATCTGACCGGCCGTCTCGAAACCCGCGTCATCGACATGGCCGAACTGGCCTGAACCTGGAGAGAACAAAATGCCCAAAGCGAAAGTCACCTTCGAAGACATCGGCGTCGCCGTCACCGTCCCGGCCGGCACCCGACTCATCGAAGTCTCGGAAAAGGTCGGCGCCGGCATCACCTACGGCTGCCGCGAAGGCGAATGCTGCACCTGCCTGACCAAGGTCGTCTCGGGCGGCGAAAACCTCGCCCCGCCGAGCGTCCTCGAAGACCAGGTGCTGAAGGACAACATGGCGCCGCGCGGTCACCGGCTGGCCTGTCAGGCGCAGATCCTGGGCGGCGAGATCGTCGTCAAGCCCGCCTGAATCACCGGACAAGATTAAAAGCAAAGCTTCACCCCAACTACAACAGAGAAACCCCACTAACCCGCTCAACCCGAAGGAAACAACATGGCGCTCATCACTTTCAGCAGTCCGCTGCACAAGGACAAAACCGTTTATGCCGTCGCCGGCAGCCGTACCCAGACCGTGCTCACGCTGGCCAAGGAACACCACATCCCGATCGATTTCGGTTGCGAAAACGGCGACTGCGGCACCTGCCTGGTCAAGGTCTCGTCGGTCGATGCCAAGCGCAGCCCGATGGGCGCGCCGCTGACCGACCACGAAATCCGCGTGCTGCGCGAAATGGGCAAGATCACCCAGGCCGAAGTCGACAAGATGCTGGTCGACGACCTCTGCCCGACCCAGTGGCGTCTCGCCTGCCAGATGGTGCTGCGCGACGAGGACCTGCTGATCGAGTACCCGAGCAAGTGAGTCGGTGATGAACGGTCCGGATCGTCTGCCCTGGCGTTCGCTGCTGCAGGCCGGCCTGCTGGCCGCGCCGGCCGGCGCCGCGGCGCGCGACGATGCGAACCGGCCCTTGCTGGCCAGCCTGCTCGCCGGGCAGGCGGCCGGCGAGGGTTGCCTGCCCGCCGACCTCGGCCTTGGCGCCGAACGTCACGCGGCGCTGCTGCGCGATTATTTCCCCGGCTGCCCGCTGCCGCCAGCGGCCGATTCCCGGCTCGACCTGCCGGAAGCCGAGGAACTGCAGCGCCTGCTGCGCGATCACCTCGCCCCCGACCTGGCCAGCGCCGCCTGGATGGTGGACATCCTGACCGCCGCCTGCGTCGGCCGCGACCACCTGTGGCAGGATCTCGGCCTCAACGACCGTGCCGAGCTGAGCCGACTGATGCTCATCAATTTCCCGGCTCTCGCCGCCGCCAACACGGGCGACATGAAGTGGAAGAAATTCCTCTATCGCCAGTTCTGCGCGCGCGAGGGCATTTATGTCTGCCCTGCCCCTTCCTGCGGCGTCTGCGCCGATCACGCAAAATGTTTTGGTCCGGAGAACTGATTGCCCGCAACGCGCCGGTCCGTCGGCGCGTCACCCAGGAACGCCCGCCGCTGCAGGAACGGGCGATCGCCGCCTATCTCGGCCTGGCGATCGGCGACGCGCTGGGCGCCACCGTCGAGTTCATGACGCCGGCGGAAATCCGCCTGCAGTACGGCGTCCACGACGAAATCCGGGGCGGCGGCTGGCTGCGCCTGAAGCCCGGCCAGGTCACCGACGACACGACGATGTCGCTGGCGCTCGGCGAGGCCATCCTCGCCGCCGGCAAGGTCGACGCGCTGGCCGCCGCCGAGGCCTTCGACGCCTGGATGCGCGGCAAGCCGGTCGACATCGGCAACACCGTGCGCCGCAATCTGGTGAGCTTCCGCAAGAGCCGCCACCCGGAGGCGCCGCCGTCCGAACACGACGCCGGCAACGGCGCCGCCATGCGCGTGCTGCCGGTGGCGCTCGCCTGCTACGGGCGCTCACCGGAACAGGTGATCGCCGCCAGCCGCGCCCAGGCCCATGTCACCCACCACAACGCGGTGTCCGACGCGGCCTGCGAGACGCTGGTCTTCATGGTCCAGGATTTTCTCGCCGGGCGCGACGCGCTGAGCGTCGAACGCGAACGCGCCGCCCGCCTGGTCGCCGACTTTCCCTGCTACGCCTGGGACCGCAAACACGCCGAGAATCCATCCGGCTACATCGTCGATACCGTGCAGGCGGTATTCCAGTCGCTGTTCGCCACCGAATGCTTCGAGGATTGCCTGATCGACATCGTCAATCGCGGTGGCGACGCCGACACCACCGGCGCCATCGCCGGCATGCTGGCCGGCGCCCGCTACGGGCTGGAGGCGATTCCCCGGCGCTGGCTGCGCAGCCTCGACGAACTGACCCGGGTACGCTGCGAAAAGCAGGCGGAGGCGTTGCTGCGTCTCGCCGAAACGCCCGTCTGAACTGCCCCGCCGAGCGGCCACAACACAGGCCGATACGCGCTGTTGCAAACCGTTACTTGCCGCCGGCGGGCCGGCTCCTTATTCTGAACTCATGCGCTGACCAGACATCAGCCTGACGGTCACCTCCCTCTCCCCCGACCCCAACAGACCGTCCAGAAAGCCTCGTACTCCCCCCGGTACGGGGCTTTCGCCTTTTCAGGCGGCGCCTTCCGCCAGCGCCGCGGCCAGCGTCGCCAACGCCGCCAGCGGCGGCGCCTCGCGCAGGCGGATCATGCCGGTCGGGACGGCGGCGATTGCCGGCGGCACTGTTTCAACCACCAGATCCGCCGCATGCGGCGACTGCTCGACGACGCGCCGTGGCATCAACGTCCAGCCGAGGCCGACCGCGACGCAGCCGAGGATGCCCTCCAGGGTGCCGAATTCCATCGCGTCGGCCAGCGCATGCCCCTGGCTGCGCTGCCAGGCAAGCGCCCGGGTGCGGTAGGCGCAACCTTCACGGAACAGGATCAACGGCTGCTGCAGCGGATCGTGGCCAGCGGCATGGACCTGCACCAGTTCCTCGACCAGCAGTTCGCTGAATTCCAGTTCCGGGTGAATCACCGGCCCGGCGATGCAGGCGCAGTCGAGCTTGTGCTGGATCACCCGGTCGGCGAGGCGGGCGCTGGTATCGGTGAATACGCGCAGCTCGATGCCGGGGTGGGCGGCGCGCACCGCTTTCAGGGCACGCGGCAGGTGCAGCGCGGCAAAGGTTTCCATGGCGCCGATGCGCAATTCGCCGGTCGCCTCGCCGACCTGGCGTACCGCCACCGCCGTCTGCCGCTCCAGCATCAGCAGGCGGCGGCTGTAGTCGAGCAGGACGCGGCCGGGCGGCGCCAGTTCCAGCCCGCGCCCCTTGCGGAAGAACAATTCGGCGCCGAGCTCCTCTTCCAGCCGGCGGATGCGCGCGGTGACGTTGGACTGCACGGTGTTCAGCTTGCGCGCCGCGGCGAGGATCCCGCCTTCCTCGACCACCGCCTGGAAAGTCCTGAGGGCGACCAGCTCCATAAATCAATCTCCGAAAACGAACGGTTGTATCTGAACAAATCAATTGCAGCGATAGCTTAGCCCGTTTATCGTTGTTTCACCAACCGAGGAGACAACAACAATGACCGACCAACGACAACGACTGAAAGTCCTGGGCGCCGGCATCTTCAGCCTGCTGCTGGCGCTTGGCGTGGCCCGTTTCGCCTACACGCCGCTGCTGCCGCTGATGCAGCAGCAGGCCGGACTCGGCGTCGCCGACGCCGGCTGGCTGGCGGCGATCAACTACGGCGGCTACCTGAGCGGCGCCCTGCTCGCTTCGCTGATCAGCGATCTGGTGCTGAAGGACCGCCTGTTCCGCCTCGGCATGCTGCTCGCCGTGGCCAGCACCGCACTGATGGGACTGACCAGCGAACCCTGGCTGTGGGCGGTGTCGCGCTTCGTCGCCGGCCTGAGCAGCGCGGCGGCGATGCTGTTCGGCACCGGCCTCATCCTCAACTGGCTGATCCGCCATAAGCACCGTAGCGAGCTGGGCATCCACTTCGCCGGCATCGGGCTCGGCATCGCCGGCTGCGCCGCCGCCGTGGCGCTGATGCAGCAGTGGCTGGACTGGCGCCAACAGTGGTTCGCGCTGACCGCGCTCGGCGCCCTGCTCGCCGTGCCGGCGCTGCGCTGGCTGCCGCCGCCCGACACCAGCGGCGTCACGCGCAGTGGCGAAAAGCTTGAGGACAACCCACCGTCGCCGCTCTTCCTGCGTCTGTTCATGGCCGCCTATTTCTGCGCCGGGGTCGGTTACGTGGTCAGCGCCACCTTCATCGTCGCCATCGTTGACCGCCTGCCCGGCCTCTCCGGCAGCGGCACGCTGGTCTTCCTGGCGCTCGGCCTGGCGGCGGCACCGGCCTGCATCGTCTGGGATTTCGTCGCCCGCCGCACGGGCGAGCTGAACGCGCTGATCCTCGCCGCGCTGCTGCAGATCGTCGGCATCCTGCTGCCATTGGCCGGCGGCCTGCTGCCGGCGCTGGCCGGGGCAATGCTGTTCGGCGGCACCTTCATCGGCATGGTCAGCCTGGTCCTGACCATGGCCGGCCGCTACTACCCGACGCGACCGGCGAAGATGATGGGCAAGATGACGCTTTCCTACGGCCTGGCGCAGATCCTCGGCCCGGCGATCACCGGCTGGCTGGCGGCGGGCCGCGCCGGCGACTACGCGGTCGGCCTCTACCTGGCGGCGGCAGTGATGCTCGCCGGCAGCGCCCTGCTCTTCCTGCTCAAGGCAGTGCAGCGGCGCGACGCCGGGGGCGCCGTTGCGCCTTGCGCCTGCCCGCAGAACTGAACGGCGCGACGGCGACCACGGACCGATACGCGCCGTTGCAAACCGTTACTTGCCGCCGGCCGGCCGCCTACTTATTCTGAACCCATGTGCTGAACAGACATCAGCCCTGACGGTCACCTCCCTCTCCCCCGACTCCCCGGACCGTCCAGAAAGCCCCGTACTCCCCCTCCGGTACGGGGCTTTCGCCTTTTCGGGGGAGACCAGGCAAGAAAAACGCGAAAGCTGCGGTCGGCGCTTTATCGTGAAAATGTTATGTTATAACATCACGAATTCGCGCAATTCCCGTCGAGGTCCTTCCCATGTCTCTCTCCCGTCGCATCCTGGCCTTCTGCCTCGTCCTCTGCGCCAGCCTCGCCCGCGCCGAGCCGCTGACCGTCGGTGTCAGCCTGCTGCCGATGCAGACCTTCGTCGAACGCATCGGCGGCGAGCATGTCCGGGCCGTCGTCCTGGTGCCGCCCGGCAAGAGCCCGGCCAGCTACGAACCGACGCCGAAACAGATGCAGGCACTGGCTGCCGCGCCGCTTTATTTCCGCATCGGCGTGCCGTTCGAGAAGGCCTGGCTGCCCCGCCTGCAGCAGGCGCTGCCCGGACTGCGCCTGATCGACCTGCGCGACGGCCTGCCCCTGCGCCCGATCGACCAGCCCGGCAGCCACGATGGTCACGCCCACGGCAAAGGCGAAGCCGACCCCCACACCTGGCTGGCGCCGCCGCTGGTGATCCGCATGGCC
Organism: Dechloromonas aromatica (nom. nud.); assembly: GCA_017848965.1. GTDB lineage: Bacteria > Pseudomonadota > Gammaproteobacteria > Burkholderiales > Rhodocyclaceae > Azonexus > Azonexus aromaticus_B. The sequence goes on along the minus strand of JAFIHA010000051.1, from coordinate 26,904 downwards.
GCCCGCATCCGCGATGCGCTGATCGCCGTCCGGCCCGAGTTGCGCGCCGATTTCGAACGCAACCACGAGCGTTTCGTCAGCGACCTGCAGGCGCTCGACGGCGAATTGCGGCAGCGTCTGGCCGGCAAGCAGCAACGCCATTTCATGGTCTTCCATCCGTCGTGGGGCTATTTCGCCGACGCCTACGGCCTCACCCAGATTCCGATCGAGGCCGGCTGGAAGGAACCGGGGCCGCAAACCCTGGCGCGCCTGATCGACGAAGCGAAGCGCCGGCAGATCCGCGTCATCTTCGTCCAGCAGCAATTCTCCCGGCGCGAGGCGGAAACCGTCGCCAGCGCCATCGGCGGCGAAGTGCTGGCGGTCGATCCGCTGGCGCCCGATTACCTCGCCAACCTGCGCCGCGTCGGCGAAACCTTCGCCCGCGTCCTGCAATGAACCTTGAAACCTCAGTTGACCGCTTGTTTCTCCTTGTGCAGCCGCATGAATGCTGAGCTCCGCGCTTGCGACACGACTCAGTCGTTGGGTGATGGCGCTACGCGGTTGATCGCCGCGCCGGCCATCGTCCTCGAACACCTGTCTTTCGCCCGCGGCGAACAGATGGTGCTCGACGACCTGAACGCCGTACTGGCCGCCGACGACTTCGTCGTTCTGGTCGGCCCCAACGGCGCCGGCAAGAGCACCCTGCTGCACCTGATCCTCGGCCTGCTGACGCCGACCGGCGGCGGCGTCACACTGCTCGGCGGCGCCCCGGCGGCGACCCGCGCCGCCGTCGGTTACGTTCCGCAGCACGGCCGTTTCGACCGGCGCTTTCCGATCGACGTCGGCGGCATGGTGCTGCAGGGCCGCCAGCCCCCCGGCTGGCATCCCGGCTGGCGGCCAACGGCGGCCGATCAGGCAGCGGTCGACGAAGCGCTGACCCGCTGCGGCATCGCCAAGCTCAGCCGGCGCCGCCTCGGCGCCCTCTCCGGCGGCGAGATGCAGCGCGCGCTGATCGCCCGTGCCCTGGCCGGCAAGCCGCGCCTGCTGCTGCTCGACGAACCGACGGCCAGCATCGACCCGGCCGGCCAGGAAGCGCTCTATACGCTGCTCGGCGAACTCAATCGGCAGATGCCGCTACTCGTCGTCTCGCACGACCTCAGCCTGATCAGCCGCCAGGCGCGCCGGGTCTGGTGCCTGAATCGCCGCCTGCATGTCCATCCCGCGCTCGAACTGACGGCGGAAACCCTGGCCAGCCTCTACGGTTTCCCGGTGCGCGCCGTCGATCACCGCAGCGACCACGCGGAGGCCGTATGAGTTTCCTTGCCGCCCTGCTGCAACAGACCTTCCTCCAGCACGCCGTCGCCGCTTCGCTGCTTGCCGCGCTGGCCTGCGGCGTCGTCGGCGTGCTGGTCGTGCTGCGGCGCATCGCCTTCCTCGCCGGCGGCATCGCCCACGGCGCGCTGGCCGGCATGGGCGCCGCCTACCTGCTCGGCTGGCCGCCGCTGCCCGGCGCCATCGCCGCCGCGCTGGCGATGGCGGTCCTGCTCTGGCGACTGACCACCCGCCAGCGCCACGACGAGGAGGTGCTGATCGCCGCCATGTGGTCGGTCGGCATGGCCGCCGGGCTGATCATGATCGCCCGCAGCGCCGGCGAAAACCCGGACCTGATGAGCTACCTGTTCGGCAACATCCTGATGGTCGGCCGCGACCAGCTGCTGTGGATGGCCGGCCTCGACCTGCTGACGCTGGGCATCGTCGCCGCCTTCTACCCGGCGATTGCCACCACCGTCTTCGACGAGGAATACGCCCGCCTGCGCGGCCTGCCGGTCGAGGCGATCCGCCTGCTGCTGCTGTTGCTGGTGGCGCTGACCGTCGTCCTGCTGATCCAGGTGGTCGGCCTGATCCTGGTCATCGCCCTGCTCACCCTGCCGGCTGCCGCCGCGCTGTCGTCCCGCTCGATGCTGGCGATGATGTGGCGGGCCGCGCTGATCGCCGGCGCCGCCTGCCTGGGTGGCCTGTGGCTGGCTTATGCGCAGGACTGGCCGGCCGGCGCCAGCATGGTGCTACTCACCGCCGCCGTCTATCTCGTCGCCAGCCTACGCCGCCGCTGAATTCAGGCGCGCGGCAAGTGCCGCATCCATGGTCTGCAAATGCGTCATGAACCAGCCCGGCAGGCTGCGGGCGTATTCGCGCGCCGCGCGCAAGCGGCCGGTGGCGACACCACGGCCGAAAAAGGCGAGTTCGCCGAGCACCCGCAGATGCTCGGCACGATGCTCGCCGGTCGCCGGGAAGCGGCAGGCCACCATCAGCTTGTCCTCGTTCTCGAAGTGCCGCCTGGTGTCCTCGCGCAACTGCGCGAAAAGCGCCGGAAACTCGGCGTCCGAAGCGACCAGCAGGGCGTCCGCGAGATCGACGAAGGCGCGGTGGGTGGCGTCCATTTCCGCCACCCCGAGAACCATTTCGCTCTGCCAGGGCATCAGATGGCGCCGTGGTTCTCGCGCTTGTTGGCGTTGGTCTTGCCCATCGCCTCGTCGAGCGCCATTTCCGGGTACTTGAACGGGGTGACCAGCAGTTCCTCGTACACACGGACCACCTTGTCGGCGGCGCCCATGCCCTTGAAGTCGCTCTTTTCCAGGCCCAGCGTCTCGCACAGTTCGGTCCACACCATGCCCTGCACCATCGGGATGAAGACGAACTGCGCGCCGTTGATCGTCGACACGAAGGGCTGGTCGATATTGACCGTATACAACACGACCTTGCTACCGGCCTTGATGTCGGCGCCGTACTTGTCGAGCAGCGCCGGCATGAACTGCAGTTCGTCGAGCGAACCGATCAGCAGCTTCAATTCATCACCAACGGTCATCAGCACGGCCTGCTTCATGACTTGTTGCGGCGGCTTGCGGCGCCCCTGGGCATCGGCGATTTCGCCTTCCTGCAGCACCAGTTCGCCGCGATAGGCCATGCAACCGGCCAGGCTCGCCGCTTCGCAGAAATTGGCGTTGAAGAACAAGGATTGGTAACGGTCCATCAGCATTTTTCTTCCTTCCCTGAAGTTGATTCGTCTTGGTCCTGCCCTTACAGCAATTTTCTTGCCGGATCGGCCTTCCTTGTCGCACAAGGGAATCCGGATGCCGCACCGGGGTAGCTGTCGGCTTTCCGACATACCGCTTGTCGGTTTGGCCCCGCTCGCAAAACCCCAAGCCGCTAGACAAAGTGCATAATCCCGAACAAAGACTAACCGCCCTCCAGCGCATTGGCCGACCATGCCCACCCGCTTCCGGATCATCTGCCTGCTTGCCGTCTCCATGGCCATCGCCAGGCCGGCTTACGCCGACGAAACAGCGCCTGCCCCGCCCTGGCCAGCGATCGAATTCAAGGGTTTCGGGACGCTCGGCGTCGCCCGCAGCGACAGCAAGGACAGCCAGTTCGTCCGCGACCTGTCGCAACCCGACGGACTGGGCAAGCACTGGAGCGGCAAGACCGACACCATGTTCGGTCTGCAGGCGAACCTGACGCTCAGCCCGCGCACCGGCGCCGTCATGCAGGGCCTGGTGCGCTATCGCTACGACGGCAGTTGGCGCCCCGAGCTGAATCTGGCCTTCCTGCGCCACGATCTGGCGCCCGATTTCACGCTGCGCGCCGGCCGCATGGGCACCGAGTTCTACCTGCAGGCCGACGCCCGCCAGGTCGGCTACGCCAGCACCATGCTGCGCCCGCCCGCCGACTATTTCGGGCCGATCGTCGTTTCCTATTTCGACGGCGTCGACGCCAGCCTGACCGGCGATACCGGTTACGGCCTGCTGCGCGGCAAGCTGTTCGCCGGCTGGGCGGCGGAAAAGACGCCGGTGGTCAAGCCGCACACCTGGGATCTGCGCGGTTCGCGCATGGCCGGCGCCTACCTCGACTACCTCAACGGCCCCTGGCAAATGCGCGTCAGCCGCTCGCAGATCCGCTTCCAGCACGAGCTACCGCTCGACGCCGTGGCCGGCTTTCCGATCCTGACGCTGGCGCCGGAACTCGGCATCGAGGGGCACCACGCCACTTACGACAGCCTCGGCCTGATCTACGACGAAGGCCGACTGCAGGTTCAGGGCCAGGTCAGCAGCATCCACTACGACACATCCGCCTACGAGGACACCCGCGCCGGCTACCTGATGCTGGCCTACCGGGTCGGCCCGGTGACCCCCTACCTCAGCTACTCGCGCAGCCGCTCGCGCGCCGCCAGCCTGAGCACACCGACCGTCCCGGCCTTGCAAACGGCGATCCGCCAGTTCATGGCGCAGACCCACAGCGACCAGGCAACCTACACCCTGGGCGCCCGCTGGGACTTTCAGCGCAACCTGGCGCTCAAGGCGCAACTGGACATGATCCGCGCCGACCGCAGCTCCCGCTTCCCGCAACGCTATACGCAAAACGACTGGGACGGCAGCCTGAACGTCTTCAGTCTGGCGCTCGATTTCGTCTTCTGACCCGGCATGCCGACCCGCCTCTTCTTCCTCCTGCTGCTCCTCGCCAACTGCCCGACGGTGGACGCCGAGCCGGTGGTGGTCGTGGCCGCGCAGCAGGCCACCGAGCGGCTGAGCCGGGAAGAGGTCGCCAACATCTTCCTCGGCCGTTACCGCGCCCTGGCCTCCGGCCTGCCGGCCCAGCCGATCGACCAGCCCCCGGCCAGCGCGTTGCGCAGCGCCTTCTATCAGCAACTGGTGAACAAGGACACCGCCAGCATCAACGCCTACTGGAGCCGCCTGCACTTCTCCGGCAAGGCAACACCGCCACTGCAGACCACCGAGGAGAACGAGGTGATCCGACAGTTGCTCAGCATTCCGGGCGGCATCGCCTACGTCGAACGCAAGCAGGTCGACCAACGCATGCGCATCGTTTTCGAATTCATGCCGAGGGTGACTCATGAGAGCCGCGTTAACCCGTGACGGCATCCTGTTCCGATCGATCCTGGTCACCCTCCTCGCCTTCGCGCTGGTCGGTTTCGCAACCCTCGCCTATACCGTGCAGACGGCGCGCAGCGCGGCCGAGGAACAGTCGCGGGTCAGGCTCGAACAGTTGCTCGACACCGTGCAGAGCACCTTGCGCGTCGCCTGCTTCGTCAAGGACCAGGAACTCGCCCGCGAGGTGGCCAGCGGCCTGCTGAGCAATACCGAAGTCCTGCGCGTCACCATCCACGAGGGCGACAACCAGTTGATCGACCTGCAACGGCGCCGAACAGCTCGTCCAGATGCGGCCAACGCCCTTGAACGCAGCATCCATTCGCCGTTCATCGAAGGCGACGTGATCGGTCGCGTCCGCCTCGTTCCCGACCCGGAGGCGATCGCCGGTCAGGTACGCGCCGAAATCATCGAACGTTCGCTCCAGCTGACCTGGCAACTGACCTTGATCGCCGGCGCCATGGTGGTCACCCTGCTGTTCTTCGTCATCCAGCCAATCAGCGCCATCTCGACCGAACTGCACCGGATGGACCCGACCGCCGGCGACCGCCTGCAGATTCCGGCCGGTCACGCCAAGACCGAAATCGGCCGCCTGGTCCGCGACGTCAACGCGCTGGCCGGTCGCCTGGTGCATGCGCTGGACGAGGAGCACGCGCTGCGCCTGCAGCGCGAGATCGACGAACGGAAGTACCACGCCATCTTCGACAACGCCGAAAGCGGCATCTTCATCGTCGACCGCGACGGCCGGCTGGCCTCGTGGAACCCGGCACTCGCCCGCCTGTTCGGGATCGTCGTCAGCGAGCAGGCCGGCGGCAGCATGCGCCTCGACGCGCTACGCTGGGACAAGCCGGAAATCATCGCCGAACTGCTCGACCACGCCTTTACGGCACGCCAGCCAAGCACGCGCGAAGCCTGCCTGGAGCGGACGGACGGCAGCCGCTGCTGGCTCGACATCGTCCTCAGCCCGGTCGGCGACGAGTTGCTGCAAGGCATCGCCCACGACATTTCCGAACTCAAGGCCGCCGAAGCCACCGCCCGCCGCCAGGCGCTGATCGATCCGCTGACCGGACTGGCCAACCGCGCCGGCCTCGAACAGCACCTGAGCAACGCGATCCGCCAGCAACATCGGCAGCCCGGCGCCGGCTTCACACTGATCTACATCGACCTCGACCGCTTCCGGCTGATCATCGAAGGCATCGGCGTCAGCGCCGGCGACGAGATCCTGCGCGCGGTCGCCGGCCGCCTGGGCACGACGGTCAAGCACAACGACATGCTGGCCCGGCTCTCGGCTGACATCTTCGCGGTCATCCTGCTGGCGCTGCACGATGACGAAACGATCGGCCGGGTCACCGAACGCATCATGGCGGCGCTGAACCAGCCCTATCTGGTCGACGGCTCGCCGGTCCAGCTCAGCGCCAGCCTCGGCGTCACCCGTTTCCCGGACGACGGCAACGACGCCCCGAGCCTGCTGCGCAACGCCGAACTGGCCTGCGACAAGGCCAAGGCCGGTGGCGGCCAGCGCAGCGAGTTCTTCGACCCGGCCCTGGCCGAAGCCGCCGAACAACGCCGGCACATGGAAAACGATCTGCGCCAGGCGCTGCGCGAGCAACAGTTCGAACTCTTCTTCCAACCCATCGTCGATATTGCCGCCGGCCGCGTCGCCGGCGCCGAGGCGCTGATCCGCTGGCGCCACCCGGAGCGCGGCCTGGTGCCGCCGGACCGTTTCATTCCGCTGATCGAACAATCCGGGCTGATTGACGGCCTCGGCCTCTGGGTGCTCGACGATGCCTGCCGGCAACTGGCCGAATGGCAGCGTGCCGGCCGTCCCCATTACCTGTCGATCAACGTTTCCGGCCGCCAGATTCCGCACGGCCTGCCGCCGGCCGCCGTCGCCGAGGCCCTGGCCCGCCACGGCATCCCGGCCAGCCGGCTGGCGCTGGAAATCACCGAGGGCATCCTGCTCGCCAACATCGGCGAAGCCCAGGCCTGGCTGCAGGCGGTGCAGGCGCTCGGCGTGCGCGTCTATCTCGACGATTTCGGCACCGGCTACTCGTCGCTTTCCTACCTGAACCGCTTCCCGCTCGATACGCTGAAGATCGACCGCTCCTTCGTCCAGGACATGGCCACCGGCAACAACGCCCACTCGCTGGTCATCGCCATCGTCGCCATGGCGCGCAGCGTCGGCCTGCAGGTGGTCGCCGAAGGCGTCGAGACCGCCGGCCAGCTGGAAATCCTCAGCGCCATCGGCTGCCAGTACGCGCAGGGCTACTACCTGTCGCGGCCGGTCACCGCCGCCGACTTTCCGGAAGTCGCCAGCGAGATCGACCGCCGCCTCGCCACGCCGGGCGCCTGATTCAGCCGGCGACGGCGGCGCCGATGAAGTCGCAGATGTCCTCTTCGATGATTTCCAGGCCGATCTTCTTGCAATAGCGCCGTTCCTTGGTCGTCGGTTCGCTGATGAACACCCAGCCGGCCGGCTCGGCCGCCGACCAGATGATGTCGGCCATCACCATGCGCTCGGTGTCGCGATTCAGGCGCATGCCGAGCAGCAGATACTGCTTGCCCTTGCGCATCTCCTTGATCTCCGGCGGAATCGAGAAGCCGCCCATGAGCTCGGTGATGAAATCGACGTAATCGGCGTCGGAAGCGATGTAGACGCCTTCCGGGCGCGGCGTGCCCATCGGCTTGAACAGCACCGGCTTGCTCAGGTCGATCGTCGTCACCGGCGCGTAGCTGCTGCCGTCCCAGGCGTAGAGCTTGTAGCGGTAGTCGGTGCCGCCGATGCGGGCGATGCCGACGACCAGCGTGTGCGGCACGGCGGCGTAGGAATCCTGCAGTTGCGTGTCGCGGTTGATGTCGATCACGTAGTTCGGGGCAATTTCCTTCAGCCAGTCGTGCAGCGCGGCGCGCGTCCAGACGGTTTCGCCGTAGGTGCGGTTGAGGAACTTGGTGACGGTGCTGCGGCCGCGCTTGAGTTCGACGTTCATCGCCGCCCGCGGAAATTCGTACATCAGCTTGGGCGCCATCGGCTTGCCGCCGTTCATGGCGATGATCAGCGAATCGCTGTCGGCCGGCATCGCCGCGCCGCTCGCCGGATCGCGCACGTCGGCCAGGACGCCGGGGCCCAGATAGGGAACGATGCTGCCGTCACGCAGACCGGCCAGCAGTTTTTCACGCAATTCGGGGGTCATGGTTTTTTGCTCTGTGATTTGGGGTAAGGCGGTCAATGCAAAATCCACGCCCAGACAGCAGCGACGGCGCGATGCGGGTTTCGCCGCGCGCCGCCGGGGGCGGCCTGTCGGGTTTGCGACAAACTGGACAAGCCCGTTCTGCTGGCGCAACATCGCTTCATCATAAGAAGCTGGCGCAGCCACCTGGCCGCCACCGCCAACGGAGAGGCAAACCCGATGCATGCAGCAGAGCGCCCAACGATCCTCGTCATCGACGACACTCCCGACAATCTGGCGGTGGTCGCCGGCATGCTCGAACACGATTACCGCGTCCGCGTTGCGGCCTCGGGCGAGCGCGGCCTGCGCATCGCCGCCGCCAGCCCCGCTCCCGACCTGATCCTGCTCGACATCATGATGCCGGACATGGACGGCTACCAGACGCTCGAACAACTGCGCGCCAACCCGACAACGGCAGACATCCCGGTGATCTTCGTCACGGCGATGGACAGCGACGCCGACGAGGCGGTCGGCCTGGCGCTGGGCGCCGTCGACTACATCGCCAAGCCGATCCGCCCGGCGATCCTGCAGGCGCGCATCCGCACCCAGCTCGAGCTGAAGGCGGCGCGCGACCGCCTGGCCCGCGAGAACGAACGCCTGGAAGAAGGCGTTGCCCAGCGCACCCGCGAGATCGAACTGCTGCGCGATGTCGCCCTGCACGCGCTGGCGACGCTCGCCGAAAAACGCGACAACGAGACCGGCAACCACCTGCTGCGCACGCGCTGCTACATCGAACTGCTGATGGACGATCTGGCACTGCTGCCCGAGTTCGCGCCGGAACTGACACCGCTGCGCCGCAAGGTGATCGCCAAGGCGGCGCCGCTGCACGATATCGGCAAGGTCGGCATTCCCGACGAGATCCTGTGCAAGCCCGGCCCGCTGCCGCCGCCGGAATTCGCGATCATGATGCAGCATGCGCAGATCGGTGCCGACGCGCTGGGCGAGGCGATCGGCCGGGTACTCGCCGAACACGCCAGCCAGCCGCAGCCGGCGGGAGAAATCCACTACGCGCTGACCTTCCTCGAGGTGGCCCGCGAGATCGCCGGCTGTCACCACGAGAAATGGGACGGCAGAGGCTACCCGCGCCAGTTACAGGGCGAGGAAATTCCGCTGGCGGCACGCCTGATGGCGCTTGCCGACGTCTTCGACGCGCTGGTCTCGCGCCGCCACTACAAGCCACCCTTCCCGCTCGAACGGGTGGTCGACATCATTCGCGAAGGGCGCGGCACGCATTTCGACCCGCGCATCGTCGACAGCTTCCTCAAGCAGATCGACGCCTTTGCCGAAATCGCCGGCCGCCTCGCCGACCCGCACCCGGCCGACTGAAAGCCGGCGCTTCAGCGCGTTGACAGCGTGACGTCGACGACGCCGCCGATCGCCAGAAATTCGTCCTCGCCCTGCAGCACGCCGGGCAGCAGGCCGCAGTAGAAGAAGATCTTGGTCAGCGGCACCTCGACGGCGAGGATGTAGTCGCCGAACTCGCAGGCCCGCTCGCGGCTGCAGGTGAAGGAACTGAGGTTGTTGAGCAGCAGGGTGTAACGATCGCCCGCGCCGCGCCCCAGGATTTCGTAGTCGGCAACGCGATTGACCCCGCGGTACAGGGTGACATGACGAGCGCCGTTGTGACGCCGCGCCAGTTCGTACTGGCAATAGGTGTAGACGAGGTCGAGCTGGGCTTCCAGCGCGTTCGTCCCGTACAGGCCGCTGGCGCGCATTTCCAGGTAGCGCTGCCAGCTATCGCCGCCAGCCTCGCGCAGCGGCGTGCCATGCCAGCGCGGCAGCAGGCCGAAGCGCGATTCGACCCAGCCCTTGAGCACCGCGCCCTCGCGGCTGTCGGAATCGAAGCTCCAGCCGCGGATCAGGCGCACGTAATTGGCCTTGGCGCGCCCCTTGCGCCGCCCGGTGTAGCCCATTTCCTCGGGCCATTCGAGCTGGAAGCGGACGGTCAGGTAGTCGCGGAAGACGTCGCCGCGCCGCTCGTCATCGTCACCGGCCAGGGCCAGGCGGCGAAACAGGTCGTGATGCAGTTCGGCGACCCCGTCGAGCAGTAGCGGCGACGGATGGCGCTGGTAGGTCAGGCTGCCCAGCACCACCGCCGGCAGGTTGCAGCGATTGATCGGCAGACGTGCCTCGCGCGGCAGGCTCGCTTTGTCGTCACCCCGACACAGGCCGCGCCCATTGTCGCAAACCCGCGCCCCCTCGGACGGCTGCCAGGAAAAATTTTCCATTGAATAATCAGTTATTTGGGTTCTGTCAGTCGACCTGGCACGCTCCGTGCAGAAGGTCAGTCGCGACACTCACCAATCATTTTCAAATCGACTGACAGTTCAAGGAGATTACACCATGGCAAAACTGCGTCAATGCGCCATCTACGGCAAGGGTGGCATCGGCAAGTCCACCACCACCCAGAACCTGGTTGCCGCTCTCGCCGAGTCCGGCAAGAAGGTCATGATCGTCGGCTGCGACCCGAAGGCCGACTCGACCCGCCTGATCCTGCACAGCAAGGCTCAAACCACCGTCATGCACCTGGCTGCTGAAGCCGGTTCGGTCGAAGACCTCGAACTCGAAGACGTCCTGTCGGTCGGTTTCGGCGGCGTCAAGTGCGTTGAATCCGGTGGCCCGGAACCCGGCGTCGGCTGTGCCGGCCGCGGCGTCATCACCGCCATCAACTTCCTGGAAGAAGAAGGCGCCTATGACGAAGACCTCGACTTCGTTTTCTACGACGTCCTCGGTGACGTGGTCTGCGGTGGCTTCGCCATGCCGATCCGCGAAAACAAGGCGCAGGAAATCTACATCGTCTGCTCCGGCGAAATGATGGCCATGTACGCCGCCAACAACATCGCCAAGGGCATCGTCAAGTACGCCAACTCCGGTGGCGTGCGTCTCGCCGGCCTGATCTGCAACAGCCGCAACACCGACCGCGAAGACGAACTGATCATGGCCCTGGCCTCGCGCCTGGGCACCACGATGATCCACTTCGTGCCGCGCAACAACGTCGTTCAGCACGCCGAAATCCGCCGCATGACCTGCGTTGAATACGATCCGGCCCACAAGCAGTCCGACGAGTACCGCGCCCTGGCCTCGAAGATCGTCAACAACACCAACTTCGTCATCCCGACCCCGGTCGAGATGGAAGAGCTGGAAGAGCTGCTGATGGAATTCGGCATCATGGAAGCGGAAGACGAGTCGATCGTCGGCAAGACCGCTGCCGAACTGGCCGCCTGATAGTCGCCAACGGGATCGCCGCTGCGGCGGCATCCCGGCAAAGTCTTACCAAACCATCTGTGGCGCCGTGCACGGATAGATGCCGGCGCAACGAAAGGAGTTTCAAATGGCAGCGCTCACCCGCGAAGAATCCGCCGCCCTCATCGCCGAGGTGCTGGAGGTTTACCCCGAAAAGGCCAAGAAGGACCGGGCCAAGCACTTGATGGTCAACGACACCACGCTGGAGTCGTCGAAGAAGTGCATCACCTCCAACCGCAAGTCCCTGCCGGGCGTCATGACCATGCGCGGTTGTGCCTACGCCGGTTCCAAGGGCGTGGTCTGGGGTCCGATCAAGGACATCATCTCGATCTCGCACGGCCCCATCGGCTGCGGCCAGTACGCCCGCGCCGGCCGCCGCAACTACTACGTCGGCACCACCGGCGCCGATGCCTTCTGCGAAATGAACTTCACCTCGGACTTCCAGGAGCGCGACATCGTCTTCGGCGGTGACAAGAAGCTGGCCAAGCTGATCGAGGAAATCGAAATCCTGTTCCCGCTGAACAAGGGTATCTCGGTTCAGTCGGAATGCCCGATCGGCCTCATCGGCGACGACATCGAAGCCGTCTCCAAGAAGGCCGCCGCCCAGATCGGCAAGCCGGTCGTGCCGGTGCGCTGCGAAGGCTTCCGCGGCGTTTCGCAATCGCTCGGCCACCACATCGCCAACGACTCCGTCCGTGACTGGATCCTCTCCAACCGCGACGGTCAGGCTTTCGAAACCACCCCCTACGATGTTGCCATCCTCGGCGACTACAACATCGGCGGTGACGCCTGGGCTTCGCGCATCCTGCTCGAAGAAATGGGCCTGCGCGTGGTCGCCCAGTGGTCCGGCGACGGCACCCTGGCGGAAATGGAGAACACCCCGAACGTCAAGCTGAACCTCCTCCACTGCTACCGCTCGATGAACTACATCAGCCGGCACATGGAAGAGAAGTACGGGATTCCCTGGATGGAATACAACTTCTTCGGCCCGACCAAGATCAAGGAATCGCTGCGCAAGATCGCTTCCTTCTTCGACGACAAGATCAAGGCTGGCGCCGAAGCCGTCATCGAAAAGTACACGCCGATGATGGACGAGGTGATCGCCAAGTACAAGCCGCGCCTGGAAGGCAAGAAGGTCATGCTCTACGTCGGCGGCCTGCGTCCGCGTCACGTGGTCGGCGCCTACGAGGATCTGGGCATGGAAGTGGTCGGCACCGGCTACGAATTCGCCCACAACGACGACTACGACCGCACCATCAAGGAAATGGGTGACGCCACCCTGATCTACGACGATGTCACCGGCTACGAGTTCGAAGAGTTCGTGAAGGCCTGCAAGCCCGACCTGATCGGCTCCGGGATCAAGGAAAAGTACGTCTTCCACAAGATGGGCATTCCTTTCCGCCAGCTCCACTCCTGGGACTACTCGGGCCCGTACCACGGCTGCGACGGCTTCGCCATCTTCGCCAAGGACATGGACCTGACGCTGAACAACCCGTGCTGGAACATGATGAAGGCCCCGTGGGACAAGGCCGCCGTCGCAGCTGAACAGAAGGCTGCCTGATCAGGCGGCAATCCTAAACTTACGCCCGTATCCACGGATTGGTGGTGCGGGCGAAGGAGATCAAGATGCAAACCGTAGAGAAGATCAAGCCGTGCTACCCCTTGTTTCGCGATGACGACTACAAGGCGACCCTGACCAACAAGAAGGCTCAGTTCGAGGAAGGTCATTCCAAGGACAAAGTCTGGGAAATTTTCAACTGGACGACCACCCAGGAATACCAGGAACTGAACTTCAAGCGCGAAGCGCTCACCGTCAATCCGGCCAAGGCCTGCCAGCCGCTCGGTTCCGCCCTGTGCGGTCTGGGCTTCAAGAAGTCCCTGGTGTACATCCACGGCTCGCAAGGTTGCGTGGCCTACTTCCGCACCTACTTCAACCGCCACTTCAAGGAACCGATCGCCTTCATCGCCGACTCGATGACTGAAGATGCAGCCGTGTTCGGCGGTCAGAAGAACGTTCATGAAGGCCTGGCCAACGCCACCAAGCTCTACGGTGCCGAGATGATCGCCATGTCGACCACCTGTATCGCCGAAGTCATCGGCGACGACCTGAACGCCTTCATCAACAACGCGAAGAACGAAGGTCACCTGGACAAGGATTTCCCGGTTCCCTTCGCGCACACCCCGTCCTTCGTCGGCAGCCATGTCACCGGCTGGGACAACATGGAAGAAGGGATCCTGCGCTACTTCACGCTGAACACCATGGAAGGCAAGGTCGTCGGCTCCAACGGCAAGATCAACATCGTGCCGGGCTTCGAGACCTACCTCGGCAACTACCGTGTGATCAAGCGCTACATGAAGGAAATGGGCGTCGATTACACGATGCTCAGCGATCCGGAAGAAGTGCTCGACACCCCGGCTGACGGCGAATTCCGCATGTACGCCGGCGGCACGACGATGGACGAGGTCAAGGATGCGCCGAACGCCATCACCACCTTCCTGGTCCAGCCGCTGACCTGCGAGAAGACGAAGAAGTTCGTCGAAAACACCTGGAACCACGAAGTGCCGAAGACCAACATCCCGATGGGTGTGGAATGGACCGACGAGTTCCTGATGAAGGTCTCGGAAGCCACCGGCAAGCCGATCGCCGACTCCATCAAGCTGGAGCGTGGCCGCCTGATCGACATGATGACCGACTCGCACGCCTGGCTGCACGGCAAGAAGATGGCCCTCTACGGCGATCCGGACTTCCTGATGGGCATGGTCAAGCTACTGCTGGAATTCGGCATCGAGCCGACCCACATCGTCTGCAACAACGGCAGCAAGAAGTGGGCGAAGGCGATGGAAAAGCTGCTCGCCAGCTCGCCCTACGGCGTCAATGGCAAGGCCTACCCGGGCGCCGACCTCTGGCACCTGCGCAGCCTGTGCTTCACCGACAAGCCGGACTTCCTGATCGGCAACAGCTACGGCAAGTACATCCAGCGCGACACCGTGCATAAGGGCAAGGAATTCGAAGTTCCGCTGATCCGCATCGGCTTCCCGATCTTCGACCGCCACCACCTGCACCGGATGACGACGCTGGGCTACGAAGGCGCGATGTATGTCCTGACCACCCTGACCAACGCGGTTCTCGAACGCCTCGACGACCAGACCCGCGAAATGGGTGTCACCGACTACAACCACGACCTGGTTCGCTAACCCGCCGCCAGGGACCGGGCGGCACCCGCCGCCCGGTCCTGCCACCGGAGTGCCTCATGGCCAACATCATGATTCGCCAGAATGCCGCAGGCGGGCTGGTTTTCTACCTGCCCAAGCGCGACCTGGAAGCTGCCATCGAATCCATCGAGTTCGACACCGCTGAAAAGTGGGGTGGCGTCCTCATGCTGGAGAACGGTGGCAGCTATTACGTTGACCCGATCGCCAAACCCGCCCGCCTGCCCATCTCGGTCCGGGCCAGGCGCCTGGGCGCGGCGGAAGACTGAAGACAGGAGAAACATCATGGCAATGTATATCGATCCCGATATGTGCACCGCTTGCGACGATTGCCGTCCGATCTGCCCGACCAAGGCGATCAAGAAGGGCAAGGTGTTCTACACCATCGACGCCGCCACCTGCACCGAATGCGAAGGCGAAAACGACACGCCGATGTGCGTGAACGTCTGCCCCTCGGGCTGTATTTCGCCCGCCTGAGAGCCGGCAACCGAGCGTCCGGCCCGCCGGGCGTTCCATTACCCGCTTTCACGCCAGGAGATAGTCATGAGCCAACCCGTCGCTTCCCGCGAAGCCGCCTACCGTATCGCACTGGCCGCCAGGGCCCTGGAAGGTCTGGAAGTCCGCGCCCTGGTCAACGCGCTGGCCGAAAAACTCGAGCTGCCGATCACCGAAAGCAAGCTCTCCCGCCTGACCGTCGAGGACTTGCGCGAAATCCTCGCCGGCGACCATGCCGACGAGAACTGCACGGTCGGCGTCAGCCCGGAAGCGCTCAAGGAAACCGTGCGCATCCTCTGGGGCCAGGACGTCGCCGGCAGCGACAAGCCGACCCCGGAGGCCTACCAGGAAGGTGACATGCCCGGCTCGATCCGCGTCGCCATCGCCGCCAACCGCGGCGAAAATCTCGACGGCCACTTCGGGTCCTGCGAGAACTTCCTGATCTACCAGCTCTCGCCGACCGAAATCCGGCTGGTCGACGTCCGCTCCGGCCTCGACGCCGATGCCGCCGAAGACCGCAATGCGGCACGGGCGGCGGTGATCAACGATTGCCAGATCGTCTATCTGCAGTCGATTGGCGGCCCGGCGGCGGCCAAGGTCGTGCGTGCCGGCGTCCATCCGCTGAAGAAGCCGAAGGGCGGAGCCGCCCGCGAAGTGCTCGGCGAACTGCAAGGCGCCCTGCTCAACCCGCCGCCCTGGCTGGCGCGGATCATGGGCATCGCTCCCGGTTCGCTCGCCCGCTACGCCGAAGCGCTCGACGCCGAGGAGGCCTGAGATGACCCCCGAACGCCTGGCCGAAGTGGTGAGCGCCGTCGAGCGCGGCGACAACGCCAGTACGCTGCGCGCCAGCTTCAGCGAACTGATCTTCACCGAGTGCAGCGAAGACGACATCTCGCCGCGCCTGCAAGCAGTGGCCACCACGCCGGCCGCCCTGATCTACCTGATCACCGGCATCAGCGGCCACTGCCTGGAAGCAACCAGCGACCTGGCGGTTGCCAACGGCGTGATCATCGCCAGCCGCGACAGCGACGAATAAACGCCGCGCAAACGCCGGCTTGTTGCCCTCCAGGGCGCCAGGCCGGCGTTGTCGCATCTACGCCCCGAATTCGTGCGAAGCCGCCAAGCCACCTGTCACATTTCCCACAAAGACCCGACAAACCATTGAAAAATCACGACTTCATGAGTGGCACCAAATTTGCTCATCATGGATGCGTGAGCCAGAAAGGACGTTCCGGGACAAACCGGCCGCCGATCCGGCAGATGACATCATTCAACCACTCGCGGCCGGCAGCCACCGGCCGGAACACTGCTTAGAAAGGAAGTAGCATGGCTGACTACACCGCGCTGACCCGGGCCGGCAACCCCTGGATTCCGCAATTCGTGACCGCCCTCGACGAGGAAAAGTGCATCGGCTGTGGTCGTTGCTACAAGGTCTGCCCGCGCGACGTGCTCAACCTCATCGACTCCGACGAGGATGACGACGAGGACGAAAGCGCCGCCGCCAAGATGACCCTGAAGGATCTCGGTGACTGCATCGGCTGCAGCGCCTGCGGTCGGGTCTGCCCGAAGAACTGCTTCACCTACGAAGCGCTCGCCGCCTGAGCCGGACCATGGGTTGCCGGTCCGTCCGGCAGCCCGCCTTCTCATCCCGCCAGGAACAGGCCGCGATCATGGCCGAGCCGCCAAACCAGAAAGCCGTTGCCAACGGCCTGTGCGCCCATTGCCCACTGTACCCGTCCTTTCTTGAGGCGGGTCGCTGCCAGCCGGGCGAGGCCTGCATCCGTGCCCACAGCGGCCGGCAGATCGACCGTTTCCTGCGCCGCAACCCGGATGAGGCCGCGCACTACCTCGACGACATCTTCTGGGAACGCCGCGCCATCGCCGCGCGCCACGCGCCGGTGGAGCACATCTTCCGGCTCCGCTCGGACAGCGACGAGGTGGTCCGCCGCGTCGTCGCCAGCCGCCTGCCGGTCGACCAGCTGGCGGCGATGGCCGACGATCCCGACCGCGAAGTCCGCCTGTCGGTGGCCGCCCGCCTGCCGGAAGAGCAATTACCCCAGTTGATCGACGACGCCGACTACCTGATCCGCGCCACCGTCGCCCGCCGCCTGCCGCACGGCCAGCTCTCGCGCCTGGCCAAGGACCCGGAACGCGAGGTACGCAAGGTCGTCGCCAGCCGGCTGCCAGCCTTCGCCCTGCACCTGCTGGCCGACGACCCGGAACCGGAAGTGCGCGCGCTGGTCGCCGAACGCGCCTTGCCCGGCCTCGCCATCGCCTTGCTCGGCGACCCCGAGTGGTGGGTGCGCCTGGCCGCCATCGACAACGTCCCACCCGAACAGCTAGCCGCGCTGGCCGACGACCCGGAACCCGAAGTCCGAGCCGCCGCCCTCGCCCGCCTCAGCCCCACCACCGCCGTCCGCCCCGAGGAAAGAACATGAGCAAGGAAAGCACCGCCTGGACCGAATACTGCAAGTCGCTGTCGCCTGCCATTGCCGGCGCCTGCGCCAGGACCACGGTCAGCGCCGGCCCGACGGCGCTGGTCAAGGCGCTCGACACGGCGCTGGAAGACTGGAAATTCCGCCACGCCTTTGCCCGCGGCGGCTGGTACCGCCTGGGCGGCGTCGTCGACGGCAGCGGCGAACGCGTTTCCGACAATCTCGAGACCTGGCTGGAACAGGAACTCGCCGCCCGCGACGGCGACATCGACCACCTGGTCGACGATTACGCCGACCAGGAACTCTACGCCACCCGTCTGGTCGGCCAGACCCATTACCTCACCGCCTGCGTCGGCGACGCCCACGAAGACTTCCTCCTGCTCGAAATCGAGGATCTCCAGGAAATGCGCGCCCACCGCCTGTTTGCCGGCGAGCCGGGCTCGCTCGAGGAGTTGACCGATCCGCGCAGCGGCAGCGAGAAACTGCAGCCGCTTGATCTGCCTTTCTACACTTTCCGCCGCCTGCAGCACATCGGTGCCCTGCTGCAGCGCATGCTGGTCCAGAAACCGGAAGCAGCGCCGATCCACCGCATGTTCGAGGACTGGACCAAGAGCAGCGCCGGGCAGACCAGCGCCTACAGCAACCACTGGGTGATCGCCACCCGCGAACACCTCGACCGCTATCAGCAACCGATCATCCGTGCCCAACCGATCGCCACCCTGGCCGGCGAGCCGCCGACTTTCGGCGCGGCGGCGACGACACGCCAGCTCGAACTGCACCAGGCACTGACCCAGTTCGACCGCGGCGTCGGCTTCCCGATGGCCTGGTATTTCCACATGCTGACCAGCAAGGCCGTCCCGCACTGGGTGGCGCAGGCGGTCATCGAGGACGCGCTCGACGGCTATGCCTACCTGCCGCCGCGCGACCTGGAAGTGGTCCGCCACTGGCTGCACGCGCCCTACACGCTATAGGACCAGCCGCCACCGACGCCCCGACCGTGACCCGGCCGGGGCGTCGTCACGTTGACCGCCGGCGCCGTGTAGGAATCACGACATGACATTGACAATGGCGCCCCAAGAAAATAAATAACACAATAAAATCAATCATGTAAAAGCTGGCACCGGGCTTGCTAAGAAAGCAGCAAGGAGCCATCCATGACCCAGCCCTTCATCACCATCAACGACCCCACGCTGCGCGACGGCGAGCAATCCGCCGGGGTTGCCTTCTCGCTCGACGAGAAGCTGGCGATCGCCCGCCGCCTCGACGCCATCGGCGTCCCCGAGCTGGAAGTCGGCATCCCGGCGATGGGCGAGGAAGAGCGCGCGTCGATCCGCGCCGTCGCCGGCCTCGGCCTCAACGCGAAGCTGATGGTGTGGAGCCGCATGCATCCGGACGACATTGCCGCCTGCCGCGACCTCGGCGCCCACCTGGTCGACATCTCGGTGCCGGCGTCCGAACAGCACCTCGCCTACAAGCTGAAGCGCGACCGCCAGTGGCTGCTGCGCGAACTGCCCAAGCACATCGGCGCCGCCCGCGACCTCGGCCTCGACGTCGGCGTCGGCTGCGAGGACGCCTCGCGCGCCGACCCTGACTTCCTCTGCGCGCTGGCCGAAGTGGCCGAACGCAGCGGCGCCCGTCGCCTGCGCTTCGCCGACACCCTGGGCATCCTTGAGCCATTCACCACCTTCGACCGGATCGCCCGCCTGCGTGCCAATACCGGCCTCGAAATCGAGATGCACGCGCACGACGACATGGGGCTGGCCACCGCCAACACGCTGGCCGCCTGCAAGGCCGGCGCGACGCACGTCAACACCACGGTCAACGGGCTGGGCGAACGCGCCGGCAACGCGCCGCTGGAAGAAGTCGTGCTCGGTCTGAAGAAATTGCACGGCATCGAAACCGGCGTCGAACTGCGCGGTTTTCCGGCGCTCTCGGCGCTCGTCGCCAGCGCTTCCGGGCGTGCCGTGCCCTGGCAGAAGAGCGTCGTCGGCGCTGGCGCCTTCACGCACGAAGCCGGCATCCATGTCGATGGCCTGCTCAAGCATCCGGACAACTACCAGGGTTTCGACCCGCAGGAAGTCGGCCAGGCGCACCGCATCGTGCTCGGTAAGCATTCCGGTTCGCGCGCCGTGCAGGTGGTCTATGCCGGCCTCGGCGTCGACCTCGACGAAGCCCAGGCGCAGGCGCTGTTGCCGCAGGTGCGCGCTTTCGTCGCCAGCCACAAGCATCCGCCCGAGACGGCCGACCTGATCGGCCTGCTCGCCTCCCTCAGGAGCCCGCTCCATGTCTGACACCCTGACCATGACCGCCCCCACCGTTCCCGCACCGGGCCTGCGCGCCACGCTCCGTGAAGACCTCGCCTGCGTTTTCGAACGCGACCCGGCGGCCCGCTCGACGCTCGAGGTGCTGACCACCTACCCCGGCCTGCACGCCATCCTCGCCTACCGCGTCGCCCACCGCCTGTGGCATGGCGGCTGGCGCTACGCGGCGCGCTTCCTCTCCTTCTTCGCCCGCATGCTGACCAACGTCGACATCCACCCGGGGGCGACGATCGGCCGCCGCTTCTTCATCGATCACGGCGCCTGCGTCGTGATCGGCGAAACCGCCGAGATCGGCGACGACGTCACGCTCTACCACGGGGTCACGCTGGGCGGCACCTCGTGGCGCAAGGGCAAACGCCACCCGACGCTGGAAAACGGCGTCGTCGTCGGCGCCGGCGCCAAGATTCTCGGGCCGATCACGATCGGCGAGCGGGTCCGCGTCGGCGCCAACTCGGTGGTGGTCAAGAACGTCCCGGCCGACCGCACCGTGGTCGGCATTCCCGGCCGCATCGTCGATACCCGCGCCGCGCGCAAGCCGGGCAGCATCGACCTCGAACACAACGTGCTGCCCGACCCGGTGGCACGCTCGATCGCCTGCCTGATCGAACGCATCGAGACGCTGGAAAAGGAACTGGCGACGCTGCGCCACGAACCGGCGCCGCACACCGCCAGCGACTGCCAGACCTGCAGCGCCGGCGACCTGTGCTGCGAGAGCGAGGCGATGCACTGACATGGACCTGCTCGATTTCGCCGACGACACGCTGTACTTCGAGGAGCCGCTGGCGGCTGAAGCCGCCGCGCTCCTTGTCCAGGCGGCCAGCGAATACGGCGAACCGGCCGCCGAACTGTCGCTGCTGCGCGCCCACCTGCTGGCTCCGGACAGCCTGACCGTGCTGGTCGGCATCTACCGCTACTACTTCTACCAGCACCGTCTGGAAGACGCGCTGCAGGTCGCCGAACTCGCCATGCAGCTCTCCGGCCGCCGGCTCGGCCTGCCGGCCTGGGAGCGTATCGACGAAACGCGGCTGGCCGCCGCCGCCGCCAGCTCCTTCGGCATGCTGCGCTTCTACCTGCTAGCGCTGAAGGCGGCCAGCGTCGTCCTGCTTCGTCTCGGCCGCATCGCCGATTCCCGCCAGCGCCTGTGCAAGTTGGCCGCGCTCGACAGCCGCGACCAGCTCGGCGCCGGCAAGCTGCTCGAAGTGGTCGACGCCTTCCGTGGCAACACGGAAGACGAAGAGAACATTCCCGATCTGAAACTTGTTGCAGCCTGAGGAGGCATCATGGAAGACACCCTGACCCTAGCCGAAGCGATGGAAGACCTGGTCTCCGCCGAAGACTTCCTGGACTATTTCGAAATCCCCTACGACGCCTCGGTGGTCCATGTGAACCGCCTGCACATCCTGCAGCGCTTCCACGACTACCTGGCCCGTCAGGCGCCAAACCTGCCGCCGGAAGAGGAACAGCAGCGCGCCATCTACCGCCTCTGGCTGGAACGCGCCTATCTCGACTTCACCGTCTCCGACGCGCTGACCGAGAAGGTCTTCGCCGTCTTCCAGAACGTCGCCACGCCGGAAGGTGGCATGAGTTCCTTCGTCTCGCTGGACAAGGTTTTCCGGCAATGAGACCACGCTGGGAATATGGCGACACCGTGCGCCTGATCCGCAACGTGCGCAACGACGGCACCTACCCGGGGCTCGACCCCGGCGAGCCGCTGGTGCGCCGCGGCAGCACCGGCGTCGTCGTCGATGTCGGCACCTTCCTGCAGGATCAGATCATCTACTCGGTGAACTTTCTCGAACAAGGCAAGATCGTCGGCTGCCGCGAGGAGGAGCTGATCGACATCGACGAAACCTGGACGCCGTCGCGTTTCGAATTCCGCGAGAAGGTACGCAGCGCCCGCCAGCTCGCCGTGGACGGTAAGGTCCTGGTCGAACTCGGGGCGATCGGCGAAGTCATCAAGGTGATCCGCGACGCGCCGGGCGGCGTTGCCTATCACATCCATTTCGACAGTCTGCCGGGGCGCCTGCTGCAAATCCCGGAAGCTACCCTGGAACCCCTTGTCGACGGGGAGTAAGACCATGTTGCATGCCTATCTCGAACTGAAACTTTCCTGGGAACTGTTTCAAAAGGGGCCGGAAACGCTCAGCGACCCTGAGCGCAACCGCCTCAGCGAAGTGGCGACCCGCCAGGACGGCATCGAACAGCGCATCCTGGCCAGTCCGCAGGCAACCCACGTGATGGTGCCGGGACCGACGCTGCAGACCCGGATCGCCGAGATTCGCGGCCGCTATCCGGATGCCGAGGCTTTCGCCCAGGATCTCGAGCGCATCGGGCTGAGCGAAGCCGAGCTGGAGAAGGCGGTCGCCCGCGACCTGCGCGTCGAAGCCGTGCTCGACCGCGTCGCCGCCGCCGAAGCGCCGGTCAGCGAGGTCGACGCGGAAATCTACTACCGCCTCCACCAGGACGCCTTCGACCGGCCGGAAGCGCGCCGCCTGCGCCACATCCTGATCACCTACAATTCCCCGCAACAGGCCGCCGAGGCCCGCAAGACGCTGGAAAAGCTACGCACGACGGCGCACGAGCGCGAGAAATTCGCCGCCGCCGCGCTGCGCCACTCGCAGTGTCCGACCGCGCTCGAAGGCGGACTGCTCGGCGTCGTCCGCCGCAAGCAACTGTTCCCGGAGCTCGAAGCGGCGGCCTTTGCCCTGGCCGAGGATGGCATCAGCAGCGTGCTCGAATCGGAAGTCGGCCTGCACATCCTGCGTTGCGACGAAATCCTGCCCAGCGGCCTGCTACCCTTCGCCGAGGTGCGCGAGCGCATCATCGAACGCCTCACCGACAAACGCCGCCGGGAAGCGCAGAAACGCTGGATCAGCGGTCTGCTGGCGCAGCGTCGCCAGGCTTGAGTTCGGCCGCGAAGTCGGCTTCGACCCGGTTGCGGCCGGCCTGCTTGGCCCGGTAAAGCGCCTGATCGGCGCGCCGCAGCGGCTGCTCGTGACTGCTGTCGCCGGCCCGGAACAGGGTGACGCCGATGCTGATGGTGACCGTGATGGCGCCGGCACTGGTAGAAGCCGCCTCGTTGGCGACGTTCTGGCGCAGGCGCTCGGCGGCGGCAAGCGCGGCCACCTCGTTGTCACCGGGCAAAAGCACGGCGAACTCCTCGCCCCCCAGGCGACCCGCGATATCGACACGGCGCAGCGAACGGCGCAGAACCTCGGAAAAATGGCGCAGCACCTCGTCGCCGACGGCGTGGCCCCAGGTGTCGTTGACCCGCTTGAAGCAATCGAGGTCGATCATCAACAAGGCCACGTGGTGCCCATTGCGCTGCCAGCGACTGATCTCGATGCCGAGCAGTTCGAGGAAATAACCACGGTTGTTCAGTCCGGTCAGCGTGTCGGTCCGGGCCAGCCGGGTCAATGCGGCTTCCTTCTCCTTGAGTTCGCCGATGTCGTGAAAAACGACGACGGCACCGCCATAGCCCAGACCTTCGCGGATCGGCGACACCGTCATGCGCACCGGGAAGATGCCGCCGTCGCTGCGGCGCAGCCATTCCTCCTGGGTCCGCGTCTGGCCGTCGCCCAGGGTCAGCGCCACCGGACAGGCCGCCTCCTCGCAAGGCTGCCCATCCGGACCGCGCAGATGAATCAGCGCGTGCAGGCGCTGGCCGATCACGGCGTCCTGCGCATAGCCCAGCATCTTCTGCGCCGCCGGATTGATGAAGGTGACCACCTGTTCGCGATCGACCCCGAAAATGCCCTCGCCGGCGGTGTGCAGCAGCACCTCGTTCTGATGCAGCAATTCGCCGATGCGCGCCGTCTGCCCGGCGAGCTGGTTCTGCCATTCGCGGCGCGAGGCGCTGACCAGGAAAAACAGCAGCAACTGCGTCACGAGATAGGCGATCAACAGGTTCTGGAAGGCTCGCTGCTTGAATTCGCGCGTGCTCGCGATGATGCTGCCGACGTCCTGCCAGATCAGCACCGAACCGATCTCCGGTCGCGCCGGATCGAGACGCCCCGGGTAATCGCGCAGGGGAAAGCGGATCAGCTGGAAATCATGGCCATCATGGCGCAGCAGATCGCTGCGGAAACTGCCGCCGTACTCGGGCAGCGCGCTGGCCTCCATCCACTCGGCCAGCTCGCCGCGCGAGGCGGCCAGCAGGTAGCAGCAGGCGCCCGGCTGCTCTTTCGGGGCCAGCGGCCGGTAGTTCTCCCACATCGCTGCGGTGACCGCCTGCGGATCGAGCAGTACGCCGAAGCCGACCGCGGTGCGCTCGCTCAAGCGCTGGATGTAACCGTCGAAAGCGATGCCGATTTCCAGCAAGCCGACGAGATTCTCGCGCCCGTCCGGCAAACGATCGAGCACCGGCGCCGCCCCGCGGATGCCGGCAAAAGCGCGGCCAGTCTCGAAACCGCTGGCCACTTGCCGCAACTCCTCGACGTTACGCAACAGGTAACGCAGTTCGCCCAGGCTGTCGCCGAACTGCGTCGGCGCATGGAAACGCAGGAAGGAAGTGAGATCCGGCAACAGATACTGCATCTGCCGGACGCCGACCTCGCGTTGCAGGTAGTCCCACTGTTGCTGCCGGTGCGCCGCCAACGCGGCGCGCACCGCGGCCGCCCGCGCACCGCCGGCAGCGCCGCCCTCGGCCGCCACCGCCTCGCCAGCCGCACGCATCAGGCGGATCGTCTCCGGATCGGCGGCGATCGTCCCGGCCAGCGCCATCATCTGCTGCTCGAGTTCGCCCTGCGACAACTCGTAAGCTGTTTTCAGGCGCCTCGCTTCGCTCTCCAGGCTTTCCGCCAGACGACCATCGGCGAGGCGCGCGCCAAACAGCGCGACACCGGCAAAAACCGACATCAGCAACAGACTGGCCAACGCGACGATGACGCGATAGGACATGGCTTCCGGATGGCAGAAAATGAACTCGGTCCATTATAGGCACCGGCCCTCCGGTCGCAATTGAAGTTTTTTGCCGAAAAGTCTCACCAAGCCGGGGTTTCAACAGCCGGTGGCGGTGGCGGCGGCTCCGGCAACCAGCTACCGCTGGCCAGGTACACGGCGAGCCCGGCAATCGCCAGGGCGACAAGCAGCGCCAGCCAGCCTCCACCTTGCGCTGTCTCGCCCTCGTTCACTTCCTTCCAGCCGGTGAGCATCGGCTTGACCAGGTTGTCCTTCTTCACCCGGGCATAGAAGACGATCGCCGCGATGTGCAGCGCCACCAGCAGGATCAGCAGGTTGACCACGGCCTTGTGCCAGCCGGTCGCCACGTTGCTCAGATCACGGCCGACCAGATCGAAGAGCGGGCCGACGAAGGCGATGTCATCGTTGGCCACGAGGCCGGTCAACAACTGAATGCTCAGCAGGCCGAGCAGGGCAAATACCGACAAGGCCCCCAGCGGATTATGGCCAACGCCACGATGGCCGCGGCGCAGGTAGGCGGAAATCCGCGCCGGCGTCGGGAAGAACTGGCCGAAGCGGGCATAGGTCGAGCCGGCGACGCCCCAGACCAGGCGGAAGGCGATCAGTCCGGCGAGCCCGACGCCAATCCTGCCATGCCAGTCGATCAGGTTGCCGCCTACCTTACCGGTTACCACCAGAGCGAGCACCGCCAGCACCAGTAGCCAGTGGAAGAGACGGGTCGGCAGATCCCAGACCCGGATTTTCTTGCTGTTCATTGCATACCTCTTTTCGTATTCCTTCGCGCCAAACGACAAGGGCGCCTCGCGGCGCCCCGATCCCTGCGTTCAGAACGCCGGAACCTTACTTGTTGTCCTTGCGGTAATCGTCGTGACAGGCCTTGCAGCTACCGCCGACCTTGCCGAACGCCGTCTTCACCGCTGCCGCGTCGCCGCTGGCGGCAACCTTGGCCAGTTCATTGGCAGCCTGATTGAAATCGCCGGCCAGCTTACCGACCTTGGCGCCATCGGTGAACAGTTCGGGCTTGACGCGGGTTTCGGCCCAGCCCTTACCCTTGTCGCTGCCCGGCACATAAAGCGCGCCCATGCCGGAATTGGCGATCGCCTGAATGACGTTGGCGGCCTTGACCACCTCATCCTTGTTGTAGGTACCGTCGAGGTTGGCCTTGATCCGACCCATGCTCCAGCCCATCGTGGCATATGCCGACTGGCGCCACTTGATGGCATCCTCGACCTTGACCTGAGCGTGAGCGGTGGCGACGGTTGCGGTGGCGACCAAGGCTAGCAGCAACTTGCGTTTCATCGTGTAATCTCCGTTGTGTTGAAGGAAAATGATTGATTGAGCGAACCACTACTCCCCCGAAGTTCCACGGCGATTATACGCGCCCGCCCAGGCTCCGGAGAGAAGGCTCGCTGAGTGATATTCACGAAAACGTTGAACGAATTCGAACGATAGGCCAATGGCAAACCTGAACCGGGCCCGCAACGCAGCGCCAAATCGACTTCCGCGCTAAGCTGGCGCAACAACATCCTGCCGGAGTACGCATGAAACGTGACGCCAACTGCCCGCTCTGCGGCGCCAAGCTTCCCTCCTCGGCCTGGCTCGACGCCTGTGACGAACTGCTCGACGGCGAACACGGCATCCTCGCCGCCCGCTGCCCTGCCTGCCAGGGCCGCCTCGAAGCCCTGGCGCAAACCGGCAGCCTGCAACTCGGCTACCGCAACGGCAACAATTTCACGGCTGCGCTCAGCCTCGACTATCCCGGACTACAGGTCGAAATCGCCGACGGTCGGCTCCACCTGCGGGCGGAGGAGCGGGAGTGGGTATTTGTCGAAGCGGAGGACTGAGCGGGTTCCGCACCTGACGCGTGGGCGTCTTTGGTTGATTAACCGTTGGGTTCCGCCGCTGACCGGCGGGCGTACTTTCTTCTTGTTTCGCCAAGAAGAAAGTAGCCAAAGAAGAAGGCGACCCTAGGTCGGCGCCCGCTGCGCGGGTGCCCTGCGCTACTCGGCCTTGGCGGGGGCTGCGCAACTCGGGGCTTTGCCCCTCAGACAGTGCTCGCCCTTTTTCCGCCAACGCCTGCGTTGCTCGGCGCCTCCCAAGGGGCCCGGAAAACCGAGCGGAACGGAAACATACA
>JAFIHA010000050.1 GCA_017848965.1 Dechloromonas aromatica (nom. nud.) | reverse complement strand
GGTCCAGGTGCCGTCGCCATTGACCGTCACCGTGCCGTGCTGCGGGTCGTTGGCCTTGCTGTAGGTCAGCGTGTCGCCGTCCTTGTCCGAACCGACCACCTGGCCGGAAACCGGGGTGTCTTCCGGCGTCGTCACGTTGTAGTTGCCGGTCGTCGGATCGAAGGTCGGATCGGTCGGGTCGTCCGGAATCGGCGGGTCGTTGACCGGCGTCACGCCGATCGTCACCGTCGACGTCGCCGTTCCGCCGTTGCCGTCATCGATCGTCACCGTGAAGCTGTCGCTGCCGTTGTAGTCCGGGCCTGGCACGTAGGTCCAGGTGCCGTCGCCATTGACCGTCACCGTGCCGTGCTGCGGGTCGTTGCCCTTGGCGTAGGTGAGCGGATCGCCGTCCTGGTCGACGGCCACGACGCGACCGGAAACCGGCGTATCTTCATCCGTGGTCACAGAGTAATCGCTTGCGGCGGGCGCCCGGTTTTCCTGGTTGAGGTCACCGGCATTGAAACTGTCTTCCGCAGCCACCCGCTCGGTGGAGTACTGATAGGACTGCCCGCCAACGGTTTCGACGATGCGGGCGAATTCGACGAAGCCGTGTCCTTCGTTGCCGGCACTGGCTTCACCGGCGGCGGTGGCTTCTTCTTCGAGCAGCGCATCGAGGTCACTGCCCTGGGCGATGACCGCGGCAATCGGAGCGAGCGCCTTGCCATCATGGGCAAGCGCGCTGTCGCTGGCATCGGGCTTTTCAAGCGCCGCCACTTCGGCATCGAGCGTCACGCTCTGCTGGGCGCCAACGGTGACGCTGCGCCCATCGTTCATGGCCAGCACGACCTGCGCGCCGTTGCCGGAAACTACCGTTTCCCCTTCATGGAGAACGTCGCCGACCTTGAGCGGGCGCAGCTTACCGGACGCATCGCGGGCGAAGGCTTCACCGTTGATCGACAATACTTTTGCAATAACAGCAGCCATTTTTGTTCTCCAGACACGGTAGGGGAAGCTTCAGTGTAGGGAGTGAAACGGGGCTTGACTATTGAACAAAAGTACAGTTGTCAATGGCATGTCGCAAATCCCCGTCAGGCCGCTCCTGACGGGGATTTGCAGCTTACAGCTTGACGCCGTTGATGCGCAGCGACAACTGTAGCCGGTCGCGGGCACCGGTTTTTTCGAAGATCGCGGTGAGATGTGCCTTGACGGTGCGCTCGGCGATCTTCAGACGGTCGGCGATTTCCTTGTTGCTGGCGCCGGCGGCGACCAGCCTGGCCACCTGCTGCTCGCGTTCGGACAGCCCGGGCAGCGGATCGTCGACAGCCGGCTTGGCGCGCTGCGCCAGTGCCCGACTGGTATTGCCGATCACCTGCTGCAGCAGCGACTGGCCGACCCACAGGCCGCCGTTGGCGACCACCAGCGCCACCTGTTTCAGCACTTCGGGCGCTGCATGCGTATTGCAGCAGCCGGAAGCGCCGACGGACAGGCTCTCGAGGGTCAGCGCATCGCTCGGTTCGTCGGCCAGAATCACCGTCCGGTAGCCGGACAAGATGACGGGCAGATGCGGCAGGACATCGGCCAGCTTTTCGCCGGTGCGCAAGCGGCACCAGCGTATGCCGACCCCGCTGCCATCGCCGCCGACGGTCTCGCGCCGCGAGACGACTGCCGCTGCCGGCAGCGCGTCGCGCCAGTTGGGCAACATCCGGGGTTCACGATCGACGATCAGATGGTTCATCAACGCTCCGTCATGGCAACGCTCTTGGCCCGCAGCACGGGTTTGAGCAGGTAGGTCAGGACGCTCTTCTTGCCGGTCAGGATATCGACTTCGGCAACCATCCCGGGAATGATCGGCAGGTTGGCGTCGCCAAAACCGGGCTTGTTGGTGCGCACGCGGACCAGGTAAAAGGCATTGCCCTTTTCGTCGGTCACGGTGTCGGCGCCGATGTGCTCCAGTGTTCCCTCGAGGCCACCATAGACGGCGAAATCGTAGGCGGAGAACTTCACCATGGCCGGTTGCCCCGGCCGCAGGAAGGCGATGTCGCGCGGCAGGACGCGGGCTTCCAGGAGCAGCGCGTCCTCGAGCGGGACGATCTCGATCATGTCCTTGCCCGGCTGGACGACGCCGCCGACGGTATTGACCAGCAGGCGCTTGACCACGCCGCGCACCGGCGAACGGATCGACGACTGCTTGACCCGGTCGGACAGCGCAACGCTGCCTTCGGCCAGACCGCTCAGCTTGGTCATCGTCTCCGAGAGTTCGCGCCCGGCTTCGTTGCGGAAGCTCAGCTCGACCTCGTCGATCTTGCGATGCGCTTCGGAAATTGCCGCCTGGGTCCGCGTGATCTGCGCCGACGCCATGTCGCGTTCGCCGCGATAGCGCGAGACGTCACGCTCCAGGCGCAGCAGGTCGACTTCCGAAACGGCGCCGGAATTGATCAGCGGCCGCGTCTGCGCCAGTTCCTGCGAGGTCAGGTCATAGCCCTGCGAGGCCTGGGCCCGACGGGCGGTCGCCTCGTTCAGTTCCTGCTGGCGCTGCGCCAGTTGCTGGCGGGCGATCGATACGGCGGCGTCGAGTTCGCTGCGCCGGGCGAGAAAAAGCTGGCTCTCCTGGGTGACGATTTCCGGCGCTTCCTTGACCACCTCCTCCGGCGGCACGAACTCCTTGCCCTCGGAAATCGCCCGCAGCCGCGCCGCCTTGGCGAGCAGGCCGAGGTACTGGGCGCGGTTTTCCTTGACCGAGGAAACGAAGCGCGTCTCGTCGATCTTGATCAGCAACTGGTTCTCTTCGACGATGTCGCCTTCGTGCACCTGGATGTCGGAAACCAGGCCGCCGTCGATCGACTGCAGCACCTGCACCTGGCGCGACGGAATGACCCGGCCTTCGCCGCGCGTCACCTCGTCGAGCCGGGCGAAGGCCGCCCAGACGAAAAAGAGCACGAAGACGATGATGATGGAACGCAGCAGAACGCGCGCCCGCAGCGGCTCCTGACGCAGCATGGCAAGGTCGGCGTCGGTGGCGAAATCGACAACCTCGATTTCCTCACGGTTGGGCAGGCGCCCGAGCAGGCGTTCGACGCGCGGCCGGGCGCGCTGCGCCACCCGCTCAAGCCAGGCGTGGACTGCGCTCAGGATAGTTTTCAGGCGACTCATGACGCCCTCCCGATGCGGCCGCTCTGCAGCGCCTGAACGACCTGGTCACGCGGACCATCGGCAACCACCTTGCCGTCGTCGATGACGATGATGCGGGTGGCCAGATCGAGCAGACTGTTGCGGTGAGTGACGATGATCACCGTCTTGTGCGCGGCGATCGTCTTCAGGCGTTGCTTGAACTGCTGTTCCGACGAGAAGTCCATCGCGCTGGTCGGTTCGTCGAGCAGCAGGATCGGCGGGTCCATCAGGAAGGCGCGGGCGATCGCCACGCCTTGGCGCTGGCCGCCGGACAAGGAGTCACCGCGCTCGCCGATCATCATCTCGAAACCGTCCGGATGGCGATTGACGAATTCCGTCAGGCCACCCGCTTCGGCCGCCGCCAGGATCGCCGCGTCGTCGGCGAAGGGCGCGCCGATCGAGATGTTGTCGCGCATGGTGCCGTAGAACAGCGTCACGTCCTGCGGCACGTAACCGATGTTGCGGCGCAGGTCGGCCGGATCGAGCTGGCGGACATCGACGCCGTCGATGCTGACCGCGCCGCCGGTCGTCTGGTAGAGCCCCATCAAGAGTTTCTGCAAGGTCGTCTTGCCGGAACCGACGCGACCGATGACGACGACCTTCTCGCCCTCGCGGATCGAGAAATTGACGCTCTTCAGCGCTGCAACCTGGGTATTCGGGTAGTTGAAGGCGACGTCGCGGAACTCGATGTTGCCGCGCAGCTCCGGGCGATGGACGAAATTGGCATCGTTCGGGCGCTCGACCGGGTTGGCCATGACCTGTTCGAGCGAGGTCAGCGCCACCTTGGCGTTGTGATACTGCATCAGCAGGCCAACCACCTGGCCGAGCGGCGCCACCGCCCGCGACGACAGCATGGTGCAGGCAATCAGGCCACCCATGCTGAGCATGCCTTCGCTGATCAGATAGACGCCGGCGATGACGACCATCACGTTGACCAGTTGCTGCACTTCCATCGCGCCGTTGGTCGCCGCCGCCGAGAGGAAACGCATCTGGTTGTTGACGCGGGCGACGAAGGCCACCGATTTTTCCCACTTGCTCTGCATGACGCCTTCGGCGCCTTGCGTCTTGATCGTTTCCAGCGCCGTCAGGCTTTCGATCAGCGTCGCGTTGCGCAAGGCGCCGGCGCGGTAGGTGGTTTCCGAAAGCTCGTGCATCTTGTGCTGCAGCACGTAGGCGTAGACCGTCACCAGGATCATCGCCACCAGCACCGGGAAGATCAGCGGCCAGGCAATGATGCCGATGACGAGCAGGAAAAGCAGTGCAAACGGCAGATCGATGAAGGTGGTCACCGTCGCCGAGGTGATGAAGTCGCGCACCGATTCGAAGGAACGCAGGTTGGAAGCGAAGGAGCCGACCGCCGCTGGCCGCGCTTCCATTCGCACGCCGAGGACGCGTTCCATGATCTTGGCCGACAACTGCATGTCGATGCGGGCGCTGGCGAGATCGATGAAATAGCCGCGCAGGGTACGCAGCACCAGATCGAAGACGATCACCAGCGCGACACCGAAAGCCAGCACCCACAGCGTCTCGATCGCCCGGTTGGGCACCACCCGGTCATAGACGTTCATCGTGAACAGCGGCATGGTCAGCGCCATCACGTTGATCAGCAAGGCGGCGGCCAGCACGTCGCGATAGACCGGCCACTGATCGGCCATGGCGCCCCAGAACCAGTGGCGCAGCTTGATCTCGCCGACCTGCGGCGTGCGCTTGTCGAAACGGAAATGCGGCCGGGCGAAGATGGCGATCCCGGTGTAGCGCGCGGCCAGTTCGGCCCGCCCGAGGACAACCGTGCCCTGCCCGGTTTCCGGGAACAGCAGGCGGGCGTTCTCGCCGCTTTCGTCCCAACCGAGCAGGACACAGGCTTCTTCGCCGTGCAGCATGAGGACCGCCGGCAACAGCACCGTATCGATCCGCTCCAGCGGCCGCCGCGACAGTTTGGCGGAGAGGCCGGCACGAGCCGCGGCACGCGGGAACAACGACGGCGTGAGGACGCCTTTTTCCAGCGGTAGCCCGGCGACCAATGCCGCCCGGGTGCCAGGACGCCCATGAATACGGGTCAGTTCAACCAGGCAGTCAAGCAGCGGATCGTGGTGCAACAGATCCGCCCGAACTCCGGTTTTGACCGCCTCAACGGAAATGCTCATCCCTGTTGGTGCCCTTCATGTTATTTGTATGGTTGCCGGATTCTACCTTTCAGCGCAGCGGCAAATGCAAAACATTGCAAATTGCGTCACTCCACGAGCATGCCTCAGGGCAGGAAAGCCTGCAAGCGCCGGGGAACCCGGTGATTGCCGAGATGCACGTAGTCCGGCAAGCCATCGCGGAAAGGCGGCGGATCCTCGCCTGCGATCAGCGGCTGCAGATACGCCCGGCAGATGTCGGTGATATGAAAGCCGTCGGCGGCAATGAATTCGGCCGGCATCCGCCGCTCGCGGTTGGCCACCGCGGTCAGCGGCACTTCGCCGATTTCCCAGCGGTAGGGCCGGTCGGCGAGGCGATGCAGGGTCAGCATGATGTCGCGCCCGCCGGCCACCGCCCGGTCGACCGCGGCGACGCCCAGGGCATGCGCCTGTTCGACGTCGGTGCCGGAGGCGAGATGGCGCGCCGCCCGCTGCAGGTAATCGGCGAGCGCCAGATGGTACTTGTAGCCGAGCCGGGCATGGATCAGCTCGGCGATGTAGCGGCCGACGCCGCCGGCCTGGGTATGGCTGGGCAGCTCGCTCTGCGGCAGGGCGCCGATCGCGCAACCGCCCTCGTCGCACAGGCCTTCGGCGGCAGCGATCGTGCAATACCCGAAACGCTGGACGCAGGCTTCGACGCGGGCGAGGAAGCGCTCGGCGTCGAAGCGGACTTCCGGAAACAGCAGCAGGTGCGGCGGCTCGCCTTCGTGCCCGCTGGCCAGCCCGGCCGCGGCGGCGAGCCAGCCGGCGTGGCGGCCCATCGCTTCGAGGATGAAGATGCGGGTCGAGGTACGCGCCATCGAGGCGACGTCGAAGCCGGCCTCGCGCATCGAGGTCGCCACGTACTTGGCGACCGAACCGAAACCGGGGCAGGTATCGGTCAGCACCAGGTCGTTGTCGACGGTTTTCGGCAGGCCGATCACCTGCAGCGGATAGCCGAGCTCGGCGAGCGTCTGCGACAGGTGCCAGGCGGCGCCCATGCTGCCATCGCCACCGTTGATGAAGACGTAGCCGATGTCGTAGGCGCGAAAGACCGCGATCAGCCGCTCGAAATGGCGCCGGTGCGTGCTCAGCGGCCCGAGATGGTAGCGGCTGGAACCGAAGGCGCCGCCGGGTGTGTAGCGCAGGCGGGCGATATCGGCATCGCTTTCGAGATCGGTATCGATCAGTTCCTCGGTCAGCGCACCGAGGATGCCGTCGTGACCGGCGTAGACCTTGCCGATCGATCCGGGCTGCTGCAAACGCAAACGGCGTGCTTCCTGAATCAGGCCGCACGCCGTCGCGTTGATGACGGCGGTAACGCCTCCCGACTGCGCGTAGAAGGCGTTCCTCCCGGTCATCGGCTTACTTCAGGGCGTCGAAAACCGCCGCGGTGATGCTGTCCACGCTGCCGACCCCGGCGATCTTGCGCACCTGCGGCGCTGCGGCGTCGCCCTCGGCCGCCCACTTGCCGTAGAACTCGACCAGCGGCTTGGTCTGCGAGTGATAGACGTCGAGCCGCTTCTTGACCGTTTCTTCCTTGTCATCGTCGCGCTGCACCAGGTCTTCGCCGGTGACGTCGTCCTTGCCCTCGACCTTGGGCGGGTTGAACTTGACGTGGTAGGTACGGCCCGACGCCAGGTGGGCGCGGCGGCCGGCCATGCGCTCGATGATGTCGCTGTCGGGAACATCGATTTCGAGCACGAACTCGATCGGCACGCCGGCGTCCTTCATCGCCTGCGCCTGCGGGATGGTGCGCGGGAAGCCGTCGAACAGGTAACCGTTCTTGCAGTCGTCCTGCTGCAGGCGGTCCTTGACCATGCCGATGATCACGGCGTCCGGGACCAGGCCGCCGGCGTCCATGTGCTTCTTGGCTTCCAGGCCGAGCGGGGTGCCGGCCTTGACCTGGGCGCGCAGCATGTCGCCGGTCGAGATCTGCGGAATGCCGTACTTTTCGCAGATGTACTTGGCCTGCGTACCCTTGCCGGCGCCGGGTGCGCCCAAAAGAATCAATTTCATTGAGAAGTCCCTCTGGTTACGTATGAAAATTCTTGTTGTCGGCTGTTGTGGCGCCGTTCTCTACCGCCCGAAATTACCTGCTTATTCAGGCTCGGTCAAACAGTTTGCGCATCCGCTCGGCGTCTTCGGGCGTATCGACACCGGGCGCCGGCGCCGCATCCACCAGGGCGACGCTGATCCGGTAGCCGTGCCACAGGGCGCGTAGTTGTTCGAGCGCCTCGAACTGCTCGGTCGGCGCGACGGCGAGGCCAGCGTAGGCCTTCAGGAAGCTGGCGCGGTAGGCGTAGAGGCCGACGTGGCGCAGCGCCGGCAGGCCGTCGGGCAGGTTGGCGCCGCCGCCCTCGCGGGCGAAGTGATCGCGCGCATAGGGCACCGGCGCGCGCGAGAAATAGGCGGCGTCGCCGTCGGCGCGGCAGACCACCGTGACCACGTTGGGATTGAAGAAATCGGCCGGCTCGGCGATCGGATGGGCGACGGTGGCGATATCGGCGCCGCTGACGGCGAGCTGGCGCGCGGTGTGGACGATGACTTCCGGCTCGATCAGCGGCTCGTCGCCCTGCACGTTGACAACGATGGTTTCGTTGCTCCAGCCGCGCTGGGCCACCACTTCTGCCAGGCGGTCGGTGCCGGTGGCGTGGTCGGCGCGCGTCATCAACGCGGCGACTTCATGCGCCTCGCAGGCGGCCCGGACTTCCGGATGATCGGTCGCCACCCAGACTTCTTCGGCACCGGCCAGGCGCGCCCGTTCGGCAACGCGGACGACCATCGGCTTGCCGCCGAGATCGAGCAACGGTTTGGCCGGCAGGCGGCTCGACGCGTAACGCGCCGGAATGACGATCTTGAACGCCGGCGTCATCACGCTTCGTCGGCGCCCAGCGGCCGCGCCTCGTCCTCGAGCATGACCGGGATGTCGTCGCGAATCGGGTAGGCCAGCTTGCACGGCTTGCACACCAGTTCCTGCGCCGCCTTGCGGAATTCGAGGGGGCCCTTGCAGATCGGGCAGACGAGTATTTCAAGCAATCGGGCGTCCACGGAGTTTCTCCACTAACAAATCGGTCAATGCCGGCGGCAGATCGGCGTCGACGGGCAGAACCCAGGTCTCCGCCGCCGTCAGTCCGGCGCATTTTACTGCATCCTTCTCGGTCATCAGCAGCACCGCGTCGTCGCCGAAGGCGAGGTCGCCGGCCGCGTAGGCGTGATGATCGGGGAAAGGGTGGGGCACGCAGTCCAGGCCGAGGCCGGCCAGCGTGCGGAAAAAACGCCCGGGATCGCCGATCCCGGCCACCGCGTGCAGCGGCCGGCCGCGCAACTGGGCGGCGGCGCAGCGGACGGCCGGATCGTCGAGACGGTAGAAGTCGCCGGCGCGCAGCGTCATCGCGAACGCCGGCCGGCCGCCGGCCAGCTCGGTCGCGGCAAAATCGTTGCCGACCACGGCATCGACTTCGGCCAACCGCGCCAGCGGCTCGCGCAGCGGCCCCAGCGGCAGGCGCCAGCCGTTGCCGGCGCCGCGCCGGTCGAAGACGGCGATCTCGACATCGCGCGCCAGCCGGTAATGCTGCAGGCCGTCGTCGCAAAGCAGCAGATCGACCTCAGGATGCGCCGCCAGCAGCGCCCGGCCGGCCGCCGCGCGGTCGCGCCCGACCCACACCGGGACGCCGCTGCGGCGGCCGAGCAGCAAGGGTTCGTCGCCAACTTCGGCCGGCGTCGAATCAGCCAGCACCGGACGCGGCTGGGCCGCCGCAGCGCCGTAGCCGCGGCTGACGATGCCGAGACGAAAGCCGCGCGCCGCCAGTTGGCCGGCCAGCCACAGGGTCAGCGGCGTCTTGCCGGCGCCACCGACGGTCAGGTTGCCGACGACGACGACCGGCACCGGCAGCCGCTGCGGCCGCGCCTGCCGGCGCCGCCAGCCGGCAACGCCGACGAACAGCAGGTTGAGCGGCAGCAGCAGCGGCAGCAGAAGCCAGAACGCCGGCGTCAGCCGGCGTTCGTACCAGTGTCGCTGCAACCAGCCGGCGAGCATCACTCGGGCGACTGGGTGGCGAAGGAGATGTGCGGGTAGCCCGCCGACTGCGCGGCCTGCATGACGTCGATGACACGCTGGTGGGTGGCTTTGGCGTCGGCGTTGATGACGATCACCGGTTCCTTGCGCCCGGCTGCCGCCTGCTGCAGCGCCGCCGAAATCGCCTCGATCTCGCCGCTGGCGAGCGGCGCCTTGTTGACCAGGATCTGACCGGCGGCGGTAACCGCGACATCGATCTCGTTCGGCTGCTGGTTTTCCTGGGTGACGTCGGCCGTCGGCAGGTTGATCTCGAGGCCGGAGAACTTCGAGTAAGTGGTCGTCAGCATCAGGAAGATGATGATCACCAGCAACACGTCGATCATCGGGATCAGGTTGATTTCCGGCTCTTCGCGGCCGCGTCCGCGCTGGAAATTCATCGCTTACTTCCGGTCGCCGTGCATCACTTCGACCAGGCGTACCGCCTGCTGCTCCATCTCGACGACGAAGCCATCGACCAGCGCGCGGAAATGGCGCCAGAAGATCAGGCTGGGAATCGCGATGAAGATGCCGAAGCCGGTGTTGTACAGGGCGATCGAAATGCCGTGCGCCAGTTGCTGCGGGTTGCCGGTGCCCGGCGCCTGCGAACCGAAGATCTCGATCATCCCGACGACGGTACCGAACAGCCCCATCAGCGGGCTGATCGAGGCGATGGTGCCGAGCGTCGTCAGGTAACGGTTGAGGTCGTGAGCGACCGCCGAACCGGCTTCCTCGATCGACTCCTTCATCACCTCGCGCGAGTTGTTCACGTTGCGCAGACCGGCCGCCAGCACGCGGCCGAGCGGCGAGTGGCGGTCCAGTTCATCGAGCAGCTTGCCATTGTCGGCGCCACGCCGGAACTCGCCGACCGCCCGCTGCAACAGGCCCGCCGGCACGATCTTTCCGCGACGCAGGCTGATCAGGCGCTCGATGATCAGCGCCATGGAGATGACCGAGGCCAGCAACAGAGGCCAGATGGGCCAGCCGGCCGCTTTGACGATTTCAAACACTTGACGATGTCCTTGGCGAAAGTTTAGTCCGCAATTCTGCCTCCCCGGCGGCGCAGGGGCAAGCGCGACGATTTTCCGGGGCCGCCGCGGCTTATCCCCAAAAGCTGTGGATAAGTCTGTGGAAGAGCTGTCATCAGTTGCCGCAAACCCGCAAGAAACAAGGCTTTCGCCTACCCTGCCAAAAAACGAGGCATAGAATAAAAACAGCACAAAATCAATAACTTGAAAATCACCAGAAATGTCAAGCGCCTACCATGAAAAGTCTGACCACGGTAGAATGACGCCATGCCTTCTCCTCTGCCGCCTGTCAATAACTCCGTACTCAGCGTCAGCGCGCTCAACCGTCTGGTGCGCGATTGTCTGGAGTCCGCCTTTCCGATGCTCTGGGTGGGCGGTGAAATTTCCAACCTGACCCGCGCCGCCTCCGGCCACGTCTATTTCTCGCTCAAGGACGGCAATGCCCAGGTGCGTTGCGTGATCTGGCGCAACCGGGCGCAACTCCTGGGCTGGCGCCCGGAGAACGGGCAGAAGGTGGAGGCCAGCGCGCTGGTCTCCTTCTACGAGGCGCGCGGCGAGTTCCAGCTCACTGTCGAATCGCTGCGTCGCGCCGGCCAGGGCGATCTCTACGAACGCTTCCTGCGGCTCAAGACACAACTTGAAAATGAAGGCCTCTTCGCCGCCGAACGCAAACGCCCGCTGCCGCCCTACCCGCGCCGCCTGGCCATCGTCACCAGCCTGCAGGCGGCGGCGCTGCGCGACGTGCTGAGCACGCTGCACCGGCGCGCCCCCTACCTCGGCGTCGAGATCCACCCGGCGCCGGTTCAGGGCGATGGCGCCGCCGCCCGCCTCGCCAGCGCCCTGGCCGCCGCTGGCCGCAGCACGGCCGACGCCGTCATCCTCTGCCGCGGCGGCGGCAGCATCGAAGACCTCTGGGCCTTCAACGAGGAAGCCGTCGCCCGCGCCATCGTCGCCTGCCCATTGCCGGTCATTACCGGCGTCGGCCACGAAACCGACTTCACCATCGCCGACTTCGCCGCCGACCGCCGCGCCCCGACGCCGACCGCCGCCGCCGAACTGCTCTCCCCGGAACGCAGCGCGCTGCTGGCCCGCGTCGACGAACTGCAACGACGACTGCAGCGCGTCAGCCAGCGCCGCCTCGCTGAACACCAGCAAGGCCTCGACTGGCTGCGCTCGCGCCTCGTCCACCCGGCGCAGGCCCTGCTCCGCCAACGCCAGCAACTAGACCGCCTGGGCGATCGCCTGCAACGCGCCCAGGCCGCCAGCCTGCTGCGCCAGCGCCTGGCGCTCAGCACGCTGGCCCGCCGCGCCGCCGGTTGCCGACCGCAAGCCGATACGCACGAAAAAGCCCTGGCGCACCTCGCCCACCGGCTGCAACAGGCCAGCCGCGGGCAATTCGCCGAACGACGGATGAAACTAAATGGCCTCGCCGGCAGTCTGAGACAACTGGACCCGCAGGCGGTACTGGCCCGCGGCTACGCGCTGGTCAGCAATGCCGACGGCAAGCCGCTGCGCGACAGCCTGGCGGTCAGTCCCGGCGACCGGCTGCAGATCCGGCTGGCGCGCGGCGGACTGGCGGCAACGGTCGACCAGGTTGTCGCCCCGCCGGAAGCTGACTAGAATTTTCGAATCACCCCTGACAAACAACGGAGAATATCAATGGAACACCAACTGCCCGCTCTGCCCTACGCCAAGGATGCCCTCGCCCCGCACATGTCGGCCGAGACCTTCGACTACCACTACAGCAAGCACCACCAGGCCTACGTCACCAACCTGAACAACCTGATCAAGGGCACCGAGTACGAAGCCCTCGACCTCGAAGCGATCGTCAAGAAGGCCCCGGCCGGCGGCATCTACAACAACGCCGCCCAGGTCTGGAACCACAGCTTCTTCTGGAACTGCATGACCCCGAACGGCGGCGGCGCCCCGAGCGGCGCCCTGGCCGCCGCGATCGACGCCAAGTGGGGCTCGCTGGATGCCTTCAAGAGCGCCTTCCAGACCTCCGCCGTCGGCAACTTCGGCTCCGGCTGGACCTGGCTGGTCAAGAAGGCCGACGGCTCGCTCGACATCGTCAACATGGGCGCCGCCGGCACCCCGCTGACCACCGGCGACCAGGCCCTGCTCTGCGTCGACGTCTGGGAACACGCCTACTACATCGACTACCGCAACCTGCGTCCGAAGTTCGTCGAAACCTTCCTCAACAACCTGGTCAACTGGGCCTTCGTCGAAGCCAACTTCGCCGGCTGATCGCGGTATTTCCGGATAAAACCCGCAAAACGGGTTTCATAAAAGAGGGAGCGTTCAGCTCCCTCTTTTCATTGCAAAATCGCTTGGCGCTTTCCGCACATCGGCCTTAACCGACCTTCGGCCTCCAGCCAGAATCGGGCGGCAATCTACCTGTTACCTGCCATTGCTGTCCAAGATACAGGCATGGGCACAAAGTTGAATTTGCTTGCCAGTGCTGCACCCCCACAAACAAAATGCAAATAAAATAGACGTCGCAAATTGACGAATATTCAGACTAAGCAGGGGGCATACATGTATCTTAAACAGATCTACATCCAGCATAACGGCCCAATTAACCGACTCAGTCTCAACCTACCGTTCTCCCCGGACGGAAATCCGCGCCCATGCGTCCTGGTTGGCACGAATGGAAGCGGTAAAACGCACCTGCTCTCAATCGTCGCTGATGCGCTGTTTGAAGCGGCCGCTGCTCATTACCATGACGTGGTCGCAAATGGAACCGGAGTAAATCGCCCATGGTTTCGTCTCGTAGGGGGTACAACGACGACCATGGGAGCTTCCGGCGGATGTGCGCTACTGGAGTTTCAAGAAGGGGCTTCAACACACATCTACACCGAAAAGGGTGGCAAACTTCCCCTACCTCAAGTCACAGAACACCTGCCGGAATCGCTTCGCCCACATGCAACATGGGCCGAAGAGGGAGCGGTAAAAAACTTCACCATCGATGAAATGCAGTCTCAGCGCGTTTTTTCCCAAGGAGCATACGCATACTTCCCCTCCAATCGTGCAGAAGTACCCCATTGGCTGAATCAAAACAGCCTGAATACAGAGGGTTTCAATCTTGAACCACGATTCTCAAATCGATTAGGAAAGCCGATTTACGTTGAAAGCGGCTTTGCCCAATTGAAACAGTGGTTATTGTCACTTTTGCTTGATACCAGAATGGATGTCATCTCAGTCATCACGGAAGTTGGAAAGACAATTGCTCTGCCCGTGGGGAACTCAGAAAAAGCGTTGGCCAATCGCCCGTTATGGGAATGCACAAACCAAATTTTGCAGGCGGTGTTTGGGGATCAATCTGTCCGTTTCGGGGTGACTGGTCGCCACTCTTCCGGCCGAATAGTTGTGCAGCGAAATGGTTCAGCGCTGCTCCACTCGCTTGACGGATTGTCGGCTGGACAAGCCACTTTACTTAACACCTTCGGCACACTTCTACGTTACGGCGATCAATCGGCCGCATCGCCGATGGCCCCTAACGAACTAACTGGAATCTGCATCATTGACGAGATTGATGCGCACATGCACATGGATTTGCAGCACCGTGCATTGCCCACGTTGATCAAGATGTTTCCGAAGGTTCAGTTCATTGTCTCAAGTCATTCCCCATTTTTTGTACTTGGCATGGAAAATGTTTTCGGACCCGAAGGACTCTCAATCATTGACATGCCTTCTGGAACCCCCATTCAAGCTGAAACCTACGAAGAATTCGGGCGTGCGCTAGATGCGCTCCAAAACACCAGAGCATTCAACGCAGCGATCGCGGAAGCAGTTGGAGTAACCGGTAAACTGCTTGTGCTTCTTGAAGGCGAAACTGATCCGAAATACATGAGCACAGCGGCAGAACTTCTAGGGCGCACGCTGATACAGGAGAAAGTTGAATTTCAGTGGGTCGGTGCGAAAGACCCAAAAAATGGTCAAGGCTTCCATACTGGCAAAGATGCGCTGAATTCGACCCTGACGGTACTCCGAGCAAAACCTGAGTTGGCAAAACGTCAGATCGTTCTGCTTTACGACAATGATGCAAACAAACCCGACGAAGACTTCTTTGAACTCATATATGTCCGGTCGATGCCGACCAACAACGAGAACAAAATCATTGAAGCTGGTATCGAAAATCTTTTGGCTGAAGCAGCGATCACCCCAGAGATGTTCGATCAAAAAACGACAAAGAAGAAAAACGGGAGTAGCACAGTCACGACCACACTGAACAAAATGAAACTCTGCGTTCAACTGTGTGACAACAAGCGGCATGCAGCCGATTTCCGAAAATTCTCCTCCGTTTTGGACGCAATTGAAGCTCTCGTTGCAGAGAATACTGACGCAGCACCGCAACCGGCTTATACGCAACCTGCATCGCCTCTACCTTTGTAGTGCTTTCCGTAATCGCTGAGAGTTTGTTTCGCCACCTAAACAAGCCACTCTCATTGGATCAATCGAATGTCTGAAAAGGCCGAGAAGTTGTCGTTGGTTGCCCCCCATTTACAAAAGCACTCAGAAGTTGTATCGGCCAATAGAACAGCTTCGGTTTCAGGACGACGTGCTTCCAACAAGAGCGCGCTGATCCTCTGGCGGCTTGATAGAATCCTCGCGCCTGGATCGTCAGTTTCGATCCTCATATCGCTGACCATTTGCCTTTGACAACACCGACCGATGCCTCGCGCCGCCATCTGCGTCACGGCGACCGCCGGGGAGGTTTTCCGATGAGTGATTGCCCTTGAGAATCCTGCTCGCCGAAGATGACGCGCTGATCGCTTCGGCCATTCTGGCCAGCCTGCGCAAGCACGATTTTTCCGTGGACTGGGTCAGCGACGGCCAGGATGTCGTCGGCGCGATCCAGTCCCACGATTACGGGATGCTGATCCTCGACCTCGGCCTGCCGCACGTCGACGGGATCGACATCCTGGCCCGCCTGGAAAGCCGCAGCAAGCGCCTGCCGGTACTCGTCATCACTGCCCGCGGCGGCCTTGATGACCGGGTCAGCGGCCTCAACGCCGGTGCCGACGATTACCTGGTCAAGCCTTTCGAACTCGAGGAACTGGTCGCCCGGGTCTTCGCCCTGCGCCGCCGGACACTGGGCTGGCCGCAGAGCGAACTGTGCCTCGGCGCGCTGCGCGTCGACCCGCGCAAGCGCCAGGTCAGGCTGGCCAACCAGGAAATCCATCTCTCGGACCGCGAATTCCGTCTGCTGATGGCGCTGATCGAGGTTCCCGGCGTCGTCCTCAGCATCACCCAGCTCGAGGAACGCCTCTACGGC
Source organism: Dechloromonas aromatica (nom. nud.) (assembly GCA_017848965.1). Classification (GTDB taxonomy): domain Bacteria; phylum Pseudomonadota; class Gammaproteobacteria; order Burkholderiales; family Rhodocyclaceae; genus Azonexus; species Azonexus aromaticus_B. The sequence goes on along the minus strand of JAFIHA010000050.1, from coordinate 24,142 downwards.
TGGGGCGAGGAAATCGCCAGCAATTCGATCGAGGTACAGTTGCACCGCCTGCGCAAGAAGCTGGGCAAGGAATGGATCCGCAACATCCGCGGCATCGGTTTCAAGCTGGTTGAGCCTGCGTGAATTCCGTCCTCGCCCGCCTGCTCGCCTGGCAGATCGGGACGCTGATCATCACCGCCGCCTTCGTCACCGCGCTGACTTACCGGATGACCTGGACCGAATTCAGCCGCAGCCGCGACCTTTCGCTGGAACAGGTGGCCTGGGCGGTGATGCGTCACCACGGCATGCACCCGGAGATCTACGATCTCTCCAACCAGCAGCAGAGCATCATCAGCCAGATCTGGGGCAGCGACGGCAAACTGCTGTTCGCATCCCGCCCCGACCAGCCGCTGCCACGCCAGAAGCCCGGCCTGAGCACCTTCACCTGGCAGGATCAGGAATGGCACGCCATGGTCATCGAGGATCGCGGCACCACCGTTCAGGTGGCCAATCCGAGCGATTCGCACGCCTTGTGGTTCCGCGAATTCGGCAGTTCGCTGATTGTCCCGTTCTCGGTGCTTGTCATCATCATGGGCAGTTTCATCGCCATCGCCGCCGCCCAGGCTTTTCAGCCGCTGCGCCAATTGCGCCAGGAAATCCGCGAACGCGCCCCCGGTTTCCTGTCGCCGATCCCGCGCGAGCAGTACCCCGACGAGATGCTGGTCATCGTCGATGCGCTGAACGACATGTTCCAGCGCCTCGACCAGGCCTTTCTCGCCCGCCAGCGCTTCATCGCCGATGCCGCGCACGAGCTGCGCACGCCGCTCACCGCGCTGCAGCTCAATGCCCAGGTGGTCAGCGGCGAAGGCGACCCGCTGGTGCGCCAGGAAGCCTTGAAGAACCTGCGCAGCGGCGTCGACCGGGCGGCGCATCTGGTCAGCCAGTTGCTGCATCTGGCGCGCTTCGATCCGCAATTCGCCGGCAAGCGGACGATCGCCACGGTCGACCTGCTCGAACTGGCGAAGACCGTGATCATCGAATGCGACATCCTGGCCGCCGCCAAGGACATCGACCTCGGCCTCGCCGAGCAGATGCCGACCGCGCTGACGGGCGAGCCGGAAGCCCTGCGCGTCCTGCTCTCCAACCTGATCGACAACGCCATCCGCTACACCCCGGCCGCTGGCCGGATCGACGTCAGCGTCACCCACGATCAGGAATCCGCGCGCCTGATCGTCGCCGACAACGGGCCGGGCATCCCGCTCGGCGAACGCGAGCGCGTCTTCGAAGCCTTCTGCCGGCTCGCCACGACGATCCCCGGTAGCGGGCTGGGACTGGCGATCGCGCGAGAAATCGTCCGCCAGCACGATGGCCAGATCGCCCTCGACGACACGCCGGGCGGCGGCCTGACGGTGCGTGTCGACCTACCCCTGAGATAGCGACGGAGGCGTCCCGACTGCGGTTTTTTCGGAAGTTGACTTCATTAAGTCTTCTGTAAGGTGATGGGCCGATCATTTAAATCGTTACATATCCCGTAACCGCCACAACAAAACGAGGAGGTCGATCATGTCGCAAGACGTGTATGCCCGGATCCGGGCAAATCCCAAATACGAGCAACTGAAGTCGGTTCGCAACACCTACGGCTGGGTCATGACCCTGCTCATGCTGGTCGTTTATTACGGCTATATCGCGCTGATCGCGTTCGACAAGGAATTCCTGGCCAAGCCGCTGGGCACCGGCGTGTCGACGATCGGCATCCCCATCGGCGTCGGCGTCATCCTGTTCACCATCGTCATCACCGGCATCTACGTGCGTCGCGCCAACGGCGAGTTTGACCAGCTGAAGGCTGAAATCGTCAAGGAGGCCAACAATGGTTAAGCTGCACAAACAACTCCTCGGCGCGCTCGCCCTGGCCGCCGTCGCCGGCACTGCCTTCGCGGCCGGCGCCGACCTCGGCCAGGCGGAAAAGCAGGCGACCAACTGGACCGCCATCGCAATGTTCGCCATCTTCGTGGTGATGACCCTCTTCATCACCAAGTGGGCGGCGGCCAAGACCAAGTCGGCGGCCGACTTCTACACCGCCGGCGGTGGCATCACCGGCTTCCAGAACGGCCTGGCAATCGCCGGCGACTACATGTCGGCAGCCTCCTTCCTCGGTATTTCCGCCGCGGTCATGGCCAACGGCTACGACGGCCTGATCTTCTCGATCGGCTTCCTCGTCGGCTGGCCGATCATCACCTTCCTGATGGCGGAACGCCTGCGCAACCTCGGCAAGTTCACCTTCGCCGACGTCGCCGCCTACCGCTTCCAGCAGACCCCGATCCGCGCCTTCGCCGTCACCGGCACGCTGGTCGTCGTCGCCTTCTACCTGATCGCCCAGATGGTCGGTGCCGGCCAGCTGATCAAGCTGCTGTTCGGCCTGGAATACTGGATGGCAGTGGTCATCGTCGGCGCGCTGATGATGGTTTACGTGCTGTTCGGCGGCATGACCGCCACCACCTGGGTGCAGATCATCAAGGCGATCCTGCTGCTCTGCGGCGCCTCGTTCATGGCCTTCATGGTGCTGCTGCACTTCGGTTTCAGCCCGGAAGCGATGTTCGCCGAAGCGGTGAAGATCAAGACCGAACTGGCCGCCAAGGGCCTGCTGGCCGAAGCCCTGAAGACCGATCCCGCCGCCACCGCGGAAGGCGTCGCCGCCGCAGCCGCGGCCAAGGGTCTGTCGATCATGGGCCCGGGCAACTTCGTCAAGGACCCGATCTCGGCGATCTCCTTCGGCATGGCGCTGATGTTCGGTACCGCCGGCCTGCCGCACATCCTGATGCGCTTCTTCACCGTGCCGGATGCCAAGGAAGCCCGCAAGTCCGTCTTCTGGGCGACCACCTGGATCGGCTACTTCTACATCCTGACCTTCATCATCGGTTTCGGCGCCATCACCTTCGTGCTGACCAACCCGGAGTTCCTGGACGCCAAGGGCGCCCTGCTCGGCGGCGGCAACATGGCGGCTATCCACCTGGCCAACGCGGTCGGCGGCAACATCTTCCTCGGCTTCATCTCCGCGGTTGCCTTCGCCACCATCCTCGCCGTCGTTGCCGGCCTGACGCTGTCCGGCGCCTCGGCCGTGTCGCACGACCTGTACGCCACCGTGTTCAAGGAAGGCAAGGCTGATTCGGCTGCCGAACTGCGTGTTTCCCGGATCACCACGATAGTCCTCGGCATCATCGCCGTCGTGCTGGGTATCGCCTTCGAGAAGCAGAACATCGCCTTCATGGTTTCGCTGGCCTTCGCCATCGCTGCCTCGGCCAACTTCCCGGTGCTGTTCATGTCGGTGCTGTGGAAGAACTGCACGACCAAGGGCGCGGTGATCGGCGGCTTCCTCGGCCTGATCTCCTCGGTTGCGCTGACCGTGGTCTCGCCGTCGATCTGGGAAGCCACGCTGGGCAATCCGAAGGGTTCTGCCTGGTTCCCCTACACCTCGCCGGCCCTGTTCTCGATGACCATCGGTTTCGTCGGCATCTGGCTGTTCTCGATCCTCGACAACAGCGCCCAGGCCGCGAAGGAACGCGAAGCCTACCTGGACCAGGAAGTCCGCTCGGAAACCGGCATCGGTGCCGCCGGCGCCAGCGGTCACTAAACAAAACAAGAAAAACACCCCTGGCCGGCGCTCTGCCGGCCACCTGCAAGGCCCCCGCCCCGGCGGGGGCCTTTTCTTTGCTCGCTCACAAAACCCATAACAGTTTCACCTAATCGAAAAAAATTGTCAGGGAACTGTAAGTTTACAAACCCAGACTGTGTCTCGTGGCGATGTTGCATTTCAGTGCAGCCCGCCCATCACATTTTATGGAGGAGACAAATAATGGACGATCAAGGCAAGGCCTACTGGTCAGCCACACTCGGACTGCTGGGAAAAATCCTGGCGATCTGGTTCGTGTGTTCATTCGGTGCCGGCATCCTTTTTGCCGACGCGCTGAACGGCATCAAACTCGGGGGTTACCCGCTGGGCTTCTTCTTTGCCCACCAGGGTTCGATCTACATCTTCATTGCCCTGATCTTTTATTACGCCAAGGCAATGGGCAACCTCGACCGCAAGTTCGACGTGCACGAAGATTAAGGAGCCAGCATGGATCTGCAAACTATGACTTACCTGGTGGTCGGCGCGTCGTTTGCGCTGTACATCGGGATCGCGATCTGGGCACGTGCCGGTAGCACGTCCGAGTTCTACGCTGCCGGCGGCAGCGTCCACCCGATCACCAACGGCATGGCAACCGCCGCCGACTGGATGTCGGCTGCTTCGTTCATCTCGATGGCCGGCCTGATCGCCAACATGGGTTACGGCGGCGGCCTGTTCCTGATGGGCTGGACCGGCGGCTACGTTCTGCTGGCGATGCTGCTCGCCCCGTACCTCCGCAAGTTCGGCAAGTTCACCGTGCCGCAGTTCATCGGTGACCGCTTCTACTCGCAGACCGCCTCGACGGTGGCCGTGATCTGTCTGCTCACCGCGTCGATCACCTACATCATCGGCCAGATGACCGGCGTCGGCGTCGCCTTCTCGCGCTTCCTGGGCGTTTCCAGCGACACCGGCATCTACATCGGTATGGGCATCGTCTTCGCCTACGCCGTGTTCGGCGGCATGAAGGGCATCACCTACACCCAGGTCGCCCAGTACATCGTGCTGATCCTGGCCTACACCGTCCCCGCCATGTTCATCTCGCTGCAGCTGACCGGCAACCCGATCCCGCAACTGGGCCTGGGCTCCAACATCTCCGGCACCGACATCTCGCTGCTGCAGAAGCTCGACCAGGTCGTTACCGACCTCGGCTTCGGTCAATACACGACCTCGGTTCCGGGCAGCACGCTGAACATGTTCGTGTACACGATGTCGCTGATGATCGGTACCGCCGGTCTGCCGCACGTCATCATGCGCTTCTTCACCGTGGCCAAGGTTTCCGACGCCCGTTCGTCGGCCGGCTGGGCGCTGGTCTTCATCGCGATCCTGTACACCACCGCCCCGGCGGTCGGCGCGATGGCCAAGCTCAACCTGCACGGCACCGTCAACACCGCGGTCGGCCTGCAGACCGCTGCCGATGGCTCGATGGTCGTCAATGCCGACGCGGTCAAGGCCAACGCTGACGTGTTCGCCACCGAAGCCTCGCTGGTCTACGAACAGCGTCCGGAATGGATGAAGCGCTGGGAAAAGACCGGTCTCCTGAAGTTCGAGGACAAGAACGGCGACGGTCGCATCCAGTACTACAACGACAAGACGAAGAGCGCCGATGCCAAGGCCAAGGCCGAAGCTGCCGGCTGGAAGGGCAACGAGCTGACGGTCAACGCCGACATCATCGTGCTGGCCAATCCGGAAATCGCCCTGCTGCCGAACTGGGTTATCGCCCTGGTTGCTGCCGGTGGTCTGGCTGCCGCTCTGTCGACCGCTGCCGGTCTGCTGATGGCGATCTCCGCTGCCGTGTCGCATGACCTGGTGAAGGGTGTGTTCATGCCGAACATCTCCGAGCAGGCCGAACTGCGCGCCGGCAAGATCTCGATGGCGGTCGCCATCGTCATCGCCGGTTACCTCGGCCTCAACCCCCCGGGCTTCGCTGCCGGCACGGTTGCCCTGGCCTTCGGTATCGCCGCCTCGTCGCTGTTCCCGGCGATCATGATGGGTATCTTCTCGAAGAAGATGAACAAGGAAGGCGCCATCGCCGGCATGCTGGCTGGCCTCTTCGTCACCCTGTTCTACGTGTTCGCGCACAAGGGTATCTTCTTCATCAAGGGTACCGACTTCGTCGATATGATCGGCGGCGCCAACAGCTTCTTCGGCATCACGCCGGAAGCCTTCGGTGCGATCGGTGCGCTGGTCAACTTCGTCGTCGCCTTCGTGGTCGACAAGATGACCAAGGAACCGCCGGAGCACATCCAGCACATGGTCGAAAACGTCCGCATCCCGCGTGGCGCCAAGGCTGTGGATGGCGCGCACTAAGCGCGATTGAGGTAAGCTCCCGTCCGGTGCCCCCGGACGGGATTCCGAACCCCGTCGGTCGTTTCCACGGGGTTTTTTATTGCGCGGCTGCCCCGGCGTCCGCGGCTGTACCGAGGTGCAACATGGCTTTCAACGTCCATATCGCAATGACCTGGATCCTGTTCCTGGCGCTCTTCCCGATGGCCTTCATCTGGCTGCGGCGCGCCTGGCGCATCGCCATCAACAAGGATTTTTCCGAAGTCGCCCTGAAGCACGGCGAATCACCGGCCAACCCCGAGAAATATGCGCCCTACGAAGCGGTGATCAACCTGGTCGCCGGCAGCGTCGCGCTCGCCGTGATCGGCGGCGTGCTGGCCGGCGAACTGGCCTACGACAGCTGGATCGCCATCGCCGGCTCGACCATCTGGTGCAAGATTTTCCTCAGCTTCGCGCTGAGCCGACAGGCGCACCCGATGAACCTGCCCGGCTTCATGCAGCGCCGCATCAGCCTGCGCCCGCAACCGCCGGCCGCCGAGCGCGACGACAAGTAATCGGCAATTTCAGGCGAGGTCGAGGATCGCCGGCAGGAAGACCTCGCTCACCAGTACGCTGCCGCCATCGAGATGATGGCGCGAACGACGCGCCCAAAGCGGCGGCAGCGGCCGGCCAAGCACCTGACAAACCCGGCGATGCAAGGCATCGCGCTGGCGCAGGCGGACGAATTCGATATCGCCGCGCCCGAAGCCGGGATGGGTAAACAGCAGCGAGCCGAGCGAACGGCTGCCCAGGCGGGCAAACCAGCGCCCGAGACGACCGCAACGCCCCGTCGACAGCACACTTTCGGCGAAAATCACCGGCACGCCGTCGCATTCGAGCAGCACCTCGCGCACCGGCCGGCGCGCGTTCGCGGTTTCGTCGGCCAGCGCCAGCCGCCAGCCCTGGGCGACGACCCGGACGCGGAATTCGCTGCAATGGCGCCGACAGCGCGCAGTCAGCGAATGCGCCTCGACCAGCCAGCCGCGCAGCGATTGCGCCGCCGGCAGACGGCTGCCCCAATCGAGCCGGGGCGGCATCAGCGTGGCGTCGGCGCGCGTTCGAGACCGCGCAGGCGGGCGCCGCGGGCGATGCCGCGTTTGGCGAACCAGCCCTGGTTCATTTCCAGCGCGTAACGCGCCGGCAGCTTGGCGCAGTGGTTGTCCTCGGTCTTCGGCGCCATCTCCTCGATGTTGATGATGTAGCCTTCACGGTCGATGAAGGCGACCGAGAGCGGGATCAGCGTGTTGCGCATCCACATGCAGTGGGTGTTTTCCTGCGGGAAGACGAAGAGCATGCCGCGCTGCACCGGCATCGTCTCGCGCTGCATCAGGCCGGTCTGGCGGTGGCGGTCATCGGCCGCCACTTCGGCCTCGATGCGGTGCATGCCGGCGCTCAATTCGATCACCGGCATCGCCTCGCCGGCCGCCGCCAATCCGGCCACGCCCGCCAGCCACCAGCCGCAGAGCGCGGCCCATCCGAATTTCTTCATGCTTCAACCTCGCAAATCATCTATCGTCGCCTCGCGCTGGCGCCATTCGCCGAGGCCGAGGCCATCCACCGTCAACCGGCCGATCGCCGCCCGCACCAGGCGCAGCACAGGATAACCGATCGCCGCGCCCATCCGCCGCACCTGCCGGTTCTTGCCCTCGGCGATGCGAATTTCCAGCCAGCTGGTCGGAATCGCCGCCCGGTAGCGGATCGGCGGATCGCGCGGCCAGAGGCCGGGCGGCTCGTCGATGCGCCGTACCTGCGCCGGCTGCGCGGTGAAGTCGGACAGGCGGATGCCGGCGCGCAGGCGGTCCAGATCGGCCTCCGCCGGCTCGCCCTCGACCTGCGCCCAGTAGGTCTTGACCAGCTTGTGCCGGGGATCGGCGATGCGCGCCTGCAGGCGGCCGTCGTCGGTGAGCAGCAACAGGCCCTCGCTGTCGGCATCGAGGCGACCGGCAACATACACACCTTTCAACGGAATGTAGTCGACCAGTCCCCGCCAGCGGCCTTCCGGCGTAAACTGGCTGAGTACGCCGTACGGCTTGTTGAAGATGACGATTTTCGACACGTCGCCCGGTTCAGGAAGAAAAACCGGAATTTTACGGCAGCGGCGGTCAACCGTCCGCTCCCCGTCACGTTAAAGCAGCACCCCGACCTCACGAGACCTCGATGCAGCAACCCCAAGCGTCGGCAGCCGACCGCCCGGCAAGCCTTCCCGCCCGCTGGAACGGCCCCGCCGCGTTCCGCCTCGCCGCTGGCGAAACCCTGGCCGCCTGGCTGGAAACCGACCTCGACGCCCGCCTGCACTTTGCCGCCGGCCTGATCGCCGTCACCGAGCACCGCCTGATCGCCATCGATGACACTGGCCAGTACCGCGAATGGCCGCTCACCGCCGGCCTGCGCCTCGACCACCACGACCACGCCGGCGTCGGCACGCTCGAACTGCTCGACACCAGCGGCCGCCTCGCCTGCTGGCGCTACACGCTGGCCAACAACCTGGCGGCGCTGCGCCTGATCGACGAATTCGACCTGCTGCGCGACAGCCGTGTCAGCGGCCAGCCGCCGCAGCGGCCGGAGGCGGAAAGCTGCCCGAAGTGCAAGACGCCGCTGCCGCCGGGCGCCGAGGAATGCCCGATCTGCAACCGCGAGGCGACGGTCGCCCCGTCGACCTGGACCCTGTTCCGTCTCTGGCGTTTCGCCCGGCCCTACCGCTGGCAGCTCTTCCTCGGTTTCGTGCTCACCCTGGCCTCGACCGCGGCACAGCTGGTGCCGCCCTACCTGACGATGCCGCTGATGGACAAGGTGCTGATCCCGTTCCAGAACGGCCAGCCGATCGACTGGAACCTGGTCGGCATGTACCTCGGCGGCCTGCTCGGCGCGGCCATCGTCGCCTGGGGCCTGGGCTGGATCCGCACCTACATCCTGTCGCTGGTCTCCGAGCGCATGGGCCGCGACCTGCGCACCCAGACCTACGACCACCTGCTCGGCCTGTCGCTCGAATATTTCGGCGGCAAGCGCACCGGCGACCTGATGGCGCGCATCGGCAACGAAACCGACCGCATCAACATCTTCCTCTCGCTCGACCTGCTCAACTTCGCCACCGACGTACTGATGATCACGATGACCGCGGTCATCCTGTTCAGCATCAACCCCTGGCTGGCGCTGGTCACCCTGCTGCCGCTGCCGGTCATCGGCTGGCTGATCCACTTCGTGCGCGAGAAGCTGCGCACCGGTTTCGAGAAGATCGACCGCGTCTGGGCCGAAGTCACCAACGTGCTCGCCGATACCATCCCCGGCATCCGCGTGGTCAAGGCCTTCGCCCAGGAAAAGCGCGAGGGCGAACGCTTCCGTGCCGCCAACGAGCACAATCTGCAGATGAACGACAAGCTCAACCGCACCTGGTCGCTGTTCACCCCGACGGTGACGCTGCTCACCGAGGTCGGCCTGCTCGTCGTCTGGGTCTTCGGCATCTGGCAGATCGCCCACGGCGATTCGACGGTGGGCACGCTGACCGCCTTCCTCGCCTACATCGGCCGCTTCTACACCCGCCTCGACTCGATGAGCCGCATCGTCTCGGCAACGCAGCGCGCCGCGTCGTCGACCAAGCGCATCTTCGACATCCTCGACCACGTCTCGAGCGTGCCGGAACCGACCAACCCGGTACATCTGCAAAACGTCACCGGCCGCATCGAACTCAAGCAGGCCTGCTTCCGCTACGGCACCCGCGCCGTCACCAAGGACGTCGACCTGGTCATCGAACCGGGCGAGATGATCGGCCTGGTCGGTCATTCCGGCTCCGGCAAGTCGACGTTGGTCAACCTGATCTGCCGTTTTTACGACGTCACCGAGGGCCAGATGCTGATCGACGGCGTCGACGTGCGCTCGGTGCCGGTCGCCGAATTCCGCAGCCACATCGGCCTGGTCCTGCAGGAGCCCTTCCTGTTCTTCGGCACCATCGCCGACAACATCGCCTACGGCAAGCCCGACGCGACGCGCGCCGAAATCGTCGCCGCCGCCCGCGCCGCCCACGCCCACGAATTCATCCTGCGCCTGCCGCACGGCTACGACTCGCTGGTCGGCGAACGCGGCCAGGGCCTGTCCGGCGGCGAGCGCCAACGGATCTCGATTGCCCGCGCGCTGCTCATCGACCCGAAGATCCTGATCCTCGACGAGGCAACTTCGGCGGTCGACACCGAGACCGAAAAGGAAATCCAGAAGGCGCTCGACAACCTGGTCAAGGGCCGCACCACGATCGCCATCGCCCACCGCCTGAGCACGCTGAGGAAGGCCGACCGGCTGGTGGTCATGGATCGCGGCCGCATCGTCGAGGTCGGCAACCACGACGCGCTGATGGACGCCGAGGGCCATTACCACAAGCTGTACATGGCGCAGGCGCGCAACGTCGACACCGAGGCGCCCGAACCGGCCGCCCCGGACCTGCCGAAAACCGCCACCGTCTGAGGAAAACGCGATGAGCCAGGAAAATTTCACGCTGACCCGCGACGCTTATGGCCGACTGGTCTTCCACGCCGCCAGCGGCGAGCGCCACGATGGCGTCGTCCCGGTGCGCGCCTTCCCGATCGGCGCCCCCGACGACGGCATCTCCATCCTCAGCGCCGAAGGCCACGAAATCGGCTGGGCCGACCGCCTCGCCGACCTGCCGGCGGCGACCCGCGAACTGCTCGAGGAAGAACTCGCCAGCCGCGAATTCGTGCCCGAGATCGCCCAACTGCTGTCGGTATCCAGCTTCGCCTGCCCGAGCACCTGGCAGGTCCGCACCGACCGCGGCGACACCGCGCTGGTGCTCAAGGGCGAGGAGGACATCCGGCGTCTGTCGGCGACCCGACTGCTGATCGCCGACGCTAACGGCATCCAGTACCTCGTCCGCGACCTGACGCGACTCGACCGGCACAGCCGCAAGCTGCTCGACCGCTTCCTCTAGTGGCGGCGATGTAACGCCGCGTACCCGGCAGTGACAGTTTTTACCGACGGTCAGCCGCTGCCGGAAAAAAACGTTAATAATCCCGTCAGAGACGAATCGTGACTTTCCCCCGCCGGCGACCAACCCAGCCCAAAGCATGAAAAAACAAGACATCATTTTCCGGGAGAGCTTCTCCCTGCGCGGCCCCAGCATCTGGACCTATCCTCCCTGCCGGGAAACCTGGATCGATATCGGCGAGCTGGAAGACCTCCCCTCGAACAAGATCCCTGGTCTCTACGAGCGGCTTGCCGCCTGGCTGCCCAACCTCGTCGAGCACCGCTGCAACTACGACGAGCGCGGCGGCTTCCTGCGCCGCCTGCAGGAAGGCACCTGGGCCGGCCACATCCTCGAGCACGTGACGCTCGAACTGATGAGCCTGGCCGGCCTGCCCGACGGTTTCGGGCGCACCCGCGAAACCACCACGCGCGGCGTCTACAAGCTGGTGGTCAGCGACTTCCACGGCGAATGCACCAGCCTGGCGCTGGAAACCGGCCGCGAACTGCTGCTTGCCGCGATCAACGACGAAGCCTTCGACCTCGAAGCGGCGATCAAGGCGCTGCGCCGCAAGGTCGACCGCAAGTACCTCGGCCCGTCTACGGCGGCCATCGTCAATGCCGCCGAAGCGCGCAAGATCCCGCACATCCGCCTGCTCGACGACGGCAATCTGGTGCAGCTCGGTTACGGCGCCGCGATGCGCCGCATCTGGACCGCCGAAACCGATGCCACCAGCGCCATCGCCGAAACCATTTCGCGCGACAAGGACCTGACCAAGGAGCTGATCTCCTCGGTCGGCGTGCCGGTCCCCGAAGGCCGTGAAGTCGACAGCGCCGACGATGCCGTCGCCGCCGCCGAGGACATCGGCTACCCGGTCGTCGTCAAGCCGACCGACGGCAACCACGGGCGCGGCGTCTTCATCGACCTGGTGACCCCGGAAGCGGTGCGCAAGGCTTACCCGATCGCCGCCGAGGAAGGCTCTAGCGTCCTCGTCGAGCGCGCTATCCAGGGCATCGAACACCGCCTGCTGATCGTCGGCGGCAAGCTGGTCGCCGCCAACCGCAGCGACCTGATCACGGTCAGCGGCGACGGCCAGTCGACCGTCCAGCAACTGATCGACCGCCAGATCAACACCGACCCGCGGCGCGGCGACAGCGAACTGCATCCGCTATCGATCATCAAGATCGATACCGCGGCAAAAATCGAACTCGAACGCCAGGGCCTCTCCGGCGACAGCGTGCCGGCCGCCGGCCGCGAGGTGCTGATCCAGCGCAACGCCAACCACGCCTTCGACTGCACCGACGACGTCCATCCCGACACCGCCGCTGTCGCCGCGCTGGCCGCCCGTGTCGTCGGCCTCGACATCGCCGGCATCGACCTGGTCTGCCAGGACGTCTCGAAGCCGCTCGCCGGGCAGGGCGGCGCCATCGTCGAGGTCAACGCCGGCCCCAGCCTGCTCATGCATATCAAGCCGGGCATCGGCAAGCCGCGCCCGGTCGGCCAGGCCATCGTCGACAACCTGTTCGCCAAGAACGAAACCGGCCGCATCCCGGTGGTCGGCGTGTCCGGCTCGCGCGGCAAGACGCCGGTCGCCCGGATCGTCGCCCACATGCTCCACCTCTCCGGCAAGCAGGTCGGCCTGGCCTGCAGCGACGGCCTCTACCTCGGTCGCCGCCAGGTGCAGAAGAGCGACGCCGCCAACTGGACCGGCGGCCGCCGCCTGCTCCTCAACCGCGCCGTCGAGGCGGCGGTGATCGAGAACGGCGGCAGGGTCATCCTCGGCGAAGGCCTGGCCTACGACCGCTGCTCGGTCGGCGTCGTCACCAACGTCCTGCCCGAGCTCGAAGACCTGTCGCGCTGGGACATCCAGCCGACCGGCGGCGAGTACTACACGACCTGGCGCTCGACCTACCGCACCCAGGTCGACGTCGTCCTCAAGTCCGGCCACGCCGTGCTCAACGCCTGCGACCCGCAGGCCGCCGACTTTGCCGAACTGTGCGACGGCGAGGTCATCATGTTCGCCACCGACCCCGACTGCCCGGCGCTCGACGCCCACCTGCTGGCCGGCAAGCGCGGCGTCTATGTCAGCGAAAGCCGCATCTACCTCGGCACCGGTCAGGACGAAATCCGCCTCTGCCGGCTCGGCGACGTGCCAGCGATCGGCAAGGCCAAGCGTCCGGAAACCATCGCCAACGTGCTGGCCGCCGTCGCCGCCGGCTGGGCCTTGGGACTGACCCAGGACGTCATCGTCACCGGCATCCGCACCTACGGCCTCGAACTCGCCGACCCCTTCGCCCTGCTGCCCCGCCGCGCCCGCAAGTCGGCCGGCGCCAGCCGTATCTAACGCCAAGACAAAGACCACCATGGACGTTTCCCGCATCCGTGCCCTGCGCGGCCCCAATCTGTGGAGCCGCCACACCGCCATCCAGGCGATCGTCACCTGCGACGGCGCCGAGCGCGCCATCGCCGACCTGCCCGGTTTCGAAACCCGCCTGCGCGCCCGTTTCCCCGAACTTGGCGAGCTGATCCCGACCGATCACCTCGACACCGTCTCGATCGCCCACGCCCTCGAATTCGCCGCCCTCGGCCTGCAGGCGCAGGCCGGTTGCCCGGTCACCTTCAGCCGCACCGCGAAGACCATCGACGACGGGGTTTACCAGGTCGTTGTCGAATACACCGAGGAAGACGTCGGCCGGCTCGCCTTCGAACGCGCCGAGCAGCTCTGCCGCGCCGCGCTCGACGACACGCCCTTCGATCTCGACGCGACACTCAAGGAATTGCGCGACCTCGACGAGGACATCCGCCTCGGCCCATCGACCGGCGCCATCGTCGCCGCCGCCGTCGCCCGCGGCATTCCCTGCCGCCGCCTGACCCAGGGTAGCCTGGTCCAGTTCGGCTGGGGCAGCAAGCAGAAGCGCATCCAGGCCGCGGAAACCAGCCATACCAGCGCCATCGCCGAAGCCATCGCACAGGACAAGGAACTGACCAAGCAGTTGCTGCACGCCGCCGGCGTCGCCGTGCCGACCGGCCGTCCGGTCGACGACGAGGACGACGCCTGGCAGGCCGCGCTGGAGATCGGCCTGCCGGTCGTCGTCAAGCCGCAGGACGGCAATCAGGGCAAGGGCATCTCGGTCAACCTGACGAGCGAGGACCAGGTACGCCACGCCTACCGGGTCGCCGTCGGTTTCTTCGACGACATCATGGTCGAGAAGTACCTGCCCGGCCACGACTGGCGCCTGCTGGTCATCGGCGACAAGCTGATCGCCGCCGCCCGGCGCGACCCGCCGCTGGTCGTCGGCGACGGCACGCACACGGTGCGCGAGCTGGTCGACATCGTCAATAGCGACCCGCGCCGCTCCGACGGCCACGCCACCTCGCTGACCAAGATTCGCTTCGACGAAATCGCGCTGGCCCGCCTCGCCGAGCAGGGCTATACCGCCGATTCGATCCCCGAGCGCGGCGTCCGCGTCGTCCTGCGCAACAACGCCAACCTGTCCACCGGCGGCAGCGCTACCGACGTCACCGACGACGTGCATCCGGAACTCGCCGCCGCCGCCGTTGCCGCCGCGCAGACGGTCGGCCTCGACATCGCCGGCATCGACGTCGTCTGCGACACCATGCTGAAGCCGCTCGAAGAGCAGGGCGGCGGCATCGTCGAAGTCAATGCCGCGCCCGGCCTGCGCATGCACCTCGATCCGTCGTTCGGCAAGGGCCGGCCGGTCGGCGAGGCAATCGTCGGCATGATGTATCCCGACAGCCCCGACGGTAAGCCCGACAACGGCCGCATACCGGTCGTCGCGGTCACCGGCACCAACGGCAAGACGACGACCAGCCGCCTGATCGGCCGCATCTTCGAAGCCAACGGCCTGCGCGTCGGCATGACCAGCACTGACGGTATCTACGTCGAGAACCGGCGCATCGACGACGGCGACTGCTCCGGCCCGCGCAGCGCGCGCAACGTCCTCGCCCACCCGGACGTCGACGCGGCAGTGCTGGAAACGGCGCGCGGCGGCCTGCTGCGCGAGGGGCTCGGCTTCGACATGTGCGACGTCGCCGTGGTCACCAACCTCGGCCTCGGCGACCACCTCGGTCTGAACTACATCACCACCGTGCATGACCTGGCGGTGATCAAGCGCGTCATCGTCCAGAACGTCGCGCCCACCGGCACCGCCGTGCTCAACGCCGCCGACCCGGTGGTGGCGGCGATGGCGCCACACTGCCCGGGCCAGGTCAGCTTCTTCGCCGTCGATCCGACCAACCCGGTGCTCGCCGCGCATCGCGCCCAGGGCAAGCGCGTGCTCTATGTCGAGAAAGAAGAGATCGTCTGCGGCGAGGGCCGGCGCAAGTACCGCATCCCGCTGTCGCGCGTACCGCTGACGCGCAACGGCACGATCGGCTTCCAGATCGAGAACGTGATGGCCGCTGTCGCCACCGCCTGGGCGCTCGGCTACGACTGGAACACCATCGAACAGGCGTTGGCCGGTTTCGTCAGCGACGCGGCGACCGCCCCCGGCCGCTTCAACGTTTTCGACTACCGGGGCGCCACCCTGATCGCCGACTACGGCCACAACCCGGACGCCATGCTGGCGCTGGTCGGCGCCGTCGAGGCGATGCCGGCCAACAAGCGTCTGGTCGTCATCAGCGGCGCCGGTGACCGGCGCGACGAAGACATCCGCCAGCAGACCGAAATCCTTGGCGAAGCCTTCGACGAAGTCGTCCTCTATCAGGATGCCTGCCAGCGCGGCCGCGCCGACGGCGAGGTGATCGGATTGTTGCGCGAAGGTCTGGCCAAGTCGCAACGGGTCCGCCATGTCGAAGCGATCACCGGCGAATTCCTCGCCATCGACACCGCGCTCGCCAGGCTGCAGGCCGGCGACCTCTGCCTGATCCTGATCGACCAGGTCGAGGAAGCGCTTGCTCACATCGAGCGGCGCATCGCCGAGTGCCGCCAGTGACCGGCAAGGTCTGGCTGGTCGGCGCCGGCCCCGGCGATCCCGACCTGCTGACGCTCAAGGCGGCGCGCCTGATCGGCAGCGCCGACGCCATCGTCTACGACCACCTGGTCGGCGAGGGCGTGCGCGCGCTGTTCCCGGCCACCGCCCGTCAGGTCTATGTTGGCAAGAAGGCGGCGAAACACACGCTGAAGCAGGAGGAAATCAACCGCCTGCTGGTCGATCTGGCCCGCGAGGGACTGGCGGTGGTCCGCCTGAAGGGCGGCGACCCCTTCATCTTCGGCCGTGGCGGCGAGGAGCTGGAAATCCTGCACGCCGCCGGCATTCCCTTCGAGGTCGTCCCCGGCGTCACCGCCGCCGCCGGCTGCGCCGCCTACGCCGGCTTCCCGCTGACCCACCGCGAACACGCGCAGTCGGTGACCTTCGTCACCGGCCACCTCAAGGACCACACGTTAGACCTCGACTGGCCGGCGCTCGCCCGCCCCGGCCAGACCGTCGTCTTCTACATGGGCGTCGGCGGCGCCCCGGAAATCTGCCGCCAGATGATCGCCCACGGCCTGCCCGCCGACACCCCGGCCGCCATCGTCCGCCGCGGCACGCTGCCCGACCAGCGCACGCTACTCTCTACGCTCGGGCAACTGCCGCAATGCATCGTAGAATCCGGCATCAAGCCGCCGGCGCTGATCGTCGTCGGCAGCGTCGTCGGCCTGCACGACAAACTTTCCTGGTTCGAGACCCCATGACCCGCCTCCTCCTGCTCCTTGCCCTTCTCGGCGCCGGCCACGCCCACGCCTACAACGCCCGCGAGCTGCTCGAAGACTGCCGGACAGCGGAACGCCTCTACGCCGGCGACAAGAGCAGCGACCCCTACGTCGCGCTGCGTAGCGGCCGCTGCATTTCCTACGTCGCCGGCTTCGCCGACGGCTATTCGGTCGGCGACCACCTCGCCGACAAGGTCGGCCTGCGCATCAACGCCTTCTGCCTGCCCAAGGACGACCCCGAGCTGTCGCTGCGCCTGGTGCGGGCCGTCGTCATCCATGTCGAACGCGTGCCGCCCGACACGACGATGGGCACCGCCACCCTGGTCGCCGGCGCGCTGGCCAGAGCCTTTCCCTGCCCGGAAGTGCTTGAACCGAAGAAGTGATTCAGGGATAATCCGCGCTCCATTCGCCCCGATGGCGGAATCGGTAGACGCAGCGGATTCAAAATCCGCCGCCGAAAGGTGTGC
The DNA here is from genome assembly GCA_017848965.1 of Dechloromonas aromatica (nom. nud.). Classification (GTDB taxonomy): domain Bacteria; phylum Pseudomonadota; class Gammaproteobacteria; order Burkholderiales; family Rhodocyclaceae; genus Azonexus; species Azonexus aromaticus_B. The sequence goes on along the minus strand of JAFIHA010000050.1, from coordinate 7,034 downwards.
CAGTTCGAGTCTGGCTCGGGGCACCAAGATTCAGAATCAAGCGCTTAGGCCAATTCTCCGGAATTGGCCTTTTTGCTTTTCTGGCTTCAGATTTTTCCCTGTAGCCCCGGCGGGTAAAGAAATCCCGTTTTGAAATCCCGTTTTTCGGTTCGCGGGCCCGGGGGACAGCTTGCTCGGTCAGGCACTGCGTTGAATGATTGCCTTGATAACGGTCGGCGCCCCAGCTTGGCGCGCTTGCCAAAGGTCGTATGCGGTTTGCTGCGCGAGCCAGGCATCGGCGCTGCCGCCGTTTTCGATGCCCAGCCAGCCTTCGATGCGCAACGCCATGGTCGGGGAAATTGCTGTGCGGCCATTCAGCACCCGGGAAAGGACGGCACGGCTGACGCCCAGTTGTGCAGCCGCATCGGTAACCGTAAGCCCCAGAGCAGGTAAAACATCATCGCGCAGGGTTTCGCCGGGGTGCGGGGGATTGAACATTTTGTGTGATGCGTCCCATCAGGCAGCGGCGTGATCGCGTGCAACAGACAGCTTGAGGCCGGCGGCGCCGAGCACGGCGAGGAGGGTTTTCAAAGTGGGGTTTCCTTTGGGACTGAGTGCCTTGTACAGGCTTTCCCGCTGGATGCCGGCACGTTCCGCCACCTGCGCCATGCCTTGCGCTTCGGCAACCTGGCGCAGCGCCATCAACAAGGCTTCACGACCTCCCGGCTGGTCGATATCTTCCAGGCTGGCGGCAAGGTATTCATCGGCAAATGCGGGATCATCCCTGAGCAGTTGCACCATGCTTTCGTCGTGCGGGCGGCTTGCTTGCTTCATTTTTTGTTCCTCTGTTGCCAGTCTTTCCAGTAATCCACTGCGGTTGTTATGTCTGCCTGCTGGCGGCGCTTGTCGCCCCCGACCAGCAGCAATACAAGCTGTTTGCCGGACAACGCGTAATAAACGCGATAGCCCGGCCCTTGATCGATGCGCAACTCCCAGACGCCATCCGTCAGCGGCTTGTGGTCACCGAAGTTGCCGGCGGCCACACGCTGCACCCGAGCGGCGATCCTGGCCTTCGCAATGCGATCTGCCAATCCGGCAAGCCAGTCCTTGAAGGGAACGCTGCCGTCTGGCGCCTGATAGTCATGCAGTTCAAACATGTTTGTAGATTATAGATTACAACCGGTCAAGCGCCGGCAAAATTCCTCGCCGGGACAGCCTCTGCTATAGTACCGCGTGATCCAGAAACGCCCCGCCTGTGCACGATGCCGGAACGGGGTAGTGATGAAAGTTCGGCTTTCCATTGGGAAAGCCGTTTTTGTTTGCCTGCCGTGTTGGTGTCATGTCCCTGACTGTCGACGACTTCGACTTCCCCCTCCCCCCCGAACTGATCGCCCAGCACCCGGCGCCCGAGCGCACCGGCAGCCGCCTGCTGCACGTCGCCGGCGCAGCGCACGTCGACCGCCGCTTCGCCGACCTGCCGGGCCTGCTCGTTGCCGGCGACCTGCTGGTGTTCAACGACACCAAGGTGATCAAGGCGCGCTTCTTCGGCCTCAAGGACACCGGCGGCCAGGTCGAGATCATGCTCGAACGCATCGTCGATGCGACGCACGCGCTGTGCCAGATCCGCGCCAGCAAGGCACCCAAACCGGGCTGCCGGCTGCGCCTGGCCGACGCCTTCACCGTTTGCATGACCGGCCGCGCCGGCAAGGACGGCGACCTGTTCGCCATCGAACTGGTCGACCGCGACGATTTCTGGGCCGTCGCCGAACAGTACGGCGCGCTGCCGCTGCCGCCTTACATCGAGCATCCCGCCGAGGGCGCCGACGAAACCCGCTACCAGACGGTCTATGCCCGCGAACCCGGCGCCGTCGCGGCACCGACCGCCGGCCTGCATTTCGACGAGGCGATGCTGGAAACGCTGCGCGCTCAGGGCGTCAATACCGCCTTCGTCACCCTGCACGTCGGTGCCGGTACCTACCGGCCGGTGCGCGTCGAGAAGATCGCCGACCACCGCATGCACAGCGAACGCTACGAGGTGCCGGCGGCCACCGCTGCCGCCATCGCCGCCACCCGCGCCGGCGGAGGGCGGGTCATCGCCGTCGGCACGACCAGCCTGCGCACGCTCGAATCGGCCGCCACCGACGACGGCAGCGTCGCCGCCGGCAGCGGCGAGACCGACATCTTCATCACCCCCGGCTACCGCTTCAAGGCGGTCGACCGGCTGATCACCAACTTCCACCTGCCGAAATCGACACTGATGATGCTGGTCTCGGCCTTCGCCGGCTACGACGCGATCCGCGCCGCCTACGCGCACGCGGTGGCGGCGCGCTACCGCTTCTTCAGCTACGGCGACGCCATGCTCCTGGAACGCAACGATGCAATTTGAACTCCTGAAAACCGACGGCGGCGCCCGCCGCGGCACCCTGACGCTGGCTCACGGCGTCGTCCAGACGCCGGTCTTCATGCCGGTCGGCACCTATGGCACGGCCAAGGCGATGACGCCTCTGGCGCTCGCCGAGATTGGCGCGCAGATTTGCCTGGGCAGCACCTTCCACCTCTGGCTGCGCCCCGGCCTGGAAGTGGTCAAGGCGCACAACGGCCTGCACGATTTCATGAACTGGCACAAGCCGATCCTGACCGATTCCGGCGGCTTCCAGGTGTTCTCGCTCGGGGCGCTGCGCAAGATCAGCGAGGAAGGCGTCAAGTTCAGCTCGCCGCACGACGGCGCCAAGCTCTTCCTGTCGCCGGAAATCTCGATGCAGATCCAGAAGGTGCTCAACTCCGACATCGTCATGATCTTCGACGAATGCACGCCCTACCCGGCCAGCCACGACGAAGCAGCCAAATCGATGCGCATGTCGATGCGCTGGGCCAAACGCTCGCGCGACGAACACGACCGGCTGGAAAACGCCAACGCGCTGTTCGGCATCGTCCAGGGCGGCATGTACGAAGACCTGCGCGACGAATCGATCGCCGGCCTGTGCGACATCGGCTTCGACGGCATGGCCATCGGCGGCCTCTCGGTCGGCGAGCCCAAGGACGACATGGCGCGCGTCCTCGCCCACACCGCGCCGCGCCTGCCGACGCACAAGCCGCGCTACCTGATGGGCGTCGGCACGCCGGAAGACCTGGTCAACGGGGTGAAGAACGGCATCGACATGTTCGACTGCGTGATGCCGACGCGCAACGCGCGCAACGGCCACCTGTTCACCCGCTTCGGCGACGTCAAGATCAAGAACGCCCGCTACCGCGCCGACACCGGCCCGCTCGACCCGTCGTGCACCTGCTACACCTGCAGCAACTTCACGCGCAGCTACCTGCACCATCTCTTCCGCAACGGCGAAATCCTCGGCGGCATGTTGAACACCATCCACAACCTGCATTTCTACCAGACCATCATGGCCGAGATGCGCGCCGCCATCGAAGCGGAAAAACTGGACGAATGGTCAAGCGGCTTCGCCCGCGACCGATCGTCCGGCCAGTGTTAGAATCCCCCGTTCCGATTTTCACGATTCCCGGAGTAAACCCATGATTAGCCTTGCCCACGCCCAGACTGCCGGCGCTGCCGCCGACCCGACCGGGGGCTTCATGCAACTGTTGCCGATGATCCTGATGTTCGTCGTGCTGTGGTTCCTGATGATCCGCCCGCAGATGAAGAAGTCCAAGGAGCACAAGGCGTTGCTCGCCGCGCTGCAGAAGGGCGACGAAGTGGTCACCGGCGGCGGCATCGTCGGCCGTATCACCAAGGTTGACGACAATTACGTCACCGTCGAGATCGCCAAGGACACCGAAGTCGTCGTCCAGAAGCCGGCCATCGGCATCGTCCTGCCCAAGGGCACGCTGAAGTCGCTGTAATCCATCCCGAAGGGCGGCCACGGCCGCCCTTCTCGCTGTAAAGCCGCCATGAACCGCTACCCTCTCTGGAAGTACGTCGTCGTCGCCATTGCGCTGATCTTCGGCTTCATCTACACCCTGCCCAATTTCTTCGGCGAATCGCCGGCCGTCCAGGTCTCCAGCGCCAAGGTCACGCTCAAGATCGACGCCGCCACCCAGGCCCGCGTTGAAGACGCGCTGAAGGCCGCCGGCATCGCCCATGACGGCGTGCAGCTCGACAACGTCGGCGTCAAGGTCCGCTTCAAGGACACCGATACCCAGTTGAAGGCCAAGGACGCGATCGAGCGCAGCTTCAATCCGGATCGTAGCGATCCGCAATACGTCGTTGCGCTGAACCTGCTGAGCGCCTCGCCGCAATGGCTGACCTCGCTGCATGCGCTGCCGATGTACCTCGGCCTCGACCTGCGCGGCGGTGTGCACTTCCTGCTCCAGGTCGACATGCCGGGCGCCGTCACCAAGCGCCTCGATTCGACCGCCGCCGATCTGCGCAGCCTGCTGCGCGACAAGAACATCCGCCACGCCGGCATCAACCGCGACGGCGAGCGCATCGTCATCAAGTTCCGCGACGCCGAAACCCGCGCCGCCGCCGGCAAGGTGCTGACCAGCAACGCCGACGACCTGGCGCTGGCCGAAGCCGGCCAGGGCGACGACCTGCGCCTGCTGGCGACGCTGAAGCCGGAAGCGCAGAAGAAGATCGCCGAGTTCGCGATCAAGCAGAACATCAACACCCTGCACAACCGGATCAACGAACTCGGCGTCGCCGAACCGGTGATCCAGCAGCAGGGCGCCGACCGCATCGTCGTCCAGTTGCCGGGCGTGCAGGACACGGCCAAGGCCAAGGACATCCTCGGTCGCACGGCGACCCTGGAAATCCGCATGGTCGACGACAGCACGGGCGCGCTGGAAGCCGGTCTCGCCGGCAACCCGCCGTTCGGCACCGAGCTCTATACCGAGCGCGGCGGCTCGCCACTGCTGGTCAAGAAACAGGTCGTCCTCACCGGCGACCGGCTGACCGACGCCCAGCCCGGCTTCGACGGCCAGACCCAGGAACCGGCCGTACACCTGACGCTCGACGCCGCCGGCGCCCGCATCTTCAAGGACGTGACGCGCGACAACGTCGGCAAGCGCATGGCCATCCTGCTGATCGAGAAGGGCAAGGGCGAAGTGGTCACCGCGCCGGTCATCCGTACCGAAATCGGCGGTGGCCGGGTGCAGATTTCCGGTCGCATGACCACCAGCGAAGCCAACGACGTCGCCCTGCTGCTGCGCGCCGGCTCGCTGGCGGCGCCGATGGATATCGTCGAGGAACGCACCATCGGCCCGTCGCTCGGCGCCGAGAACATCAAGCGCGGCTTCCAGTCCACGATGTGGGGCTTCCTGGCGATCGCCGTCTTCATGATCCTCTACTACCAGGTCGTCGGCCTGGTCTCGGTGATCGCGCTGGCCGCCAACCTGCTGCTGCTGGTCGCCCTGCTCTCGCTGCTGCAGGCCACGCTGACCCTGCCCGGCATCGCCGCCATCGCGCTGACGCTGGGCATGGCGATCGACGCCAACGTGCTGATCAACGAACGCATCCGCGAGGAACTGCGCAACGGCATGCCGCCGCAGGCGGCGCTCTCGGAAGGTTACGAACGCGCCTTCGGCACCATTCTCGACTCCAACATCACCACGCTGATCGCCGGCCTCGCGCTGCTCATCTTCGGCTCCGGTCCGGTGCGCGGTTTCGCCGTGGTGCATTGCCTGGGCATCCTGACCTCGATCTTCTCCGCCGTCGTCGTCTCGCGCGCCATGATCAACCTGATCTACGGCCGTCAGAAGAAGCTGACCAAGATCGCCATCGGCGCCATCTGGAAGCCGGGCAACACTGCGGCCAACGGCCAGAATTAAGGAAACACGGCGATGGAATTCTTCCGCATCAAAAAAGACATCCCCTTCATGCGCCATGCGCTGGTGTTCAACGTCATCTCGTTGCTCACCTTCCTGGCCGCCGTCTTCTTCCTTGCCACCAAGGGTCTGCACCTGTCGGTGGAATTCACCGGCGGCACGCTGATCGAGGTCAATTACCAGCAGAGCGCCGACCTCGAGAAGATTCGCGGCGCGCTCAGCCGGACCGGCTTCACCGACTACTCGGTGCAGAACTTCGGCTCCTCGCAGGACGTCATGATCCGCCTGCCGCTGCGCGGCGCCGAGAACAGCGCGCAGCAGGGCGAACGCGTCATGCAGGCGCTGTCCGCCGACGCGCCGGGCGCCGAACTGCGCCGCGTCGAGTTCGTCGGCCCGCAGGTCGGCAAGGAACTCGCCGAGAACGGCGCCATGGCACTGCTCGTGGTGATCACCGGCATCATGCTCTACCTCGCCTTCCGCTTCGAATGGCGCTTCTCGGTCTCGGCAATCATCGCCAACCTGCACGACGTGGTGATCATCCTTGGCTTCTTCGCCGCCTTCCAGTGGGAGTTCTCGCTGTCGGTGCTGGCGGCGGTACTGGCGGTGCTCGGCTACTCGGTCAACGAATCGGTGGTCGTCTTCGACCGCGTCCGCGAAACCTTCAAGAAGGTCCGCGGCATGACCACGCCGCAGGTACTCGACCACGCCATCACCAGCACGATTTCCCGGACCATCATCACGCACGGCTCGACCCAGGTCATGGTGCTGTCGATGCTGATCTTCGGCGGCGAAACGCTGTACTACTTCTCGCTGGCGCTGACCATCGGCATCTGCTTCGGCATCTACTCGTCGGTGCTGGTCGCCAGCCCGCTGGTCATGTGGCTGGGCGTCTCGCGGGAACAGTTCGTCAAGCCGAAAAAGGTGGCGGCCGAGGGCGTTACCGACGACGGGGCCTGCGTTTGAGTTGACGGCCTTTTCGGCCTGGAATTCTGGACCCGGTCTGCTGATGGCAGGCCGGGTTTTGTTTTTGGGGCATTGGATTTTCTTGGGGGGGTACTGGTGGGTGTCTTTGGTTTTTTGAGGCGCCGGTTTCCGCGCCTGACGCGCGGGCGTACTTTCTTTTTTGTGGAAAAAAGAAAGTAGGGCGGTTTCAAAGACCGAGTGCAACATTTGGAATCATCCCTGCTTTGTCCATGAAGATGTTATCGAAGAACACCTCGGCGGGAGAGCGCCATCCCAGGGTTTTTCTCGGCCGCATATTGAGTTCCCAGGCGATG
>JAFIHA010000049.1 GCA_017848965.1 Dechloromonas aromatica (nom. nud.) | reverse complement strand
CTTCTCAACCGCCTACCCGGCGGCAAACCGGGCGGACGCCGTGTTTTGGACCGGCACAATCTTCTCAGCCGCCTACCCCGCGGCAAACCTAACGCTCAAGTTGTGCGGCGCGGAGCCGCACTTCTCAACCGCCTACCCGGCGGCAAACGCAGCAATGACCATGTCCAGCAGTTCGGCCTTCTTCTCAACCGCCTACCCGGCGGCAAACCCGGTATTGCAGCCTTTCTTGGCGTCCAGCTTCTTCTCAACCGCCTACCCGGCGGCAAACGTCGAGCACGGCGACGACATCTACAACATCAACTTCTCAACCGCCTACCCGGCGGCAAACACGCGGCTCACCGCCTGCGACACTGCCCCCTTCTTCTCAACCGCCTACCCGGCGGCAAACCGGCAGGCCGCTCAAGCTAGCGTTAGCCGTCACTTCTCAACCGCCTACCCGGCGGCAAACGTGCCGACTTTGCGCTCCAACACCAAGCCAGTCTTCTCAACCGCCTACCCGGCGGCAAACAGTACGATCGCGACGGCAAGATGCTGCCTGGCCTTCTCAACCGCCTACCCGGCGGCAAACGCATTCCTACATCAGGGTTGATCGGTGTGAGTCTTCTCAACCGCCTACCCGGCGGCAAACGCTTGGCCGCCCAGGTCGCGCACCAGTTCCATCTTCTCAACCGCCTACCCGGCGGCAAACGCGGCGGCTTTGACGGTGGCGACGGCGGGCAGCTTCTCAACCGCCTACCCGGCGGCAAACGGCGAGCGCGCTGAAGGACCTCTCCCTCGGTAACTTCTCAACCGCCTACCCGGCGGCAAACACGCCGCTCACCATGGAGGAGCGGAACATCAACTTCTCAACCGCCTACCCGGCGGCAAACGGAGCTGCGGCCTCAACTGCGTGATCCCGATACTTCTCAACCGCCTACCCGGCGGCAAACCGCATCGCCTTAGTCATCCGATGTGCCCAATACTTCTCAACCGCCTACCCGGCGGCAAACGCCAGCACCCGCAACCCCATCCAGCTCATCAACTTCTCAACCGCCTACCCGGCGGCAAACTTGGTGTCGATGCGGAAACCTGTGGTGCCTTTCTTCTCAACCGCCTACCCGGCGGCAAACAGTGGCATCCAATCCGCCCGCTTCCGCAAAACCTTCTCAACCGCCTACCCGGCGGCAAACGCGGGCATTGCTCGCAGCCGCTGGCTGTACTGCTTCTCAACCGCCTACCCGGCGGCAAACGCAATTCGTTCCTTGGCGGCGTCCATCACAGACTTCTCAACCGCCTACCCGGCGGCAAACGGCGCGTGGTCCGTATACTCGGGCAATCTCAGCTTCTCAACCGCCTACCCGGCGGCAAACGACTTCATCAATGACGATCGGCAGTTGCTCGCCTTCTCAACCGCCTACCCGGCGGCAAACGCGCTGCAGCCCCTGCATGTCGCTCGCCACCAGCTTCTCAACCGCCTACCCGGCGGCAAACAAATCACCCTGTCCAACTATCAGGGCGATGGCCTTCTCAACCGCCTACCCGGCGGCAAACCTGACCGGCGGCCTGTGGCGCCCGGAGCTGACCTTCTCAACCGCCTACCCGGCGGCAAACCTTCCCAGTCCTGCGGCATTGCGCCGGCCCCGCTTCTCAACCGCCTACCCGGCGGCAAACCGGCGAGGGTTTTCACTGCTTTTTCTCCTTCAGCTTCTCAACCGCCTACCCGGCGGCAAACATGTCGAATCCGCCGACCGGGGTGTCCTGGGTCTTCTCAACCGCCTACCCGGCGGCAAACTGGTACCGGGACGGCGGCGGCGTGGTGGTAGTCTTCTCAACCGCCTACCCGGCGGCAAACGCGCTCGGCGCGCAGCCCAAGGTCGCCGGGAACTTCTCAACCGCCTACCCGGCGGCAAACGCGTCGAAGGCGATGCGGGTTTCCTTTTTCGTCTTCTCAACCGCCTACCCGGCGGCAAACAAGGGATGCGGCGCGGATGACTTCGGCGTCCGCTTCTCAACCGCCTACCCGGCGGCAAACGATGGCGGCGCCCTTGGTGGCCGGGTTCTGGACTTCTCAACCGCCTACCCGGCGGCAAACAAGTAGTATCGTGCCCGGTCGCCGGCGGCTGTCTTCTCAACCGCCTACCCGGCGGCAAACAACAATGACTACGTCGATGCCGCCGCCCTGGTCTTCTCAACCGCCTACCCGGCGGCAAACCCATTCATGACCAATAGGCGTTGTTTCATCTACTTCTCAACCGCCTACCCGGCGGCAAACGACGGCCTCGGCGCTGACATTCGCCTTGCCCTCTTCTCAACCGCCTACCCGGCGGCAAACTCTGGGCGATGCTGATGGGTTGGCCGGCGCGTCTTCTCAACCGCCTACCCGGCGGCAAACGTCAGTACGCTACTTTCAACCGCGATTGCACTCTTCTCAACCGCCTACCCGGCGGCAAACATAGCTCTGCGCCGTCCGGCTGTTCGTGCCCACTTCTCAACCGCCTACCCGGCGGCAAACAAGAAGGACGCCGACAGCCGCTTCGCCGACCACTTCTCAACCGCCTACCCGGCGGCAAACTCGCAATCCGAGACCGCTGCCGTTCGCTCCATCTTCTCAACCGCCTACCCGGCGGCAAACGATAGCCGCGGCATCCGCACCGGACTGTTCGACTTCTCAACCGCCTACCCGGCGGCAAACACCTGGTGTGATCGAAGCACTGGCGAGACGATCTTCTCAACCGCCTACCCGGCGGCAAACTGGATGACTTTCCTGAATTCACCCAAGTAAACAAGGATCTCCGTCGCAAAACCTGTTTCAGGCTTCGTTTTTTTGGAGGGCGTCCATGGGATTGATATTAAACGGGTTTTTCGCAGAGCTGTTTGACGAAGCCAAACAGGAAGTCGAGGGCGTCCGCGTCCTGCAGGGTTTCGATGAGGAGGGCCCGGTAGGGGTTGTCCTTGACGCGGAGGTCGGCGCCGCAGGTGAAGGCCAGGGGCATCACGTAGGCGTCCTTGATCAGGTCGGCGATGTCGAAGACCAGGGCGCCGCGCCGGGTCTTGCCGTGCAGCAGGGGGAAGGCGTAGCTGATGCCTAGACCATTGAGGGCGACGGCGGCGAGGCCGTAGGCGATGTAGTTGCCGTGGTCGAGGAAAGAGTTGATCCGCTCTTCCTTGCTGCCCTTGGCGCCCATGCCTTCCTGGCGGGTGAAGTTGAGGCCGTGGCCGGCCGAGAGGCTGGCGTAGAGCGCCCGGGCCCATTCGGCTTCGGCCAGCAGCAGGGCCTGGGTGTCGGGCACGGTGGCGCTGCGCTGGCGGAGCTTGTCGATGGCGGCGGCGGGGAGTTCTATCTTTCTTTGCAGCAATTCGCTGTTCCTGGCCCAGGCCTTGCCGGTGAGGGTGATGCGTTCGGCGATCAGGGCCTTGGCCAGTTCCAGGCGCCGCGCTTCGTCCATCCACTGGCGCACCCAGGCCTGCATGTATTCGGTGGGCCGGTATTCGCTCTGGGGGGTGAGAAAGACCGGCTCGGCGGCGGCGAACAGGGGCGAGCCGCCGCTGCCGCAGAAGCCCACCAGCACGTTGGATTCGGCCAGCCGGCGCATGGCGGCGTCGGTGACCGAGGTGCCCTTGCCGAGCAGCAGCAGGGCGGTGTTGCGTTCCGGCAGGTTGAAGTACTGCTCCACGTCTTCTCCGGTTTCGGTGAGCCAGACGATGCGCTCATCCTTCTGGAGCACCCGGGCGTGCTCCAGATAGAAGATGTTGGCCCGCTTGGAGAGCAGGATCTGCCGGGGCTTGGGGCGGGCCTTGTTCATGGCAGCCGGGGCAGGGCGAAGGGGCGGGAGGCGGTGGCCAGCCCGTAGGCGTCCGGTTCCGCCAGCCCCGGCGTCGAGCCGGGCTGGGCTTCCACGTAGAGGCGCCAGGCCTGGCCGTTGCTCTGGCTGCGCAGGGCGAAGTAGGGCAGTTCGGCGGTGTCGGCGGCCTGGATGCGGCGCAGGCGCAGGTTGCCGTCGGGCTTGCGTTCCGCCTTGCGGCTGGGGATGCGGTAGCGGCGATAGCTGATCCAGGGGCCGGCGAAGTCCTCGGGGACGGCCTTGGGATAGGCGAAGCGGCCGATCTCCTGGAGTGCGGCTTCGCCAGCCGCCACCAGCCGGTCCAGGTTTTCCCGACTGGCGGCGAACACCCGCAGGCGGGGAAAGCTGCGCGGGTAGTCGGGCAGCGCCAGGGCGTACTGCCCCGGGTAGAGCGCGAACACCCCGTGCAGCACCCGCAGGGCCAGGGCCGCCCCTATCGGCGAGGGACGCGGCCCGAGCTGGAAGTCCACGTAATGGCGCGCTTCCATCACTCCTTGCCCCCGGAGAAGACCCCGCCCCGGATCAGGCTGGCGATCATGAACATGCCTTCGGGACTGGCCGGGTCCAGGGTGTTGAGGCGGCGGGCGAACTCGAAGGCGGAGGTCTTGCGGTCGCGGAAGAATTCCTGGGCTTCCAGGCTGGCGCCGTTGGGTTCCACCGGCAGCGGCCGGCCATGGTCGGCGTATTTCGGGTACCAGGTGTCGATGGTGCGCAGGGCGTTGCCGATCTTCTGGTCGCGCAGGGCGGCGTGGCCCATGGTGCGGGTGCTTTCGAACTCCATGCCGCTGCGGCTGCTGGCCCGTTCCGGCGTGCCCAGGCAGTAGAGGGGACGGGCGAAGCCGCGGGGCTTGTCTTCCACGTAGTTCTGGGAGGGGAAGACTTCCAGGGCGCCGCGCACGCCGAAATCCAGCCGCGCCTCGATGTCGAGACCGCTATCGTCACTGCCGCGCAGTCCATCGGCAATGTAGGTGGCCACCTGGCGCTCGGCGTCGCTGATCTGGTCGAAATGATTCAAGGGGGTGGCCAGGGCGTCGAAGCTGGCGACGGGTTTGCCGGCGACGTTGACGCTGACTTCGATCTTGCGGGCGATGGTGCGGTTGCGCCACAGCCAGCGGCCGTTGGCGATGTTGCGGGCAAAGCGCTGGGCGACTTCGTCCAGGCCGCCGGAGGCCTTGGCCCGTTCGATGAAGCCGGTGACGCTGTCCCGGTAGTTGCGCACCAGGTCGTCGGCGTCGGTGCTGGCGGGGGCGCAGGCGAACAGCACGTCCTTCAGATCGAGAAAGCGCAGGCTGAAGCGCACGGCCAAGGCCTGGGCTTCTTCATCCAGCTTGGCGGTGTCGGTGGTCTGGATGTTGGAGACCTCCTGGCGCTTGGCGTTGGCGGCCGTGCTCTTCTCCGCGTCCCCGTCCTTGTTCACGTTCTGGGTGCCGCGGATGCCGTGGCGCACCACCATGACCGGGCTCTGGCCCTCGGGCAGCACGTTGAAAAACAGGGCATCGGTAATCACCAGGCCGCGCTGGAAGGCGAGGACGCCGGGCAGTTTCTTGAATTCGGGTGCATTCATGGGAAAGCTCCTTTGCAGGGAAGAAATGGGGCGGATGGATTACTGGGGGGCCTGCTGCTGGCGGACCACGAACACGTCGTCCTGGAGCCAGCCGTGTTCCCACCAGGGAATCGGGCGCTGGCCGTAGTCCCGGGTGGAGACGTACTGGACCAGGCCGAGCAGGGGCTCACAGAAGGCATGGGGCGGGGTGTCGCCCGCGTCGGTCTGGCGCACGCCGGCCCGGGTTTCGAAAGGGGTGGTCATGGCATAGCCGAGCACGCTGGCGGCGAGCCAGGATTCGGGCAGGGGCGGCGGCGTGCCGTCGGACGGGGCCGGGGGCGCTGTGTCCCTGGCTGGCTTGCGGCCGATGGCGGCGACCAGAGCATCCACCGGGGAGCCTTCACCCTGGAGCAGGTCGCTGCGTTCGATCAGCCAGAAGCCCTTGGGCAGATGCAGCTCGTCCAGTTCGTTTCCTGTCTCGATCTTGGCATGGCCGTCGATGTTGCCGCCCGCGATGCGGGCGCTGCGCAGGAAGCGTTCAACCCGCTGCTCGTTGACGCTGCCTTGCACCCGGATCAGCAGCGACAGGGTCAGGTGGCAGCTGGCGGTGGGCTGTAGCGACAGGGCGTGGGGGTTCTTGGAGGAGTAGTCCACCCCGTCGATAAAGCTGGCACCCCGCCGCTGTTGGGGATGGAAGTCGTAGAAGCCATCGCTGCCGTACTCGCCCAGCAGTTGGGCGTCGTGGTGCAGGATGGCGACGCGCAAAGGCTTGCAGCCGGTCTTGAGACCCAGGTTGTGGCCGAACAGCACGCAGGCCAGGACCTGAGCCGGGCTGATCGCCAGATTGCCGGCCAGGGCGTTGGCGGCGCGGATGCGCAGGCGGGGCAGGAGCAGGTAACTCATCGCGCCACCTCCTCGATCATGGCCTGCAGTTCGAAGATGTCGGCCTGTTCGAACTGGAACTCCTCCTGGCCATCGCCGAAACGGTGGTCGGCGATCAGCCCGGCCAGGTGCAGGGCAAAGGTCCGGGGCCAGTCCTTGTCGCGCAGCTCGGGGTCCACCAGCCCCCGGTTCAGAGGGGTGGCCTCGGCGGCAACCAGGGGCGAGCCGCCCGCCGGCAGCAGCTCCCGGTGGGCCAGCAGGCGCTGCCGGGCGGCTTCGCCCTGGGCCAGGACGATCCGGGCGATGCGGCGGATGTGGACGATTTCCTCGTCCCGGGTAGCCATGTTGGTGGGGATCAAGCCCCCATGGCGTCGCCGGCAGTCAACACACCAGTCCCGGAAAGCGCGCAGCAGGGGGCGAGGCAGGCGGATGCGCACCCCCTGGAAATGCAGGGCGAGGATGGCCTTCACCTGGCGGTTTTCCGGGGGAGCGAAGAAGACCAGAGGGCGCTGCATGTCGCGTACCAGGGACCCCACGTTCTGGGGGTTGGAGCCCCCCAGACCGAACACCGCGAAGGGAATCCGCCGCCGGCTGTCGTCCGGCGTTTCCTTCAAATGGTCGTTGTGCTGGCGTACCCGGGCCCGGAGCTTGCGGTTCAACCCGCCAGCGGTGAGCGGCGTGACCGCCACGTAACCGCCTTCTTTCGGCAGCAACAACTGCCGGGCGCGCAGGGAAACCTTGTCGGTGCCGATCTGGGTGCCCTGGGCGGTGGCTTCCGCCAGGGTTGCCAGGATGCGTTCGGCCTCGTCGGCCGGAGCCGTGGCACTGCCCTCCCTGAGCTGGTTCAACTGCTTGACCGCAGTGGCCGTCTTGCCGGCATTGGCTGGGTAATCCAGGGCTAGCGCCTCCCCTGCCCCAAGCAGGGTGCGGGCGGAGACATAAGGCAGCTTCAGCCCCTGCCCCGGTTCCAGGCGGATGCCGCCGGCCGGGGCGTTGGAATTGACGGTCTTGTGGGAAAAGGTGACGAGTTCGGCACAGGTGGCCGCGTAGAGCTCGTGGGGCAGGCTGACCCACGCTGGGGGTTCGGGGGCGGCGGGCTTCTTGGAACGTGCCATGTCATGCTCCTCGATTAGGATGGCTATGATGTTGGCACGCTACGCCGCTTTTTCTTGGGAGTCAAATTGCTCGCGATTTTTCCGACTAACTAGGGACATATTTGCGGCCTTCGCCAGTTCTCTTAACCGCCTGCACGGCGGCACACTGTCGGTATTTCACCGAAAAACTACTTCTCAACCACCTTCCCGGTGGCGGCCGCAAGGCTACCACGGACCTGAGCAAACACCATGCACATCACCCTGATTTCAGCCTGCGAGCGGCGGGCGGTGAAGCGGAGCCGGGCGATTCTGGACAGTTACGCGATCCGCACCGGAGTCCGTTCCTGGGCGACGCCGATCACCCTCGAAGGGCTGCGGGAGTTGCGCGGCCTGCTCAAGGCCTCGGCCACCCGGCAGACGGCGGTGGCCTGTTACCGCAACGAGGGGCGGGAGCGGATGCGGTTGTTGTGGGTGGTGGGCGCCCGGGACTGCTTCGGGCCGGAAGGGCATTTCCCCGCCGGTCACACCCGGCGCCGGGCGCCGCCGCCTTTCTGGCTCAGCATCGTCGGCCTGCTGGCCCATACGGCGGGGCTGGGGCACGACCTGGGCAAGTCCGGCAATTTCTTTGCCGACAAGCTGGCCCGGGCGGTAGCGGGCGGCCCTCCCGAAGCCGATCCGGTCCGCCACGAGTGGATATCCATGCGCCTGCTGCAGGAACGGCGCCGGGGGCGCGACTGGGGCCAGGCCTGGTCGGCCTTGGCGAACAAGCTGCCTCTGTGCGAACCGGGCGGACTGGAAGATACGGGCATCGACAGCCCCCAGCATGCCCTGGATTACCTGATCGCCACCCATCACCGCCTGTTCGGCCCGGTGAAGGGTAATTCGACCCCCACCAGCGACAACCATGTGCTGGAAGACTGCCGGGCCCGGGAACTGAAACCTGCCGGGGCATTACCCGACGAACTGCTCGAAAGGCTGGAGCGGCTCCAGGCCCGTCTGGTCCGCAAGGCCGGGGAGCGCAGCCCGGCCTTCTGGCGAGGGGCGGCAATCCTCGCCCGGGCGGCGCTGATCCTCGCCGACCATGGGGTTTCCGCCCGCCCCCGGCCGGGAGGCGTGCAGGGTTGTGGTCTGTACGCCAACACCAAGGAGGGCGCCTACGATCAGCCCCTGGACTGGCACCTGCGCACCGTGGGTGGTCGCGCCGCCGACTTCGCCTGGCATCTGGCCAGCCTGCGCCTGCCCGGGTTGGCGACGGAGAGCGTCGAGCACATTCTGTCGCCCGCTGACGAAGGGGGGCGTTTCGCCTGGCAGAACCGGGCGGTGGCGGCAGTGAGCGCCCTGCGGGAGCGTTCGCAAGGCGGGCTGCTGATCTTCAACATGGCGGCCACCGGCGCCGGCAAGACCATCGCCAACGCCAAGCTGGCCTGCGCGCTGTCGCCCCGGCCCCGCTTCGCCATCGCCCTCAACCTGCGCAGCCTGACCCTGCAGACCGGCGATGCCCTGGCCGACGATCTGGGTCTGGGGGAAGACGAACTGGCCACGGTGATCGGCGACCGCACCGCCAGCCGGCTGCACGCGGCGGGCAAGGACGACGATGCCGCCCATGCGGGCACTTTCGAGAGCGAAGGACCGGCGACCGAATACGACGCTCGGGGCGGTGAGGTGGAACTGCCGGAATGGATGCGGGTGCTGACCGAGCGGCGGCCGCTGCTGCGCAGCGTGATCGGCGCCCCGGTGCTGGTGTCTACCATCGACTACCTGATCAATGCCGGGGAACCCGGGCGCCAGGGCCACCATGTCTCGGCCCTGCTGCGCATGGCCGACAGCGACCTGGTGCTGGACGAGGTGGATTCCTACGAGCCCGGCGCCCTGGTGGCCGTGCTGCGGCTGGTACAGGTGGCGGGGTTGATGGGGCGCAGCGTCATCTGCTCCTCGGCGACCCTGCCCCAGCCGGTGGCCGAGGCCGTGTGCCGGGCCTTTCGCAGCGGCGTGGAGATGCGTTGCGCCCTGGAAGAACGGCAGGCCTGTTTCGGCATCGCCATCGTGGATGACCAGACGGCGCCCACCACCTGCACCAGCGACGCGGATCTGGCCGGGCAATTTGCCGAGCATGTCCAGCGCCTGCTGGCCGTGCCGCGCCCGGCGGTGCGGCGGGCCTGGGTGCTGCCGGTCTGCACTCGCGGCGGTGCGGCCTTCCACGAAGCTATCGCCACTGCAGTGGCGCGCTTGCACGAGGCCCATGCCTGGAACGGGCCGGGTGGCAAGCGCCTGTCCTTCGGTCTGGTGCGGGTAGCCAACATCAGTACGGCCATCTCCACGGCGCGGGCCCTGGCCCTGGCCTTCCCCCTGGCCCGGGTCGCGTGCTACCACGCCCAGGAGTTCCGCATCCAGCGTTATCTGAAGGAAAGGCGACTGGATTTCCTCTTGAACCGCAAACGGGGCGACGGGCACATCGTGCAGGACGCGGAAATCACTGGGTTGCTGGCGGCCAGTGCCGCGCCCGACGTGCCCTTCATCGTCGTGGCGACCCCGGTGGAGGAAATCGGCCGCGACCATGATTTCGACTGGGGGGTGATCGAGCCTTCCAGCGCTCATTCCATTGTTCAGACCGCCGGTCGCATCAACCGACACCGCCAGCGCTCGGTGAGCGAGCCCAACGTGGCGATCCTGCAGTACAACCGGCGCTGGCTGGAGGGGCGTACTGGCGAGCCTTGCTTTGTCTGGCCAGGTCTGGAGTCCAGGTCTATGGCCCACCGCTATTCCAGCCACGATTTGTTCTCCCTGCTGGCCGACGCCGACCTGAACGCCTTGGATGCACGTCTGCGTCTGGGCCAGGGTAGGATGGCGAAGGATGAAGATCGTATCGTCCGGGCCCGCCTCAAGGAGCCCTTGAGCATCCTCGAAGCAAAAGAGGACGCCCGCTCCCAATGGATGACTCAGTCCTTCTACAGCCGCTACGCCTTGCGCGATGGCGTACCCCTGGAAGCTTGGCGGGCCGAGAACGTGGATGGAGCCTGGGTCTTCCGGCGCCAAGCGCGAGCTGGCGAGACTGAACCCTGGTTGACCCGTGCTTTGGCAGGGGAAGTGCATCGCCTAGTTAACGACTGGCTAGCCTGGGAGCTGGATGAACTGTCCTCCATCTGTGTTGGGATGGAAATTGTTCCTGAAGCAGGATTGGAGTTACAGGTACGTTGTTCTAATGATCCGCCTGCTTTGTGCTGGGACAGGTCCTTTGGTTTTTCGTATCTGCCAAAGGGAGTAATAGCTAGTCTTTAGCTGTGAACCGTAGAAAACGGGTGTTTCCCTTGGGGAATTGACCTTGTTACGTGTGTTGTCTACTGGGATTGAACGAACTGCTACCCAATAGCTCTCTGCCGCCCCGCAAAATTAACGGAGCGAACGGCTTCGTAGTGAATTCGGCTACGAGGGCCATTTTTAGTGCGATGACGACAGGACGTTGCGGGGGCGTCCGCGCCGTGACAGCGAATGCATCGGGCTGCTAACGAGAGCTTGAGCGCCCAGTATGCTGTCTTGCCACTTTCGGAAAGCATCCGGGTGCCAATAAACGCGGCGGCCGATGCTTGTCGGCATGGGGAGCGTGCCATTGGCAATCCAGTTGTCGATGGTTCGCTTGGAAACGCTGAGAAGCGTCGCTGCGACTTCCTTGGTGATTGGTTTGTATGGGGTGTTCACGGCTAGGTCGATGGGCCAAAATGCAGTATAAGGCGATCTGCCCAGAATATGCCGAGAGTTGCCAACATCATTATGGCAATGGGAAAAAACAGGCCGGATTCGTGCTCCAATCCTGCTCCATTCGAGCTCCGGATTGGTGCTTTTTCTTGCGTCCTCTTGCGTCTTGTTGCAGAATAAGTCGTTGTTACCGTTTGTTTTTTTGTTTGTTGCTGTTTGGCGCCAAGGTGGTCAAATCGGGTTCGGGACGCAGGGGTCGCATGTTCGAATCATGTCACTCCGACCAAATTCACAAAAAAGCCCTGTCTTGACGGGGCTTTTTTGTTGCTTGCCGGCCGGATCAGTTTTTGCCGTCGATGGAATACGGGCAGGGCTGGCGTTCCAGATTCAGCAGGTGACGGTCGAATTCCTGGATCAGGGCGGGTGCCGTTTCATCGAGCAGGAAAGCGCGGAATTTGGCGGCGGCGGGCATCAGGCGCTTGGCGCTCATGTTGACCACGTACCAGGTGCGCTCGATCGGCGTGCCCACCGCGTCGAGCAGGCACAGGGCGTGGGTCTTGAGTTCCAGCGGCAAGGTGTGCAGCGACAGCAGGCTGACGCCCATGCCGGCCATCACCGCCTGCTTGATCGTTTCGTTGCTGCCCATGCTGATCGTCCGCGCCGGGGTGAACAGGTGGTTCTTGAACATTTCCTCGGCGACGCGCCGCGAGCCCGACCCTTCCTCGCGCAGCAGGAAGGTCTCGTGCCGCAGTTCGTGCATCTCGAAGCGGCGGGCGTCGCGCAGCGGGTGGTCGGCCGGGGCGATCAGGACGTAGGGGTGGCAGGCCATCGGCTCGCCGTGCGCGTCGATTTCCTGCGGAATGCGGCCCATGATCGCCAGGTCGATGGCGTTGTCCTGCAGCTTCTGCAGCAGCGCCTGGCGGTTGCCGACGCTGAACTGGACATCGACCCCGGGGTGTTGCTGGGCGAACTTGGCGAGCAGGCGCGGCATGAAATACTTGGCGGTGCTGACCAGGCCGACCGAAATCTGGCCGCTTTCGGCGCCATTCAGCGCCTGCAGGCTGGCTTCCGCGTCCTTGATCTCGCCCAGGATGCGCAGCGCGTGATGGACCAGCAGCTCACCGGCGCCGGTCAGCGCGACGCCGCGTCCCATGCGTTCGAACAGCGGCAGGCCGACGTTGTCTTCGAGCTGCTTCAACTGCATCGACACCGCCGGCGGCGTCAGGTGCAGCTCCTCGGCGGCGCGGGCGTAGCTGAGGTGGCGCGCGGCGACGACGAAGATCTGGAGCTGGCGCAGGGTCAGGTTGCGGACGAAGTTCATGTTTTTGTGAACTGGAGCGATGAAAAATTCGGAATCGCTTAACTCTAGGCGTCGCATCGGCCAGCGTCAACGGGTCAGGTTGAGGTAGATCAGCGGCAACTGCTCGGGCAACTGCTCGATCCGGTCGAGGACACGCCAGCGCCGGCCGAATATTTGCGCCACGTAGGCGTCGGCCTTGGGGTCGAGGCTGAGGCAAAAGCAGTCGATGCCGCTGGCGGCCAGTTCGGAGACCGCCTGGCGCGTATCGGCGAGCAGGTAGTCGGGGTCGCTGACGTCGATGTCGGCCGGCTCGCCGTCGGTCAGGACGAGCAGCAGGCGTTTCTCGCTGCGCCGGGCGGCAAGCAGGCGGCCGCCGTGGCGCAGGGCGGCGCCCATGCGCGTCGACCAGCCGGCCTCGACGGCGGCCAGCCGCGCCTTGACCGTGTCGTCCCAGGCTTCCGAGAAGCCCTTGAGGTGGTGGTAGCGGACCTCGTGCCGGGTGTTCGAGTGGAAGCCGGCGATGGCGCAGGCGTCGCCGAGCTGGTCGATGGCCCAGGCGAGCAGGGCGACCGCCTCGCGCGCGGTGTCGAGCACGCGCTGCCCGCTGCCCGGCAGCGTGGCGTTGAGCGATTGCGAGAGGTCGAGCAGCAGGAGCACGCTGATGTCGCGGCCGGCAGTGCGCTGGCTGATTTCGATGCGGGCTTCAGGCAGCCGCCCGCTCTGCCAGTCGACGAGGGCGTCGATGGCGACGTCGAGGTCGAGTTCGCTGCCGTTTTCGCGGTAGCGCTCGCGCACCCTGGCCTGCGGCTTGACCAGGTCGAGCAGGCGCTTGAGGCGGCGGGCGAGTACGGCGTGGCGGGCGAGCAGCGCGTCGATGTCGGCGGCGCGCCCGGCCGGGTGCAGGGCTTCGTAGACCGCTACCCAGTCAGGCCGGTAGCTCTGGCTGGCGGCGTCCCATTCCGGGTAGTGACGCGGCGGCAGGCCGCTCGCTTCGGGCTCGGCGGCGCGCGGCGGCGGGGTGAAGGATTCCTCCTCGTCGCCGGTTTCGATGAAGGTCCACAGATGGCGGTTGTCGTCGCGGTAATCGACCTCGGTTTCGGCGAAGTGCACCTGGGCGAACTGGTCGCTGGGCAGCCGGCTGCGGGTGGCGTAGGCGAGCGCCAGCTCGGCCATCGCCCGGGTCGAGGCGTTGCCTCCCGCCTGCAGGGCGGCGAAACGGCCGGCGAACTCGTCGATCAGCGGGGCCGGGTCACGGTAATCGCGGTCGATGCAGGCGCGCGACAGGCGGGTCAGACGGTGGCGCAAGGTATTCTCGCGGGCCGGGTCGCAGGCGCCGGCGGCCGGTATCGGGTGCAGCGCCAGCAGAATCCGGCGCAGGCCGGGATAGCGATGGACGATCAACGCGTCGATACGGGCATCCTCGAAAGCTTCGACGCTCAGGCGCTGCAGCGGGCTCCAGTTGTCGGCGACGAGCGGCGTGCTCCAGCGGCGGTGGCCGCTCAGGTGGGCGAGCATCGCCCGGTAGCGGTCGCTGCCGGAAACCCCGGCGCGCTTTTCGAGGACGTCCGGCAGGCGCATGCCGTCGGCGGCCAGGTAGGGCTGCTGGACTTGGTCAACGAAGGCGGTCGAGTACGGAATGAGCCGGCTGTCGTCCTGCCACAGGCTCTGCTGGCTGAGGGCGAGGCGGCGCTCGACGTCGGCGAACAGGGTGCCGGCGCGCTGTTGCTGGAGGAGGGCGCGGCTTTCCGGCGAGCGCAGCGCGAAATACTCGCGCAGGCGCTCCGGGTGATCGCCGCTCAGGCGGATGCCGTCTTCCAGCCAGCGCCGGACGCCGGCCAGCGGGACCAGGGCGAGGAGCTGCGGTGCGACGCGCAGGAATTCGGGCAGCGCCGGACTGGCCTGGGTGACCTGGCGGCCGTGGATCGAGCCTGAGGTGCGTGCCGCCAGATCGCGCGCCAGGCGCAGGTAATGTTCGAGGGCGAGTGCGCTGCGCAGGCGTTCGGCGACGCCGCCCAGGGTTTGCAGCAGCGGCGTCAGGGCTGGGCCGTTGGGCGATTTCTGCAACTCGTCGATGGTTTCGAGGAGCAGCGGCAAAGCCTCGTTCTGGGGGATCGTCGCCACCACGCGCGGCCAGCCTTCGAGAAAGGCGAGCGGCGGTTCGGCGCCCCGGCCCAGCTTGCCGAGCCGGCGGGTGGTTTCAATAAAGGCGGGGAGTTCGTCGTCGGTGAGCGCTTGCTTCGCCGCCGCGTAACAGTCGTCGAAAACGTCGGCGACGCTGGCAAAACCGCAATCGAGCGTGGCCCAGGCTGCCTGCGCTTCAGGGTTGGCCATCAGCCGCTGGCGGGCGTCGGCCACTTGGCGGATGCCGGGGACGGCCATGGCGCTCAACCGAAAATCGCGCCGATGGCGTGGTCGAGACTGTCGATGATGTCCGGGTCGTCGGTGATCGGGCGCACCATCGCCATCCGGCAAGCCTCGGCCGGCGCGCTGCCCTGGCCGATCAGCCTGGCCGCATAGACGATCAGGCGGGTCGAGATGCCTTCGTCGAGGCCGTGTCCCTTCAGCCGCCGGCCGGCCTGAGCGAGTTCGACGAGACGGCCGGCGAGGTCGGCGGCAATGCCGGTCTCGCTGCAGACGATGGCGGTTTCCAGCGCGCTGTTCGGGTAGTCGAACTGGAAGGCGGCAAAGCGTTGCTTGGTCGATTGCTTGAGGTCCTTCACCAGGCTCTGGTAGCCCGGGTTGTAGGAAATCACCAGCTGGAAGTCGGGGTGCGCCGCCACCAGCTCGCCCTTCTTGTCGAGCGGCAGCGTGCGCCGGTGATCGGTCAGCGGGTGGATGACGACCAGCGTGTCCTGACGCGCCTCGACGATCTCGTCGAGGTAGCAGATGGCGCCGAGGCGCGCCGCCAGCGTCAGCGGGCCGTCCTGCCAGCGGGTGCCGCCGGCGTCGAGCAGGAAGCGGCCGACCAGGTCGGCGGCCGTCATGTCCTCGTTGCAGGCCACCGTGATCAGCGGCTTGCCCAGCTTCCAGGCCATGTGCTCGACGCAGCGCGACTTGCCGCAGCCGGTCGGCCCCTTCAGCATGACCGGCAGGCGGGCGGCGTAGGCCGCTTCGTACAGTTCGATTTCCTTGTCTTGCGGCTGGTAGAAGGGTTCCTGGCGAACCCGGAAGTCGTCGGCGGTGGGCATGGCGGGCTTCCTTTGCGGCTGGGGTGAAAAAACCCCGCCAAAGCGGGGTTGGTGAATGCTTACTTATGGACGCCGAGCTTCTCCCGCCAGCCGGGATAGATCTTGTCGGCATCGTTCGGGAAGGAGACGAAGGCGCGGGCGAATTCCGGGTGTTCCTTCGCCCATTCGATCGGGTCGGCCTTGGCCTTCCAGCATTCGTAGGCCTGGCGCAGCGACTTGGCGCCGGCGGCCGGGCTGTCGATGTGGCCGTAGGAACCGCCGCCGGCGGTGTTGATCACGTTGCCGTGGCCGAGGTTCTCGAAGAAGCCGGGCAGGCGCAAGGCGTTCATGCCGCCGGAGATGATCGGCGTCGTCGGCTTCATGCCGTACCACTCCTGGTGGTAGGCGGGCCCACTGTAGCTGTCGCGCTCGATGATGTAGGCGATGGCGCGGTCGTCCTTGTCGCCTTCCATCTTGCCGTAGCCCATGGTGCCGACGTGGATGCCGGATGCCCCCTGCAGGCGGCTCATCTTGGCCAGCACGTAGGCGGTGTAGCCGCGTTTGCTCTGCGGGCTGGTGACGGCGCCGTGGCCGGCGCGGTGGTAGTGCAGGTACTGGCCCGGGAAATAGCGGCGGGCGGTGGTGACCATGCCCGGGCCGCCGACGTAACCGTCGACCAGGAAGGCGACCTTGTCGGCGTCCGGGCCGAAGGTTTCGAGGATGTACTCGCCGCGCGCGATCATTTCGCCGTGGTAGTCGGCGGTGATGTTGGCGGAGAAGATCTTGGCCTCGCCGGTTTCGTCCATCGCCCGCTTCATCGCGTCGTACACCAGGGGCATGACCTTCTTCATCGGCGCGAAGACCTGGTTGCCCTGCGGTTCGTCGTTCTTGATGAAGTCGCCGCCCAGCCAGAACTGGTAGGCGGCGGCGGCGAACGGTTCGGGGCGCAGGCCGAGCTTGGGCTTGATGATGGTGCCGGCGATGTAGCCGCCGTCCTGCAGCGGCCGGCCGAGGATGCGCCAGAGGTCGGAAATGTCCCTGGCCGGGCCGTCGAACAGTTCGATGGCGCGGCGCGGCACGTAGAAGTCGTACATCTTGGCGTATTCGATGTCGCCCATGCCCTGGTTGTTGCCGATGGTCAGCGTCAGGAAGGAGACGATCATCATCCGGCCATCGACCACGTTGCGGTCGAAGAGGTCGAGCGGATAGGCGATGCGCATCTCCTCGCCGGCCTCGTCGATGTGATAGACCAGCGCATCGACGCCCTTGGTGAATTCGTCAGTGGTGCATACCTCGACGTTGGTGCCGGTCGACGACTCGGCGGCGAAGTGTGCGGCGGCCTCCAGGTAACCGTAACCGGCTTTCGGCTTCATCTTGTAGGCGCAGAGGATGTGGCGGCCGCCGGCGATCAGGTCGTCTTCCCTGAGGCTGAGGTCGGCGTAGCGGTTCGATTGGTCCATCGTCTTGTCTCCGTGTGTGGTTGTGCGGTCTGCTGCGGCGATGGAGCGAATATTAGGAAGGGCGAAAGATAAATAACAGTCACGTATTTTTACCGGGGGGTTCAGCAAAAATTTACGATCAGGTCGATGAGCCCAGGGAACTTTTCGGCGTGACGGGAAACAAAAACGCTCCGATCAAATTACCTACTGCGGGGTATCACATGGACCAACTGTCCCTCATCGGTGTCGGCTTTGCCGTCGCCATCTTCGGCCTGGCCTGCTTCATGGCTTTGAAGCTGGCCTCGAAGAAGGCGTATCACTGATCTGCCGGCGCCGGGATTTCCCGGCGTTTTTCATGGTGCAGGGGGAAAGAGGTCCTTCGGGGCGATGCCTTCCAGGCTATCGACCACCCGCCAGGCAGCGCTGAAGTCCTGGTCGCGCGAGTATTCGCCACGGCAGACCAGGCTGCGCAGGCCGGCGGCGCGCGCCGCGTCCAGGCCGTTGGCCGAATCCTCGATGGCGAGACAGGCGGCGGCCGGCAGGCCCAGGCGCTCGCGCACCCAGTTGTAGATGTCGGGCGCCGGCTTCTTGGCCGGCACGATGTCGCCGGCACCGATCACCTCGAACCAGCCGGCAGCGTCCGGCGCCAGACTGGCACGCAACAGCGCGTGCACATTCTCCGGCGCGGTCGTCGTCGCAATCGCCAGGCGCAGGCCGGCGGCCCGAGCCGCACCGATCAGTTCGGCGACGCCGGGGCGCAGCGGGATGGCGCTGGCGGCGACGCGCCGCACATAGTGCGCGGTCTTCGCCCGGTGCAGCGCCTGCACCAGTTCGCCGAAATCCGCCGCCGCCGCCCGCGCCGGATCGTAGCGTCCGGCGAAATGCCGGATGCGCTCCTTGCCGCCGGTGACTGCCAGCAGCTCGCCATAAAGGCGGGCGTCCCAGACCCAGGGCAGGCCGAATTCGGCAAAGGCGGCGTTGAATGCGGGCAGGTGGCCGTCGCGCTCGGTTTCGGCGAGCGTGCCATCGACATCGAAGATCAGGGCGGGCGTGGTGTGCATGCTCGCCAAGATAGTGCGGCGGCCGCGCGATCGCCAGTCAAGAATCCTGAACCCAGGACTCAGGGTTGTTTAATCAGCAATGATTTATGAATAAATTAAAAAATACTGACTAGGCCTTAATTCACAAGTAACTTATCTTGAGCTCCAACACGGTAACAAACCAATGACTGGAGACATCATGCTATTCGGACGCACCACGCTGTCGAAGTTCGTCATCGAGCACACCCGCGGCCAGCACAGCGACATGGGCGCCCTGCTGATCGACGTCGCAGCGGCGGTCAAGGGCATCTCGGCGCTGGTCGGCAAGGGGGCGCTGTCCGGCTTTTCCGGTTCCGCCGCGTCGACCAACGTGCAGGGCGAAGAGCAGAAGAAGATCGACGTCCTCGCCAACGAGGCCATCCTGCGCCACTGCGAATGGGGCGGCCAGCTCGCCGGCATGGCGTCGGAGGAGATGGACGAACCCTACGCTATCCCCGATGCCTACCCGCGCGGCCGCTACCTGCTGGTTTTCGACCCACTCGACGGCTCGTCGAACAGCGACGTGAACGTCTCGGTCGGCACCATTTTCTCGATCCTGCAGCGGCCGCAGGCCGGTGACGCGACGCCGGCCGATTTCCTGCGTCCTGGCGCCGAACAGGTGGCCGCCGGCTACGCCATCTACGGGCCGGCGACCATGCTGGTGCTGAGCGTCGGCACCGGTACCCACGCCTTCACGCTGGACCGCGAGAGCGGCAACTTCATCCTCACCCATGCCGACATCCGCGTGCCGGCAGCGACCCGCGAGTTCGCCATCAACACCTCCAACGAGCGCTTCTGGGAGCCGCCGGTGCAGCGTTACGTCGCCGAGTGCAAGGCGGGCAAGACTGGCGTGCGCGGGGCCGATTTCAACATGCGCTGGATCGCCTCGATGGTTGCCGAAGTGCATCGCATCCTGATGCGCGGCGGCATCTTCATGTATCCCAAGGACAGCAAGGACCCGGGCAAGCCGGGGCGCCTGCGTCTGCTCTACGAAGCCAACCCGATGGCGATGCTGATCGAGCAAGCGGGCGGCGCCGCCAGCACCGGCCGCGAGCGCATCCTCGACGTCGCGCCGGAAGCGCTGCACCAGCGCGTGCCGGTGATCCTCGGTTCGCGCGAGGAAGTCGAACGGCTCGAACGCTACCACCAGGAGTTCGACGCCGGTACCGACCGTCCCTACGCCTCGCCGCTGTTCGCCGAACGCTCGCTGTTCCGCGACTAGCCCACCGTCTTCCTCATTCCCGGAGTTCCCGCCATGTCCGTCAAACATCCGATCATCGCCATCACCGGTTCGTCCGGCGCCGGCACCAGCACGGTGATGCAGAGTTTCCAGCACATCTTCCGGCGCGAGAAGATCAACGCCCAGATCGTCGAGGGCGATTCCTTCCATCGCTACGACCGGCTGTCGATGCGCGCCGAGATGAAGGCGCAGGGGGAACAGGGCAACGTCAATTTCAGCCACTTCGGCCCGGAAGCCAACCTGCTCGAGGAGCTGCAGGACCTCTTCATGAGCTACGGCAAAAACGGCAGCGGCAAGGTGCGCAAGTACCTGCACGACGCCGCCGAGGCCGCGCCCTGGCAGCAGGAGCCCGGCACCTTCACGCCCTGGCAGGACATCCCGGCCGCCACCGACCTGATGTTCTACGAAGGCCTGCACGGCGCCTGGAGCGGCGACGGCATCGACATCGCCGCCCAGGTCGATCTCTGCGTCGGCGTCGTGCCGATCATCAACCTGGAGTGGATCCAGAAACTGCACCGCGACCAGAAGATGCGCGGCTACTCGCAGGAAGCGGTGGTCGATACCATCCTGCGCCGGATGCCCGACTACGTGAACCACATCTGCTCGCAGTTCGGCCGCACCCACGTCAATTTCCAGCGCGTGCCCATCGTCGATACCTCTAACCCCTTCATCGCCCGCGACATCCCGTCGGCCGACGAAAGCATGGTGGTGATCCGCTTCGCCAACCCGAAGGGGATCGACTTCCAGTACCTGATCAACATGCTGCACGGTTCGATGATGACCCGCCCGAACACCCTGGTCGTGCCCGGCGGCAAGATGGGGCTGGCGATGCAGATGATCTTCACGCCGATGATCCTGCGTCTGATGGACCAGAAGCGGCGCGCCTGAGACGGACGGATATTTCAGCCATGGAGAGAGACATGACGACCACCACCTTCCGCCGCGACCTGGCGAACGCCCTGCGTTTCCTCGCCATCGACGCCGTCGAGCAGGCCAAATCCGGCCACCCCGGCGCGCCGATGGGCATGGCGGACATCGCCGAAGTCCTGTGGCGCGACCATCTGCGCCACAACCCTGCCAACCCGCAGTGGGCCGACCGCGACCGCTTCGTGCTGTCGAACGGCCACGGCTCGATGCTGCTCTACGCGCTATTGCACCTGAGCGGCTACGACCTGCCGCTCGATGAACTCAAGCGCTTCCGCCAGTTCGGCAGCAAGACCGCCGGCCATCCGGAAGTCCACCACACGCCGGGCGTCGAGACGACCACCGGGCCGCTCGGCCAGGGCATCAGCAACGCGGTCGGCATGGCGCTCGCCGAGAAGCTGCTGGCGCAGCGTTACAACCGCCCCGGCCACAGCATCGTCGATCACCGCACCTGGGTCTTCCTTGGCGACGGCTGCCTGATGGAAGGGATCAGCCACGAAGCCTGCGCCCTGGCCGGCGTCTGGGGGCTGGACAAGCTGGTCGCCTTTTACGACGACAACGGGATTTCCATCGACGGCCACGTCGAAGGCTGGTTCCGCGACGACACCGTTGCCCGCTTCCGCGCTTACGGCTGGGACGTCATCGGCCCGCTCGACGGCCACGATCCGGTTGCCATCGCCGCGGCGACAGCCGAGGCCCGCCAGTCGCGCGGCCGGCCGACGCTGATCGTCTGCCGCACGCAGATCGGCTGGGGCTCGCCGAACAAGGCCGGCACGCACGACGTGCATGGCGCGCCGCTCGGCGCCGCGGAAGTCGCCGCCACCCGCGCCGCGCTCGGCTGGCCACACGCGCCGTTCGAGATTCCCGAGGCGCTGCGCGCCGCCTGGGACGCCCGCGCCAGCGGCGCGGCGGCGGAGGCCGCATGGCAACAGCGCTTCGCCGCCTACCGCGCCGCCTATCCGGCGCTGGCCGCCGAATTCGAGCGCACCCAGGCCGGCGGCCTGCCGGAAGCCTGGCCGGAAATCCGGGCCGAACTGCTCGCCCAGGCGGCAGCCAAGACCGGCGGCATCGCCAGCCGCAAGTCGTCGCAGAACTGCCTCGATTTCCTGATCGAGCGCGTTCCCGAACTGCTCGGCGGTTCGGCCGACCTCACCGGCTCCAACCTGACCGCCGGCAAAGGCAGCGTCGCCTGGCACGCGGCCGGCGACAAGACGGCGAACTACCTGTCCTACGGCGTGCGCGAATTCGGCATGGCGGCGATCATGAACGGCGTCGCCCTGCACGGCGGGTTGATTCCCTATGGCGGCACCTTCGCCGTCTTCTCCGATTACTCGCGCAACGCCATCCGCATGAGTGCGCTGATGCAGCAGCGCGTCGTCCATGTGCTGACCCACGATTCCATCGGCCTCGGCGAGGACGGCCCGACGCACCAGCCGATCGAGCATGTCGGCAGCCTGCGCCTGATTCCCGGTCTCGATGTCTGGCGCCCCTGCGACGAACTGGAAACGGCGGTCGCCTGGGCCGAAGCGCTGGAGCGCCGCGATGGGCCGAGCGCCCTGTTCCTGTCGCGGCAGAATCTCGACCAATGCGGCGACCGCCCCGGCCGGGCCGATGAGATTGCCCGCGGCGGCTACGTCCTGCGCGAAGCGGACGGCCCGCTGCAGGCGGTGATCCTCGCCACCGGCTCGGAGGTCGGCATCGCGCTGGCCGCGCAGCGCGAGCTGGCTGCCCACGGCGTTGCCGTGCGCGTCGTCTCGATGCCCTGTTGCGAGCGCTTCGACCGCCAGAAAACGGCGTGGAAGAAGGCAGTGCTGCCGCCGGACGTGGTGCGCATCGCCATCGAGGCGGCGCATCCCGATCCCTGGCGCAAGTACGTCGGCCTGGTCGGCGAAGTGGTCGGCATCGACAGCTTCGGCGCCTCCGCCCCGGCCCCCGTCCTCTACGAACATTTCAAGCTGACCGCCGCGCATCTGGCGAGCGTCGTCGTCGAAACCATCGCCCGCGAGAGCGGCAGCGACGGCGACTTCTGAGCGCCCCGGCAGCCACCGATTTTCATTCAAAATCAGGAGACAACCCATGCCAATACGGGTGGCAATCAACGGCTTCGGCCGTATCGGACGCATGGCCTTGCGCGCCATCGCCCAGGAAGACGAGTTTTCCGGTCTCGAGGTGGTCGGCATCAACGACCTGCTCGACGCCGACTACCTCGCCTATCTGCTCAAACACGACTCGGTGCATGGCCGCTTCGGCGGCGAGGTCGTCGTCGATGGCAAGGACTTGCTGGTCAATGGCCGGCGCATCCGGCTCAGCGCCGAACGTGACCCGGCCCGGCTGAACTGGGGCGAACTCGGCGTCGATCTGGTGATCGAGGCGACCGGCTTCTTCCTCACCCAGGAAAGCTGCCAGGCGCATATTGCCGCCGGGGCGCGCAAGGTCGTGCAGACGGCGCCGTCGAAGGACGACACGCCGATGTTCGTCTATGGCGTCAATCACGACAGCTACGCCGGTCAGGCGATTCTTTCGGCAGCGTCGTGCACGACCAACTGCCTGGCGCCGGTGGCCAAGGTCCTCAACGACCGTTTCGGCATCAAACGCGGCCTGATGAGCACGGTGCATGCGGCGACCGCCACCCAGAAGACGGTCGACGGCCCGTCCGGCAAGGACTGGCGCGGCGGTCGCGGCATCCTGGACAACATCATTCCGTCCTCGACCGGCGCCGCGAAAGCGGTCGGCAAGGTCATCCCGGCGCTCAACGGACGGCTGACCGGCATGGCGTTCCGGGTACCGACGCCGGACGTCTCGGTGGTCGACCTGACCGTCGAACTGGCGAGCAGCGCGTCCTATGCCGAGATCTGCGAGGCCATGCGCGAAGCCGCCGCCGGACCGCTCAAGGGCGTCCTCGCCTATACCGACCAGGCGGTGGTGTCGACCGATTTCCGCGGTTGCCCGCAACCGTCGATCTTCGACGCCGAGGCCGGCATCGCGCTCGATCCCAGCTTCGTCAAGGTCGTCTCGTGGTACGACAACGAGTACGGCTACACCTGCAACATGCTGCGCCTGGCGCGCCATGTCGCGCACTGAGGGGGCGGCGATGACGACTTTTCTGCGCATGACCGAGGTCGACCTTGCCGGCAAGCGAGTGCTGATCCGCGCCGACCTCAACGTGCCGACCGACGACGCCGGGCGGATCACCGACGAGACGCGCATCGTCGCCTCGCTGGCAGCGATGCGGCTGGCGCTCGACGCCGGCGCGGCGGTGATGGTGACCTCGCATTTCGGCCGTCCGAAGGAGGGCGCGCTGCAACCGGGCGACACGCTGGCGCCGGTCGCCGAACGCCTGGCCGAAGCGCTCGGCCGGCCGGTGCCGCTGGTCAGGAACTGGCTGGCCGACGGCTGGAGCGTCAAGCCCGGGCAGATCGTCCTGCTCGAGAACTGCCGCGGCAACGTCGGCGAGAAGGCCGACGATCCGGCGCTCGCCGAACGCATCGCCGCGCTCTGCGACGTCTATGTCAACGACGCCTTCGGCGCCGCCCACCGTGCCGAGGCAAGCATCTGCGGCGTCGCCCGCTACGCGCCGCTGGCCTGCGCCGGTCCGCTGCTGGCCGCCGAACTCGATGCCCTCGGCCAGGCCTTCGAGGCGCCGCGCCGGCCGCTGGTGGCGATCGTCGGCGGTTCCAAGGTGTCCACCAAGCTGTCCATCCTGCGTTCGCTCGCCGCCCGCGTCGACCGCCTGATCGTCGGCGGCGGCATCGCCAACACCTTCCTGCTCGCCGCCGGCAAGCCGATCGGCAAGTCGCTGGCCGAACCCGACCTGGTCGACGAAGCGCGGGCGATCATGGCCATGATGGCGGCGCGCGGCGCGTCCGTTCCGCTGCCCGAGGACGTCGTCGTCGCCGGGGAGTTCTCGGCCAATGCCGAGGCAAGCTTGCGCCCGGTCGACGCGGTCGGTGCCGACGACATGATCTTCGACGTCGGCCCGCGCAGCGCGTGCGAGATTGCCGGCATCCTGCAGGGTGCCGCTACCATCGTCTGGAACGGGCCGCTCGGCGTCTTCGAGTTCCCGCAATTCGCTGCCGGCACCGCGGCGCTGGCCCGCGCCATCGCCGATTCGCCGGCCTTCTCGGTGGCCGGCGGTGGCGACACCCTGGCCGCGATCGGCCAGTTCGGCGTCGGCGAACGTATCGACTACATCTCCACCGGCGGTGGCGCCTTCCTCGAATTCCTCGAAGGCAAGCCGCTGCCCGCCGTCGCCGCGCTCGAAGCGGCGGCGACCCGCCACCATCCGCAAAAGGAAAACGCATGGCACTGATCTCGCTTCGTCAATTGCTCGACCACGCGGCCGAGCACGATTACGGCCTGCCGGCCTTCAACGTCAACAACATGGAGCAGATCCACGCCATCATGCAGGCGGCGGCGGCCTGCGACAGCCCGGTGATCCTGCAGGCTTCGGCCGGCGCCCGCAAATATGCAGGCGAGCCTTTCCTGAGGAAGCTGGTCGAAGCGGCGATCGAGCAGTACCCGGAAATTCCGGTCTGCCTGCACCAGGATCACGGCACCTCGCCGGCGGTCTGCCAGCAGTCGATGCGCAGCGGTTTCTCCAGCGTGATGATGGATGGTTCGCTGGGTGAGGACGGCAAGACGCCGACCACCTATGCCTACAACGTCGAAACCACGCGCAAGGTGGTCGAGATGGCGCACGCCATCGGCGTCTCGGTCGAAGGCGAACTGGGGTGCCTGGGCTCGCTGGAAACCGGCGAGGCCGGCGAGGAAGACGGCGTCGGCGCCGCCGGCAAGCTCGATCATTCGCAAATGCTGACCGACCCGGAAGAGGCGGCCGACTTCGTCGCCAAGACCGGCGTCGATGCCCTGGCCATCGCCATCGGCACCAGCCACGGCGCCTACAAGTTTACCCGGCCGCCGACCGGCGAGATCCTTGCTATCGACCGCATCAAGGCGATCCACGCGCGCATTCCCAACACCCACCTGGTGATGCACGGATCGAGCAGCGTGCCGCAGGAATGGCTGGCGGTGATCCGCCGCTACGGCGGGGCGATCAAGGAAACCTACGGCGTGCCGGTCGAGGAAATCGTCGAGGGCATCCGCCATGGTGTGCGCAAGGTCAATATCGACACCGACATCCGGCTGGCGATGACCGGCGCGATGCGCCAGGCGATGGCCGAAAGACCGGAAGAATTCGACCCGCGCGCCTTCCTCAAGGCTGCCGTCGTGGCCGCCCGCGACATCTGTCGCTTGCGTTTCGAAGCCTTCGGTTCGTCCGGGCAGGCGAGCAAGATCAAGCCGCTGTCGCTGGAAAGGATGGCCGCCGCCTATCGCTGAACCGCATTACCGAACTCTGCACGGCCCTTGCGTCGTTTCGACCCCGCTCGTCGGGGTCTTTTTTTCCCCTGTTTTTCTGGAGCGCAACCATGTCCGCCCGTGATTTCATCATCGCCCCCAGCCTACTTTCCGCCAATTTCGCCCGCCTGGGCGAGGAAGTGGCCAACGTCATCGCCGCCGGCGCCGACTGGATCCACTTCGACGTGATGGACAACCACTACGTCCCCAACCTGACCATCGGCCCGCTGGTCTGCGAGGCGATCCGCCCCTGTACCGACGCGCCGATCGACGTGCATCTGATGGTCAAGCCGGTCGACCGCATCGTCCCCGATTTCGTGAAGGCCGGCGCCAACCTCATCACCTTCCACCCGGAAGCCTCCGAACACATCGACCGCACGCTGTCGCTGATCCGCGACGGCGGCTGCCAGGCCGGCCTGGTGTTCAACCCGGCGACGCCGCTCGACCATCTCGACTACGTCCTCGACAAGATCGACGTCGTCCTGCTGATGAGCGTCAACCCCGGCTTCGGCGGCCAGAAGTTCATCCCCGGCACGCTGGCCAAGGCGCGCCAGGCCAGGGCCAAACTCGATGCCTACGAGCGCGACAGCGGCCGGCGCATCCGCCTCGAAATCGACGGCGGGGTCAATCCGGGTAATATTGCGCAGATCGCCAGTGCCGGCGTCGATGCCTTCGTCGCCGGCTCGGCGGTATTCGGCGCCGGTCGCGACGACGACCCGCACCGCTACGATACGATCATTGCCGCGCTGCGCGCGGCGCTCAAGGACCGCCCATGAAATTCCGCTCGATCACCTTCGACCTCGACGGCACCCTGCTCGACACCGTTGCCGACCTCGCCGAAGCCTGCCGCCTGATGCTCGCCGAACTCGGCCAGCCGCCGCGCAGTGAAGAAGAAATCCGGCGTTTCGTCGGGCGTGGCATGGCGGTGCTGGTCGAACGCTGCCTGACCTGGGAAGCGGCGCCCGATCCGGCGCTGCAGGCGCAGGGCATTGCCGCCTTCCAGCGCCACTACGCGGCGGTCAACGGGCGCCAGGCGCAGTTCTTCCCCGGCGTCCGCGAAGGCCTCGCCGCCTGGCACGCCACCGGCCTGCCGCTCGCCGTGGTGACCAACAAACCGGCGGCGTTCACCGAAGTCCTGCTCGAACGCACCGGTATCGCCCATTACTTCCAGGTCGTCGTCTCCGGCGACACCACCCCGCAGCGCAAGCCGCATCCGGCGCCGCTGCTCCATGCTTGCGCGGCGCTCGGCTGCGAACCGGCGAGCAACCTGCACATCGGCGACTCGAAACACGATATCGAAACCGCCCGCAACGCCGGTTGTGCGGTGTACTGCGTGCCCTACGGCTACAACGAGGGCGAACCGCTGCGCGCCGCCGACTGCGACGCGCTGGTTGCTGATTTGCGGGTTGCCTTGCGCCTGGCGGAAAGCGAGTAGCGCGAGCGCCAGCATTCGCCTGTATTTTTTTGCCAATCCATGCAATATTTCCGCAGGATTGCTAGCTAGGGGGCGGATTTGGATAACAGGATCGAAATAGCGCAAGGCGCTTACCGGGTATTCGTCTTCGACGAGGTCTACCCGTTACGGGCAGCTCAGGAACAGGCGGAAAAAAAGAAGCTCGGTGCTTTCGGTATGTTGGCCCGACTCAATCCTCTCAACCGACCGCGGGAAGAAACGGTGATGCTGGCGAAGGAGGTGCTCCGTTACGAGCCCTTCTGGCACGTGGTGGCGCAACGCGCGGTGGACTATGCCTGCGAACTGGTTTATCCGGTGGCAGTGCACAATCCCTATGCCAAGGCGATCACTATCCTGGAGCAGGATTACGAGGTCACTCGCCAGGGCGAGAAAGCGAGGATTGACCTGCATGTTCAGGAGAAGTGCCACCGGAAACTGGACTTCGAAAGCCATGTCGATGGCCTGAGCCGCGATATCAAGCCGTCGATGCTTGATGCCTACATCCGTAAATACAAATTTCAGGAAGTCGACGCTGTAGACAAGCCGGAGGCGCTGACGCCCCTTGTGCCGCTTGCTGCCGTGGCACAGATGGCACAGGCGAAACTGACTGGCGAGGCGATGAATGCGCACGCCATTTTTTCCGACCGGCTGGCGTTCGAGAAGCTGCACCTCTATTTTCGACCGGTTTTCGCGTTTGAATTCGTCTGGAGTTCAGCCGACCGGCGAGGCGTGATCGAGGTTGACGGTCTGACTGGGGAAACCGTGGAGAACGGCCAGTGGTTCAAGGATCGGCTCGATCGCGTGATGACCCGGGAAATGCTCTTCGAGCTTGGGGCGGAAGTGGCCGGCGGCGTGGTTCCCGGTGGCGGTCTGGCCGTCAAGGCAATCGCGAAAATGACGGAGTGAGTCCAGCTCAGAAAAACAGCCGCCCGCAGGCGGCTGTTATGGTCAAACGGGGGAAAACAGCTTACCTGACGATCTGGTTCAGCTCGCCCTTGGCGTAGCGGTCGGCCATCTTGTCCAGCGATACCGGCTTGATCGTGCTCGCCTGGCCGGCGCAGCCGAAGGCTTCGAAACGGGCGAGGCAGATCTTCTTGGCGGCTTCGCGGGCCGGCTTGAGGTAGTCGCGCGGGTCGAACTTGCCCGGATTCTCGGCCATGTAGCGGCGGATGGCGCCGGTCATCGCGAGGCGGATGTCGGTGTCGATGTTGACCTTGCGCACGCCGTGCTTGATGCCCTTGACGATCTCCTCGACCGGCACGCCGTAGGTTTCCTTCATGTCGCCGCCGAATTCGCGGATTTCGGCGAGCAGTTCCTGCGGCACGCTGGAGGAGCCGTGCATGACCAGGTGGGTGTTCGGGATGCGGGCGTGGATTTCGGCGATGCGGTCGATGGCGAGGATGTCGCCGGTCGGCTTCTTGGTGAACTTGTAGGCGCCGTGGCTGGTGCCGATGGCGATGGCGAGGGCGTCGCAGTTGGTCTGGCGGACGAAGTCGGCGGCCTGCTCGACGTCGGTCAGCAGTTGTTCGCGGGTCATCGTGCCTTCGGCGCCGTGGCCGTCTTCCTTGTCGCCCTTCATGGTTTCCAGCGAGCCGAGCACGCCCAGTTCCCCTTCGACGGAGACGCCGATGCTGTGCGCCAGTTCGGTCACCTTGCGGGTCACTTCGACGTTGTATTCGAAGCTGGCGACGGTCTTGCCGTCGGCTTCCAGCGAGCCGTCCATCATCACCGACGAGAAGCCGGACTTGATTGCCGCCATGCAGACGGCCGGGCTTTGCCCGTGGTCCTGGTGCATGACGATGGGGATGTGCGGGTAGGCTTCGAGCGCGGCCAGGATCTGGTGGCGCAGGAAGGGTTCGCCGGCGTATTTGCGGGCACCGGCCGAGGCCTGCATGATCACCGGGGCGTCGAGCTGGGCGGCAGCTTCCATGATGGCCCAGACCTGCTCCATGTTATTGACGTTGAAGGCGGGTAGACCGTAGTCGTGTTCGGCGGCGTGGTCGAGCAGTTGGCGCAGGGAGACGAGCGGCATGGGAACTCCTGGAAAGTTGGGTCGCTGAATTAACCGGCTATTTTATTACGGACGGGTCGGCAGATGCTCGCCGACGCGCACGATCTTCAGCGTGTTGGTACCGCCGATGCTGCCGATCGGTTCGCCGATGGTGAGCACGATCAGGTCGCCGCGCTCGACGATGCCGCGCTCGATGAGCAGGGCTTCGGCTTCGGCCAGCAACTGGTCGCGCTCGGTGTGCTGCTGTTGCATGAGCAGCGGGCGGACTTCGC
The DNA here is from genome assembly GCA_017848965.1 of Dechloromonas aromatica (nom. nud.). GTDB lineage: Bacteria > Pseudomonadota > Gammaproteobacteria > Burkholderiales > Rhodocyclaceae > Azonexus > Azonexus aromaticus_B. Next base: position 72,292 of record JAFIHA010000049.1, on the reverse strand, counting down.
GGTACAGCGCCATGCGGCCGATCGCGGCGGCATCCGGGGTCAGCGCGTAGATCGGCACGCCGCAGTTGAGGCGGCTCATCCACAGCGCGGTCGAACCGGATTGGGTCAGCGCGGCAATCGCCTTGACCTTGAGGTGATGCGCGGTCCAGATCGCGGCCATGGCAATCGACTGGTCGATGCGGGTGAACACGCGGTCGAGGAATTCGCGGTCGAGCGTGACTTCGGCCGAGCGTTCGGCTTCGACGCAGATGCGCGCCATCGATTCGACGGTCTCGACCGGGTACTTGCCGGCGGCGGTTTCGGCCGACAGCATCACGGCGTCGGTACCGTCGAGGACGGCGTTGGCGACGTCGGAGACTTCGGCGCGGGTCGGCACCGGCGAATGGATCATCGATTCCATCATCTGCGTCGCGGTGATCGCCAGCTTGTTCTTGTCGCGCGCCATGCGGATCATCTTCTTCTGCAGCGCCGGCACGGCGGCATCGCCGACTTCGACCGCGAGGTCGCCGCGGGCGACCATGACGCCGTCCGAGGCATCGAGGATCTCGGCCATGTTGTCGACGGCTTCGACGCGTTCGATCTTGGCGATCAGCACGGCTTCGCTGCCGGCGGCGCGCAGCAACTGGCGCGCCATGTACATGTCGGCGGCGCTCTTGGGGAAGGAGACGGCGACGAAATCGACGCCGATCTCGGCGGCGGTCTTGATGTCGTCCATGTCCTTGGCGGTCAGCGCCGGCGCGGTCAGGCCGCCGCCCTGGCGGTTGATCCCCTTGTTGTTCGACAGCTCACCGCCGACCAGCACGCGGGTGTGGATTTCGGTGCCGCGCACGGCTTCGACCGTGAGCTTGAGACGGCCGTCGTCGAGCAGCAGGATGTCGCCGGGGACGACGTCCTTCGGCAGGTCCTTGTAGTCGAGGCCGACCCGTTCCTGATTGCCGAGCGGGCAGGCGGCGTCGAGGATGAAATGGGCATCGGCGGTGAGCGTGATGCGGTTGTTCTCGAACTTGCCGACACGGATCTTCGGCCCCTGCAGGTCGCCGAGGATGCCGACGACGCGGCCGTGTTTGGCGGCGGCGGCGCGGATGCCTTCGGCCCTGGCCTTGTGGTCGGCGGCGGTGCCGTGCGAGAAGTTCATGCGGACGACATCGATGCCGGCCTGCACCATGCGCTCCAGGACTTCCGGAGACGACGAGGCGGGGCCGAGGGTGGCGACGATCTTGGTATGGCGGGACATTGTCTCTTCCTGTCTATAGGTGTGGTTATTCTGTCTTGCTACGACGATTCATTCTGGGTCAGGCTGATGACTGGCGTATTTCCGGAGCTGTTCCTCCATTTGTGCCAGGGGGAGGCCGAAATGGAACTGCTGTTCGAGCAGGCGCAGGATGGGCAGCAGTTGCTGGCCGGTTTCGCCCAGTTGCTCGCGGGTGTTTTCCTGGCGCAGCAGGGCCTGGATGCGGGCGAAGGGGTCGTCGGCCGGCGGGTCGCTGCTGATGACATGGCCGCCAGGGGTCTGGCGGGCGAGTTCGAGGCGGCTGACCGCCATTTCGATCAACTGCGCAGCCGATTTGCCGCGTTCCGCCGGCAGGGCGGCGAGACCGGCGCTGACGGCGACCTGTACCGTTGTTTCGGCGATCCGGATGCGGCTCTCGCCGAGGGCGCTGCACACGCGCTGGGCGAAGGCGGTCGCCGTCGCCGGGCTGGTGCCGGGCGAGGCGACGACATAGGTCGAGCCGCCGAGGTGGGCAATCAGGTCGCGCGGGCCGAGCTTGGCGCGGATCACCCGCGCGAAACGCTGGCCGATGTCCTGCATGATCGCCGCGCCGAAGCGTTCGCTGATCGCCGCTTCGCTCTCCAGCCCGAAAGCCAGCACGCTGGCCGACCACGTTTCCGGATCGGCAATTTCCGCCATCTGGTTGCATAGATGGCGGCAGGCCTGGGTGCGGTTGCCGAAGGCTGCCTGGCTGTCGGCGTCGTCGGGGACGGCTTCGATATCCCAATTGACCAAGCGGCAGATGCGGCGGCGGATGTCATCGGCACTGCCGCCGCGCACGATGAAGTCACTGACGCCGCGCTCCTTGGCCTCCTCGCGGTTGGGGGCGGTTTCGTCCTTCGAGATGAGGAGGAAGAAGGGCAGGTCGGCGAGCCGACGCAGGCGGTTCTGGCGCAGGCGCGACAACAGCTCGTAACCGCTCAGGCGTGGCAGGCTGATGCTGGAGACGACGGCGACGATCGAAGCGTCGAGCACCAGCGTCTGCCAGGCCGATTCGCCGTCGCCTTCCTCGCGGATGTCGAAGTCCTCGCGCAGTAGCCTGACGAGCGCCGTCCTGGCTACCCGCGAAGGATCGGCGATCAGGATTCGGCGCTTGTCGCTCATCGCGCTCAGCCGGCGGCGCGTTGTTCGAGGACGGCAATCGCCGGCAGCGTCTTGCCTTCGAGGAATTCCAGGAAGGCGCCGCCGCCGGTCGAGATGTAGCCGACGTCGTCGGCGATGTTGAACTTGGCGATGGCGGCCAGCGTATCGCCGCCGCCGGCGATCGAGAAGGCTTCCGAGTGGGCGATGGCCGAAGCCAGCATCTTGGTGCCGCCGGCAAACTGCGGCAGTTCGAAGACGCCGACCGGGCCGTTCCAGACGATGGTGCCGGCGTTGGCGACGATTTCGGCGAGCTTGACGGCGCTCTTCGGGCCGACGTCGAGGATGCGGTCGTGGGCGCTGACATCGTCGATGCAGATCTTGTTGGCGCGGGCCAGGGCGGAGACTTCGTCGGCGACGACAACGTCGGTCGGCAGCGGTACTTCGGCGCCGCGGGCTTTCATGATGTCCATGATGGCGTGCGCTTCCTTGACCAGGTCGGGCTCGGCCAGCGATTCGCCGATGCGCTTGCCGGAGGCGAGCAGGAAGGTGTTGGCGATGCCGCCGCCGACGATCAACTGGTCGACCTTGTCGGCCAGCGAACGCAGGATGGTCAGTTTGGACGAAACCTTGGAGCCGCCGACGATCGCCACCAGCGGCCGCTTCGGTTCGTGCAGCGCCTTGGACAGGGCATCGATCTCGGCGCCCATCAGCACGCCGGCGCAGGCGACCGGCGCGTACTTGGCCATGCCGTGGGTGGTGGCTTCGGCGCGGTGGGCGGTGCCGCAGGCGTCATTGACGTAGATGTCGCAGAGCTTGGCCATCTTCTGCGCCAGCTCGTCGTTGTTCTTCTTCTCGCCCTTGTTGACGCGGCAGTTCTCAAGCAGCACGACCTCGCCCGGCTTGACCTCGAAACCGCCATCGACCCAGTCGGCGACCAGGCGCACCGGCAGGTGCAGCATCTGGCCGAGACGCACGGCGACCGGCATCAGGCTGTCTTCCGGGTTGAGCTGGCCTTCGGTCGGGCGACCGAGGTGTGAGGTGACCATCACCGCGGCGCCCTTTTCCAGGCAGTAGCGGATCGACGGCAGCGAGGCGCGGATGCGCGTGTCCTCGGTGATGTTGCCGGCTTCGTCCTGCGGCACGTTGAGGTCGGCACGGATGAATACGCGCTTGCCGGAAACATCGAGGTCGGTCAGCTTGATGACGTTCATGGTCTTCTCCAAGGGGTTATTGTTGGTGATCGGTCCAGTGGTGCGACCAGTGGTCGGCCACTTCGAGCATGCGGTTGGCGAATCCCCATTCGTTGTCGAACCAGACGAAGAGATTCAGCAGGTGGCTGCCGGCGGTGCGCGTCTGGCTGCCGTCGACGATCGCCGAGTGCGGGTCGTGGTTGAAGTCGATCGACGCGTGCGCCTGGTCGGAGCAGGCCAGGCGGCCGCGCAGCGGGCCGGCGGCGGCGTCGCCGAGCAGCCGGTTGATGAGCTTGACCGAAACCGCCTGACGGGTGTGCACGGTGAGGTCGATCGCCGAGACGTTCAGCGTCGGCACCCGGATCGCCTTGGCGTGCACGCGGCCGGCCAGTTGCGGCAGCAGGCGCTCGATGCCGCGCGCCAGACCGGTCGACACCGGGATGATCGACTGCATCGCCGAACGGGTGCGGCGCAGGTCGTCGTGGTGATAGCCGTCGATCAGCGGCTGGTCGTTCATCACCGAGTGCAGCGTGGTGAGCAGCGCCTGGTCGACGCCGATTTCGCGGTCGAGCAGGTCGAGCACCGGGACGATCGCGTTGGTCGTGCACGAGGCGGCGGAAACCAGGCGCTGCTCGCCGTCCAGCGCGTGCTGGTTGATGCCGGCGACGATGGTGGCATCGACGTCATCGGCGCTGTGGCCGGGGTGCGAGAGGAGCAGGCGCGGGCAGCCGGCGGCGAGGAAGCGCGTCAGCTCGTTGCGCCGGCCGTAGGCGCCGGAGCATTCGACCAGCAGGTCGATGCCATGCTCGCCCCAGTCGACCTCCTCCGGCGTGCGCGCATGGCTGAGGGCGATCGGCCGACCATCGATGAACAGGCGTCCCTCGCCGAGCCCGATTTCGGCCGGGAAACGGCCGTGCGTCGAGTCGTAGCGGGTGAGGTAGGCGATGCTGTCGAGGTTGGCCGGCTCATTGATGGCGACGACCTCGAAACGCCGGTTGGCCGAAGATTCGTGCAGCGCACGCAGGAAGCAGCGACCGATCCGGCCGTAGCCATTGATGGCGAGACGCAGCACTTCAGGGGACGGAAAGTTGGCAGGCAAGTACGGTGGTGCGACGCGGATGGTCAAGCCGCAATTTTACCAGCACGGCATGGATTCCGGGTACGCGTGACAAATGGAGGCGCCTGGCTGTCCGAGCTGCCTCATGGAGTAACTGGCGGGCCAGCCAGGGGCAGGGATTTCAGTTGGCAATCAAAGGCAGTCGCTTTTCCGGAGAGGATTTTTTGGCGGGTTCGATGGCGCTGCATGATTTCCTGCCGGCTCAGTTGTTCCGGCCTGACTGCGCTTTCGCCGGCGCCGGCGTTGAAGAGCGGGTAGAGGTGGCCGTTGCGGCCGCGCCGCCAAGCTGCCACATGGACTCTTCCTTGTTCCAGGAGCGAATCCATGTATTTGGCGTTCTTGATCGTGTTGGCGGAGATGCCGGCCAGCTTGGCGATTTCCCGGTAGTCCAGCTTGCTTCGGGTATTGAGGATGGCGACGATTTTCGCCATGCCGCGGGAGTCCCGGTCAATCGACGCGAATTTCGGACGGGGGCAATCCGTTCCTCGGCCCAACGCATAAAGCGGCGTGGTAAAACCGTTGTGGTTTTTCAGCCAGCCTTCGATGCGAATCAGCCCAAGGCCTTTCATCTTTTTGAGGTATCCGCCGCCTTCGAGGGTGGTCAGGGCGATGAAGGCGTCGCGCGCGATCTCCTTGGGAGAGAGGGGGGTTTTTGCTCGCAGCAGCGAAACGATCCGCTGCATCGCCGGGGAGAGCGAGGCGGCGGTTTCGTCAGTGCTGGCGACGACGGGCCGCCGCCGGGCTTTGGCCGTTTGGCTGGCGGATGCGATTTGAGCCATCGGGCATCGCCGCCATCAGATACGGAAGCGGGACACCGCGGCCTGCAACTGGCGGGCGGTGCTGTCGAGAGAGGTCGAGGCTTGCGAAGTCTCGTGCGCGATGGCGCTGGCTTCTTCCGCCTGGGTCGCGATCTGTTCGATCTTGACGGCGACATCGGTGGATGCGGTCGATTGTTCGCGCAGGCCGCTATCGACATCGCTAATGACCTCGGCGACCTGCTGCGCCATCGCACGCATCTCGGCGATCGCCGATCCGGCCTGCTGCGCCAGCTCAACGCTGCTGTCGGCGAGCTGGACGCCCTGGGCGACGCCGCTGACCACCTGGCCGGTCGATTGCTGGATGGCATTGACCATCTTGCCGATTTCTCCGGTGGACACCGAGGTGCGCTCGGCCAGCTTGCGCACTTCATCGGCGACGACGGCAAAGCCACGCCCGCTTTCGCCGGCGCGGGCGGCTTCGATGGCGGCGTTCAGGGCGAGCAGGTTGGTCTGGTCGGCAATGTCGCGGATCACCGAGACGATGCTGGAGATCTTCTCGGATTCGTTTTTGAGATTGGTGATCTGCTCGGATGCCTCGCGTACGACATCGGCCACCTGATTGATGCGGTCGACCAGTGCGTCGATGGCCTGCCGACCATGGCTGGCTTGCTTGTCCGATTCCCCGGCGAGGCGGGCGGCTTCGCCGGTGCTGTCGGAAACGTGGTTGATCGACACCGTCAGTTCCTCGACGTTGGCGGCGATTGCCGAGGCGGCGGAGCTCTGGATCGACGCCGATTCGTCGATCATCTGCACCGAGTGGTTGAGGGCTTTGGAGGCTTCGAGCACCTGGCCGGCCCCGCGTAGCGATTCGCCGATGGTGCTGCGCAGCGAGAGCTGCATGTGGGCGACCGCGCGCAGCAGCTTGCCGATTTCGTCGGCGCCGCCGCCCGGTACGTCGCCGGTCAGGTTGCCCTCGGCGATGCGCTCGGTGGCGGCGACGGCCTGGTCAAGCTGATGGCCCATGCGCTGGGCGACGACATAGGAAACGAGGAGGGCCATCAAGGTGCCGCCGATCAGCGCGGTGATGGCGCCGGTCAGTCCGCTGGCCAGGTCCTTCTGGGTCTGTTCGGACAGCGCGTCGGCCGCCTGGCGGTTGATGTCGGTCAACTCGTCGGTGCGGTCGCGCAGCTTGTTGGCGTTTTTCACCCACTCGGTTTTGCGCAGTTGCTGGGCGCCGGCTTCATCACCCGCCACGGTCAGCGCAACCGCCTTCTCGACGCTGGCCTTGTAGTCGTCGGCGGCAGCTATGGCGGCCTTGTAGACTTCCCTTTCCTTGTCGCTGGAAATCAGTTTTTCGTACCTGGCGAAGGCCTCGCGCAACATACCGTCGAGCTTCCCCATATCCTTGGCCAGCTTGGCCTTGGCTTCCGGGGTGTCGGGCAACATGTATTCCAGGCTGCGTACGCGATAACGCAGTCGGAGCTGGCTGATTTCCCCGATCGCCTGGATCGAGGGCAGGCTGTTGCCGGCAAGCTCGGCCATATCCCTGCCTGCCGAACGCAATTCGACGACGGAGAAGACGATCGCCGCGATCAGGATGCCGCCGCTGGCAAGAAAGTTGATCAGCAGCTTGTAACGCAGTGAAAGATTGTCGAACCAGCTCATGACGCCTCCCGGAATGTGAAATTATTGTCAGCTTGCTGCATTGCAATTGCTCTATTTTTGGGCAATGCGAGGGGACGATGGATTTGCAGACTGATAGTGCAGTAAATGGATTAAATCTGGCTTAATCGATTATAAGCACTTGGCATTAACCGGGCGAAAAAAAACCGCCGGCTTGCCGGCGGTTTCCTTGAGCCTGCTTCGTTTACTTGGCAGCCATCCAGGCGCGGGCGGCGTCGAGCATGCGGCAGGAGTAGCCCCACTCGTTGTCGTACCAGGCCAGGACCTTGACCAGGGTCGAGCCGTCTTCGGCCTTGAGGACGCGGGTCTGGGTCGCGTCGAAGGTCGAGGAAACCGTGGTGTGGTTGAAGTCGGACGACACCAGCGGCTCGGTGTTGACCGCCATGATGCCCTTGAGCGGGCCGTTGGCGGCAGCGGTCATCAGCGCGTTGATTTCGTCTTTGGTGGTGGCGCGCTCGGCGGTGAAGGTCAAATCAACGAGGGACACGTTGATGGTCGGCACGCGCAGCGCGAAACCGTCGAACTTGCCGACCAGTTGCGGCAGCACCAGGCCGACGGCCTTGGCGGCGCCGGTCTTGGTCGGGATGATGTTGGCGGCGGCGGCACGGGCGCGGCGCAGGTCCTTGTGGCGGACGTCCACCGTGACCTGGTCGTTGGTGTAGGCGTGCACCGTGGTCATCAGGCCGGACTTGATGCCGATGTTGTCGGACAGTACCTTGGCCACCGGCGCCAGGCAGTTGGTCGTGCACGAGGCGTTGGAGACGACGCTCATCGTCTGGGTCAGGATGCCTTCGTTGACGCCCATGACGATGGTGCCGTCGACGTCGTCGCCGCCCGGGGCGGAGATCAGCACGCGCTTGGCGCCTTGTTCGAGCAGTGCCTGGGCCTTGGCCTTGGAGGTGTAGGCGCCGGTGCATTCGAGCAGGACGTCGACGCCGTGGTCGGCCCAGTTGATGTCCTTGGGGTTCTTGGTCGAGTAGAAGGCGATCTTCTTGCCGTCGATGATGATGCAGTTCTCACCTTCGGTTTCGACGGAAGTGCCGAAGCGGCCGTGTGTCGTGTCGTACTTCAGCAGGTGGGCGTTGGTCGCCAGGTCGCCGGAGGCGTTGATCGCGACAACGTCGAATTCGTTCTGCAATCCTTGTTCGTAAATGGCGCGCAGCGTGCAGCGACCGATACGACCGAAACCGTTGATTGCAACCTTGATAGCCATGGATCTATTTCCTCTCTGCGTTGGATGTATTGAAATCAGGACAACAGGCTTTTCGCCGTGGCGACGACGTTGCCGACGGTGAAGCCGAACTGTTCGAAGAGCTGGCCGGCCGGTGCCGATTCGCCGAAGCGGTCGATACCGATGACCGCGCCGTGCAGGCCGACGTACTTGCGCCAGAAATCCGGATGTGCCGCTTCGATGGCGATGCGCTTCTTGCAGGTGCCAAGCACCGAAGCCCTGTAGTCGTCGCTCTGGCGGTCGAAGACATTGGTGCAGGGCATCGACACGACGCGCGCGGCGATGCCTTCGCCGGCCAGCGCGGCCTGCGCGTCGAGCGCCAGCTTGACCTCGGAGCCGGTGGCGATCAGCGTGATCTGCGCGTCGGCGTTTTCGGCCAGTACGTAGCCGCCGCGGGCGATGTCGGCGTCGGCGGCGTTCTGCGTCACGGTCGGCAGGTTCTGGCGCGACAGGGCGAGCAGGCTCGGGCCGTCCTGGCGTTCGACGCCCGAGATCCAGGCGATGGCGGTTTCGGTGGCGTCGGCCGGGCGCCAGACATCCAGGTTCGGGATGATGCGCATCGACGGGATGTGCTCGACCGGCTGGTGGGTCGGGCCGTCCTCGCCGAGACCGATGGAGTCATGGGTATAGACCATGATCTGGCGCTGCTTCATCAGCGCCGCCATGCGGATGCCGTTGCGCGCGTAATCCGAGAAGACCAGGAAGGTCGCGGTGTAGGGAATCAGGCCGCCGTGCAGCGCGAGGCCGTTGGCGATGGCGGTCATGCCGAATTCACGCACGCCGTAGTAGCAGTAGTTGCCGCCCTCAGTCTTGGTGACGCCTTTGCTGCCTTTGACGAAGGTCAGGTTGGAACCGGCCAGGTCGGCCGAGCCGCCGAAGATTTCCGGCACCGCCGGGACCAGCGCGGCGATGGCGTTCTGCGAAGCCTTGCGCGTGGCGATGTTCTCGGCCTTGGCGCGGCAGGTGGCGAGGTAGGCGGCCTTGGTTTCTTCCCAGCTGGCCGGCAGTTGGCGCTGCATCACGCGGCGTTCGAACTCGGCGGCGAGTTCCGGGAACTCGGTCTGGTACTTGGCGAAACGGCGTTCCCAGTTTTCCTGGAAGGCGGCGCCGCGGACTTTGCCGTTCCAGGCGGCATAGACGTCACCGGGGACTTCGAAGGGCGGGAAATTCCAGCCGATGTAGGCGCGGGCGGCGGCGATCTCGTCCTTGCCGAGCGGCGCGCCGTGACAGTCGTGGCTACCCTGCTTGTTCGGCGAGCCGGCGCCGATCACGGTGCGGCAGCAGATCAGGCTCGGTTTGTCATGCACCGCCTTGGCGGCGAGCAGGGCGCGTTCGATGGCTTCCGGGTCGTGGCCGTCGACTTTGGGTACGACGTGCCAGCCGTAGGCCTCGAAGCGTTTCGGCGTGTCGTCAGTGAACCAGCCTTCGACGTGACCGTCGATCGAGATGCCGTTGTCGTCCCAGAAGGCGATCAGCTTGCCCAGGCCAAGCGTGCCGGCGAGCGAGCAGGCTTCATGCGAGACGCCTTCCATCAGGCAGCCGTCGCCGAGGAAGGTGTAGGTGTGGTGGTTGACGATGTCGTGGCCGGGGCGGTTGAACTCGGCAGCCAGCACCTTCTCGGCCAGCGCGAAGCCGACGGCGTTGGTGATGCCCTGGCCGAGCGGCCCGGTGGTCGTCTCGACGCCCGGCGTGTAGCCGTATTCCGGGTGGCCCGGGGTCTTGGCGTGGAGCTGGCGGAAGTTCTTCAGGTCGTCGATGCTGACGTCGTAGCCGGTCAGGTGCAGCAGCGCGTAGATCAGCATCGAACCGTGGCCGTTTGACAGCACGAAGCGGTCGCGGTCGGGCCATGCCGGATTGGCCGGGTTGTGGCGCAGGTGGCGCCGCCACAGGACTTCGGCGATCTCGGCCATGCCCATCGGCGCGCCCGGGTGACCGGAGTTGGCTTGCTGGACGGCGTCCATGGCTAGCGCGCGGATGGCGCCGGTCAGGGGGTTGAACTTGGGAGGAATGCTCACGCTCATGATCCGGGATCCAGCCTGCTGAAAAGCCGTAATTATCGGCGAAAAGCCGGCTTTTGGATAGCTGGCCAGCGGTTTGCCGGTGCTTGTGGGGGCTGTTCGCCAATCATCTTCCAGCCTCTCAGGGCTATCCCTAATTTTTGTGCGACTGGCCGGTGGGTAGACTGCAACGCAGAGATGCCGCCCTTCGTGCGGCAGAGGAGGATGACAATGCAGTATCTGCTCGTGCTGTCGCGTTTGATCGATGCGTTCAGCGAACGTCTCGGGAAATTGATTTACTGGCTGGTCCTGCTTGCCGTGCTGATTTCTGCCGGCAACGCGGTCGTGCGCAAGACGCTCAATATCGGTTCCAATGCCTTCCTGGAAATCCAGTGGTACCTGTTCTCGGCGGTCTTCCTGCTCGGCGCGGGCTTCGTGTTCATGAAGAACGCCCACGTCCGCATCGATTTCCTGTCCAACCGTTTCTCGCCCAAGGTGCGCAATCTCATTGACATCATCGGCATCCTGCTCATCCTCTGGCCTTTCTGCGTGGTTTTCATCGACCTTTCCTGGCCGCTGTTCACTGGCGCCTGGGCTAGCGGGGAAATGTCGCAAAACGCCGGGGGGCTGATCCGTTGGCCGGTATACCTGATGATGCCGGTCGGGTTTGCCTTGCTCATGCTGCAATCGCTCTCCGAACTGATCAAGCGTTTTGCCTTCCTCGCCGGAATGATCCCCGATCCTATCGGCCACAACCCGCACGCCCCCGAGGAGGATGTCCTGTCCTACGAAATCGAAGAGCACGCCGGTCGTGCCCGTGAGGAGAAGCGCTGATGGCCTTCATCGCCGAATACTTTGTCCCCCTGATGTTCGTGGGCTTGATTTTCTTCCTCCTCTCCGGTTTTCCGGTGGCCTTCGCGCTGGCCGCCACCGGCCTGCTGTTCGGTACCGTCGGCATGGAGGCCGGGCTGTTCCCGGCCACCTTGTTCCAGGCTTTGCCGTTACGCCTGTTCGGCATCATGCAGAACGATACCCTGCTGGCCATTCCCTTCTTCACGCTGATGGGCATCATCCTGCAGAAGAGCGGCATGGCCGAGGATCTGCTGGAGTCGATCGGCCAGGTCTTCGGCCCGTTGCGCGGCGGGCTGGCGCTGGCCGTGATCATCGTCGGCGCCCTGCTGGCGGCGACCACCGGGGTGGTTGCCGCGTCGGTGATTGCAATGGGGCTGATCTCGCTGCCAATCATGCTGCGCTACGGTTACAACCGCGCCATCGCCGCCGGGACGATCACCGCCTCCGGCACCTTGGCGCAGGCAATTCCGCCCTCGCTGGTGCTCATCGTGATGGCCGACCAACTCGGTCGCTCGGTCGGCGACATGTATGCCGGGGCGATGATTCCGGCCTTCATGCTGGTTGGGTTGTACGTGATCTTCATCGTCGGTCTGGCGATTTTCAAGCCGGACTGGGTGCCGGCGCTGCCCCCCGAGGCACGGATTTACCGCGAACCGAACGGGCGCAGCGGGCAGCTATCGCTGTGGCTGCTGTCGGCCGGTTCCTGGGCGATCGGCCTGCTGCTCTTCTTCAATTACGACGCGGTTGCCGATAGCCTGTTTGGCAGAAAGGGGCTGGCGCCGTTCGACGAGCGCGCCATCTTCACCCTGTCGGTGATCGGTATCGTCGCCCTGCTGCTGGCGATCATCAACAAGCAACTGAAGCTCGGCCTGCTTTCGGTGCTCGCCGAGCGCGTCACCTTTGCATTGATCCCGCCGCTGGTGCTGATCTTCCTGGTGCTCGGCACGATCTTCCTCGGCATCGCCACGCCGACCGAAGGCGGCGCGATGGGGGCGGTGGGGGCGCTGATCATGGCGCTGAGCCGCCGTCAGCTGTCGCTGACCTTGCTCAAGGAGGCGCTCGACAACAGCGCCCGCCTGTCCTGTTTCGTACTCTTCATCCTGATCGGCTCGACGGTGTTTTCCTTCACCTTCAACGCCGCCGACGGGCACATCTGGGTTGAGCACCTGTTCGACAAGCTGCCAGGCGGGCAGATCGGTTTCCTGGTGTTCGTGAACCTGCTGGTCTTCGTTCTCGGCATGTTCATCGACTTCTTCGAGATTGCCTTCATCGTCGTCCCGCTGCTGGCGCCGGTGGCGGAGAAGATGGACATCAACCTGATCTGGTTCGGCGTGTTGATCGCGATGAACCTGCAGACCTCCTTCCTCACCCCGCCTTTCGGCTTCGCCCTGTTCTACCTGCGCAGCGTCGCCGCCCGCACCGCTTACAAGGATGCGGTGACCGGCAAGCAGATCGATCCGCTGACGACGCCGCAGATCTACAAGGGGGCGATTGCCTTCATCATCCTGCAACTGATCATGGTGGCGGTGCTGATCATGTACCCCGGCCTGGTGACCGGCAGTCTGGACGAAAAGGTCAAGGTCGATCTCAACACCATCGAGCTCGACGCCGGCAGCAGTTCCTGGGGCGATCAGCCCGCCCTGCCGGACCCGATTGCGCCACCGAGCGATCCCGCGGCCGACCCGGCGGCAGCCCTGATGGAGGAAATGCGCCAGGACGCCAAGCGCTGAGGCCTTTTCTCCCGGCAACGAAAACCGCCCGGATGTAATGACCGGGCGTTTTTTTTGTGCACTGGGTTTTCCGCCCACAAAAAACCCGCAGACCGGCTGCGGGTTGTACGGGCGAGGTGCCTGCCTCAGAGTTTCTGCGACTGCATGTAGCTGTCGAAGCCGGCTTCCGAGAAGCGGAACCACTGGTGCTGGTCGCGGCGGAAGACTTCGTAGTCGGCGTAGATCTTCTTCCAGTTCGGGTTCTTCGCCGACAGCTCGGCGTAGTGTTCCTGCGAGAACTTGAAGGCGGCGTCCATGACGTCCTTCGGCAGACGGAACAGCTTGGTGCCGCCGGCGACCAGTTCCTTCAGCGCGGTCGGGTTGCGGGCGTCGTACTTGGCTTGCATGTCGACGTGGGCGTAGGCCGAGGCGCACTCGATGATCGCCTTGTATTCCTTGGACAGGCTGTTGTAGGCCTTGTCGCTGACGTACAGCGTCAGTTGCGGGCCGCCTTCCCACCAGGCCGGGTAGGCGTAGTAGCCGGCGACCTTGTTGAGGCCGAGCTTCTGGTCGTCGTAGGGGCCGATCCATTCGGTGGCGTCGATCGTGCCCTTTTCCAGCGACTGGTAGATTTCGCCGGCCGGGATGTTCTGCGGCACGCCGCCGATGCCGGCGAGGATGCGCCCGCCGAAGCCGCCGATGCGCATCTTCAGGCCATTGATGTCGGCCAGCGACTTGATTTCCTTGCGGTACCAGCCGCCCATCTGGGCGCCGGTGTTGCCCATCGGGAAATTGACGATGTTGTACTGGGCGTAGAGTTCGCGCAGCAGCTTCAAGCCGTTGCCCTGGAACATCCAGGCGGTGGTCTGGCGGGAGTTGAGGCCGAACGGGATGGTGCAGTCCATCGCGAAGCTCTCGTCCTTGCCGAAAAAGTAATACGGCGCGGTGTGCGCGCATTCGACGGTGCCCTGCTGGACCGCATCGAGCACGCCGAACGGCGGGACCAGTTCGCCGCCGGGGTGGACGGAGATTTCGAACTTGCCGCCGGACAGTTCCTTGACCTTGGCCGAAAAGGTGTCGGCCGCGCCGTAGATGGTGTCGAGCGCTTTCGGGAAGCTGGAAGCGAGGCGCCAGCGGATGGTCTCGCCGCCGGTGACGATGGCGGGGGCGGCCGGGGCGGCGGTCTGCGGGGCGGCTTCTTCCTTCTTGCCGCAGGCGCTCAGCAACATGCCGGCGCCGGCGGCGGCGCCCAGCGAAGCGGTGGTCAGAAACTTGCGTCTTTCCATGAATGGTCTCCTCGTTTTGGTGCCCCGCCGAAGCGGGGCGGATGGATGCACTATCGATCTATTCGGGGTCGATAGCCGTCATGGTCTGCCGATTCGCCGCAATGCCGAATTAGGAGATTCCCTAATCGGCCGCCGTCTGGCGATTCACGCCGCGTGGTAGGCGGTGACGCGGTCGACTTCGTTCTTCGAGCCGAGGATGACCGGCACGCGCTGGTGCAGGCCGTCCGGGGTGATGTCGAGGATGCGCTGGCGGCCGGTGGTGGCGGCGCCGCCGGCCTGCTCGACGAGGAAGGCCATCGGGTTGGCTTCGTACATCAGGCGCAGCTTGCCGCCCTTGCTGCGGACCTTTTCGTCGAGCGGGTACATGAAGATGCCGCCGCGCGTCATGATGCGATGCACGTCGGCCACCATCGAGGCCACCCAGCGCATGTTGTAATCCTTGCCCAGCGGGCCTTCGCGGCCGGCGGTCATCTCTTCGACGTAGCGCTGCACCGGCGCTTCCCAGAAGCGGCGATTCGACATGTTGATGGCGAACTCCCTGGTGTCTTCCGGGATGCGTACTTTTTCCTGGGTCAGCACGAACTGCCCCTGTTCGCGGTCGAGGGTGAACACGACGACGCCGTCGCCGACGCTCAGCACCAGCAGCGTCGTCGGACCATAGACCGCATAGCCGGCAGCGACTTGCGCGGTGCCGGGTTGCAGGAAGGCGGCCTGGGCGGCTTCCGGCGAAGACAGGTCGGCGCCTTCCGGGCACTTGAGGACGGAGAAGATGGTGCCGATCGAGACATTGACGTCGATGTTCGACGAGCCGTCGAGCGGGTCGAAAGTGAGCAGGTATTCGCCCTTCGGGAAGCGGTGCGGTACCAGATGCGGCAGGTCCATTTCCTCGGAGGCCATGGCGGCGAGGTGGCCGCCCCACTCGTTGGCTTCGAGCAGGATTTCATTGGACAGCACGTCGAGTTTCTTCTGCGCCTCGCCTTGCACGTTGTCGCTGCCGGCTTCGCCGAGTACGCCGCCGAGACCGCCCTTGCCGATGGCGATCGAGATGGCCTGACAGGCGCGGGCGACGACTTCGATCAAGGACTTGAGGTTGGCCGGGATGAGGCCCTTGTTACGGTGTTCTTCGGTCAGGTAGCGGGAAAGGGTGCGCTGGGCCATGGGAAATTCCGAGAAAAAGGAAAAACCCGGATTTTACGCCTGGCGGTCCATCGCGTGCAGGAAGGCGAAGGCGGCGGCGCTCGACAGCGGCTTGCTGAACAGGAAACCTTGCACCTCGTCGCAGCCGTTGCTGCGCAGCAGTTCGAGCTGGTCTTCGGTCTCGACGCCTTCGGCGATGACGTTGAGACCGAGCGAATGGGCGAGGGCGATGGTGCCGAAGGCGATCGCCCGGTCGTTGAGGTCGTGCTCGATGTCGCGGACGAAAGAGCGGTCGATCTTCAGGTGGTCGATCGGGAACAGCTTGAGGTAGGCGAGCGAGGAATAGCCGGTGCCGAAATCGTCGATCGCCAGGCTGACGCCCATGCGGCCGAGACGTTCGAGGATGTGGATGGCTTCCTGCGGGTTTTCCATCACCGAGCTTTCGGTGATTTCCAGCTCCAGCAATTCGGCCGGCAGGCCGGATTCGGCGAGCGCGCCGGCGACCGTCTCGCAGAAATCGCGCCGGCGCAACTGGCGGGCCGAGACGTTGACGGCGACGCGCAAGGGGACGAGGCCGCTGTCGATCCAGTGTTTCATGTCGCGGCAGGCGGTGAGCATGACCCAATCGCCGATCTCGACGATCATGCCGGTTTCCTCGGCGATCGGGATGAAGCGGTCGGGCGAGATCATGCCGTCGACCGGATGGTGCCAGCGCAGCAGCGCTTCGACGCCGGTCGCCCGGTTGTCGGCGCCGAACTGCGGCTGGTAGACCAGGGCCAGTTCGTTGCGGCCGATGGCGTGACGCAGCTTGCGTTCGATGTCGAGGCGCTCGGTCGCCTGCTGGTTCATGTCGGCGGCGAAGAACTGGTAGTTGTTGCGACCAGCCGATTTGGCGTGATACATCGCGGTGTCGGCGTTCTTCAGGATGGCGTCGCCGTCCGGGCCGTCATCCGGGAAGAGACTGATGCCGATCGACGGGCTGGTGTGCAGTTCGTGACCTTCGGCTTCGATCGGCGTCGCCAGCGCATTGACGATCTTGCTGGCGACCAGCGCCGCGTCGGCCGGCGAATTGATGCCGGGCAGGATGACGACGAACTCGTCGCCGCCCAGGCGGGCGACAAAATCGGTCTCGCGGACGACGCTGGACAGGCGGCAGGCGACTTCGCGCAGCATCTCGTCGCCGACCTGGTGGCCGAGCGTGTCGTTGATGATCTTGAAGCGGTCGAGGTCGATGAACATCATGCCGACCTTCCAGCCGTGACGGCGCGCTTCCGGCAGCAACTGGCCGAGGCGCATGAGCAGCGACAGGCGGTTGGGCAGGCCGGTCAGCGAATCGTGCTGGGCGATGTGGCGCATGCGCGCCTCGGCTTCCTTGCGCTCGGTGATGTCGGCGAAGATCCAGATGTAGTGGCAGGGCAGGTTGCCGGTGTTTTCCTCGACCCGGTTGATGCGCAGGCTGGCCGGGAAACTGCCCTGCTCGCCGCGCCGCACCAGGACTTCGCCGCGCCAGGCGCCATGCAGGCCGAGGCTGGCGTGCAATTGCTCGCGCGACCAGTTGTCGTCGGCGCGGATCAGGTCGAAGACGCTGGTTTGGAGCAAGGCGTCCGGGGTCAGCCCGGTCATCGCCGAGACTGCCGGGTTCACCGACAGCAGGCGGTGCGCCTCGTCGGTAACGGCGATGCCGGCCGGTGTGTGGTCGAACACGACCTGCGCCAGCTTTTCCCGTTCGGCGGAGGCGAGTCGTTCGCTGACGTCGGCATAGATGGTGACGAAGCTGCCATCGGCTAGCGGGACGCCGCGCACGTCGATGGTTGTGCCGTTTGGCCGGGTGCGTTCGAAGTGGTGTGGCACCGGGTGGCGGGCGCGTGCCATCAGCGCGCGGACGATCGATTCCGGTTCGCCGGGGCCGTATTCGCCGCGCTCGGCGTTGAAGCGGTAGATGCGTTCGATCGGCACCGGCTGTTCGGCGAACAGGCTGTCCGGCAGTTCGAGCAGGCGCTGGAACTCCCGGTTGTGCAGCAGCAGGTTGAGGTTCTTGTCGAACATCGTGACGGCGCTGGGAATTGCCTCGACGACGGTTTCCAGCAGCGCGTGCTGGTGACGTAGTTCTTCCTCGGCCTGCTTGCGTTCGGTGATGTCGGTATAGGTGGTGATGAAGCCGGCCAGTTTGCCGTTGATCAGCAGTGGTTCGCTGTCGACCAGGCGGGTGCGGCCGTCCGGGCGCGTCCGTTCCAAACGTTGCGGGTTGAACAGGCTGGCCTGCTCGGTGATCCGCCGGACATGCTCCTCGGCGTCGCCGGGGCCGTATTCACCGCGCTGGGCGGGGATGCGGACGAGGTCGGAGAAGTGCGCCCCTTCCTTGACCAGATCCGGCGGCAAGGCGAGCAGGTCGATGAAACCCTGGTTCCAGACGCGCAACTGCAGGTGCTCGTCGAAGACGCTGATGCCCTGCGGCAGGCTGGAAACCACCGCCTGCAGGTAGGCGAGGCGCAGCCGTGAGTCTTCGGCGGAAGCGGTCGGGGTATCGATGTTCAAGGCGTGGGCGGAAGCTGCACAGTATTGCGGGATGATACCCCATGCCTTGCCCCCGTCGCGCCTGCATTTACCCGATGGCGGTGGTCGTTGGGTGGTGGCGCGTCGGAATTCGCCG
Source organism: Dechloromonas aromatica (nom. nud.) (assembly GCA_017848965.1). GTDB lineage: Bacteria > Pseudomonadota > Gammaproteobacteria > Burkholderiales > Rhodocyclaceae > Azonexus > Azonexus aromaticus_B. The sequence continues at coordinate 54,329 of JAFIHA010000049.1, read as the reverse complement.
GGCGATGCTTCGCCGGCAAGCATGACGCTCCCTTCGTCGCGCGGTTTCACCGCATAATAGCGGCGATGAATCTGCCCCGTTTTTACTGCCGGGAGGCCCTGTCGCCGGGCGCCCACGTCGATCTACCCGAGCCGGTGGCCCGCCACGCCGTGCGCGTCCTGCGCTTGCCGCCGGGGGCGCCGATGGTACTGTTCGATGGCCGCGGCGGCGAATATCTGGCCCATATCCAGCGCATCGAGCGCGACCGGGTGGTGGCCGAGCTGGCGTCATGGACCGAGGTCGAGCGCGAATCGCCGTTGCAGGTGACCTTGGTGCAGGCGCTGCAGGCCGGCGACAAGATGGATTTCACGATCCAGAAGGCGGTCGAGTTGGGCGTCAGCGCCATCGTCCCGGTGGACAGCCGGCGCAGCGTGCTGAAACTGGCCGGCGAGCGCGCCGCCAGGCGCGTCGCTCACTGGCAGGGCGTGGCTGCTTCGGCTTGCGAGCAGTGCGGGCGCAACCAGGTGCCGATCGTCGCGCCGCTGGAGCGCCTCGATCAATGGCTGGCGCGGCCGGCCGACGGGGCCTTGCGCCTGATGCTGGCGCCCGATGCCGAAACGACGCTGGCCGGATTGGCGCCGGCGAAACACGTGCAGTTGCTGATCGGTGCCGAAGGGGGGCTCGATCCGCAGGAAGTGATCGCCGCCCGCCAGGCGGGTTTCCAGGCGGTACGCCTGGGGCCACGGGTGTTGCGCACGGAAACGGCAGGGTTGGCGGCGCTCGCTGCGCTGCAGGCCCTTTGGGGGGATTTCAGGGAGGGGTAGGCGATGTTCGAATCGGCGGAACTCGGTCACAAGATCGACAAGGAAGTTTTCAAGCAGGAAGTGCCGAAGCTGCGCGCGGAGTTGCTCGACGTCCAGTACGACGTGCTGCAGAAGAAGGAGTTCCCGGTCGTCATCCTGATTTCCGGGGTGGACGGCAGCGGCAAGGGTGAAACCATCAACCTGCTCTACTCGTGGATGGACCCGCGCCACATCTCGACGCTGGCATTTTCGGCGCCGAGCGACGAAGAGGCGGCGCGCCCCTACATGTGGCGCTACTGGCGCGCGCTGCCGGCCAAGGGCAAGGTCGGCATCTTCGCCGGCTCCTGGTATTCGCAGCCGATCACCGACCGCATCACCGGCGACATGCGGCGCGCCGAACTCGACGAGCGACTCGACGATATCAACCGTTTCGAGGCGATGCTGGTCAACGAAGGCGCGCTGGTCCTCAAGTTCTGGTTTCACCTGTCCAAGGACGCCCAGAAGAAGCGCCTGAAGGCACTGGAAAAGGACCCGCGCACCGCCTGGCGGGTGACGCCGGAAAGCTACGACCGCCTGAAGACCTACGACAAGTTGCAGGAAGTCGCCGGCCACGTGCTGCGCGTGACCAATACCGCCAAGGCGCCGTGGATCATCGTCGAGGGCACCGACGACGCCTACCGTTCGCTGACCGTCGGCCGCATCGTCCTCGACGCCATGCGCCGCCGCCTGCAGCAGCCGCTGCAGCAGGTGCCGGTGGCGCCGCCGATCGTCCATCCGATCGACCAGAAGAACGTGCTGTCCACGCTTGATCTGACGCAGAAGCTGGGCAAGAAGGATTACGAGAGCCAGCTCGCCAAATACCAGTCGCGCCTGTCCGAGCTGGTGCGCGAACCGCGCTTCGTCGGCAAGCATTCGCTGGTGCTGGTTTTCGAAGGCTCGGACGCGGCCGGCAAGGGTGGCAGCATCCGCCGCGTCGGCGCGGCGATGGACGCTCGTCAGTACCAGATCGTGCCGATTGCCGCGCCGACCGAGGAAGAGCGCGCCCAGCCCTACCTCTGGCGTTTCTGGCGGCATCTGCCGCGCATCGGTCGGGCGGTCATCTTCGACCGCTCATGGTACGGCCGCGTGCTGGTCGAGCGGGTCGAGGGCTTCTGCAGCGAGGCCGACTGGCTGCGCGCCTACGCCGAGATCAACGATTTCGAGCACCAGCTGGTGGCCTCGGGAACGATCGTCGTCAAGTTCTGGCTGCAGATTTCCGCCGAGGAGCAGTTGCGCCGGTTCAAGGAGCGCCAGGACACCGAGTTCAAGCGCTTCAAGATCACCGACGAGGACTGGCGCAACCGCGAAAAATGGGATGCCTACGTGGCGGCGGTCTGCGACATGGTCGATCGCACCTCGACTGGGCTGGCGCCGTGGACGCTGGTCGAAGCCAACGACAAGAATTTTGCCCGCGTCAAGGTCCTGAAGACCGTCTGCGAGCGTATCGAAACCGCCCTCAAGGGCGAAGGAAAATCCGAAACAAGATGAGCGACACCGCCTACGACGAGAATTTCGTCTCCTGGTTCCGGGCCGTCACGCCCTACATCAACGCCTTCCGCGGCAAGACCTTCGTCCTTGCCTTCGGCGGCAAGGCGATTGCCAGCGAGTTCATCCGTACCCTGGCCTACGACGTCAACCTGCTGGCCAGTCTCGGCATCCGCCTGGTGCTGGTGCATGGGGCGCGGCCGCAGATCGAGGAAGAACTGCGCGAGAAGAACATCGAATCGAAGTACCACCGCGGCTACCGGGTCACCGACGCAGCGGCGCTCGACTGCGTGCTCGACGCCGTCGGCAGCGTCTATCTGGAAATCGAGGCGCTGCTTTCGCAGGGGCTGCCTAATACGCCGATGGCCAACAGCCGGATTCGCGTGATCGGCGGCAATTTCATCACCGGTCAGCCGATCGGCGTCCTCGACGGCATCGACATGCATTACGCCGGCAAGGTGCGCAAGGTCGACGCCGAGGGTATCAACGCCCAGCTCGGCCTCGGCAACATCCTGCTGCTCAACTGCGAAGGTCCGTCGCCGACCGGCGAGATCTTCAACCTGCAGATGGAGGAAGTCGCCGAGGCGGTCGCCCATGCGATCAAGGCCGACAAGCTGGTCTATCTCACCGACAGCCGCGGCGTCACCGACCAGTCCGGCGAACTGCTCGACGCAATGACTGCCGACGAAGCCTCGCAGTTGCTGCGTGATGCCGACTGGCTGACCAACGACATGGTCCGCTACCTGCCCTGCGCGGTGCGGGCCAGCCGCGCCGGTGTCGGCCGGGTGCACCTGATCGGTTACGAGCAGGACGGTGCGCTGCTGCGCGAATTGTTCACCCACGACGGCGTCGGTACCGTGGTCACCCGCGAATCGCTGGAAAACATCCGCGAAGCGAAGCCCGACGACATCGCCGCGCTGATCGCGCTGATCGAGCCGATGGAGCAGGAAGGCATCCTCGTGCACCGGCCGCGCGAACTGCTCGAACGCGAGATCGAGCGCTTCTCGATCATGCTGCACGACGGCATCATCGTCGGCTGCGCGGCGCTCTACCCGCACTCTGACGACGAGGCCGAACTGGCCTGTCTGGCGGTCAATCCCGATCACCGCGAATGGGGTTACGGCGAGCAACTGATGGAGCGCATCGTGCGCCGGGCGAAGAAGGCCGGCATCAAGCGCCTGTTCGTGCTGACCACGCGTACCGAACACTGGTTCGTCGAACGCGGCTTCAAGCTCGGCACGGTCGACGACCTGCCGGCGGCGAAAAAGGAAATGTACAACTACCAGCGGCGTTCGAAGGTTCTGTTCAAGACCTTATAATCCGCTGCATCAATCCCCAAGGAGAATGGCATGGCAAGGATGGTCAATTGCATCAAACTCGGTCGCGAAGCCGAAGGTCTCGATATGCCGCCCTACCCGGGCGAGCTGGGCAAGCGGATTTTCGAGAACGTCTCGAAGGAAGCCTGGCAGCAGTGGATTCGGCTGCAGACGATGATCATCAACGAGAACCGTCTCAACCTGGTCGATGCGCGGCATCGCAAGTATCTGTCGGAGCAGGTCGAGAAGCATTTCTTCGGCGACGGTGCCGACCAGATCCAGGGCTATGTGCCGCCGCCGGCCTGAGCCGGTACGCAATGAGCAACCCCGCTGCGGCGGGGTTTTTTGTTCCTAAATCAGGACGAAAGCGATCGCCAGGGCTGCGGCAATGCCGGCCAGCCAGCGGACCCGGCTCAGTTGCTCCGTGCAGAAGGCTTCCAGATCGTCGAACAACGGGGGGAAGCTGGCGATGTCGGCGGGGCGGTTCATGGGGCGCATTCCTCGGTGAGCGTTGCGGCGAGGATGACCCGCCTAGATTACAGGCGGATGACGCGAAACGCCGTTGCATTGTTTCACCGAACTGCAACAAGCGCCCCCTAGACTGGCTGCCCCGACTATCCCGCTAGCCCGTTTATGCTGCCCGTGACCGACGAAGAAGTATCTGAATTGAGGCGAGTCCTGGACGAAGGCCTGTTGCTGCCCGTCTTTCAGCCGATTGTCGATTTGCGGGCGCGGGCGATCCACGGCTACGAAGCATTGATTCGCGGTCCGCGCGACAGCGGCTTGCATCTGCCGGATCGCCTGTTCGCCGCGGCCAAGGCGGCCGGCCTGGCGCTGGAGCTGGAACGCGCCTGCCGGGAAGCCAGCCTGCGCCGTTTTGCCGGGCTCGGGCTGATCGGTCGGCTGTTCCTCAACGTCACGCCAAGCTGCTTGCTCGATCCGCAACTGATGAACGGGCAGACCCAGTCGTTGCTGCGCGAACTGGGCCTGCCGGCCAATCGGCTGGTGCTCGAACTGACGGAAAACCAGCGGGTGACCAACCTGCCCGGTATCTACGAGGCGCTGCAGCACTATCGTGGGCGCGGTTTCCAGATCGCCATCGACGACCTTGGCGAGGGCTTCGCCAACCTGCGCATGTGGTCGGATTTGCGTCCGGAATTTGTCAAGATCGACAAGCACTTCGTGCATGGCATCGCCGATGATCGGATCAAGTACCACTTCGTGCGGGCGATGCAGGACCTGGCGGAAATCTGCAATGCCTCGCTGGTCGCTGAGGGTATCGAACGACGCGAAGACTTCGAGTGCGTCCGTGACATGGGGATTGCCTGCGGCCAGGGGTATTTCATTGCGCGGCCGGTGCTTGAACCGCCGCGTTACCTGCCACCGATGGTGGTGCAGGCGCTCGATCGGCAGCAGATTTCCCTGGCTCCTGCATTGGCCGGCGCCAGCCGTCCGCAGAGCGCGCGCACCCTGCTGCGGGTGATCGAACCGCTGCCCTGCGGGGCCACCAATGATCAGGCGATTGCCCGTTTCGAGGCCGATCCGGCGCTCTATGTGCTGCCGGTGGTCAATGGCGTACATCCGGTCGGCATGATCAACCGGCACAGCCTGATCGACCGTTTCGCCCGGCCGTTCCGGCGCGAACTCTACGGCAGCAAGAGTTGCGAGATGTTCATGGACCACGCGCCGTTGATCGTCGACCAGGCGGCGAGCATCCAGGAACTGGCAATGATGCTGGCGCTGGCACCCAAGCATTACCTGTACGACGGCTTCATCGTCACCGGCGAGGGGCGTTACCTCGGCGTCGGCAACAGCCAGGATCTGATGGCGAAGATCACCGAGATGCAGATCAGCGCCGCGCGCTACGCCAATCCGCTGACCCAGTTGCCGGGCAATGTGCCGATCAACGAGCACATCGATCGCATGCTGCTCGCCGGCATCGACTTCGTCGCAGCCTACATCGACATCGACAATTTCAAGCCTTTCAACGACAACTTCGGCTACCGCCGGGGCGACGACGTGATCCAGATGCTCGGCCGCTTGATCGGTGAAGTGGTCGAAACGCGTCAGGATTTCGTCGGCCATATCGGCGGCGACGACTTCTTCGTGGTCTTCCAGAGCCCGGACTGGGAGATGCGTTGCTGGCAACTGGTCAGCGCTTTCACCGAGCGCATCGATGCCCTGATTGGCCCGGATGATCCGGGGCGACAGGGTTACCTGGCGGAGAATCGGCGCGGCGAAATGGTCTTCCACGCGCTGCCGACGCTGTCGGTCGGTGCGGTCAGGATCAAGTCCGGCAGCTTCGAATCGCATCGCGAGGTTGCCGCGGCCGCCTCGGTGGCGAAGAAACAGGCCAAGAAGCGTGCCCGCGAACCGGGCACGCCCGGTGGCGGGAATGTCTTCGTCGAGCGGCGCGGTGCTGCCGAACTGGCGGCGAACCAGCTCAATTGACGGGGCTCAGATCTGCTTGCACAGGGTGTAGAGCGTTTTGCCGTCGTCGACGTAAGCCGTGATCTGCTCGGCATAGTCCGGGGTATTGCTGGCGCTCTGCTTGAATCCGCGCACGCTGCCCTGCTCCGGCAGACCTTCGTCCTGTGCCGCGTCGATGGCGTTGGCCACCGCCGCCGGCAGGTTGGTGGTGCACACCAAGGTGCCTTCCAGGATTTTCGCTGCGCCATCGCTGATGTCCGTCTGCACGCCGATGATGCCGCCGGCGGCGTTGGCCGGTTGCTGCGTCGGCACGGTGTGGCCGGTGACCAGGCCGGCGGCGCGCAGGTGTTGCCAGAGCAGGCGGCTTTCGTCGGTGGCTGTATCGGAATTGAAGTTGCCGTCGATCCGGCCGTCGCCATCCCCTTTTGCCGAACTGACCCAGCGTCCTTCCGTTTGCCCATCGTCGCCGGGCAGTGCCTTGTAGCGCTCGCGATAGCTGAGGACGGCGACGGTGACACCGTCGAATTCCTTCTCGATACTGCGGATCTTGCTCTGCGTGATCAGCTCCTGCCCCTTCATGACGCCGCCGAGCAGGAGGCCGATGATGACGAGGACGATGGCGATTTCGATCAGGGTGAAGCCTTTCTGCGAGGTTTTCATGCTTGACTCCGTGGTGGTGGGTTGAGAAATCAGGGCAGACGGCCGGCGGCGAGCATCCGCGTGGCGAGGATGGCGGGCGGCAGCCAGCACACCAGGTCGTCGTAGTCGGCGTCCGCCAGGTGGCTGACGAAGACGCTGTCTTGGTCGGCGTTTTCCGCTTCATCGGCCGAGCCGCCGGCCAGCTTGCCGCCGCTGCTGCGATGGCCGAGACGGCCGTTGGCGCCGTGGCTGACGACGACGGCCGGCAGCTCGTTGGCAAGCGCGGCGCCGCTGTCGAGTGTGATGCGGACGCTGGCGCCGCCTTTGCTTTCCAGGGTGAAGGCGGCTCGGGCGCCGCTCGGCACGCTGGCGCTGAAGGCGCTGGCGGCGTAATAGCTCAGGCGTTGTCCCCAGGGATCGAGTTCGGCGACTCCCAGCGTTCGCCAGGGCAGGACGCCATGTTCGAGCGGGCAGGCTTCGCGGCCAGCGGCTTCTTCACTGCTGGCCAGCGGCGCTTCGGCCGGGCAGGGCAGGCGGCCGTTGGTGATGGCAAAGCCGTAAAGGGCTTCGAGCGCCTCGTCGAGTTGCTGCTGTGCCCTGCGTTCGTCAGCCAGCCGACGCTGGCCGCTCAGCGAGCCGACCATGCCGCTGGCGAGCAGGCCGAAGACGATCAGGACGATGCTCAGCTCGATCAGCGAAAACCCGCGCTGGGCCAGGCGTTCAGTAAGCGATCCGGTCATTGCCCTGGTCGATCGAGAAAGTGGGAGACGGGGTCAGTGCTAAGCCGTTGCGGCTGGCGTCGGCATTGCTGCCTTCGAGATAGTCCTCGATCCTGGCGCTGGGGCGGTGTTGCCCTTGCAGCGGCCGGCCGGCGGCGATCACCAGCAGTGGCAGACCTTGCCTGCCCGGGATGGTCAGGTTTCCAAGGTGCGGGGCGAGCGGGTCGCTGACCTGGTAAAAGAGACTGTCGTGCCAGGCATTGTTGTTCCACCAGCCGGTCGGCTCCGTCAGAAAATCGCATTCGCCCGCCGCCCAGACCATCGGCCAGGCGGTGGCTGGCTGGGCACCGCTCAGGCTCGTCATGTTGTCGAGAGCGCTCGCTACCTGCCTGGCCAGGGAGAGCGTGTCGGCAAGCGATCGATCGGCGATTTGCCGGTTTTTCTCGGTCGGCAGTTCGTTAAACGTCGCCAGGTTCTTGACCGTATCGGCGATGGCCTGGCGGCGTAGCGTGTCGAGCAGCGCTTCGATCGGGGCGGATTCGTCGCCCAGGGCGTGGCCCTGTGTGTCGATCAGGCGGGCCAACTCGAGGTTGGCGCCGAGTGCCGGCTGGATGGCCGCCAGCGCGGCCAGCAGGCGTTCAGTGCTCGGGCGGGGCTGTGCCGTGTCGAGCCCGGCGAACTCTGTGCTGCGCGCTTGCAGGTCGGTCACCGCACCGGCCAGCGTTGGTAGCAGCGTTTCCGGCGGAGGCGGGTTCCCCGTGTGCAGTGCGTTCCAGGCGAGGGCGTCGAGCCCGTAGCGCGGCAGGGCTTCGCCCAGCGCGGCAAGCGGCGGCAGGGCTTGTGTGCTTGCCAGACGGATCGCCGCGCCGTCGCTGGCAGGAAGTTTGCCGGCGTTCAGGGCATTGGCGATTTTCTGGGCGAGGTCCGCGAGCGGGGTGGTGGTAGCGTCGCTCAGGCGCTTGAACGTTTCGCCGACCAGGCGCTGGCTGCGCAGCCAGTTGGCGCTCCAGGCGCTCGCTGTCGCCAGGCGGTTCAGTGCTTCCTGGCGGTGTGCCGGGTCGCCGGCCGCGGCAAGCGCGGCGATGCTTTCCTGATAGTGCGCCCGAATCTCGGCCAGGCGTTTTTCCGCACTGTCCTCCGGCTGGCTCAGCGGGATACGTCCGAAGCGCGCACCCTGCCAGCCGTCCCCGTTCGCCGCGGCAAACGGGGACGGCCAGGGAAAGCGCCCGCTGCTGGCAGCGTGGGCTTGCAGGCAGTGGCGAAGCGACTGGGCGACCCGGCGCATGACCATTGCCATCACTTCGTCTCGGTGGATGATCAAAATCTGATCGTTGCTCGGGCTGGTGTTAGCCCAATAGGTTCGCGTCGGCGAGTTTTCGAGCCAGCCTTCGAGGTAATCACCCGGCGTGTGCGAAGGCCGCTCCTGCCGCGCCAGCGGTGGCCCCGCTGCGATGAGCAGGGCGGCGACCTCGCTGTGCCCGGCATGGATCAGTTCGGTGGCAGTGCTGCTGTTGATCGGTTCGGCGCTGTCGTCGTCGCGCAGGCCCGGGGCGAGCACGTACCAGAGGATCTCCTGCGCCCGATCGCGGGGGGGCGGCATGTCCAGCGTGATCCAGGGCAGGCGCCCAAGATAGCTCGGGCAGTGATTGCCGACCAGCATGTCGGCCTTGCCATCGCCAGGGTGGTTGGCAAAGCCGGTACTGTCGGTGCTCTGGTCGGGGCAGGGGAGGCTGCCGGGACGGTTGGCGTCGTTCGCGGCGCGGGCGATCAGGGCCTCGCGCGCGGCAGCCAGGGCACGGGCCTGGCGGGCTTGCTCGGCCTGTCGCGGCGGCGGTTTGTGCTGCAGCCAGCCCGCTGCGGCGAAAGCGCCCAGCAGCAGTGGGGCGAACAGCGCGAAGCCGGACTGGTGTCTCATTTCATGCCTTCCTCCGCGGCGGTGCCGACATGCAGGTTGCCGGGTGGCAGCAGGGGCTGCCGCATGCTGTCGCCGACCTTCCGGCCGCTGTTTGCGTCGGTGTCGAGTTGGCCGTCGACCCAGCGCAGATTCAGGCCCGTGCTGCCGACGACGATGCCGTCGAGACGGCCGGGCGCCAGTGCTGGCGCTGCTACCGGGGCCTGCTCCAGCAGACGGCGTTGTTCGGGGGTGAAGAACAGCCGCCCCAGTGGCTCGGCCCGGCAGTTCTGCGCGGCCCCCAGCAGGAGCAGGCAAAGCAGCCTTATCATCGGGTCGAGCCGCTCGGCAGGAGCTGCACGAACTGGCAATCGGCAAACAGGCGTGCCGCTTGCCGGTGGAGCGCGCAGTGATGAAGCTGGTGCTGGAACGCCGACAGCCGGCTCCAGCGATCGACGATGTCGAGCAGGATTTCTTCGTGCAACAGTGGGCCGTGCAGGCGAAATTCGCTGGTGCGCCAGTCTCCGGCTAAAGTTTCTCGTTGGGGGCGGGTTTCGATTGCAAGGTCCTGGGCTGATGCGATAGCGGCCAAAAGGTCATTCGGTGCCGTAGCAGCGAGCGCCAGCCCGTCGAATGCGGCGGCGGCACCGCGCAATTCGGCGAGGCGTTGCGTCGTTTGGGCGGCCTGCTGCTGGAGTGCGGCGAGTCTGCTGCTGGCGGCGTCAAGCTGTTGTTCGGCGTAGAGCACGGCCGTCGCGCCGGCCAGCAAGGCCCCGCCGCAGAAGAGCAGCGGCTGGCGGTAGACGAAGGCGATGGCGAGCCAGTGCTTCACTTCCGATCCGCCGTCAGGCGTAGCGAGAAGTTGGCGGAGCCGGGGGCTGTGCTGACAACAGCCCGCATGCCGCGGCTGCGCAAGCGCTCGCTTAGCCCCTGCAGGCTGGCCGGCGTTGCTGCGGTGTCCGCCGACAGCCGCCCACCGAGTTGCATCTGCCAGGCTTCGCCCGCTGCCTCCAGATCGGCTGCGCTCCATTCGAGCGCGTCAAGATCGATCCCGGGTGTTTCGTCGAGTGCGGCGGCGAGTTGCCGAAGGCTGTTGGCGAAGTCATCACGCCGGGCGCCGAGGTGCTTCCGCTCGCCCGCCAGGTGTGGCATCTGCGCAGTTGTCAGGCCAAGCTGCCTGGCCTTGCTCTCCAGTTCCCGGCTTGCCTGTTCGAGCGACCGCAGGCGGGAGCGGGTACGGTCGATTTCGGCATTCCGCGTTTCCAGCGTCGATTGCGTGGCCAGCGTAAGCGCCAGGCCACCGATGCTGGCGACACTACCGGCCAGCCACAGGGCGCGAGCGATTCGCCGGTGGTTTGGGTGCGGCAACGCGGGCGGTGGAAACCGGCGGCGCGGCCAGCGCCAGGCTGGCAGGGCCAGCAGGTCAATGTTGCTGTCGGCGTATCGGGTGACGATGCGTAGCGGTTTGCCCGGGACTTCGATCTGCTCCTGCCATTCGGCGGTGCCGAGCAGGCAGAGGGGGATGGTGGGGGCTTTTGTCGTGCCGGAAAGGCAAATGTGGTGGTGGAAGTGGGCAATCGCTTCCGGGATGCGTTCGGGTTGCACATGCGCTTCCTGAGCGAGTGCGGCGGGTCGGCCTTGCTGCAGGAGGCAGAGCCGGATGGCCTGGTCGTGCTGGCTGACCACCAGCAGGCGGGCTGTCAGTTGCTGACGGCGGGCAAGGAACGGCGCCAGCAGCAGTGGCGCGCAATGGATTCCCCGTGGACTGATCGACGCCGCGGCGAGGTCGTCCAGCCAGCCTTGCAGGGCAGGGGTTTCCGGCAAGGCGAGGAAGGCGATCGAGCGGCTGGTAGCGGCAGGCGCCGGCAAGCGAATGGCACAACGCCAACGGGTGTCGGGGTAAAGACGTTCGAGGCGCAGCGCGAGCATCCGGCGATTGGCGAGGAAACCCGCCGTCGGGAGGGTTTCGGCAATCAGGCGTGGGGCGGCGTGGTCGAGCAGCAGGAGATGGCCGGCCGCCGGTTGCCGGTTTAGAAAACGGGAAAATTCGTCATGCCCGGATGGCGTTTCCGGGAACTCGCCGATCTGGTGTGGTTCGCCTCGCCGCACGATCCAGGCGCCAAGCGCCTGATCGCCGAGGTGGAGGCGGAGCATTGGCTTCACCGTGCCACCTGTTCGACGATGTCGTAAATCGGCTGCAGGGTGGCCAGCATCATCCAGCCGAGGAGGATGCCGATGCTCAGGGTCAGGGCGGGTTCGATCAGCGCCTGCAGGGTGCCGATGGTGGCGCGGGCTTCCTGCTCGTAGATGCCGGCGAGATTGTTCAGCGAGGCGTCGAGGCGGCCTGTGCGTTCGCCGGTTTCGAGCATCCGGGTCAACAGGCCGGGGAAAATGTCGTGTCGGGAAAAGGCGCCGGACAATGCTTCGCCCTGTTCGACCAGATGATGGACCTGTGTCACCGCCCGGGCGACAGCGCGATTGCTGATCGACTGAGGCAGCAGTTCGAGGGCTTCGAGGAGGGGAACGCCGCTGGCGTAGAGCATGGCCAGCAGATCGGCGAGGCGGGCGACCAGCAGTTTGCGCTGGATTTCGCCGAGCAGGGGGATGTGCAGCAACAGTCGGTGCCAGGCTTCGTGCCAGGCAGGGTGCTGCCGGATGGCGATGATGGCGGCGAGTGCGAGCAGCGGCGGCGTTGCCAGGAGGATTGCCCAGTGCTCCTGCAGCAGTGTCGACAGCGAGAACAGCAAGCGGGTGTACCACGGCAGATCGGTCACTGCATTACCGAGGAAACTGCGAATCTGTGGCACCAGGAAGAACATCAGGAAGAGGCAGGCCGTGAGAACGAGCGTTGCGGCGAGCAAGGGGTAGGTGAGGAGCTTGCGAGTGGCGCTGGCCAGGGCCTCTGCCTGGCGCAGGCTGCTGCCGAGGCGGCCGAGGGTTTCGGCGAGCCGGCCGCTGAGTTCGCCGGCGCGGACGATACCGGCGAAACTCGCGTCGCTGCGGGTGATTTCTCCTGGCAGTGCGGCAGAAAAGGATTTGCCGCTGCGTAGTTCATCGGCAATCCCGCGGTAGAGATGGCGCAGTGGCTTGCTTGAACCACCCGCGGCCAGGTCGTCGAGTGCGTCGAGCAGTGAAATGCCCGCCGTCAGTAGCTGTTCGAGATGGAAGCAGAAATCGATCAGTTCCCGGCGCGCCAGCTTGCGCTGGTTCAAGGCTGGAATCCGGCGGGCCAGGAGCAGGTCCAGATCATGCTGGCGCAACAGCCGCGCCAGTTCGTCCGGGTCTGTGGCGTTCATCTGCCCGTGTACCAGTTGCTGGTTGGCATCCAGTGCCTGGAAGCGGTAGCGGCGCGTCATTAATATTCGCTCAGGTCGACGACCCGAGCCACTTCGGCGCGCGTCGTCACACCGGCATCGACCAGTTGCAGTCCGTTCTCGGCCAGGCTGGCAAAGCCGCGGCGCCGGGCTTCGGCCAGCAGTTGCGCCGGACTGGCAGCGTCGGCGAGCAACAGGTCGAGTCCGGCATCGATGCGGAGAATTTCCAGGAGGGCGAGACGGCCGTTGTAGCCGCTGCCGCCGCAGCGCGGGCAATCCCGCTCCGGCGTGGCTGTCGTGCAGGACGGGCAGCGGCGACGAAGCAGGCGCTGGGCAATGATGCCGGAAAGGTTGCCGTGCAACTGGCGGGGGTCGATGCCGAGTTCGCGCAGGCGGGAGAGTGCTGATATTGCACTACCGGCGTGCAGGGTGGCGAAGACACGGTGGCCGGTCAGGGTGGCGCGTAGCGCCATGGCGGCGGTTTCGGCATCGCGGATTTCGCCGATCAGGACGATGTCCGGGTCCTGGCGGAGCATGGAACGGATGCCGCCGGCAAAATCCAGTTTGATGTTGTCGGAGAGCGAGGTCTGGCGCAGCAGGGGCAAAGGGTATTCGACCGGGTCCTCGAGCGTCATGATATTGACGCCATCGTGGTTGAGCCGGTTGATCAGCGAGTAAAGCGTGGTCGTCTTGCCACTGCCGGTCGGACCGGTGACGAGAAGCAGTCCTTCCGGGCGGGCCAGCATGGTTTCGATGCGTTGCAGTTCGTTCTCGCCGATGCCGAGGGATTCGAGCGGGACGATGCCTTTTTGCCGGTCGAGGATGCGCAGGACGATGTTTTCCCCGTGGATGGTCGGTTGGGCGGCAACCCGGAAGTCGATCTCCCGACCGCCGATCGGCCGGCAGAAGTGTCCGTCCTGTGCCGCGCGGGTTTCCGCGATGTTCATGCCGGCAAGGATTTTCAGGCGGCTGGCCAGCGGCGGCCAGGTCGATTTGTGCAGGATGCGGATCGTCCGCAGGATGCCATCGATGCGGTAGCGTATACGCAGGCAGGCCAGCTCGGGGGCGAAGTGGAGGTCCGAGGCATGACGGCGGACGGCGTCGCCGAGCAGTGCGTCGATCAGCCGGACTGCCGGCGAGTCGCCGTGCAGCGAAGCGATCTTGCCGCTGCCTTCGAATTCGCCGAGGAGGTTTTCGATGGCCAGCGCATGGCCGTAATGCAGGTCGAGGGCGCTTTCGATTTCGCCCTCGCTGGCGAGCAGGATTTCCGCCGAGAGGCCGGCGGGCGTGTGGCGGCGCACGCTTTCGAGCGCGCCGGGGTCTTGCGGCGAGGCCAGCGCCAGGCGCCAGCGTCGCTGCTCCCGCTCAATGGCGATCGGCAGCAGGCGGTGCTGCCTGGCGGTCTCGGAAGGGACGAGAAGAATCGCTTCGCGGCTGATCGTATGTCGGCCCGGGTCGTAACGTTCGACGCCGAGGTGGCGTGCCAGTATGTCGTGAATGGCGTTGTCGGCGGCGAATCCCAGCTTGGCCAGTTGCTTGCCCAGACGGCAGCCACTTTTGCGCTGCTCAAGGAGGGCGATGCGTAACTGATCCTCGTTGATCAGGCCGGCCTTGAGCAGTTGTTTGCCGATCGGCTGGGCGGTCATTGCCGGTACGCCTCCAGTTTGTGCAGGCGCTGTTGCAGCGGTGCGGCACGGAACCGGTGCTGGCTCCGGGCTGCGGCGTCGAGCGCGGCGCGGTAGTGGCGGCTGGCGTCGGCGAACTGTTCGAGATGATCCAGGGCTATCGCCAGGTTGTGGTGGATATCCGGATGCCCGGGGTCGAGCTGGTTCGCCTGGGCATAGGCGAAGCGGGCTTCCGGCCAGCGGCGCTGTTCGGCCAGCAGATTGCCGAGTCGAAAGTGCAATGCGGCTTCACCGGGAAACTCGGCGATCATCGTGCGCAAATGGCTTTCACGTTCGCTCAGGGGCAACTGCGTCAGTTGTCGATTGGCGTGCTCGACGAAGCCGAGGTGAATTGGCTCACCAGCACGGACGCCGTGTATCGAGAGTAGCGTGAGGAAGAGGGTGGCGAGGGTTTTCACTGGGGCGCTCCCGCGGCTGGCGAAATCTGTCGCGGCGATGGAAAGAAACCGGTGTCCGGCAGGGTGTCGGCTTGTCGGGAATAATCGCCGCTCAGGCTGGTTTCCCGGATGACAATGGGGCGCAGGAAAATGACCAGTTCGGTTTTGTGCGCCCGGTTGTCGCGATTGCTGAAGAGCTCTCCGGCGCCGGGGATTTCGCCGAGTAGCGGTATACGCTGGTTGCGGTGGTCGATGCCGTCTTCCATCAGGCCGCCGAGGACGGCGATCTGGCCGTTGGCGACGCGCATCACCGACTCGATCTCGCGGGTGCGGATCACCGGCACCAGGTTCTCTATCCCGTTGCGTCGCAGGTCGGGGTTGGGGTCGGGGATTTCCCGGCCGACACTGGTGATGGTCGGGCGGATGTTGAGGATCACCGAGTCGTCGGCCGCCACCTGCGGCGTGACGCCCATCACCAGGCCGACCGATACCGTCTGTGGTGTGGTCGTGTAGGTGACGCTGGTGCCGACGTTGGCGGTGGTGGTGGTGTCGGCCTTGACGGTGAAATAGACGTAGTTTTCGACGACCTTGAGCAGGGCGGTCTGGTTGTTGAGGACGGAGAGGCGGGGACTGGACAGCACCCGGCTGTCGCCGAAGCGGTCGAGCAGGCTGATCATAGCCTTCGGATTGCCGTTGCGGTCGTAGCGCAGGTTGACGCCGGTCTTCAACGGATTGCCGGCAAGTTCGAAGATGCCGCCACTGACCAGCGAACTCCAGTCAATGCCTTGTTCGTGCCCTTCGTTGAGGGCGACTTCGACGATGGTCGCTTCGATCAGGACCTGGCGTCTTACGGCGTTGGCGAGCCGGTCGATCAGGCTGCGAATCTGGCGGTGCTGGCGGCGGGTGGCGATTGCCGAAACGATGCCGGCCTCGGCATTGACGATCAACTGGTGGGTGGCGGTGGGTTTGTCGCTGCCAGGGGCGGTCTGGGCAAGCAATTGTTCGAGGCCCGCTTTCAGTGCACCCCAGAAATGATGGCGAGTGACGTTCTCGATGCGCGTCGCGGACAGATTGCCGGCATTGGTGCTGCCGGTCGATGCGCCGATCTGCATGTTGTTGGCGACGGATGTCGTGACGCTACGCTCCAGGTTCACGTAATCCACCGGGTAATGAGCGAGGTAGGGCTTGTCCGGCAGGATCAGCAGGCTGTCGCCGGAAAATTCGAAATTGAGCGGAATCTGTCGGGCGATCCGGTCGAGGATCACCGGCAACGGTTGGTGCAGGGCGTTGAGGGTGACCCTGCCTTCGATTTCTGTGGCGACATCGATGTCGATGTGGGCGTCGCGGGCCAGCGCGAACAGCAGGTCGCGTACCGGGATGCGGTCGACCGTGACGCTGTACTGGGCGGGCTGTGCCGCTGTCTGGGGACCTGTCGGTGGCGGACTCATCTGTTCGATGATCGGGGGAATGTCTCCGCTGTTGGGGCTGGGGCGCGCATGCAGATGCCCGGCCAACGCTTGCCGGGGAACGGGCGCACTGCACGCGGAGAGCAGCGGAACCATGGCGAACAGGAGCGACATGAATTTGAGCATGGCAGTCCGGACGGGGTGATTGCGTGATGCTAGATGCAAATTATCTATTTGTCATCTTGTTTTTGGTCGCCTTGTCTTTGTTTCAAGGAAATGACGATAGCGAGTTCTGCTAGAATGCCGCCAATCTTTTGCGGGGAAGCAGGCGTTGTCGGAAAACATCCTGGTCAATATCGAAGACCTACATTTCACCTATGATGGGCGGCCGGTGCTGCAGGGGATCAACATGCGCATCCCGCGCGGCAAGGTGGTGGCCATCATGGGCGGCTCCGGCTGCGGCAAGACCACCCTCCTGCGCTGTATCGGCGGCCAATTGCGGCCCAGTGGCGGAACGGTTCGGCTGGCCGATGCCGTGGTCAGCAAGATGTCGGAGGCCGAGCTTTATCGACTGCGTCGACGCATGGGGATGCTGTTCCAGTTCGGTGCCTTGTTCACCGATCTGTCGGTGTTCGAGAACGTGGCCTTTCCGTTGCGCGAGCATACCGATCTTTCCGACGAGATGATCCGCGACCTGGTGCTGATGAAGCTGGAAGCCGTTGGCCTGCGCGGCGCCCATGCCTTGATGCCGGGTTCGCTGTCCGGCGGCATGGCGCGGCGGGTGGCGCTGGCCCGGGCGATCGCCCTGGACCCGATGCTGGTCATGTACGACGAGCCCTTCACCGGCCTCGATCCGATCGCGCTCGGCGTCATCGGTCGCCTGATCCGGACCCTGAACGACGCGTTGGGAGCGACCTCGATCATGGTCACGCACGATGTCCAGGAGTCGCTGCAGATCGTCGATTACATCTATTTCCTGAACGGCGGCCGGGTGGTTGCCGAAGGGACGCCGGATGAAATCCGCGCTTCGCGCGACCCTTTCGTGCACCAGTTCGTGCATGCCGAGGCGGACGGGCCGGTGCATTTCGACTATCCGGCAGCGTCGATGCAGGCCGATTTTTCCCTGGGGGGCGGATATGCCGGGGCCGCTTGACCTGCTGCGCAAGATCGGCGCGCCGACCGTCGATCGCATCTGGCGCCTCGGTTTCGCGGCGCGTTTCTTCTTCGCCATCCTGACCCATTCCGGAACGGCCTTCCGTCGCCTGCCGCTGACCTTGCGCGAAATCTACTTCAGTGGCGTGCTATCGCTGTTGATCATCCTGGTTTCAGGCTTGTTCGTCGGCCTGGTGCTCGGCCTTCAGGGCTACGAAACCCTGCAGCGCTATGGCTCGACCGAGGCCCTGGGGATTCTTGTTGCACTGTCGCTGGTGCGCGAGCTGGGACCGGTGGTTGCCGGCCTGTTGTTCGCCTCGCGGGCCGGTTCGTCGATCACCGCCGAGATCGGTCTGATGAAGACGACCGAGCAGTTGAAGGCGATGGACATGATGGCGGTCAATCCGCTGGCCCGTGTCGTGGCGCCGCGCTTCTGGGGCGGGGTGGTGTCGATGCCGCTGCTGGCGGCGATGTTCTCGGCGATGGGCGTGTTCGGCGGCTGGCTGATCGGGGTCGTTTTCATCGGGGTCGATGATGGCGCCTTCTGGTCGCAGATGCAGTCAAGCGTCGATTTTCGCTACGACATTCTCAATGGCATCATCAAGAGTGTCGTTTTTGGTTTTGCTGTTTCGCTGATTGCAGTGTTCGAGGGGTACGACGCGGTCCCGACGGCGGAAGGGGTGTCGCGAGCGATCACCCGCACCGTCGTGACTTCGGCGATGACCATTCTGGCGCTGGATTTCATTCTGACATCGTTCATGTTCCGGGGAACATCATGAACCGTACCGTAATCGACCTCTGGGTCGGCTTCTTCGTTGCTCTCGGCATTGCCGCAGTGTTGTTTTTGGCGCTCAAGGTGGGCAATCTTTCGGCGGCCCACTTGTCCGAGACCTATGTGCTGCAAGCCAAGTTTGATAACATCGGCGGCCTGAAGGTGCGCGGTCCGGTTCGTAGTGCCGGCGTTCTGGTAGGCAGGATCGCGGATATCCGCTTCGATCCCGAAAGCTACCAGGCGGTGGTGACGATGAATATCGACGGGCGTTACCGCTTTCCGCGGGATACCTTCGCATCGATTTATACGGCGGGTCTGCTGGGCGAGCAGTACATCGGTTTCGACGTCGGTGGCGACGAGAAGATGCTGCAACCGGGCGACACGGTGAAAATGACCCAGTCAGCGGTGGTCTTGGAAAAACTGATCAGCCAGTTCCTTTTCGGCAAGGCGGCTGAAGGACAGGATAGCAAATGACATTGAAGGCAGGATTTTCGGTTCGGCGATTGCTTCGTCTGCTGGCTCTCGGCGGTGCGCTGGCGGTCTCGACCGCTCATGCCAGCGCCCAGGAAGCTCAGCGCGATCCTTACGAAAACTTCAATCGTTCGATGTTCTCGGTGAACGAAGCGCTGGATAAATACGCCGCCCGTCCGGTCGCCCAGGCCTACGATGCTGCCTTTCCCTTGCCGGTCAAGGCCAGTGTCGGCAATTTCTTCGGCAATGTCGGTGAAGTCTGGGGCGGTGCCAACAACGCGCTGCAGGGCAAGCCGGCCGATGCCGGTCTGGGACTGACGCGTTTCCTGATCAACTCGACTGTCGGTATCCTGGGGCTGTTCGATGTCGCCAGCGAACTCGGCTTCGAGCGTTACAACGAGGATTTCGGCCAGACGATGGCGGTTTGGGGCGTCGGCAACGGCCCCTACGTCTTCCTGCCGGTGGTTGGTCCGCGCACCTCGCGCGACCTGCTGGGCTGGGCTGTCGATACCTATGTCGACCCGGTGTCGACGATCCACCCGGAATCGGTGCGCATTGGTACCTCGGTCCTGCGTTTCGTCGATGTTCGCGCCGGTTTGCTGCCCGCCGACAAGGTGGTCGAGGAAGCGGCGCTCGACAAATACGCCTACGTGCGCGATGCCTACCTGCAGCGTCGCCGCAACCTGATTTACGATGGCCGCCCGCCGCGTCTGGATGATTGAGTTGAGGGTTCTTTGATGATCAAGCGTTTGCTTGCTGTATGCCTGGCCTGTTTTCTCGCCGCTCCGCTGTTTGCCGCCGAAGCGCCCGACGCGCTGATTCGTCGTGTTTCCGAAGAAGTGCTGGAAATCGTCCGCCAGGACAAGGACATCCGCAACGGGGACATCCAGAAGATCAGCGCGCTGGTCGACGCCAAAGTGCTGCCTTATTTCAATTTCCAGCGCATGACCTCGCTGGCGGTCGGTCGCGACTGGCGCAGCGCCAACCCGGCCCAGAAGAACCGTCTGGCCGAAGAATTCAAGAACCTGCTCGTTCGCACTTACTCCAATGCACTGAGTAGCTACAGCAACCAGCGTATCGTTTTCAAGCCGTTCAAGATGAAGAGCGGCGAAACGGAAGTGCTGGTGCGCTCCGAAGTGACGCAACCCGGTTCGCAACCGGTGCAGATCGATTACTGGCTGGAACAATCTGGTGACAACTGGAAGGTCTTCGATGTTGTCGTGGCCGGCATCAGTCTGGTTACCAATTACCGCGAGCAGTTCGCCAATGAAGTGCGCGCTGGCGGCATCGACGGCCTGATCGCCAGCCTGGCAGCCAAGAACAAGTCGCTGGAAGTCGCTGCGGCGGCAAAAAACGGCAAGAAATGATCGAGCGTAGCAACGGTGCCCTCGCCGTTCGCGGCGCCATGGTGATGGCGAATGCCAGGGCCTTGCTGGCGGCCGGCTGCGCCGAGATGGGGGGCGATTCGGTCGTCGATCTGTCCGCCGTCGACGCAGCCGATTCCTCGGCGCTGGCGGTGATGCTCGGCTGGCTGCGGCATGCCCAGGCGGCCAAGCAGCGCCTTTCCTTTGTCGGCGTTCCCGCCGGCGTGCTCTCCCTGGCCGAACTCTACGGCATTTCCGACCTGTTGCCCCTGGCCTGAGCGGCCTGTCCATGCCTGCAGCCGTTTCCGTCGTCGACGTCGTCAAGTCCTTTGCTTCCCTCAAGGCACTGGCCGGAATATCGCTGCGCATCGAGCCCGGCGAATTTTTTGGCCTGCTCGGCCCCAACGGCGCCGGCAAGACGACGCTGATTTCCTGCCTGGCCGGGCTGACCCGGGTCGACAGTGGTTCGATCAGCGTCCTTGGCCACGATGTCGTGCGTGACTTCCGCCAGGCGCGGCGGCTGCTCGGCGTGGTGCCGCAGGAACTGGTGTTCGATCCCTTCTTCAGTGTGCGCGAGACCTTGCGCATCCAGTCGGGCTACTTCGGTATCCGCAACAACGATGACTGGATCGACGAAATCCTGCATCACCTCGATCTCACCAGCAAGGCCGACGCCAACATGCGGCGTCTGTCGGGCGGTATGAAGCGGCGTGTCCTGGTTGCCCAGGCGCTGGTACACAAGCCGCCGGTGATCGTTCTCGACGAGCCGACCGCCGGGGTCGATGTCGAATTGCGCCAAGGTCTGTGGCAGTTCGTCCGCCGCCTCAACAGCGAGGGGCACACCATCATCCTGACCACGCATTACCTCGAGGAGGCGGAAGCCCTGTGCAACCGCATCGCCCTGATGAAACAGGGGCAGCTGATTGCGCTCGACAGTACGGCCAACCTGATGGCGGCGCATCCCGGCGCTTCGCTGGAAGAGGTTTTCATGCGGACGCTACGGCAATGAGCATCAATGAGTTGCTGATCGGTTTCTGGACCCTGTTTTACAAGGAAGTCCTGCGCTTCTGGAAGGTTGCCTTCCAGACCGTCGCCGCGCCGGTGCTGACGGCGATGCTCTACCTGATGATCTTCGGTCATGTGCTCGAGGACCATGTCCGGGTGCATGGCATTGGCTACACCAGTTTCCTGATCCCCGGGCTGGTGATGATGCAGGTGCTGCAGAACGCTTTCGCCAATTCATCGTCGAGCCTGATCCAGGCCAAGATCACCGGTTCCATCGTGTTCGTCCTGCTGCCGCCGATTCCCTATGGCGCGTTCTTTGCTGCCTACGTGCTGGCGGCTCTGCTGCGCGGCCTGATGGTCGGTGTCGGCGTGCTGCTGGCGACCGTCGTTTTTGTCGACCTGCAGGTGGCGGCGCCGCTCTGGATCTTCACTTTCGCTTTCCTGAGCGGTGCCCTGTTCGGCGCGCTCGGCATGGTGGCGGGGATCTGGGTCGAGAAATTCGATCAGCTCGCTGCGTTCCAGAACTTTCTGATCATGCCGCTGACCATGTTGTCCGGCGTCTTTTATTCGATTCACAGCCTGCCGCCGTTCTGGCGGGGTTTGTCCCATTACAATCCTGTCTTTTACATGATCGACGGCTTCCGTTACGGCTTTTTCGGTGTTTCCGATGTCGCGCCGGAACTCAGCCTGGCGGTCGTCGCCGGTTGTCTGCTGGCAGTGGCCGCGATCACGCTGGGACTGCTGCGGCAGGGCTGGAAACTGAGAAACTGAGAGAACATGCATCCCGAAGAGATCAAACAATATATTCTCGCCGGCATGAACTGCGAGTACCTGGAGCTTGATGGCGATGGCCAGCATTTCCAGGCGCTGGTGGTCAGCGCCGAGTTCGCTGGCCTCAACCGCGTGCAGCGGCAGCAGCGGGTCTATCGCACCTTGCAGGAAAAACTGGCGACCGGCGAACTGCACGCCCTGTCGTTCAAGACCCTGACCCCCGAAGAATGGAGCGCCCAGCGTGGATAAGTTACTGATCCGGGGCGGTCATGCCCTGAACGGCGAAATCGCCATGTCCGGCGCCAAGAACGCGGCACTGCCCATCCTCTGCGCTTCGCTGCTGACTGCCGAGGCGCTGGAGTTTTCCAACGTGCCGCAACTCAACGACATCTCGACCATGCTGCGCCTGCTCGGCGACATGGGGGTGGCAATCACCCGAGATGGCGACGACGGCATGGTCTGTCTTGATGGCAGCACGCTGAACAACCCGGTTGCTTCGTACGAGATGGTCAAGACCATGCGCGCCTCGATCCTCGTGCTCGGGCCGCTGCTTGCCCGCTGCGGCGAAGCGAAGGTGTCGCTGCCTGGCGGCTGTGCCATCGGTGCGCGGCCGGTCGATCAGCACATCAAGGGGCTGCAGGCAATGGGAGCCGAAGTCAAGGTCGAGCAGGGCTATGTGCACGCCCGCGCGAGCCGCCTCAAGGGCGCGCGCATCTGTACCGACATGGTGACCGTTACCGGCACCGAGAACCTGATGATGGCGGCCTGTCTGGCCGACGGCGAGACGATCATCGAGAACGCCGCCCGCGAACCCGAGGTGGTCGATCTGGCCAATTGCCTGGTGGCGATGGGGGCGCGCATTTCCGGCGCCGGTACCGACATCGTCCGCATCCAGGGTGTCGACAAGTTGCATGGTGCCCGCCATGCGATCATGCCCGACCGCATCGAGACCGGCACCTACCTGTGTGCGGCCGCGGTGACCGGCGGCAAGGTGCGCCTGACCCGGACCTCGGCCGCCTATCTCGACTCCGTCGTCGACAAGCTGCTCGATGCCGGCTGCGAGATCGTCATCGAGCGCGACGCGATCCAGCTTTCGGCGCCCGCCCGACTCAAGTCGGTCAGCTTGCGGACCGCGCCCTATCCGGCTTTCCCGACCGACATGCAGGCGCAGTTCATGGCCATGAACTGCGTCGCCGACGGTGTCGCGACGATCCGTGAGACGATCTTCGAAAACCGCTTCATGCATGTGAACGAACTGATGCGCCTCGGTGCCAACATCCAGATCGAAGGCAACAACGCCGTCGTCCGCGGGGTTGGCCAGTTGCAGGGGGCGACCGTGATGGCCACCGACCTGCGCGCCTCGGCATCGCTGATCATCGCCGGCCTGGTGGCGCAGGGCGAGACGCAGATCGATCGCATCTATCACCTCGACCGTGGTTACGAGCGGATCGAGCAGAAGCTTTCGGCGCTGGGGGCTTCCGTCGAACGTCTGCGCTGAGCGGCGGAATGTCGCTTCCCTGCTGAATTTCGGGCTTTTTGGCAGGGCGGCGAAAAAAAATCTGAAAAAGGCTTTGCATTCTTCGTAAGCTGCAGCATACTCGCGGGCACGGGATTTCCAGGCAGTGTGTTGTTCCTGCGCCGTTTTCGGTTTGTCAGCTCCTCGGTCTTGATTCTCGGTATTTATTTATTTTTTCCAAGGAAGCTTCAACATGGCAACTGGTACCGTCAAGTGGTTCAACGACTCCAAGGGTTTTGGTTTCATCACGCCGGAAGGCGGCGGTGAAGACCTCTTCGCCCATTTCTCCGCGATTCAGGGCAACGGCTTCAAGACCCTGGCTGAAAACCAGCGCGTTTCCTTCGACATCGTCACCGGTCCGAAGGGCAAGCAGGCAGCCAACATCAACAAGATCGACTGATTCAGTCTTCCTTGTGCTGCGAAAGGCCCGGGAAACCGGGCTTTTTTGCGTCTACGGCCGGTTGCGTGGTCGCGGTGGCAGGTCGATAATCGACGGCTTATCCAACCAGACAAGGGGAGACATCGATGTTGCGCAGAACTTTCATCGCGGCGGCCATTGCTGCTGGTTTGCTGGCCAGCGGGGCGGCCCAGGCCCAGACTTACCGCGCCGAGTACCGGCTGTCCACCACCCTCGGTCCGGCCTTCCCCTGGGGGCAGGCCGGCGAGCGCTGGATCGAGCTGGTCCGCGAAAAAACCCACGGCCGCATCAACATCAAGCTCTACGCCGGCAATTCGCTGGTCGGTGGCGAGCAGACCCGCGAGTTTACGGCGATCCGCCAGGGGGTCATCGACATGTCGATTGGTTCGACGATCAACTGGTCGCCGCAGATCAAGGAACTCAACCTGTTCTCGCTGCCTTTCCTGATGCCCGATTACAAGGCGATGGACGCGCTGACCCAGGGCGAAGTTGGCAAGGACCTGTTCGCCGTGCTCGAGAAAAAGGGCGATGTCATTCCTCTGGCCTGGGGCGAGAACGGCTTCCGCGAGATGTCGAACTCGAAGCGGGCGATCA
This sequence comes from Dechloromonas aromatica (nom. nud.), assembly GCA_017848965.1. GTDB lineage: Bacteria > Pseudomonadota > Gammaproteobacteria > Burkholderiales > Rhodocyclaceae > Azonexus > Azonexus aromaticus_B. The sequence continues at coordinate 30,183 of JAFIHA010000049.1, read as the reverse complement.
CTTCGCCAGCCGACATGAAAGGCATGAAGTTCCGCGTCGTCGGTTCGCCGCTGTACAACGAGACCTTCTCCGCGCTCGGCGCCAACCCGACCCAGATGAGCTGGGCCGACGCCCAGCCGGCGCTGGCGTCCGGCGCTGTCGACGGCCAGGAAAACCCGCTTTCGGTGTTCGTCGCCGCCAAACTGACCAATGTCGGCCAGAAGCACCTGACCTTGTGGCATTACGTCGCCGATCCGCTGATCTTCGTCGTCAACAAACAGGTCTGGAATAGCTGGACGCCGGCCGACCGCGAAGCGGTTCGCCAGGCGGCGCTGCAAGCCGGTCGCGAGAATATCGAGAAAGCGCGTAAGGGCATCGCCGGTAGCGATAACGCGGTGCTCAAGCAGATCGAGGCCTCCGGCGTCACCGTCACCCACCTGACGCCGGCACAGCGCGACGCCTTCGTCCTGGCGACGCGGCCGGTCTACCAGAAGTGGGCGAAGACGATCGGTGCCGATCTGGTCAAGAAGGCCGAAGCCGCCATTGCCAAACGCTGATCCTTTGTCGCACCCGCCGCGCCGGCTTCGTTCGGCGTGGCCTCACAGTCTTTCCCCATGTCGCAATCCGAATCCGCCGCCGCGCGCGGCAAGCTGACGCTCGGGCGCGTCGAGCGCTTCCTGATGGGCGCTTCGATGGCCTTGCTCTGTCTGTTGACGATGGCCAATGTCGTCGTCCGCTATTTCACTGATTTCTCCTTCGCTTTCACCGAGGAAGTCTCCGTCGCACTGCTCGTTGTCATGACCCTGGTCGGTGCCTCGCACGCCTTCAAGACCGGCCATCACATCGCCATCGACTATCTGGTCGCTCGCGGACCCCGGCTGAAGGCGGCCGCCTACCGTTTTTCGATGGCCTGCAGCCTGCTGATGTTCGGCCTGCTCGCCTGGTACGGTGCGCGGATGACCTGGGACGACTACACCTTCGAAGTCACCTCGCCGTCGCTCGGCGTGCCGCAGTGGTGGTACACGATCTGGCTGCCGCTGCTCTCGCTGCTGATCGCGCTGCGCGTCCTGGTCCTGCTGCTGCGGGGTGAGAAATGATGGACTGGCTGCTCTTCGGGCTGTTCCTGGCGCTGATGCTGGCCGGCGTGCCGATTGCCGTCGCCATGGGCCTGGCCGGCGTTGCCGTCGTTGCGGTTGCCGATTTCGGCATGCTGTCGCTGCCGACCAACGTCTATACCGGCGTCGCCAAGTATCCGCTGCTGGCCATCCCGGTCTTCGTCATCGCCGGGCTGATCTTCGAGCGCGCCGGCGTCGCCGCCGGCATCGTCCGCTTCGTCTCGGCCATCGTCGGCCAGCGCCGTGGCAGCTTGGCGATCGTCGCCATCCTGGTGGCGATGATCATGGGCGGCATTTCCGGTTCCGGGCCGGCCGATTCGGCGGCGGTCGGGGCGGTGATGCTGCCGTCGATGATCAAGGCCGGCTACCCGCGTGCCTTCACCGCGTCGGTGATTGCTTCCGCCGGTTCGACCGGCATCCTGATCCCGCCGTCGATCGCGCTGATCATCTACAGCCTGCTGGTGCCGGCGGCGTCGGTGCCGGCGCTGTTCGCGGCTGGCATCATCCCCGGTATCCTGGTCGGCCTGGCGTTGATCCTGATGGCCTGGTGGTTGTCGGTGCGCAGCGGCTTCGAGGCTGACGTCAGCGCGGCGCGGCCACCGTTCTGGCAGAGCCTGCGCGAAGCGGCGTGGGGGCTGGCAGCGCCGGTGATCATCCTCGGCGGCATGCGCAGCGGCCTGTTCACGCCGACCGAAGCGGCCGTCGTCGCCGTCTTCTACGGCATCTTCGTCGGCACGGTGATCAATCGCCAGCTCGGCTGGAACGACATCTGGAAGGTCTTCGTCGAAGCCGCCGAGATTTCCTCGGTGATCATGATCATCATCGCCCTGGCCAGCGTTTTCGCCTGGGCCAGTTCGACGCTGAGCAGCTTCGACCGGCTGGCGCAGACGGTGCTCGGCAGCGGGCTGAGCGAAACCGGCATGCTGCTGATGATCCAGGGGTTGCTGCTGGTCGCCGGCATGTTCCTCGACGCCATCTCGATCTACTTCATCTTCCTGCCGCTGCTGGTGCCGATCGCCATGCACTTCCAGTGGGATCTGGTGTGGTTCGGCGTGATCATCACGATGAACCTGGCGCTCGGCCAGTTCACGCCGCCGATGGGCGTGAACCTGATGGTTACCTGCCGGATGGCCGGCATCGGCATGGACAGCACGGTGCGCTGGGTGCTGTGGATGGTGCTGGCGATGGGATCGACGGTGCTGCTCGTCACCTTCGTACCGGAACTGGCGCTGTGGCTGCCGCGTCACCTCGGTTACCTGTAGCGTGCTTTATCGTCCCGATAGCGTGCGTCGCGGCCGGGGCGGCGGGCGCTTGCGGTAAAATGCACTCTTTGTCTTCAGGCTGAACCCCCGTGACGACCATCACCATCGCCCTCTCGAAGGGCCGCATCTTCGACGAAACCCTGCCGCTGCTGGCGGCGGCGGGGATCGTCCCGGCCGAGAATCCGGAGACCTCGCGCAAGCTGATCATCGAGACCAACCAGCCGCAGGTGCGCGTCGTCATCGTCCGCGCCACCGACGTGCCGACCTACGTCCAGTACGGCGCGGCCGACATCGGCGTCGCCGGCAAGGACGTGCTGATCGAACATGGCGGCGATGGCCTCTACGCGCCGCTCGACCTGAACATCGCCAAGTGCCGGATGATGGTCGCCGTGCCGGAAGGCTTCGACTACGCCAATGCGGTGCGCCAGGGCGCCCGCTTGAAGGTGGCCTCGAAGTACATCAAGACGGCGCGCGAGCACTTCGCCGCCAAGGGCGTGCACGTTGATTTGATCAAGCTTTACGGCTCGATGGAGCTGGCGCCGCTGGCCGGTCTGGCCGACGCCATCGTCGACCTGGTGTCGACCGGCGGCACGCTGAAGGCCAACAAGCTGGTCGCCGTCGAGCACATCCTCGACATTTCCTCGCGCCTGGTGGTCAACCAGGCGGCACTCAAGGTCAAGCGCGAAACCCTGCAGCCGATCATCGACGCCTTCGCGCAGGCGGTGGAGAAGTAAATGACGATAGCCATCCAGCGTTTGTCCACGGTAGCCGCCGATTTCCCGGCGCAATTGAAGACGCTGCTCGCCTTCGAAGCGGCCGCCGACGACAACATCGAACGCACCGTCGCCGCCATCCTGGCCGACGTCAAGACGCGCGGCGACGCCGCCGTGGTCGACTACAGCAACCGCTTCGATCGCCTGACGGCAAGCTCGATGGCTGACCTCGAACTGTCGCGCGACGAACTGGAAAAGGCGCTCGCCGGCCTGCCTGCCGAGCGCCGTGCCGCGCTCGAAGCGGCCGCCCAGCGCGTGCGTGCCTACCACGAGAAGCAGAGGCTCGACGGCTGGTCCTACACCGAAGCCGACGGCACGTTGCTCGGCCAGATGATCACCCCGCTCGATCGCGTCGGCCTCTACGTGCCGGGCGGCAAGGCGGCCTATCCGTCGTCGGTGCTGATGAACGCGATCCCGGCCAAGGTGGCCGGGGTCAAGGAACTGATCATGGTCGTGCCGACGCCGGGCGGCGAGCACAACCAGCTGGTGCTGGCGGCGGCCTGCCTGGCCGGCGTCGACCGCGTGTTCACCATCGGCGGCGCGCAGGCGGTCGGCGCGCTCGCCTACGGCACCGAGAGCGTGCCGCAGGTGGACAAGATCGTCGGTCCGGGCAACGCCTACGTGGCGACGGCCAAGCGTCGGGTGTTCGGTATCGTCGGCATCGACATGGTCGCCGGCCCGTCGGAAATCCTGGTCGTCTCGGACGGTACCGGCAATCCGGACTGGGTGGCGATGGACCTGTTCTCGCAGGCCGAGCACGACGAACTGGCGCAGTCGATCCTGATCTGTATCGACGCCGCCTTCATCGAGCGCGTCCAGGCGAGCATCGAGAAGCTGCTGCCGACGATGCCGCGCCAGGAAGTGATCCGCACCTCGCTCTCCAACCGCGGCGCTTTCATCCTGGTGCGCGACATGGACGAGGCGATTGCCATCGCCAACCGCGTCGCGCCGGAACACCTCGAACTGGCACTCGACAACCCGGACCCGTGGGTCGAGAAGATCCACCACGCCGGTGCCATCTTCATCGGCCACTACACCTCGGAATCGCTCGGTGACTACTGCGCCGGGCCGAACCACGTGCTGCCGACCTCCGGCTCGGCGCGTTTCTCGTCGCCGCTCGGCGTCTACGACTTCCAGAAGCGGACCAGCCTGATCAAGGTGTCGAAGGCCGGCGCGCAGACCCTGGGCCGCATCGCGTCCACGCTGGCGCACGGCGAGGGCCTGCCGGCACACGCCAAGTCGGCCGAGTTCCGGCTCGCCGACTGATTTTTCGGCAAATTCTGCGGCCGACCGTGGATCACCCGCCCAATCCCCAGCGCCCGGACCTCCGGGCGCTTTTTTTGGCCTTCGCCGCGGTCGGCCTGTCCGGTTTCGGCGGCGTGCTGCCGTTCGCCCGGCGCATGCTGGTCGAACAGCGGCGTTGGCTGAGCGCCGAGGAATTCAACGCCCAGCTCGGCCTCTGCCAGTTCCTGCCCGGGCCGAACGTGGTGAACCTGTCGATCGTCGTCGGCAAGCGTTTCCACGGCTGGCGCGGCGCCGTCGTCGCGCCGCTCGGCATGTTGCTGGCGCCGATGCTGATCGTCCTGCTGCTCGGCATGGCTTACGACCGCTGGGGGCAACTGCCGCTCGCCCAGGAGATGCTGCGCGGTATCGCCGCCGCCGGTTGTGCTCTGCTCTTCGCGATGGCCTGGCGGATGGGTACGGCGCTGCGCGACAAGGCGCTGTTCCTGCCATTCACCGTGTTGACCGTGGCCGCCATCGCCTGGCTGCGTTGGCCGCTGCCGGCGGTGATGCTGGGCGGGCTGGCGGCGGCCGGCGCGGTGGCCTGGTGGCGATTGGGGCGGCCATGATCGTCGTCCAGCTCTTCCTCGAATTCACGCTGCTTTCCTTCGTCGCCTTTGGTGGCGCCACCGCGCTGCTGCCGGAAATGCACCGGGTCGTCGTCGATCAGCAGCACTGGCTCGATGCCACCACTTTCACCCATCTTTACGCGATTGCCCAGGCGGCGCCGGGACCGAATGTGCTGGTGGTGACGCTGATCGGCTGGGAGATCGCCGGTTTGGCTGGAGCGCTGGCGACGACGCTGGCGATGTGCCTGCCGATGAGCGTGCTGATCTACCTGTTGATCGACCGCTGGGATAGCTTCGCCGGTCGCCGCTGGCAGCAGGCGCTCAGCCTCGGTGTGGCGCCGCTGGCGGTCGGCCTGATCTTTTCCGGGGCGACGCTGATCGCCCAGGCGGCCGGTCTGGGCTGGTGCGGCGGCTTGCTGGTGGTGGCGATCATGGTGTTGAATCTGCGTACGCGCTGGCATCCCTTGTGGTTCATTGCCGCCGGCGCGCTTCTCGGTTTGTCCGGCTGGCTGTGACGGCCGGCGTTTGCTGGAGGGCTTGGGAGAGATGGTGATGCAGGCGCATCAATGGACCTGGGGCATCAACCAGTGGGTGGAATACCTGCGCGACAAGGAATTGCCCGTGCTGCCGGGCACCGCGGCGCGCCTCGCGGCTCTGCGCGAGGCCGGCGAGGCAGCGCGGGAAAGCCTCTCGGCGCGGGATCTGGTCGATATCGTCTATGGCGATCCCTATTTGGCGCTGAAGCTGCTGCGCCGGGCCGAGGAGCGGCGCACCCGGCAACTGGGGCACGACACGACGACGCCGCTGGCGGCCGTCCTGCAAACCGGTTACGACGAGTTGCAGGCGCTGGTCGCCAACAGCAAGGTCTCGGTCGGTCTCTTGCCCGGTTGCCACGCCTGCGAGCAGCGCGCAGTCCTCGCCGCCATCCTGGCCAGGGCCTGGGCGACGCGCCGGGTGGACGTGCTGCCCGACGAAGTGGCGATGGCGGCGCTGCTGGCGGAAATCGGCGAACTGCTGCTGTGGCATTGCGCGCCGGAAATGACCGACAAGGAAGTTGCCATCTACCAGTGGAACGAGCGCTACTGGGCGCTCCAGCAACGTACTTCGGAGATGGATTTCACCTTCCGCCAGCTGACCATGGCGCTGGCCCAGTCCTGGGGGCTACCGACGCTGATCGTTGCCCTGATCAAGGGCGTCGACAGTCCGCGCGCCAATCTTGCCCGGCTCGGCCACGAGGCGGCCAAGGCGGTGATCGGCGAAGCCACCACCCCGGAACTGCTGGCGCTGGTGCAGGAGGTCGGCGCCTTGCTGCCGGCGGTCGATCTGCTGGCAATTGCCGAGCCGCTGCCGCTGGCCGATGAGCCGCGCGCTGCCTTGCAGGCGGCGATTGCCGCTGTCAAGGCCGCCGCGTCAGGCGAGCAGCCGGCGCAGGGCGGCAACCAGGCTTGAACACTGCTCGTCGCTGCCGACGGTGATGCGCAGGAACTGGTCAATGCGCGGCAGCCGGAAGTGGCGGACGATGATGCTCTCGGCGCGCAGCGCTTGCGCCAGTTCGCCGGCGTCGCGTTGCGGGTGGCGGGCGAAGATGAAGTTGGCGGCGGACGGCAGGACGTCGAAGCCGATTTCGGTCAACTGGCCGACCAGCGACTCGCGGCTGGCGATGACCGCCGCACAGCACTGCTGGAAGTAAGCCTCGTCCTCGATCGCGGCGACGGCGCCGACGATCGCCAGGCGGTCGAGCGGGTAGGAGTTGAAGCTGTTCTTGACCCGCTCCAGCGCCTCGATCAGGTCCGGGTGGCCGACCGCGAAGCCGACGCGCAGGCCGGCCAGCGAGCGCGACTTCGACAAGGTGTGGATGACCAGCAGGTTGTCGTGTTTCTGCGTCAGCGGAATGGCGGTTGCGCCGCCGAAGTCGATGTAGGCTTCGTCGACGACGACGAGACTGTCCGGATTGCCGGCAACGATGCGCTCGACGGCGTCGAGCGCCAGCAGGCGGCCGGTCGGCGCATTCGGATTGGGGAAGATGATGCCGCCGGGCTGCACGTCGCGATCGATATAGTCGGCCGGATCAATCGAAAAATCGGTGGCGAGCGGCACGGCGACGTGATCGACGCCATAGAGCCCGCAATACACCGGGTAGAAGCTGTAGGTGATGTCCGGGAAGAGGAGCGGCGCGTCATGCTTGAGCAGCGCCTGGAAAGCGTGCGCCAGCACCTCGTCGGAACCGTTGCCGACAAAGATTTCGCGCGTCGTCACGCCGTGGCGGGCGGCGATCGCCTGCTTGAGCAGGTCGGCGTTGGGGTCCGGGTAGAGGCGCAGGCGTGCCCCGTCGTCGCCGACTTCGGCACGGATCGCCTCGACCACCCGCGGCGACGGCGGGCAAGGATGCTCGTTGGTATTGAGCTTGATCAGGTTGGCGATCTTGGGCTGTTCGCCCGGGACGTAGGGGGTGAGGTCGCGGGCGACCTGGCTCCAGAAGCGGCTCATCGGCTATTCACGGAAGGCGTAAAAATGAGGCGAAATGGTATCATGCCCCTCCGTTCCAACGATTTTTAGCCAAGTCCATGCGGCAAGCCGAAGTCACTCGCAATACCCTGGAAACCCAGATCACCGTCAAGCTCAACCTCGACGGCAGCGGCCAGGGCAAGTTCGCCACCGGCGTTCCCTTCCTCGATCACATGCTCGACCAGATCGCCCGCCACGGGTTGATCGACCTCGACATCGACGCCAAGGGCGACCTGCACATCGACGCGCACCATACCGTCGAGGACATCGGCATCACGCTCGGCCAGGCGCTGGCGAAAGCCTGGGGCGACAAGAAGGGACTGACCCGCTATGGCCACAGCTACGTGCCGCTCGACGAGGCGCTGTCGCGCGTCGTCATTGACCTCTCCGGCCGCCCCGGGCTCGAATTCAATGTCGATTTCACGCGTGCCGTGATCGGCCAGTTCGACGTCGACCTCGTTTCCGAATTCTTCCACGGCCTGGTCAACCACGCCGGCATGACGCTGCATATCGACAACCTGCGCGGCAAGAATGCGCACCATCAGGCGGAAACCGTGTTCAAGGCCTTCGGCCGGGCGCTGCGCATGGCGGTGACGGCTGATCCGCGGATGGCCGGCTGCATGCCGTCGACCAAGGGCACGCTGTGATGGCTGGCCGGACGATCGCCGTCATCGACTACGGCATGGGCAATCTGCGCTCGGCCGCCAAGGCGGTCGAGCATGTTGCCGCAGGCGCCACCGTCGTCGTCACCGCCGATCCGGCGGTGGTCGCCGCCGCCGAGCGCGTCGTCTTCCCCGGCCAGGGGGCGATGCCCGATTGCATGCGCGAGCTCGACGCCCGTGGCTTGCGCGAGGCGGTGCTGCAGGCGGCGCGTGAGAAACCCTTCCTCGGCATCAGCGTCGGCGAACAGATGCTTTTCGAAAAGAGCGAGGAAGGCGATGTTGCCGGTCTCGGCGTCTTTCCCGGCGTCGTCCGGCGTTTCCCCGAGGCGCGCATGGTCGATGCCAACGGCCAGCGCCTGAAGGTGCCGCACATGGGCTGGAACGAAGTGCAGCAGCGGCCGCATGCGCTGTGGGCGGGAATTGCCGACGCATCGCGCTTCTACTTCGTACACAGCTACTGCGTGCAGGACATCGACCCGGCGCTGACCGTCGGTGTCACCGACTACGGCCTGCCCTTTACCTGTGCGGTGGCGCGGGATAATATCTTTGCCGTCCAGTTCCATCCCGAGAAAAGCGCCCGCGACGGCCTGCAGCTCCTGAAGAACTTCGTCGAATGGCGCCCGTGAGCGGCGCCACCCGGAAATTCCCCCTCGCAGACTTTTTCCCATGCTGATCATTCCCGCAATCGACCTGAAGGACGGACAATGCGTCCGCCTCAAACAGGGCCTGATGGAACAGGCCACCGTCTTCTCCGAGAGTCCCGCCGAACAGGCACGGCACTGGCTGGAGCAGGGCGCCCGCCGCCTGCATCTGGTGGACCTCAACGGTGCCTTCGCCGGCAAGCCGAAGAACGCCGCGGCGATCAAGGCGATCCTGGCCGAAGTCGGCGACGAGATTCCGGTTCAGCTCGGCGGCGGCATCCGCGATCTCGATACCATTGAGGCCTGTCTCGACGGCGGTCTGTCCTATGTCATCATCGGCACCGCGGCGGTGAAGAACCCCGGTTTCCTGCACGACGCCTGCACCGCCTTTCCCGGCCACATCATCGTCGGCCTCGACGCCAAGGACGGCAAGGTGGCGACCGACGGCTGGTCGAAGTTGACCGGTCACGATGTCGTGGACCTGGGCAAGAAGTACGAGGATTACGGCGTCGAATCGATCATTTACACCGACATCGGCCGCGACGGCATGCTCTCCGGCATCAACATCGAAGCCACCGTGCGTCTGGCGCAGGCGCTGACCATTCCGGTGATCGCTTCCGGTGGCCTGTCCAACCTCGACGACATCCGCAAGCTGTGCGCGGTTGAGGGCGAAGGCGTCGTCGGCACCATCGCCGGTCGCGCCGTCTACGACGGCTCGCTCGACTTCAAGGCGGCGCAGGAACTCGCCGACGAGCTGGGCGCCTGATGCTCGCCAAACGCATCATTCCCTGTCTCGACGTCACCGCCGGCCGCGTCGTCAAGGGCACCAACTTCGTCGGCCTGCGCGATGCCGGCGATCCGATCGAGATCGCCCGCCGTTACAACGAGCAGGGCGCCGACGAAGTGACCTTCCTCGACATCACGGCCTCCTCCGATCAGCGCGACATCATCCTGCACATCGTCGAGGCCTGCGCCGAGCAGGTCTTCATTCCGCTTACCGTCGGCGGCGGCGTGCGCAAGGTCGAGGACGTGCGCCGCCTGCTCAACGCCGGCGCCGACAAGGTGTCGATGAACACCGCCGCGGTGCAGAACCCGGATCTGGTTTTCGACGCGTCGAGCAAGGTCGGCTCGCAGTGCATCGTCGTCGCCATCGACGCCAAGCAGGTGGCGCCGGGCAAGTGGCATGTGTTCACGCACGGCGGGCGCAACGATACCGGGCTCGATGCCATCGAATGGGCGAAGAAGGTCGAGGCGCTGGGCGCCGGCGAAATCCTGCTGACCAGCATGGACCGCGACGGTACCAAGAACGGTTTCGACCTGCCGCTGACGCGCGGCGTATCCGATGCGGTGCGGATTCCGGTCATTGCCTCGGGCGGCGTCGGCAACCTGCAACACCTCGCCGACGGTGTCAGCGAAGGGCGCGCCGATGCGGTGCTGGCTGCCTCCATCTTCCACTTCGGCGAATACACGGTGCGCCAGGCCAAGGAATACATGGCCGCGCGCGGGATCGAAGTGCGACTGTAATGGCCGATCTCGATCACGCCCTCGACTGGCTGGACGCGCTCAAATGGGACGCCGACGGCATGATCCCGGCGATCGCCCAGGATGCCGCGGGGCGTATCGTCATGTTCGCGTACATGAACCGAGAGTCCTTGCAGGAAACGGTACGCAGCGGCAACGCGGTATACTGGTCCAGGTCGCGCTCGCGTCTGTGGCGTAAGGGTGAGGAATCGGGGCATTGGCAGAAGGTCAGCGCCATCCGCACCGACTGCGACGGCGACGTGCTGCTGCTGACGGTCGAGCAGGTCGGCGGCATTGCCTGCCATACCGGCCGGGCCAGCTGCTTTTTCAACGAGTTGCAAGGGGAACGCTGGGTTCCCGTCGATCCGGTTTTGAAAGATCCGAAGGACATTTACCAATGAGCACGCACGACATCCTGCATCGCCTGTCCGAAACCCTGGCGTCGCGCCGTCACGCCGACCCGGAAAAATCCTACACGGCCAAGCTGTTCTCCGAAGGTCCGGACTCGATCCTGAAGAAGATCGGCGAGGAATGCGCCGAGCTGATCATGGCCGGCAAGGACGGCAAGCGCCTGAACATCGTTCGCGAATCGACCGACGTCGTCTATCACATCCTGGTCCTGCTCGCCTTCTACGGCCTGTCGATCGAGGACGTGTCGCAGGAAATGCGCCGCCGTGAAGGGATTTCCGGCATCGACGAGAAGGCCTCGCGGAGCGCCAACAAGTGAGCGACTGCCTGTTCTGCAAGATTGTCGCCGGACAGATTCCGGCGCAGAAGGTGTACGAGGACGAGTTGGTGCTCGCCTTCCGCGACATTCATCCGCAGCGGCCGGTTCATATTCTTGTCATCCCGAAGAAGCATATTACGTCGTTGGCCACAGCCGCTGCCGACGATGCCGACATTCTTGGCCGGATGCTGGTCAAGGCCAACGAGATCGCGGTTGCCGAAGGCAGCCCCAACGGTTTTCGTGTCATCATCAACACGGGTGAGGTGGGGCAGCAGGAAGTGCCCCATCTGCACATGCACATCGTGGGCGGCCCCGATCCGGTCGGTCCCATGCTCAAGCGAATCTAGGAGACAACTATGGGTAGCTTTTCCATCTGGCATTGGCTGATCGTCCTGGTCATCGTCATGCTCGTTTTCGGTACCAAGAAACTGCGCAATGTCGGTCAGGACCTCGGCGGCGCGGTCAAGGGCTTCAAGGACGGCATGAAGGAAGCCAATGCCGACAAGCCGGCGGAGGGTGCTCAGCCGACGCAACAGGTCGGTGGCCAGACCATCGATGTCGAAGTCAAGGAAAAGACCCGGAGCTAAGCGGGCTGGTGATGGCGCGGAGATTACGCGGCATCGCCTGGCACCAATCTTCCCATGTTCGATATCGGCTTTTCCGAACTGATGGTGATCGGGATCGTGGCCTTGCTGGTCATCGGTCCCGAACGCCTGCCCAAGGTCGCGCGCACGCTCGGGCATTTGCTCGGTCGGGCCCAGCGCTACGTCAACGACGTCAAGTCCGACATCAATCGCGAAATGCAGCTCGACGAATTGCGCAAGCTGCAGGCGCAGGTCAGCGAATCGGCGCGTTCGCTCGAAAGCTCGGTGCGCCAGGAATTGGACGCCGTGGAGCGTAGCGTATCGACGCCCGTGCAGGCGGCGCTCGATGACCTGCAGGCGGGAGCGACCAAGCTGGAGCAGGATGTCGCTGTGCCGGTGACGGCTGGCGACAGGAGCGACAAGGCAGCATGAGCGAAACCCTGCAGGAAGAATCCTTCATCTCGCATCTGGTCGAACTGCGCGACCGCCTGTTGCGCAGCCTGATCGCGATTGCCGTCGTGATGGGGGCGCTGGCGCTCTATCCCGGCCCGGGCGCCATCTACGATTTTCTCGCCGCGCCGCTGACCAGCGCTCTGCCGGAAGGTACCAAGATGGTGGCGATTGGCGTCGTCACCCCCTTCATGGTGCCGCTCAAGGTCACCGCCATGGTGGCTTTCGTCGTTGCCCTCCCGTTCATCCTTTTCCAGGCCTGGGGCTTCGTCTCGCCCGGGCTGTACGAACATGAGCGGCGGCTGGGTATTCCGCTGATCGTTTCGAGTACGCTGCTGTTCCTGCTCGGCATGGCATTCTGCTACTACTTCGTCTTCGGCCAGGTCTTCCATTTCATTGCCGGTTTTGCGCCCAAGAGCATCACGCCGGCGCCGGATATCGAAGCCTACCTGTCCTTCGTGATGACCATGTTCCTGGCCTTCGGCCTTGCCTTCGAAGTGCCGGTGGCGCTGGTCGTGCTGGTCAAGCTGCGTGTCGTCAGCGTCGACAAGCTCAAGGAGTGGCGTTCCTACTTCATCGTCGGCGCCTTCGTTGTCGCCGCCGTGGTCACGCCGCCGGACGTCGTATCGCAACTGGCGTTGGCGGTCCCGATGTGCCTGCTTTACGAACTGGGTCTGCTGGCGGCGCGTCTGGTTTCCAAGCCGGCGCCGGAGGCCGCCGAGGACGATGGCGCAGCCAAGGTCGAAGCTGAACTCGATGCTGAAATGGCGCAGGCCGAAGCGGAATTCCGCAAACTGACCGAGAAGTAAGCGTCAGCGACGTGGCGGTCCGGGCCGGGTCGGGCATTGCCCGACCACCGCGCCATCGTGAAAACGCCACAGGCTGCCGGGCGGCATCTCCGTCCAGGCTTCGTTGTCGGTCAGCGGCAGCGTGGCGATTACCGCGACGCGATCCTTCTCGGTTGTGACTTCACGGAAATCGACCGTGAGGTCCTGATCTTTCAGGTGGGCTTCGGCAAACGGCGCCTGGCGCACGATGTAGCTGAGCCGCGTCGAGGCATGGGCGAACAGGCAGTCGCCGTTGGAGAGCAGGAAATTGCACTCGCCGTGCGCGGCAAGTAGTAGCGTCAGTTCGCGCAATCTGTCGAATAGTGCTGCCGGTGCCGGCGGGGCTTCGCCGAAGCTACGCCGGAATTCCTGCAGCAGCCAGCAGAAGGCGCGTTCGCTGTCGGTATCGCCGACCGGCAGGAAGCTGCCGTCCAGCTTCGGTGAAAAATCGAGCAGATTGCCGTTGTGGGCAAAGATCCAGTAGCGTCCCCAAAGTTCGCGCATGAACGGGTGGGTGTTCTCGAGCCGTACCGATCCCTGCGTCGCCTTGCGGATATGGGCGATCACGTTCTGCGAGCGGATCGGGTAGCGGGCGACCAGTTCGGCGATCGGCGAACGGGCCGAGGGCTGAGGATCGAGGAAGAGGCGGGCGCCGCGCTGCTCGAAGAAGGCGATGCCCCAGCCATCGGCGTGCACGTCGGTGGCGCCGCCGCGCGCCTGGAAACCGGAAAAGGAAAAGCAGATGTCAGTCGGCACATTGCAGTTCATGCCGAGCAACTGGCACATCCTGCTTACTCCGCGTTGCGCAAGGGCGGACGCTTGCCGATGCCGACCTGCAACTCGAGGATGCTCTTGTCGCGACGCAGGCGGAAGGCAGCATGGCTTTCCGGTTTCAAGTCGGCGATCAGATCGAGCATCACTTGCGGGTCGCCGACCGGTTTGCCGTCGATCGACAGCAGGACGTCGCCGGGGCGGATGCCTGCCTTGTCGGCCGGGCTGCCGCGCACGACGCCGGCAATCAGTGAACCTTCGGTGCCCGGCAGGCCGAAGGACTCGGCCAGTTCGGCGGTGATTTCCTGGGCTTCGACGCCGATCCAGCCGCGCGTCACCGAGCCGTTTTCGATAATCTGTTCCATGATGCTGCGGGCGCTGGAGGCCGGGATCGCGAAACCGATGCCGTGGTTGCCGCCGGTGCGCGAATAGATCGCGGTATTGATGCCGACCAGGTTGCCGACGCTGTCGATCAGGGCGCCTCCCGAATTGCCGGGGTTGATCGCAGCATCGGTCTGGATGAAGTTCTCGAAGGTGTTGATGCCCAGGTGCGAGCGGCCGAGCGCGGAAACGATGCCCATCGTCACTGTCTGGCCAACGCCGAAGGGGTTGCCGATGGCGAGGACGACATCGCCGACACGCAGGTTGTCGACCTGGCCGAAGGTGATCGCCGGCAGCTCCTTGGCGTCGATCCGCAGGACGGCGAGATCGGATTCCGGGTCGCTGCCGACAGTGCGGGCGCGGTAGGTCTTGCCGTCGTTGAGCGAAACCTGGATGTCGTCGGCGGCTTCGATGACGTGGTAATTGGTCAGGATGTAGCCGTTCTGGCTGACGATGACGCCGGACCCGAGACCGGAATTGCGTTGGGTTTCGCCGTCCTGACGGTCGCCGAAGAAGTGGCGGAAGATCGGGTCATCGAACAAGGGGTGGCGTTGCTGGCGGACCTGCTGTGTCGTGTAGATATGAACCACTGACGGCAGCGCGGCGCGCGCCGCATCACGATAGGAGCCGGCCGGAGCCGGCTGTCCGTCTTCGCTGGGTTGCGCCGTCTGCAGAGCGACCACCCGTTGTCCACGGCTGGGCAACCACTCAGGCTTCAGCGTCGACAGCGTGAAGAGGACGGCCACCGCAACGGTGACCGTTTGTGCAAAAATCAGCCACAACCTATGCATGAGAAAGTGCGAGACGATGAGACGCGAAGAGTTGGCGCGGTATCTGGATGAGTTGCTGCAAGCCGCGAAGTTCCGGGATTATTGCCCAAACGGCCTGCAAGTGGAAGGTCGGGACGAAGTGCGGCGCATCGTCGCCGGGGTTACCGCCAGTCAGAAGCTGCTCGACCTTGCGGTCGCCCGCCACGCCGATGCGGTGCTCGTCCACCATGGTTATTTCTGGAAAGGCGAGGACCCCCGCGTCACCGGCCTGCGGCGGCGCCGACTGGCGACCCTGCTCAAGAGCGATCTCAGCCTGTTTGCCTACCACCTGCCGCTCGACGCGCATCCCGAACTGGGCAACAACGCGCAACTGGCCGCCCGCTTCGGCTGGCAGCCGGAGGGGCGTTTCGGCGAACAGGAGATCGGCTGGTACGGCAGCCTGCCTGCGCCGGCGTCGTTGGCCGAGGTGGCGGCCGGGGTGGCGACGGTACTTGGCCGTCAGCCCTTGTTGCTGGGCGATCCCGCTCGCAGCATCAGGCGGGTGGCCTGGTGCTCCGGGGGGGCTCAGGGGTATTTCGAACAGGCGATCGAGCTTGGGGTCGATCTCTATCTCTCCGGTGAGGTATCGGAGCCGACCCTGCATCTGGCCGAGGAAAGCGGCGTCGCCTATCTGGGCGCCGGGCACCACGCCACGGAGCGCTACGGCGTGCAGGCGCTGGCCGCGCACCTTGAGCGCGCACTGGGCGTCGAATGCGAATTCATCGATCTTGATAACCCGGCATGAGGCGGCCGATGCGCTGTAGCAGCAGGGCGCTCAAGGCGCCGCCGATCAGGGTGCCGAAGATCAGTTCCAGCCACTGTCGCCAGAATGCGTTTTCCGTTTTGCTCTCCGGTGCGCTGGCCATCGCGCCGAGCGGACCGGCGGCGGGTGGGTCGGTAAGAGCCATTGCCAACTGCAGTTCGTGGCGTGCGTTTTGGGCTTGGGTCTGCAGTTCGATGGCTTGATCGAGCGCCTGCAGGCTGTCGTTGAGTCTTGCCAGGCTGGTTTCCATGCGTAGCAGCCGGTCTTCGGTCGCTGCGGCCAGGTCGTCTCCGGGGGGGCTGGAGAGCTGATCACTGACCACCAGGCGATCGGCCTGACGCTGGTGTTCCTCGGCCAGTCGTTTCAGGGGGCTGGGGGCGGTCACGTTGCCGCCGGTCTGATGGCTTTTCTTGCCGACGGAGGCGTCACGTTGCTTCTTCCTTGTTGTGCCAGGAGCGGATTCCTGCCGTGTTGTGGTAGCCGAATCCCGGTGTTCCGTGTCGACGGACATCCGGCTGGTCGGCAACTGGGGCATGACGAAGTAGTCGCGCTGCAATTCGCTGCCGCATTCGGCGCGGACCCGCAGCATGGCAAGCGGCTCCTTCAGCGCGCCATCGCCGATGATATGGAGGAGCAGGCCATCGCGGCGTTTTTCCAGCAGCAGTCGAGCGCGTGGAATGACCGGTAGCTCGGCGTCACGAATCGTTTCCAGGCGAAAGCAGTTGCTGTCAAGCTTGTCGTCCGGGCCGGCGCTGACTGGAATTTCGGCCCGCAGAGGTTCGCCGAGCTGGGAATGCACTGTCAGTTCGCCGAGACCGGCGGCGAAGCCGGTCAGGGGAAGCATGAGCAGGCTAAGGAGCTGGGTCTGGCTGGGCTTCACGGGGAGAAACGGGCTAACATGGCGAACTGTGATGGCGAAAGTATTGCACATTTGCCGCTGAATGACGGGATCATTTATGCCTTTTTTCTTTCCTCCTCATCCGCAAACGAGCTTGCCCGTCGTGGGTAGCGAGCTGCGTTTCCCGGTTCGCCGGATTTTCTGCGTCGGCCGCAACTATGCCGAGCACGCTCGCGAAATGGGGGCCCTGGCCCAGGCAGAAGGGCTTGAGCCGCCCTTTTTCTTCTGCAAGCCTGGCGATGCCCTGGTCGGTGGCGATGGGGAGTTGGCCGTGGCTTATCCGCCGCTGACCGGGAACCTGCATCACGAGGTCGAATTGGTCGTGGCGCTCGGCGCTGGCGGCGCCAATGTCGATGTCGCGGCGGCGCCTGCACTGGTCTTCGGCTACGGCGTTGGGCTCGACCTGACGCGCCGCGACCTGCAGGCCAAGGCGAAGGAAAAGGGACACCCCTGGGACATGGGCAAAGGCTTCGACCAGTCGGCAGTGTGTGGCCCGCTGGCTACGGTCGGACAGGTGGGGCATCCGGCCAGCGGGGCGATCTGGCTCAAGGTCAACGGCGCGTTCAGGCAGCGGGGCGATCTGGCCCAGATGGGCTGGAAAGTGGCCGACATCATTGTCAACCTCTCGACGCTCGTGCGCCTGGAGGCCGGAGATCTGATCTATAGCGGCACACCCGCCGGGGTCGGCCCGTTGCAACGGGGCGATAGCCTTGAGGGCGGTGTGGACGGGCTGCCTGGGTTGCGCGCGCGCATCGTTTGAAATCGCCTCGAATGTCGTCGATGCTGAGCGCGATGCGCGCCCTGGCGGCGCATGCCTTGCCGATCCTGATTGCCCAGCTGGCGTCGATCGGCATGATGGTGGTCGATACGGCGATCCTCGGTCACGTCTCTTCCGCCGATCTGGCGGCGGTGGCGATCGGCGGCGGTATTCATGTCTCACTGGTGTTCGGTCTGGTCGGGATCGTGCAGGCGGTGGCGCCTGTGGTCGCTCACCTGCATGGCGCGCGCCGCCAAGACGAGGTGGCAGGTGTCCTGCAGCAGGGGTTCTGGCTGGCGCTGTTCCTTGCTGTGCCAGGAATTCTCTTTCTGCGTGCGCCGGATTTCGCGCTGGCACCGTTTGCAATGGACGTCGAAGTGGGAGCCAAAGTTCGCGATTATCTCGCTTGGCTCGCCTGGAGCTTGCCGGCGGCATTGCTCTATCGGACCTTCTATGCCTTCTGCAATGCGCTGGGGCGTCCCCGGGTATTGATGGGAATCGGCCTCGCCGCGCTTGCCCTGCACGGGCTGTTGGCCTGGGGGCTGGCTTTGGTCGGGTGGACGGGGGAGGCGCTCGGGGTTGCCGGTTGCGCCATATCGAACGTTGCAGTCGGCTGGCTGGCCTGTCTGGGAGGCGCGGCCTGGCTGCATTGCGGCGAACTGGGGCGGCGTTACCGGCCCTTTTCCGCGTGGCAGGCGCCGCGTTGGAAAACCTGGCGGGAATTGCTGCGCATCGGCTTGCCGATGGGCTTTTCCAATCTGGTGGAAATCACCGCGTTCACGCTGGTCAGCCTGTTTGTCGCCGGGTTGGGGGCGACGGTGGTTGCAGGACATCGCATCGTCGCCAATTTGTCGGCGCTGACTTACATGCTGCCACTGTCGTTGGCCATTGCGTGCATGGCGGCGGTCGGACAGGCGCTCGGGGCGCGCGATTTTTCGGGAGTTCGGGCGTTGGTGCGGGCGGGGATGGCGATGGCGGCAATCGGCTCGCTGGCGGTCGGACTTCTCTTGTGGCTCGCCGCCTTTCCGCTGGTCGCTGCCTACACCGATGATGCGAGCGTGCGGGCGGTTGCTCTGGGCCTGATCGCTTATGTCGCGCTTTACCAGTTTTTCGACGCCTTGCAGACGATCGCCGGGCATGTTCTGCGTGCCTACCGGGTGACCGTCGTGCCGATGTTGATCCAGACCTTCTGCTTCTGGGGGATCGCGCTGGGCGGTGGTGCCTGGCTCTGTTACCGGGCGCCGACACCGCTCGGCGTTGCCGGTTTCTGGCTGGCGGCGGTGGTCAGTCTGATGACCGCTGCGGCTTTGCTTCTGCCGTTGCTTGCACGGGTAATGCGCTGGGCGGAAGAGGTTTCGTAATTATGAATTTTGGCGCGTAATAATTTGTAGCGGCTGTGGTAAGATTTTCGGTTCAAAGAAGTAGAAACGAGCGACGCAGGGGGTGTCGACGTCGTTCAAACCTCACAACTCAACTCAACGCAAGGAAAGCGCATGAAAATTCACGAATATCAGGGCAAGCAAATCCTGAAGAAATTCGGCGTTACGGTTCCGCGCGGGATTCACTGCACGACCGTCGATGATGCGGTCAAGGCAGCGGAGACCCTGGGCGGCAAGGTCTGGGTGGTCAAGGCGCAGATTCACGCCGGTGGCCGTGGCAAGGGCGGTGGCGTCAAGGTTGCGACCTCGCTTGAGAAAGTGCGTGAATACGCCGACCAGATTCTCGGCATGCAACTGGTCACGCACCAGACCGGCCCTGAAGGTCAGAAGGTCCGCAACCTGCTGATCGAGGAAGGCGCCGACATCCAGCACGAATACTACGTTGCCGCGCTGACCGACCGCGCCACGCAATCGGTCGCCATGATGGCTTCCTACGAAGGCGGCATGGACATCGAGGAAGTCGCCCACAAGACCCCGGAAAAGATCGTCAAGGTCTTCATCAACCCGCTGGTCGGCCTGACCGACGAGCAGGCCCTGGAGCTCGCCAAGGGCATGGGCATGAACGAAGCTTCGATCCCGCAGTGCGTTGAGACGCTGAAGAACCTCTACACCTGCTACATGGAAACCGACGCCTCGCTGGCCGAGATCAACCCGTTGATCCATGAAGCCGACGGTACCGTCAAGGCGCTCGACGCCAAGTTCAACTTCGATTCGAACGCCCTCTATCGCCAGCCGGAAATCGTCGCCATGCGTGACCTGGACGAAGAAGACGCTGACGAAATCGAAGCTTCGAAGTTCGATCTGGCCTACATCTCGCTCGACGGCAACATCGGCTGTCTGGTGAACGGTGCCGGTCTGGCCATGGCCACCATGGACACGATCAAGCTGTTCGGCGCCGAGCCGGCCAACTTCCTCGACGTCGGTGGCGGTGCCACGACCGAGAAGGTCACCGAAGCGTTCAAGATCATGCTCAAGAACACCAAGGTCAAGGGCATCCTGGTCAACATCTTCGGCGGCATCATGAAGTGCGACACCATCGCCACCGGCGTGGTCGCTGCAGCCAAGGAAGTCAATCTGTCGGTGCCGCTGGTCGTCCGCATGAAGGGCACCAACGAAGACCTGGGCAAGAAGATCCTCAAGGATTCCGGCCTGCCCATCATCTCTGCCGATTCCATGGCCGAGGCCGCCACCCAGATCGTTGCCGCGGTCAAGTAAGGAGCCACCGAATGTCTATCCTGATCAACAAGAACACCAAGATCATCACCCAGGGCATCACCGGCAAGACCGGTCAGTTCCATACGGAAAAGTGCCAGGAGTATGCAAACGGCAAGGAATGCTTCGTTGCCGGCGTGAACCCGAAGAAGGCCGGCGAGTCGATCTTCAACATCCCCATCTACGCTTCGGTCAAGGAAGCCGCCGCTGAAACCGGCGCCACCGTTTCCGTCATCTACGTGCCGCCCGCCGGTGCCGCTGCCGCCATCTGGGAAGCCGTCGAAGCCGACCTCGATCTGGCCATCTGCATCACCGAAGGCATCCCCGTCCGCGACATGCTGATGGTGCGCAACAAGATGAAGGAAAAGGAAGCCAAGGGCGGCAAGAAGACCCTGCTGCTCGGCCCGAACTGCCCCGGCCTGATCACCCCGGACGAAGTGAAGATCGGCATCATGCCGGGTCACATCCACCGCAAGGGTCGCATCGGCGTGGTTTCCCGTTCCGGCACGCTGACCTACGAAGCCGTCGGTCAGCTGACCGAACTGGGCCTCGGCCAGTCTTCCGCCGTCGGTATCGGTGGTGACCCGATCAACGGTCTGAAGCACATCGACGTCATGAAGATGTTCAACGACGATCCGGATACCGACGCCGTCATCATGATCGGCGAAATCGGCGGTCCGGACGAAGCCGAAGCTGCCCAGTGGTGCAAGGCCAACATGAAGAAGCCGATCGTCGGCTTCATCGCCGGTGTTACCGCGCCGGCCGGCAAGCGCATGGGCCACGCTGGTGCCCTGATTTCCGGTGGTGCCGATACCGCTGACGCCAAGCTCGCCATCATGGAAGAGTGCGGCTTCAAGGTGACGCGCAACCCGTCTGAAATGGCCAAGCTGCTGAAGGCGATGCTGTAAAATACGGCGCAAGCTCAACCGGAAAGGCGGGCCATGTGCCCGCTTTTTTTTTTGGCCAATCGCTGGAGAAAACAAGCGTGGCAGTATTTCTTTCGGAAAATGACGTCAGGCAGGTGCTGACCGTGGACATGGCGCTCGCCGCGGTCGAGTCGGCGCATCGCGACCTTGCCCTCGGTCAGGCGCTCGATACGCCGCGCCAGCGCAGCCGGTTGCCGCAGACCGTGTTGCACATCCTGCAGGGTGCGCTGTCGGCGCAAGGCGTGATCGGTTACAAGGCCTATACCAGCAACCGCTCCGGCAACCGCTTCCTGGTCCATCTGTTCGATGCGGCGAGCGGTGTTCTGCTGGCGATCATCGAGGCCGACTATCTTGGCATGATGCGCACTGGCGCCGCCAGCGGCGTCGCGGCGCGCTGGCTGGCGCGGCCGGATGCGACGGTGGCCGGTGTCTTTGGCAGTGGCTGGCAGGCGGAGGGGCACGTACGGGCGATTTGTGCCGCATTGCCGATCGAGTTGGTCAAGGTGTATGGGCGTCAGCCTGAAAAACTTCGGGACTTCTGCGCCCGCATGAGCGAGGCCACCGGGCGTCGCGTGGTCGCCGCCGCTGATGCCGAAGATGTCGTGCGCGACAGCGACCTGCTCGGCACCGTCACCAGTGCGGCCCGTCCGCTGTTCGAGGCCGAGTGGCTGCGACCGGGGACGCACATCAATGCCGCCGGTTCGAATGCGTTGATCCGTCAGGAGTTGTCGGAGGCGGCCGTCCGCCGTTGCGAGTTGATCGTCGTTGACGCCGTGCCGACGGCGCTGGCGGAAGCCGGCGACCTGCTGCCGCTGCTGGAGAAAGGAAGGCTGCATCCCCGGCAATTGACCGAGTTGGGCGACATCATCATCGGCCGTCATTGCGGACGCCGGGATGCGGAGCAGTTGACCCTCTTCGAGTCGCAGGGAATGGCCATTCAGGATCTTGCGCTAGCCCGTCAGGTACTGGAGGCTGCGCTGGCGGGGGGCCTTGGGCAGGAATTGCCGCTGTAGTGAGTTTGACCGCTGACGAGGCAATCCTGATAATACGCCGGCATGAGGCGAAGGGAAGGAACGACAAGGAAATGCAGACGCCCGACGAACGGACGGTGCAGCACGAGGTGCTGGATGTGGCAATGCGCAGCGACCCCGGCATGGTGCGTTCGCATAACGAAGACGCGGTATTCGTCGACGCCGAGCTGGGGCTCGCCATTCTCGCCGACGGCATGGGCGGCTACAAGGCGGGCGAAGTGGCAAGCGGCATGGCGACGACCCTGCTCGCCAACAGTTTCTCCCGCCTGCTGGTCGGCCCGACTGCCGATCCTGAACTGTTGCGGCGCCCGGAGCAACTGATCCATGATGAAATCTGCGGTACCAACGCAGCCATATTCAACGCCTCGCAAAGTGAGCCGCAGTACTCCGGCATGGGAACCACCCTGGTTTTCGCCTGGCTTCTGGGGCAACGCCTCTATCTGGCCCATGTCGGCGATTCCCGCGCCTACCGCTGGCGCAATCAGGACCTACAGCGCCTGACCAAGGATCACTCGCTGCTCCAGGAGCAGATCGACAGCGGAACGATCAGCCTCGAGGAGGCGCGTTATTCCGCCAACCGCAATCTGGTGACGCGAGCGCTCGGCATCGAGCCGGAAGTCGAGGTCGACATCGCCGCGCACGAGTTTGTCGAAGGCGATCTGCTCATGCTTTGCTCGGATGGCCTGAATGACATGCTCAGCGATGACGAGATCGCCGAAATCCTGGACCTACATGCCGATTGTCTGGTAACCGCAGCCGAGTGTCTGATCGAACGGGCCAACGATGCTGGTGGGCGCGACAATGTTTCGGTCATACTGGTCCGCATGCCGGGTATGGGCGTGGCAACGGGTAGCTGGTGGCACAGGCTGCTGGCAAAACTCAAATAAACGAGGGGAAGAAGATGGCGAAACTGATCCTTTCCATGGACGGTCTGGTGCTCAAGGAAATTCTGCTGGACAAGGAGCGTCTGACGATCGGCCGCAAGCCACACAACGACATCCAGATCGACAATCTGGCAATTTCCGGCGAGCACGCCGTCGTTGTCACCATCCTCGACGATTCCTTCCTCGAAGATCTCAACAGCACCAATGGCACCTTGGTTAACGGTCAGGCAGTGAAGAAACATTTCCTGCGCAACCATGACGTCATCGAACTCGGCAAGTACCGTCTCAAGTACCTTACCGATGCCCAGGCGCAGCCGACCGAAAGCGCCGCACCCGGCCGTGTCGCCCCACCAAAGACGCCAGCCGAGCTGGCGCTTGCGCCGAGTGGCGAGCCGACGCGATCCAATGTCGGCACCGCTTCCCGCCCAACGGCGCTACCGCCAGCCGCCATCCAGTTGCTCAACGGCCCCAATGCCGGCAAGGAACTGATGCTGCAGAAAACCCTGACCACCCTGGGCAAGCCGGGCACCCAGGTCGCCGTCATCGCCCGCCGTCCCCACGGCTACTTCATCACCCACGTCGAAGGCACAGTTTTCCCCATCCTCAACGGCGAGACTCTCGACACCCAGGCGCATCCGCTGGGCGACCACGATGTGATCGAAATTGCCGGGACCAAGATGGAGTTCTTCTTCAAGGCCTGAGCGTTCTTTCGTTTGGGTTGTAAGCTCACTAACTGACGGTTTGGGTCTGCTGAGGTGACGAAAATTGTCACTGTGTTCGCAGCGGTATTGGTTGATTTTGTTGGGTGAGTGTTTGTTGTTTGATTCTTAAAGGGAATTTTTTTTTGATGGTTCTGGCATGAAAGGTGTTAGGTAAAGCTCAGCGGTTTTTCCCGCCTTTTCCAATAAAGGAGATTCAAATGAAAAAGGTTCAACAAGGTTTTACCCTGATCGAACTCATGATCGTTGTTGCGATCATCGGTATTTTGGCTGCCATTGCCTTGCCGCAGTATCAGGACTACACCAATAAGGCGAAGGTCAATGCATGTCTGGCGGAAGGTACGGCGGTCATGCGCGGGGCTGTCGCTGCAACGGCAAATGATGATCTCAGCATGATGCCGAGTTATACTGCGAGTTCTTGTGCTAGCTCTACTTACGCTGCTACTTCGTTGTTGACCGCTAATGGCACGACGACCTTCACTTCGAAGGATTCGGCATCCAAGACGATTACTTGCCAGAACGACACCGGTGTTTGCAAGAGTAACTAACTGAGTTGTGGCTGAAAAAACCGGCGGCCTCGTCTGCCGGTTTTTTTTTGCCAAATGAAAATCACCGTCTTTGCGGAGTTTGAATGCCATTTCCCGAATCCTCCCGTGAACTGACGGTCCTGATGCCTTGTCTCAACGAGGCGGCGACGCTCGCCGTTTGTATTGGGAAAGCTAAGGCCAGTATCGCAAGATTGGGTATTGATGGCGAAGTCCTGATTGCTGACAACGGTTCGACTGATGGTTCGCAAGCCATTGCCGCGGCTCATGGTGCTAGGGTGATCGCGGTTGCCGAGCGTGGCTATGGGGCGGCACTTCGTGCTGGAATCAGCGAAGCAAAGGGGCGTTATGTCATCATGGGGGATGCTGACGATAGCTATGCCTTTGAAGCGCTTGATGGATTTTATCGCCAGTTGCAGTCAGGGTACGATTTGGTCATGGGGAATCGTTTTCAGGGAGGTATCGAGCCAGGGGCAATGCCACTCCTGCATCGCTATCTTGGCAATCCTGTGCTGAGCTATATCGGTCGCTTGTTTTTCAGGATTCCTGTCGGTGATTTCCATTGTGGATTGCGTGGTTTCTCTCGGGCCAAGATGCTTGCATTGGGTTTGCAAACCGATGGAATGGAGTTCGCCAGCGAAATGGTGATCAAGTCGTCGATGGCCGGTTTCAGGATTTGCGAGGTTCCAACGACTTTGAAACCAGATGGCCGGAATCGCCCGCCGCATTTGCGTAGTTGGCGCGATGGCTGGCGGCATTTACGTTTCATGTTGCTCCTGTCTCCCCGTTGGTTGTTCCTTTACCCCGGCATTCTGTTGTTCATGTTTGGTTTGATCGGGGCAGTTTGGTTGTTACCGGGCCTCCAGGTGGTTACTGGCGTTGGTTTCGACATCCATTCCCTGCTGTACTTCTCGGCAAGTGGGATTGTCGGGATTCAACTGATCCTGTTCGGAATACTGGCGCGTTGTACAGGTGCCGTTTTTGGTTTTTTGCCGAGGACCCGCTTGACGCATTGGCTTTTGAGTCAATTTCGTCTGGAATTTGGGCTGGCGGTCTCTGCTTTCTTGCTGCTGATGGCCATTTATCTGATTTGGAAAACCTTTTATGGCTGGGAGGTTACTGGTTTCGCAGCGCTGGAGCCAACCAAGACGATGCGTGATGCCATACCGGCGATGGCTTCTGGTGTGGTAGCGATTGAAATTATGGCAGCGAGTTTCTGGTTTACCTTCCTGCAGTTTTTGTCTGGGGCTAACAAGCCTCATGCCTGATCAGCGGCGATTTCACCTCCTCTGTCTACTCGTTTATTCGGGACTCTGTTTGGCATGGAGCGCCAGAATTGGCCCTCTGTTTTCGTGGGATTACCTGCACTACCATCTCTATGTCGTTCAAGCTTGGTGGCAAGGTCGGTTACCTGAGGAACTTTTCGCAGCAAGTGCTCAAGCGTATTTGAATCCTTGGCCGCATTTGCCGTTCTATCTGGTCTCCAGCTTGGTCAATGATACGTATCTCGGCACATTGCTCATGGCTTTTTTTCATAGCCTGAATCTATGGGTCTTGCATTTTGTAACTTGTCAGCTTGTTCCGCCTGATAAGTTATTCAGCCGGGTTGCGGTTTTCGTTGGAGTTTTGCTTGGTGCGTTGAGTCCTGGATTTCTGCTCGAGCTTGGCACGAGTTATGGCGACGTGGTGGTTAGCATTCCGGCGTTATTGGCTGTGTATTTGCTGTTGCGCAGAGCTAAAGGGGCATATGGCGGGGATTGGGGATGCATTTATCTAGCAGGGCTGCTGGCTGGTGCTTCGGTAGGGATGAAACCCTCCTTGTTGGTTTTTTGCATGCCTTTACTCGTTGCGCAAATGATCGTGGCCAAACACCATGCTTTCGCCTTGGGGTGGCGGGCGTTGCTCTCCGGTGTGGTTGGGGGGGGGGTATTCGGTGCTGCTCACATGCTGATGCTGTGGCGGAATTTCGGCAACCCGGTTTTCCCGCTATTTAACGCAACGTTTTCTTCCCCGTGGTTTCCTCCGGTCAACGTCGTTTCGGATCGGTTTCGATCGGAAACCTGGCTGGATGCGTTGTTGTTTCCGTGGAGCATGGCGGATAACACCCAGCGAGTTAGTTTCGAAGCGATGATGGTGGACATCCGTCCGCTTTGGTTGATCGGTCTGGTAATTCTGTTGCTGCTGCTCGGCCTCTTTGCTCGTCTGATGCGCGGGCCGACAGGCAAGGACTTGCCGGCAGGGGAGCGTTTATTCTGGCTTGGTTTAGTGTTCTTCTTTCCCGTATGGATTTATACCAGTGGTAACGTCAGATACGCAGTGCAGTCGCTGATGTTGCTGGGACCTGCTATTGCGCTATTGACTATTAAGCTGGCGGCTTGGCAACGTCATCTCTCGATGTTTGCCTTGCTGCTACCTGCCACAGCGCAGGCGGCATTGGCAACAAATTTGAATTTTCCGAATTTGGTGGATGCTCAGCCTCCTGTGTTGGGAAAAGATTGGTTTGATATAAAACTCCCCGCGCCTTACGACAAGACGCCAGCCTATTATCTTTCGTTGCAGACGCAAAGTTTTGCCAGTTTGGCTGATAGATTTCCTCGGAAAGCGAGATTCCTGAATTTGATCGGACAAAATACACTTGAACCCGGAGGCAAGGTTTTCTCTGCCGTCGAGAAACTAAGTAGGGAAAATGGCTTGATGCTACGCACATTATATACGCCACTGTCGACCAAAATTGGTAAGGAGTCTCCAGATGAGATGGTTACCAGCCAGAACGCCTTGCTTTCTGATTATGGATATCTTGTTGTCGCAACAGATTGCTTCACCATTAATAACCGTGCTCCTCATGTTGAACTCGTCAGTTGCGCCATTGAGAAGGCGCCGCCGCTGGTTATTGGTGAATTGGAACGACGCAAGAGAATCGACCAACGAATCAGTTTTTGGGAGCGAGAATGCCCGAAGCTGTTCTATCCGGCAGGTTTCCAGAGTATTCAGGCCACACAAACCCGACGGCGTTTTTATTTGGCGACGGATTTCCAGATTATCGCTATGCCGGAAGGGCGCCTGATCGCCCGTGATAATTTCAACGGGGCACGTGAGTTGATTGAACTCGAGAACGAAAGCGGACAAAGGGTTTTGTCAGGTTGTCCGAGCAGGAGAGTCCCATGAATCCTTATCGTCAGCGGGTTTGGCAACAAATGCGCATGTTGCTTGATGGTTTGGATGTTACGCCCTCCGTTATTCTGGATTTTGGCAGTGGAGACGGATGGTTTTCCCTGAAAATGGGGGAATACTATCCCGGAGCAGAAATTACGTCGATTGATATCAAGAAAAGAGAGAAGCTTTTCCTGGAACCGCTTTTGTACGAACCGGGTCGTCCACTTCCGTTCGAGGCGGCATCCTTCGAACTCACCTATGCTGTCGATGTCTTGCATCACTGCAACTCGCCAGAATACTATCTGGACGAACTTGTAAGAGTGTCTCGGCGGTATCTCTTAATCAAGGACCATTCTTGGCGTAGTAAATGGGGGTTTTGGGCCTTGGCTGTCTTGGATGAGCTGGGTAATCGCCGCTTTGGCATTCCATCTCCTCAGCATTATCAGTATTCCAGCCAATGGACAGAACACCTGAAGGCGCGCGGATGGATCTTGCGGCAGTTGATCGATCAATGCCCGTGTCATTCTGGGGTCTTGGGGGCCATGACGAACCGATTGCAGTACCTCGCTCTTTACGAGCGCGGAGAGCCGCGTCGGGAATGAGTGAAACTCCAGTCCCGATGAGCGACGAAGTTCAGCATCATCATGCACGCTGCAATCACGGCGCTGGCAAAGAGGTAGTGGAGGCCAAGCAGACTTACGCAAAAAATCATCAAGGCGAGGCTGATCATGGTGCTGGAAAAACTGATGCTCATATAACGGCAGTATTCCACCCACCAGGGAAGGTCGCTCCTGAGAAATGTCCAATGTCTGTTCATCGTCCAGCCAAGCGAGTTTGCAACGACGATGGAGGTGGCCATGGAAGCCAGATAATGAAAACCCAGTATCGCTGTTCCGACGTAAAGAACCAGTAAATTGGTGGTAAAACAGATGCCACCGACTACGATGAAGCGAAGTAGTTTTCTTTCCAGCATATTGAATATCCACTAGTTATTTATCATTCATGTCGGTACGCAGCAATTCGCCCTACTGGCGCCACGACGCCTATACACTCAGAAACCTGGAACGCGTCATAGTCGAATGTATTCGAAAGGCAAGGCAACAGGGGGCTCTCGGGCCGAATACTACCGTAGTCGACTTGGGGTGCGGTGACGTACCCTACAAGGATTTGTTCTTGGCGGAAGGAAGCCGCTACCTTGCCTGCGACATAACGAGTGGACCGCAGGTTGATTTTGTGCTGAACGCGGATGGGTCCGTACCGTTACCCAATTCGGTGGCTAGTTGTGTAACTTCTTTCCAGGTGCTCGAGCATGTGTGGGATCTTGACGCGTATCTGGACGAATGTCGCCGTTTACTCAACGAGGATGGGTTGTTGGTCTTGAGTACGCATGGAAGTTGGTTGTATCACCCGCATCCTGCTGATTTTCGTCGGTGGACTCGGGATGGGCTGGAGAGGGAGCTATCCAGTCGTGGTTTTTCGGTTTTGGAATGTTGGCCAGTCGTGGGGCCGCTAGCGTGGACGACGCAGTTTCGTACTCTGGCTTATCACCACCTTTTCCAGCGACTGGGGGTGGGTGGAAGGGCGCTTTCGGCTGCCTTCTGCGCAATGATGTATCTCCGGATGAGCCTTGAGGATAAGGTGACACCGGCTGATCTGGTCAAGAACAACGCGGCGGTCTACGTTGTGTTGGCTCGCGCGGTGTTTTGAGTCCTCAGAGAATTATCGATGCTGTCAGATGGGTATAAACCGCGTCTATTGCTACTGACTCACTACTATCCTGCTCACCGCGGAGGGATAGAAATTGTTGCGGGCCAACTGGCCAGCCGTATGGCAGCCGAATTCTCGATTCGTTGGTTCGCCGCGGACTGCGATCTTCCTCCGGGTATTGACGGAGTCAGATGCGAGCCGCAGGCTGCATGGAACGGTCTGGAAGCCAGGGGGTTTCCATGGCCAATCTGGTCTTGGCGTGCGTGGAAAAACCTGAAGTACGCGATTGAGGAGTGCGATGTACTTCACCTCCATGATTTCATATATCCAGCACATGTATTTGCGGTGTTATGGGCAAGAAAGTTGGGGAAGCCCGTTGTCCTGACTCAGCATATTGGAGACATCGACTATCCCAGTTTGTTGCCGCGAACGATTTTACTGGCGATCAACCGTACCATCGGGCGATGGATGTTAAGTCTGGTTACTCAGGTGGTATTCATCAGCCCGAGAGTAAAAGCTACTTTCGAGGAATACTGCAGGTTTTCTAGGCCCCCTCTATATTGGCCGAATGGTGTCGATACCTCGGTCTTTCTGCCGGTGAGTCAAGCTGTCCGGTTACAGCTTCGGCAGAAGCATGGGCTGCAAGCGGATAAGCCCGTGATTCTTTTTGTCGGACGCTTTGTGCAGCGCAAAGGCTTGGATATTCTCAAGCGGGCAGTGCAAACACGGCCAGACTGGCAATGGTGTTTTGCTGGTTGGGGGGAGGAGAAACCTGAAATCTGGGGAGGTTCTTCGGTTCGTGTCTGGCGCGGCCTCTCTGGGAGGAGCCTCGCGGAGCTATACCAACTTGCGGATTGTTTTATTTTGCCAAGTTATGGCGAGGGATTTCCTCTGGTCGTCCAAGAGTCGCTTGCTTGCGGCACGTCCGTCGTCATTTCTCGTGAATCGCTTGAGGGTATGACGGCCATTCCTAGAGGATTGGTTCCTGTTGCACGGGACTCTCGAATCGCTGAGCCCGGCCCTTGGCTTAGAGCGATCGAAAGGTGTCTTGCAGAACAGGGATCAGAACAGCGCATGCACAATGCAGCAGAAGCAAGGCTGCGCTGGGATTGGAGCCGATTGACAGAAAATTACATCCGAATTTTAAAGAGGGCAGTTTCAAATCCGAAGTGCAACACTTCATAACCGGAGGAGTTGCATGACGAGAACGTATCAACAATTGAGCGCGGAAGAACGCGGCGTGATCATGGCGATGAAGGAGCAGGCCAGTAGTGCGCGGGCGATAGCCAAGG
>JAFIHA010000048.1 GCA_017848965.1 Dechloromonas aromatica (nom. nud.) | reverse complement strand
CGATTGACTTCGGACAAGCCCTCCTTACAATCCCCATAACCATCGCCCGTCCGGCGGTCCAGTCCAACGAGGTTTATCCGCCGATATGACTTCACACCTTCTTCAAACTCGTCCGCGTCGGCGGATAAACGCTATTCGTTAGGCGTCTTTGAACATGACTCTCGAAACGAAGAACTACGGAGCACACTCATTTGGACAACCGTGCCCGGATATTGAACTTCAACTACGAGCCATTGCATCAGCGAAGACACATCCGCTGTATCAAGAAGCAAATGCCTTCCCATATTGCGAGCCTTCCGTTTTGTTCGAGCCAAAGAGCCTCGTCGAAAAGACCCGCCTCTCCGAGGAAGCAAAGAAAAAGGTTACGCAGTCCCTCGCAGATGTTGAACGGGTCGTCGTGGTCTCGTTCTTCACATCAGACAAACAACCTGAGCCTTTGTCAGGTGCCGGAAAGACATACGATTTCTTCCTTCATCCGGAATCAATGGTTATTCTTCACTTTGACACGGGGACATGGCGATCTTAAACACCATCGAATACCGCGCACATCCGCCTAACGATTAAGGTTAGATCGTGATCGCGAAGCGAGCCGCGATCTGAACCGGTTGTTGAACAAGCCCGGTCTGATTTCTCTGGAAACTGCTTTTTGTGGTCAGCCCGGAAAGCGGGCCGGAGGTCCGGCAGCGCTGCCGGATGGCGCCGGATTCGGCGATTGAGCCTGAAGGATCAGGCGATTTTCCCGCCTGGCCGGGCGTTTTTCCCCGTTTTCCGGCCGAGCGCGGCCGTGGCGCCGGTGGGCGCGCCGTCTTGCCGGGCGGCTTGATTTACACGGCCGTCTCCGTGGACGCCTCAGTGTCTCGTCGTCGGACGCCGCTGGGGACGATGCGCCGCCGGATCACCTGCATCGGTTTGCCGCAGCAAGGGCAGAGAAACGCCGGCCGGGGTGTTTCTGCCGGCGGGGCGCAGGGGGGCGTGATGCGCAGCACGAGGTGCAGCAGCGCGATCAGGCCTTTCTTGTTCGGGTGCAGGAAGCCGTAGTTTCTCGCCCGCCGGAAGCCCTTGGGCAGGACGTGTTGCAAGAGCAGATGCAGGAAGTCGGCACCGGGCAAGGTGCACGCCTGCATCTTGCCGCTGCGGCTGTCCCGGTAGCGGAAGCTGACCTGGCCGTTGCCGTCCGGGTCGCAGGACAGGATGTCGGCTTCCCGAAGCACCCCGCGATAGAGGTAGCGGCCGAGATAGACGAGCGCCTTGTCGCCGTTGCCGACACTTTTGCAATCGACCACCCACTTTTGCGGCAGCGCGCTGGGCAAGCTCAGCCCGGCGGCCTTCAGGGCGGCGAGCAGTTTGCCGCGAAACGCCTTGGCCAGCGCCCGGTGGTTGAAGAGATAGCCGGTCTTTGTCCGCCAGCGTCGGGATTTGGCATCCAGGCTGGCGCCGGGCATGACCAGATGCACATGCGGGTGCAGGTCGAGCCGGCGCGAGTGCGTATGCAGCACCGCCACCGCGCCGGCTTCGCCCTTGAGTTGCCGGTCGTTCCGGCAGAACGCCTGCAGCGTCGCCCAAGCGCAGGCAAACAGGGCGGTGTAGACCGCTTCGGCGTGCCGGAAGGCCAGGGAACGGAGTTCGCCGGGCAAGGTGAAGGTGAGCAGGAAGTACTCGGCGGGCACCTGCAAACGCCGCTGACGTTCGAGCCAGCGTTCGCTCTCGAAGTGCTGGCAGTGCGGACACAGCCGGTGCCCGCAGGAATGCGGGATCAGCCGTTGTTCGGCGCAGTCGGGACAGGCGACCAGGAGTTGCGGGGCCATGCGCCGGCGGCAGTGCTGCATGGCCGACAGGGCCTGCGCCCGTTCTGGGGTGAGCGTGTGGCCGTAGCGGCGGCGGTAGTCGGCAGCGAAGCGGTCGATGACGTCGGCCAGCGCGATCACCGGACCGTCCCCCAGTCGAGACTATAACGCTGCATCAGCGATTCGATACAGGCCCGGGCCGAGGCGTTGGTGTGGCTGGTGAGGTGGGTGTAGCGGGCGGTGGTGAGGATGGAATGGTGGCCGAGGATCTTCTGGACTTCCAGCAGATCGACGCCCTGCTCGATCAGGTGCGTGGCGTAGCTGTGGCGCAGGCTGTGCGGGGTGATCTTTAGTCGGCAGCGACCTGGCGCAAGGTCTTCTGCACCCCGCCGCGATCAAGCGGCGAGGTGGCCGAGCGCGCGCCCCGCAAACCGCCGTGACGGTTGGGGAAGAGCAGTTCAGGGTGACGATGCGTCTGCCAGAAGCGGCGCAGCATCACGAGCGTGGCCTGCGGCAGCGGCACCAGCCGATCCCGGTTGCCCTTGGCGTCGCGCACCTGCACGCGCCCACGCGCCGCGTCGATGTCGCCGACCTTGAGCGCCAGCCCTTCGCCCAGGCGCAGCCCGAGACTGTAGAGGGTGAAGTAGAACACCCGGTAGCTCAACACCCGGGTGGCCGAGAACAACTGCTGCGCTTCGGCCACCGTGACGATGTCCGGCAGGCGCTGCGTCTTCGGCGCCTTGATCAGGTCCGGCATTGCCCAGGGCTGCTTCAGCACATGCTGGGTGAAGAACTTCAGGCCGTAGAGATCGAGCTTGACCGCGCTCCACGAGTGGGTGCCGATCAGGTCGCTGAAATACTCGGTCAGTTGCGCTTCCGACAAGGCGTCGATGCGGTAATCGAAATACCCGCCCAGGCGGCGGATGGCGCGACTGTAGGCATCAATCGTCTTGGGCTGCAACCCCTTCAGCTTCAGGTGCTTGAGATGGCTCTCGTACTGCCGGGCAAAGGCCGGCGGAAATTCGGTGGTCATGCTGGTCTATCCTCGCGAAGTATTGCAAAATCGCCGCCATCACTATGACGGAGGCGTTATGCAGGATAAATCAGCGGTGGGTGGCGGGTTTACTCTCCGCGTAGCGGCTTCGTTCAACCCTGCGGTTAACCGGACCTTGCGCATCAAGCCGCGCAAGGCCCTTTACCTTGAACGTTGGGCCTCTCTATGACAACCACCTCGGACGGAAAACTATGAGCTATTTCGTAACCGTTACGTTTGATTTGAACTACGCTGGCATGTCTCCACATGGCAATAATGTCTACGCAAAGATAACCGATGCTCTTGAGAGCCTTGATTATTCCAAAGTGGTAACCGGACGGAAGAAGAAAACCCTTCAGCTCCCGTCGAACACCTATGTAGCCGAGTTCGATGACGACGTTGACCATCAGTCTGAAGTTGTCGAGTTCGTCAAAATGGAGCTTCAGAAAATATTTAGCCGTTACTCTGTTTCCGGCAAGTATTTCATTTCTGCCGGAAACAATTGGGCATGGAAGACTGGCTCGTTCTGAGTCCGCGAGGCCCAACCCTGCGGTGCAGGGGACGCTGCGCGATAAAGCCGCGCAGCGTCCCTGACCTTGAACGTTGGGCATTGCCGTGATTCGCGCCTTCTATTATTGACCGGGCGAGGTCGTGCCCGGTTGGTTTTCGGGGTCCCCCTGAGAGGCGCTGAGCAACGCAGCCGGGCCGGGGGTAGTCGGCTGGCGTTGTTTGAGGCCCGCAGGGCCGAGTTTAGCCAGCCGCCCGGGCCGTCGAGTAGCGCAAGGGACCGGGCGTAGCCCGGCGCCGACCTGGGGGTGGCTTTTTCTTTGGCTACTTTCTTTTTTCCACAAAAAAGAAAGTACGCCCGCGCGTCAGGCGCGGAACCCGGCGCTTCAGAAGCCAAAGCCGCAAAGCCGCCCGCCGGTCAACGGCGGAAAACAGCGTTTCTACTGGAACAGAAACCCGCTACTTCGCTGCCGGATCGGCATCACCGCCCGGAGAACGCCGCGCCGGGGGAGCACTCGTCGCAGCGGTGTATCTCCACCGTGACGTGAGCGATTTCCTCGTGGATGGCGAGGGCCTGGCGGATGGCGAGCGGGGTCAGCGCGCTGTCGTGGGTGAGCAGCGAGATGGCGCAGGCGTAGGCGCCGTTGCCGACGCGCCAGACGTGGAGGTCGGTGATCTGCGTGCCGGGCGGCAGTTCGCCGATGACTTCGCGGATTTCCTCGACCACCGGGTGGTCCATCTCGCGGTCGAGCAGGACGCGGCTGGTGTCGCGCAGCAGGTTCTTCGCCCACAGCGCGACGAGTACGGCGCCGACCATGGCGCAGGCGGGGTCGAGCCAGTTCCAGCCCCACAGCCAGCCGCCAGCGAGGGCGGCGATGGCGAGGACCGAGGTCAGCGCGTCGGTGAGGACATGGATGTAGGCGGCCTTGAGGTTGAGGTCTTCGTGGCCGTGATGATGATCGTGCCCGTGGTCATGGCCGTGCCCATGATCATGACCGTGATGGTCGTGACCGCCGGCGCGCAGCAGGATCGCCGCGCTGCCGAGGTTGACGGCGAGGCCGAGGACGGCGACCAGCATGGCTTCGCCGTAGGCGATCGGTGACGGCTCGATCAGGCGTTCGATGCCGCCCCAGACCATCAGCGCGGCGACGCCGAGCAGGAAAAGGGCGCTGGTGTAGCCGGCGAGGACTTCGATCTTCCAGGTGCCGAAGGCGAAGCTGGGGTCTTCGGCGTACTTGCGGGCGGCGGCGTAGGCGAGGCTGGCGAGGCCGATGGCCAGCGCGTGCGAACTCATGTGCCAGCCGTCGGCGAGCAGCGCCATCGAGTTGAACCACCAGCCGGCGGCGATCTCGACGACCATCGTCGTCAGGGTCAGCCACAGCACCCAGCGGGTGCCGGCTTCGGCGCGCGCGTTGCCGGCGCCGTATTCATGCGTTTGCGCCCAGCGCGAGAGGTCGGGGTGTGCGTTCATTGTTGTCCGTAGGTTTTGAATTTGTTCATCACTGCTGCCATCTCGGCGGCGTCGAGCAGCACCGGTTCGCCGAGCTGGCAGGCGCGCCAGTATTGTTCGCAGAGTTCTTCGAGTTCGACGGCGAGGGCGAAGGCTTCGTCGATGTCGCGGCCGGCGACGAGCAGGCCGTGGTTGGCGAGCAGGCAGCCGCGGCGGCCGGCCATCGCGGCGAGTGCGGCAGCCGACAGCGCCGGTGTGCCGAACAGCGCGTAGTCGGCGCAGCGCACGGTATCGCCGCCGAAGCGGGCGATCATGTAGTGGAAGGGCGGGATGGCGCGGCGCAGGCAGGCCAGCGTGACGGCGAACGGCGAGTGGGCGTGCAGGACGGCGCCGACTTCCGGGCGGCTGGCGTAGAGGTCGCGGTGAAAGCGCCATTCCGACGACGGCTTGCGGCGGCCGCTGAAGCTGCCGTCGGCGCTGTCGTCGATTGCCATCAACGGGATGTCGTCGACTTCCAGCGCGTCGTAGGGCATGCCGGTCGGTGTGATCAGGAAGCCGTCGCCGCAGCGCACGCTGAGGTTGCCGGCGGTGCCGCGGTTGAGGCCGGCCGGGCGCATGGCGCGGGCGGCGGCAATCAGCTTGGTGCGCAGTTCGTTCATGCCGTTTCTTCCGGGTAGAGGCCGAGCAGGCCGGGGCGGCTGGCCGGGCAGGCGCCGCGTTCGGTGACGATGGCGGCGACCAGACGGGCCGGGGTGACGTCGAAGGCCGGGTTGGCGACGGCTTCGCCGGCCGGAAGCTGGCGCACGGCGGCCGGCGTGCCGCGCGGGTCGGTGCCGTGCACGAGGCGGAATTCGTCGCCGTCGCGTTCCTCGATCGGGATCGCCGCCCCGTCGGCGCAGGCGAAGTCGAGCGTCGAGCGCGGCGCGGCGACGTAGAAGGGAATGTCGTTGTCGGCGCAGGCCAGCGCCTTCAGGTAGGTGCCGACCTTGTTGGCGACGTCGCCGTTGGCGGCGATGCGGTCGGCACCGACGATCACCGCATCGACCCGGCCGGTACGCATGAGGAGGCCGGCCGCGTTGTCGGCGAGCAGGGTGTGCGGCACGCCGTGCTGGGCGAGTTCCCAGGCGGTGAGCAGGCCCTGGTTGCGTGGCCGGGTCTCGGAAACCCAGACATGCACCGGCAGGCCGGCGTCGTGCGCGGCATAGACCGGGGCGAGCGCGGTGCCCCAATCGACGGTGGCGAGCCAGCCGGCGTTGCAGTGGGTCATCACGTTAAGCACGCGGCTGTCGCGGCGCGGCAGGCGGCGCAGCAGCTCCAGCCCGTGCCGGCCGATCGCCGCGTTCTGCGCGACGTCTTCCTCGGCGATCGCCGCCGCTTCTGCCCAGGCGGCGCTGCCCCTTTGTGCCGGCGGCAGGGGGCGCAGGACCTTGTCCATGCGGGCCAGCGCCCAGTGCAGGTTGACCGCGGTCGGCCGGGTGGCGCCGAGGACGGCAATCGCGTCGTCCAGCCGGGCGTCGCCGGTCTCGTCGTTGAGCGCGATGGCCAGGCCGTAGGCGGCGGTGGCGCCGATCAGCGGCGCGCCGCGCACCAGCATGGCGCGGATGGCGTGCGCCGCTTCGTCCAGCGTGGCGACGCCGACCCAGTGCAGCGCGTGCGGCAGGCGGGTCTGGTCGATGATTTCGATGGCGCGCCGAGCGGGGTCGGCACGCAGCGTGCGGGTGGGGATGCCGTGGATGTTCATGGGGCGGGGAGAAGGTGAAGGCGCAGCCAGGCGGCGAACTCGCTTTCGCCGATGTCGCCGGCGGCGAGGGCGAGCATGGCGCCGACACAGTCGCTGTCGGAAGCCGTCAGGCAAAGGCCGTTGAGGGTGAGGAAGAGTTCGCTGCAGACAAAGGCGGTGCGTTTGTTGCCGTCGACGAAGAGATGGTTGCGGGCGATGCCGCAAGCGTAAGCGGCAGCGAGCGCCGCCGCGTCGGCTTGCGCATCGTCGGCGGCCAGGTTGACCGGGCGGGCCAGCGCCGAGGTTAGCAGGCCGGCGTCGCGGATGCCGACCGGACCGCCGTGCTCGGCCAGTTGCGCTTCGTGGATCGCCCCGACCACCGATGTTTCGAGCCAGATCCAGCCGGTCATTTGGCCAGTTCGTGCAGCACGTTGCGGCGTGCCTTCATGATTTTTTTCGCCGCTTCCATCTGCTTCTCGAAGGCCGGGTCGAACGGCGTCAGACGCACGCCGTCGGGCGATTCCGTGGCATAGACGGTGTCGCCCTTCTCGACATGCAGTTTGGCCAGCAACTCCTTGGGCAGCACGACGCCGACCGAATTGCCAATCTGGGTCAGTTTGAGCGCGTACATGATGGCCTCCGGCTGTTATAACGGATGTAATACTACGCGCAATTTCGGCGGCCGGCTTGTCCGCCGTCCGGCCTTGGCGCAAGATTGGGCCCCTTTCCGTCCGCCATGCTTGCGATGCAAACTTCCGTCCACATCGACTCCCGCTTCCCCGCCATGGGGACGACGATCTTCACCGTCATGTCGCGGCTCGCCGCCGAGACCGGCGCCGTCAATCTGGCGCAGGGCTTTCCCGATTTTCAGGCCGAAGACGCGCTGTTCGACGCCATGCATCGTCACCTGCGGGCGGGCCGCAACCAGTACGCGCCGATGGCCGGCATGCCGGAGCTGCGCACGGCGATTGCCGACAAGGTGGCGACGCTGTACGGCGCGGCTTACGACAGCGAAACGGAAATCACCGTCACCGCCGGCGCGACGCAGGCGATCTTCACCGCGATTGCCGCCTTCGTCCGGCTGGGCGACGAGGTCATCGTCTTCGCGCCGGTGTACGACAGCTACGTGCCGGCCATCGAAACGGTCGGCGGCAAGGCGGTCTACGCCCACCTGCGTTTTCCGGACTACGCGCCGGACTGGGATGAAGTGCGGGCGCTGATCACGCCGCGGACGCGGATGATCGTCATCAACTCGCCGCACAATCCGACCGGCGCGCTGCTCTCCGCGGCCGATCTCGACGCGCTGGCGGGCGTCGTCCGGGGGAGCGACATCGTCGTCCTGTCCGACGAGGTCTACGAGCACATCCTGTTCGACGGCGCGAAGCACGCCAGCCTGTCCGGTCATCCGGAACTGGCGGCACGCAGCATCGTCGTTTCCAGCTTCGGCAAGACCTATCACATCACCGGCTGGAAGATCGGCTACGTCGTCGGCCCGGCGGCGTTGATGGCCGAGTTCCGCAAGGTGCACCAGTTCAACGTGTTCACCGTGCACGGGCCGTCGCAACTGGCGATCGCCGACTACATGCAGGACGCCTCGCGCCATCTTGGCCTGGCCGCCTTCTACCAGGAAAAGCGCGACGCCTTCCGGCAACTGCTGGCGGCGACGCCCTTCGAACTGCTGCCCTGTCGTGGCACCTACTTTCAACTGGCGCGTTACGAGCGGATGTCGGAGCTGGCAGACCGCGATTTCGCCGAATGGCTGACGCGCGAGGTCGGCGTCGCGGTGATCCCGGTTTCCGTCTTCCAGCCGGACGGGCGCGACGACAAGGTGGTGCGATTCTGCTTCGCCAAGCGTGAGGAAACCCTGGTCGCTGCAGCGGCGAGGCTGCAGCGGGCGTTTCCCGGTCAATCTTGAAATATTGCAAATCGCCTTGACCGCGCTTGGCGCGTCGCCGAATAATCCGCCCGGTAAAACTACTTCACCGGAAAGGGGAAAAGCATGGGCATGTTGCAGGAGTTCAAGGAATTTGCCGTCAAGGGCAATGCGATGGATCTGGCGGTCGGCGTCATCATCGGTGCCGCCTTTGGCAAGATCGTCGATTCGGTGGTCGGCGACCTGATCATGCCGCTGGTCAGCATG
Source organism: Dechloromonas aromatica (nom. nud.) (assembly GCA_017848965.1). GTDB lineage: Bacteria > Pseudomonadota > Gammaproteobacteria > Burkholderiales > Rhodocyclaceae > Azonexus > Azonexus aromaticus_B. Next base: position 143,998 of record JAFIHA010000048.1, on the reverse strand, counting down.
GTCGTCGGCAAGCTCGATTTCTCCAACCTGTTCGTCGTCCTCGGCGACAACCCGGAAAACCTGGCCACCCTGGCTGAACTGAAAAAGGCCGGCATCCCGGTCTTCGCCTACGGTTCCTTCTTCACCATCCTGGTCAATTTCGTCATCCTGGCCTTCATCATCTTCATGATCGTCAAGCAGATGAACCGCTTGCGCAAGGAAGACGCGGCGCCGGCGCCGACCGAACCGCCGCCGCCGCCGGAGGATGTCGTCCTGTTGCGGGAAATCAGGGACGCGTTGCGCAAGTAGGCGCTCACAATTTGTGTTTCTGGGCCGCCATCAGGGCGGCCTTTTTGCGTCGTGGGGCTGCTGGCTGGTGCAAGCAATCGTAAGCAAGTGTTAAATCGGTCCACTGAAGGCGGCAGCAGCCGTTAATGTGATCATGAAAACACAAACGGAGAGAAGATCATGAAGCGCAGGCTCATCCTCATCGCGCTGCTCGGCAGCCTGCTCGGCGCTTGCGCCGTGGTGCCGGCCGATCCTTATTACGACGACAACGTGATCATCACGGCGCCGCCGCCACCGCCGCGCGTCGAATACCCGGGATACGCCCCTTACCCGGGCTATGTCTGGATTACCGGCTATTGGTCCTGGGGCGGTCACCAGCATGTCTGGGTGCCCGGCCGCTGGGTTGAACCGCGCCCGGGCCATGTCTGGGTACAGCCGCGCTGGGTCCAGGATGGACGTCGCTGGCGCATGCACGAAGGGCGTTGGGAAGCCGGTCCGCCGCATCGTGGGGCGCCGCCACCGCATGTGGTACCGCCGCCCCGGCGCGATTTCGATGATCGGCGCGACGACAGGCGCGACGACAGACGTTTCGACCGTCGCGACGACCGTCGGGATGATCGCCGCGACGACCGTAACTGGCCAGGGGCTTCACCGCGGGGGCGCGACGATGGGCGTCCCGGGCCCGATCGCGCCGCGCCGCCACCGCGCCCCGCTCAGGATGTGCGTCCTGACCGCGGCCGGGGTAATGAATCGCGGGCGCCAGCATATGGTGGCCGCGAGGCGACGCGCGAGGAAAGGCGTCGGACAATCCAGCGCAATCAGGGCGACGGTACGATCGTTTTCCCGACCGACCACGAGCGCTGAGCGGGAGATCAATGACGGCGGCCGAATGGCCGCCGTTTCTCATCCGGCGCCGTCGCGGGCGCCGAACACCGCCTGCCACAGGGCATCGACAGCGGCAATGTGATTCTCCACCTGCTCGCGCGGCACCGGCGCTTTCGGCGTTGCCGACAATCGCCGGGCGTGCTGCAGGCGGCGGTATTCGCGGTAGGCATTGCCGGCGGCCAGGGCTTGCGCCGGGTCGATCAGGCCGAGTTCGCCGGCGATGCGCAGCAGCGCGATGTTGCCGAGGTTGCCGGTCAGTTCGCAGTGCCGGTGGGCGTGCCCGAGCACCAGATACTGGACGATGAATTCGACGTCGATGATGCCGCCCGGGTCGTGCTTGAGGCCGAACATCTCGGCGCTTTTCGAGGCGTGCGCGTCGTACATCTTCTGGCGCATGGCGACGACCTCGTCGCGCAGCTTGCCGAGGTCGCGCGGCTGACGCAGGATTTCGCAGCGGATGGCTTCAAAGCGAGCGCCCACTTCCTTGTCGCCGGCGCAGAAACGCGCCCGGGTCAGCGCCTGGTGTTCCCAGGTCCAGGCCTGTTTGAGCTGGTAGTCGCGGAAGGCGTCCACGGTCACCGCGAGCAGGCCGGCGTCGCCGTTCGGGCGCAAGCGCAGGTCGGTTTCGAACAGGATGCCGGCCGACGTCTGGCTCGACAGCCAGGTGTTCAGGCGTTGCGCCAGACGGGTGTAGTTCTCCTGGGCATCGCCGTCGGTGTCGTCGTAAAGATAGACGAGGTCGAGGTCGGAGACGTAGCCGAGTTCCTTGCCGCCCATCTTGCCGTAACCGATGACTGCGAAGCGCGGCGTCTCGCGGTGCCGTTTCTTGATCTTGGTCCACACCAGCGGCAGGGTTTCCTGGACGATGCTGTCGGCCAGTTCGGTCAGGTGATCGGAGAGCGATTCGATCGTCTGCAGGCCGGAGAGGTCCTGGGCCAGCAGGCGGAACACCTGGGCGTGGTGCATCTCGCGCAGGATGTCCATCTCGCGTTCGGTGTCGCCGGCGTGGTCGGCCAGGTTGCGGCGCAGCAGGTCGCGGAAACCGGCCCAGTCGGTGGCGATTTCGTAGAGCCGGGGATCGAGCAGTTCGTCGAGGAGCAGCGGGTGGCGGTTCAGGTAGTCGCTCGCCCAGGTCGAGGCGCAGACCATGTCGGCGACGCGCTTCAGGGCCAGTGGATACTGCTGCAGCAGCGCCAGGTAGGAACCGCGGCGGGCGATGCCTTCGAGGAAGGTGATGCCGCGCACCAGCGTCGTGTCCGGGTCGGGCGTCTGGCCGGCGGCTTCGATCAGGCGCGGGCCGACGGCGTCGAGCCGTTGCCGGTTGCTGGCCGGCAATTGCTGGTAACGGCTGGAGGCGCGCAGCTCGCCGAGGCGGGCGATGGCGTCGAGCGGCCGGCGGAAACCAAGATTGCCGAAAGCTTCGAGCGCCGTGTCGTCGTCGAGCTGGCCCTGCCAGAGACCGGTCAGCGGATGTTCGCCGGCTTCCGGGTCGGAGAAAACGGCCTCGAAGTGGCGGCTGACCCGGCCGCGGTGGCCGTTGAGCACCTCGAGCAGCGCCGGCCAGTCGGCGAAGTCCATGCTGCGGGCGATCTTCTGCCGCTCCGCCGGATCGACCGGCAGCATGTGGGTCTGCGCGTCATCGACATACTGCAGACGGTGTTCGAGGCGGCGCAGGAAGATGTAGGCCTCGCGCAGCTCGCGCTCGCTGTCGGCCGGCAGCAACTGGCGTTCGACGAGCAGGGCGAGTACCGCCAGGGTCGGCCGGATCTGCAGCGCCGGGTCGCGGCCGCCGCGGATCAACTGGAACACCTGGGCCATGAACTCGATCTCGCGGATGCCACCGGGGCCGAGCTTGATGTGGTCGGCCATGTCCTTGCGCGCGACTTCGCGGCGGATCTGCGCGTGCAGGTCGCGCATCGCGTTGATCGCACCGAAATCGAGGTACTTGCGGAAGACGAAGGGGCGGCCGATCTTCTGCATCGCTTCGACCCATTCCGGCTGCAGGTTGGCGCCGGTGTTCATCGTCCGCCCCTTGATCCAGGCGTAGCGCTCCCACTCCCGGCCCTGGGTGATGAAGTAGTTTTCCAGCGAATCGAGCGAGCAGACCAGCGGCCCGGAGTCGCCGTTCGGGCGCAGCCGCATGTCGACGCGGAAGACCTGGCCGTCGGCGGTGATGTCGCCGAGCGCCTGGATCACCCGCTTGCCGAGGCGGGTGAAGAAATCGTAGTTCTCGATCGTTTTCGGGCCGGCGGTGTCGCCGTCCTCGGGGTAGATGAAGATGTAATCGACGTCGGAGGAAACGTTGAGCTCGCGCCCGCCGAGCTTGCCCATGCCGATCACCAGCAGGCGTTGCGGCCGGCCCCGACTGTCGAGCGGCTCGCCGTAGCTGGCGGCGAGCTGGCGGTGGTAGTGGGCGAGGGCGAAGTTGGTGGTGACGTCGGCAAGCAACGTCATGCTCTCGACCACTTCGGCGAGCGGCGCCAGCCCGCACAGGTCGCGCAGCGCGATGTGCGCCATCACCCGTTGACGCAGCCGACGCAATGCCGACTTGAGCGCCTCGTCGTCAGCGAAATCCTGGGCCAGCGCTGCGCTCAACAGCGCTTCATCGAGCGGTTGCAGCCAGCTTGTCGCCAGTTCGGGGAGCAGCGCCGGATGCGCCTGGAGGAGGTTGCTCAGGTAGCGGCTGTGGGCCAGGGCGGCCTGCCAGCGGGGGTCGGGGAGGGTGTCCATGGGATTCTGTCGGCAACGGGGCGAAAAGGTAGAATACGCCCTCAAATAAATTTTCCCGATTGTAGTGACCTCCTACCGCATCTGGCAAAGCGACGCGACGCTTGAATAATCCGTCCGGCCAAACCGAAACCACTGACGCCCGCCTGATCCACCAGGGGCTGTACTACCGGCTGCACGGCCTGCGCGCCTTGCTCGGCCGGCCTTGGGTCGCGTCTGCGCTGCGTGTCGCCGGCTGGTTGCTGATCGTCGGCTGGCTGTTCTTCGTGGCGCTGGTCCTGCTGCTGCGCTTTGCCGTGCTGCCGTCGATTGCCGACTATCGGGCCGACATCGAGCGCCTGGCGGGCAAGGCGGTGGGCCAGGAAGTGCGCATTGGCCAAATCGCCGCCCACTGGCGCGGCCTCAATCCGGAACTGGTGCTCGACGGCGTCTCGCTGCTCGCTGCCGACGGAGCGCCGAGCTTCTCGCTGCAACGGGTCGACGCCGTGCTGTCCTGGCACAGCCTGTGGCGACTGCGCCCGGTGCTGGCGCTGCTTTCCTTCGATCACCCGGTGTTGCACGTGCGGCGCGCCAGCGACGGGCGGATCAGCGTCGCCGGCATCGAATCGACCGGCAACAGCGATCCGGCCTTTGCCGAATGGGTTCTGGAACAGAAGCGCATCCGCATCCACGACGCGACCATCGTCTGGGAAGACGCCCTGCGCGGTGCGCCGCCACTGATCCTGGAAGACCTCCAGTTCGGCCTCGACAACCGCGGCCAGCGTCATCGCTTCGGCCTGTCGGCGGTGCCGCCGGCCGAGCTGGCAGCGCGCATCGACCTGCGCGGCGAGATCAACGGCGACCTGCACGACGCGCTTGAGCGTTACGCCGGCAATCTCTACCTCGAACTCGAATACGCCGATCTGGCCGGCTGGCAGCCCTGGTTCGACTACCCGGTCGACTTGCCGCGCGGGCGCGGCGGCGTGCGCCTGTGGGGCGAGATCAAGGAAGGGGAAAGCCGGCTGACCGCCGACCTGGCGTTGCAGGATCTACGCATCCGCCTCAGTCGCAAGCTACCGGCGCTCGACCTCGACCGTCTGCGCGGCCGGCTGACCGCCACCTACGGCAAGGCGGCCTGGTCGCTCGCCGCCCGCCAACTGGAGTTGCAGACCAGCGAGGGCATCCGGCTGGCGCCAACGGATTTCCAACTCGACTGGCGGCAGGGTGAATCGGCGATCAACGGTAATTTCCGGGCGAATCAGCTCGACCTCGAAATCCTCTCCCGGCTCGCCGGCTACCTGCCGCTCGATGCGCGCTCCCGCGAACTGCTGCAGGCCTACGCGCCGCAGGGGCGGATCAGCGAACTACGCACCAGTTGGGGCCTGCAGGGTGAAAAACTGGCGCGCTACGCGCTGGCGGCCAGGTTCGCCGGTCTCGGCGTGCGCGCCGAAAGCTATTTCCCCGGCGCCCGCGGTCTGGCCGGCAACATCGACCTCACCGAGAAGGGCGGCCGCCTGAACATCGACGCCGGCGCTTCCGGTCTTTCGCTGCCGGCGGTCTTCCCCGAGCCGGATATCGACCTCGATCTGCTCAAGGCGCGGGTTGGCTGGACGCAGGATGCCGGCGGCGTCCTGGTGGACATCGAGCGGCTCGACTTTTCCGGTCACGATGCCACCGGCAACGCCCATGGCAGCTATCGTTACAGCGGCGACGGGCCGGGCGAGATCGACCTCCAGGCGAGCATCAGCCGCGCCGACGGCAGCGCCGTTTGGCGCTACATGCCGCACGCCGTCAATGCCGAGGCCCGCGCCTGGCTGAAGCGCGGCATCGTCGGCGGCACGGCGCACGACGCCCGCCTGGTACTGAAGGGCAAGCTGCGCGATTTTCCTTTCCGCGACCCGGCGACCGGCAAGTTCCTGGTCACCGCCAAGGCAAGCAATGCGCGTGTCGACTACGCCGACGGCTGGCCGACGATAGACGGCATCGAAGCCGACATGGCCTTCGATTACGGCATGCGGGTCAAGGCCAGCGCCGGCCGCATCCTCGGCGCCAGCCTGGGCGACGTCGCGGTGACCATCCCGGACTTCGACGTCCATGACGAGATGTTGCTGGTGCGCGGCGCCGCCAGCGGGCCGACCGCCGCCTTCCTGGAGTTCATCGAGCGCAGCCCGGTCGCGGCGTCGATCGACCACTTCACCGAGGGCATGCGCGCCGTCGGCAACGGGCGGCTCGATCTCGAACTCGACATTCCGCTGCGCCGGGCGCTGGAAACCCGGATGCGCGGCAGCTACCACTTCCACGACAACCAGGTGCACCTGGTCGATGGTCTGCCGATGATCGGCCAGGTCAACGGCCGTCTCGACCTCACCGACAAGTCGGTGGCGGCCAGCGAGATCACCGGTCGTGGCTTTGGCGGGCCGCTGCGCGTCAAGGTCGGCAGCGAGGGCGGCAAGGTCCTGGTCTCGGCGGCCGGCAGCGCGGCGATCGGCGAAGTCGCCAGCCATTTCGGCTGGCCGCTGGTTGACCAGTTGGCGGGCAGCACGCCGTGGAAGGCCGATATCGCGATCCAGAAGCGCAATGCCTACGTGCTGGTGACTTCCGATCTCGTCGGCATCAGCTCGCCGCTGCCCGACCCGCTGAACAAGACGGCGACCGCCCGCCTGCCGCTACGCATCGAGCGCAGCGCGCCGAATGCCGGCAGCGAGCAGTACCGCATCACGCTCGGCGACGTCGCTCGCGGTACCGTCGTCCGCCGTGACGGCAAATGGACGCAGGGCGTCTTCGCGGTCGGCAGCGGCGACGCCAGCCTGCCGCCGCAGGGGTTGGTGGTGCGCCTCGCCGCACCGCGCCTCGACGGCGACGCCTGGCGCACCTTTCTTGGCTTGGGCAAGAACGGCAATGGCGGCAACGCTGACGGCGGCCTGGCGCTCGCCGAAGTCAGCGTCAAGACGCCGCAACTGCACCTGTTCGGTAGCGAGTACCGCGACATCGACCTGCGCGTCGCGCCGCAGGGGTCCGCCTGGCGCATCTCGCTGCAGGCGCCGGAGGCGGCGGGCGAACTGACCTGGCGCGGTGCCGACGACGGCTGGGTCGAGGGCCGTTTCCGCCACCTGCGTCTGGCGCAGCCGGAGGGCGGAACTGCGGCTGGCGGCGAAAGCAGCGTCATCGATTCGCTGCCCGGCATGAATCTCGAAGTCGACGATCTCTGGCTGGGCAAGAAATCGCTCGGTCGCCTCGAACTGCGCGCCCGCAACCTGCGCGGTTCCTGGTTGCTGGAAAAATTGCGCCTGCACAATCCGGATGGCGAACTGAGCGGCAGCGGCCGGTGGACGCGCGGTGCCCGGCAGCGCACCGACCTCGATTTCGAGCTGACCGCCGCCGACAGTGGCAAGCTGCTGACCCGACTCGGCTACGCCAACGCCGTCCGCCAGGGCAAGGCGCGGCTGGCCGGCAGCCTGCGCTGGGATGGCGCGCTGACCTCGATGCATTACCCGAGCCTGAGCGGCGATCTCTATGTCAAGGCGGAAAAGTGGCAGTTCAACAAGCTCGAACCCGGCGTCGGTCGCCTGCTCGGACTGATTTCGCTGCAGTCGCTGCCGCGCCGCCTGACCCTGGATTTCCGCGATCTCTTCAGCGAAGGCCTGGCCTTCGACAGCATCGACGGCAAACTTTCCATCGCCGGTGGTGTCATGAAGACTATCGACCCGCTCAACATCAGTGGGCCGGCGGTGCAGGTGACGATCGAGGGCAGTACCGACCTGCAGCACGAGACCCAGGACCTGATGGTCGTCGTCCGACCGGAAATGAGCGGCCTGGCGATCGGTGCGGCGACTCTGGTCAATCCGGTGGCTGGCGCGGCGGCACTGGTCGCCAATACCGTATTGAAGAGTCCGCTCAACCAGATTTTCAGCTATCGCTATCATGTGACCGGCAACTGGAGTGATCCGCTGGTCGATAAGGCCGGCAAGACGGAAACGCCAGCCGCCGCCTCTCAGGAGCAAAAACCATGACGCCGCAGAATTGCCGCATCGCCGCCTTGCAGATGGTCTCCGGCCCACGCGTCGGCGACAATCTGGCCGCCGCTAGCTGCCTGGCCGACGAGGCGGTGGCGCAGGGCGCGCAATTGCTCGTGCTGCCCGAGTATTTCCCGATCATCGGCGCCGCCGACGCCGACCGCGTGCGGGCGCGCGAGGATTTCGGCCACGGCCCGGTGCAGGACTGGCTGGCGCGCACCGCGCAACGGCACGGCGTGTGGCTTTTTGCCGGCTCGCTGCCGCTGACGGCGAGTTCGCCCGACAAGATGAAAAACAGCAGCCTGGTCTTCAACCCGCAGGGCGAATGCGTCGCCCGTTACGACAAGATCCACCTGTTCGGTTTCAGGAAGGGCGACGAGTCCTACGACGAAGCCGCCTTCATCGAAGCCGGCGATACGCCGGTGGCGGTGAGCACGCCGTTCGGCCGCATCGCCCTGTCGATCTGCTACGACCTGCGCTTTCCCGAGCTTTACCGCAGCCTCGCCCCGGTCGACCTGATCCTGGTGCCGGCCGCGTTCACCGAGACGACTGGCCGCGCGCACTGGGAAATCCTGCTCCGCGCCCGCGCCATCGAGAACCAGTGCTACCTGCTGGCGGTCGGTCAGGGTGGCCGCCACGAAAGCGGCCGCCTGACCCACGGCAACAGCATGATCGTCGATCCCTGGGGCGAAATTCTCGACCGCAAGCTGAAGGGGCCCGGCGTCGTCATCGCCGACCTCGACCACCAACGCATCGCCGAAGTCCGCGAGAGCCTGCCGGCGCTCGCCCACCGCAAACTATAAGGAAGTCCCATGAGCCAACCCAACGCGCTGGCGCAAGCCGAATCCCTGCTGCTGACGCCGTTCTCCCTGAGCGAGGCCGACCTGTCGCGGACCTTCGGGCAGATCCTGACGCACCAGGTCGATTACGCCGACCTCTACTTCCAGTATTCGCGTTCCGAGGCCTGGAGCCTCGACGAGGGCATCGTCAAGTCGGGCAGCTTCAACATCGACCAGGGCGTCGGCGTGCGCGCCATTTCCGGCGAGAAGACCGCCTTCGCCTACTCCGACGACATCAGCGCCGCCGCATTGGGCGACGCCGCCAGCGCCGTGCGCGCCATTGCCGCCGCCGGCCAGTCCGGCGCGCTGCCGGCGCTGCGCGCGTCGGCCGGAACGCGCGCGCTCTACCTGCCGAACGACCCGCTCGCTTCGCTGCCGGCCGACGCCAAGGTCAAATTGCTTGAACGCCTGGAGGGCTTTGCCCGGGCGCTCGATCCGCGCGTGCTGCAGGTCAATGCCTCGCTTGCCGGCGAGTACGAGGTGATCCTGGTTGCCGGCTCCGACGGCCGGCTGGCCGCCGACATCCGGCCGCTGGTGCGCTGCTCGATCTCGGTCATCGTCGAGGAAAACGGCAAGCGCGAGCAGGGCGCCTCGGGCGGCGGCGGCCGTTTCGACTTCGGCTATTTCGACGACAGCGTGCTGCAACGCTACGCCCAGGAGGCGGTGCATCAGGCGGTGACCAACCTCAAGGCCGAGCCGGCGCCGGCCGGCCAGATGACCGTCGTCCTCGGCGCCGGTTGGCCCGGCATCCTGCTGCACGAGGCGGTCGGTCACGGCCTGGAAGGCGATTTCAACCGCAAGGGCAGCTCGACCTTTGCCGGTCGCATCGGCGAGCGCGTCGCCGCCAAGGGCGTCACCGTGATCGACGACGGCACCATCGCCGACCGGCGCGGTTCGCTCAACATCGACGACGAGGGCAACCCGTCGCAGCGCACCGTGCTGATCGAGGACGGCATCCTTAAGGGCTACATGCAGGACAGTCTGAATGCCCGTCTGATGGGTGTCGCGCCGACCGGCAACGGACGCCGCGAATCCTTCGCCCACCTGCCGCTGCCGCGCATGACCAACACCATGATGCTGGCCGGCAGCCACGATCCGCAGGAAATCATCGCCTCGGTGAAGAAGGGCATCTACGCCGCCAACTTCGGTGGCGGCCAGGTCGACATCACCAGCGGCAAGTTCGTCTTCTCGATGAGCGAGGCCTACCTGATCGAGGACGGCAAGGTGACGCGGCCGATCAAGGGAGCGACGCTGATCGGCAACGGACCGGACGCGATGACCCGCGTTTCGATGATCGGCAACGACCTCAAGCTCGACCCCGGCGTCGGCACCTGCGGCAAGGAAGGGCAGAGCGTGCCGGTCGGCGTTGGTCAGCCAACGCTGCGTATCGATGGACTGACTGTAGGCGGAACGGCATAATTACGGCTTGGCTGACAAAGGGAGTCAAGAGATGCGCGCGATCCTGTTCCTGGCAGGTCTGATGGCAAGTGGTGCCTTGTTCGCGCAGACACCGGCGCATCAGCGCATGAAGGCCCTGCAGGCCGACCCGGCGGCGCTGCAGGCGGCGGTGGCGGCGGGCGGCAAGGCCAGTTTCTTCTGCGCCAACTGCCACGGCGACAACGGCATCGCCAAGACTGGCGATGTGCCCAACCTGGCCGGCCAGCACCCCGCCTACCTGCTCGAGCAGATCCGCAAGTTCGGCGCCGGCGAGCGCAAGGATCCCTTCATGCAGGGGCTGATTAAGGTCCTCAACGACGAGGAACGGGCACAGATCACCCTTTACTACGCCAGCATCAAGGTGCCGCCGAACAAGTCCGATCCGGCGCTGGCGGCACGCGGCAAGGTCCTTTTCGACAAGCTCTGCGTGCGCTGTCACGGTACCGAGGCGCACGGACACGAGTTGTTCCCCCGCCTTGCCGGTCAGCAGCGTCCCTACCTGCAGCGTGCCATCACCCTCTATCGCGACGGGACCGGCGTGCGCAACGACAAGTTGATGGCGATCGCCACCTCTGTGCTCAAGGACGACGACATCGTCGCCCTGACGCACTACCTGACACAACTGCCCTGAGCGTATCCGGCATCGATTTCGACCGCCGCCTTCCGGTAGAATGGCCGGTTTCGGCGATTGATGGATGGTGCAGCAAATGGCAGCGAACACGACGACAGCAGGCAAGCCGGTCACCGACGACGTGCGGATCCGGGAAATCAAGGAACTGGTGCCGCCGGCCCACGTCTTCCGTGAATATCCGGCGTCCGGGCGCGCCGCGCAGACCACCTACGCCGCCCGGCAGGCCATCCACCGCGTCCTGCACGGTGCCGACGACCGCCTGCTGGTGGTGATCGGTCCCTGTTCGATCCACGATTACGACGCGGCGATGGACTACGCCAAGCGGCTGGTCCGCGAAGCCGACAAGTACGCCGACGACCTGATCGTCGTCATGCGCGTCTATTTCGAGAAGCCCCGCACCACGGTCGGCTGGAAGGGGCTGATCAACGATCCGCGCCTCGACAACACCTTCCGCATCAACGAAGGCATCCGCCTGGCGCGGCGCATCCTGCTCGAAGTCAACGAACTCGGCCTGCCCTGCGCGACCGAATTCCTCGACACGATCACCCCGCAATACACCGCCGACCTGATCGCCTGGGGCGCCATCGGCGCCCGCACCACCGAATCGCAGGTGCATCGCGAACTGGCTTCCGGCCTGTCCTGTCCGGTCGGTTTCAAGAACGGCACCGACGGCAACATGCGCATCGCGGTGGACGCCATCCGCTCGGCCAATTCGCCGCACCATTTCCTGTCGGTGACCAAGTCCGGGCATACCGCGATCGTGTCGACGATGGGCAACGAGGACTGCCACGTCATCCTGCGCGGCGGCAAGGAACCCAACTACGACGCCGCCAGCGTGGACGCGGCCTGCCAGGAAATCGCCAAGGCCGGCCTGGCGGCGCGGCTGATGGTCGATTTCTCGCACGGCAACAGCCGCAAGCAGTACAAGCTGCAGATGGAAGTCTGTGACAGCGTCGCCGCCCAACTGACGGCCGGCGAGGAACGCATCGTCGGGGTGATGGTCGAGTCGCACCTGGTCGAGGGCCGTCAGGACATCGTGCCGGGCCAGCCTCTGACCTACGGTCAGAGCGTCACCGACGCCTGCCTCAACTGGGACGACAGCCTGCTCGTGCTCGAACGCCTGGCTGCCGCTGTCCGCGCCCGCCGGCTGGTCGAGGCCAGCACCTGAGTCAGAGGTCGAGGAAGCGGCCGACCTCGTCGCCACGCGCCAGCGTGTCGGCGTGGCCGAGTTCGATCAGCTTGCGCGTGAACGGCTTTTCGAACAGCAGGTAACTGGTCAGCGCGCCACCCTGCCGGTTCATCGCGCCGATCCCGCCGAGCAGCAGGCGGATCGGCCAGGGCAGGGCGTCGGCGTGCTCGGCGGCGATGCGGTCGAGGCTTTCCGACGGCGAGATGATCAGCGTCTCGATCGGCCGCAGCGCGATGCCGGCCTGTGTCCGCTGCGCTTCCGGGATCGCCGAGACGGTGCGGTTGATGCGCTGGATGCGTTCGATGTCGACGGCCAGCCCATCGACGAAGATGCTCGCCAGCGCGTGTCCGGCGATCTGCGCCAGCGACGGATAGTCGTCGACCTGGCGGCGCTCGCGCTTTTCGTTGCCGCGCGTCGCGCCGACCACCAGCAGGCGTTCGGCGCCCAGGTGGATGGCCGGCGACAGCGGCGCTAGCTGGCGCATCGAGCCGTCGCCGAAATACTCGCGGTTGATCCGCGTCGCCGGGAAGATGAAGGGAATCGCGCTCGACGCCAGCAAGTGTTCGACGCCCAGTTGCGTACGTACGCCGATACGCTGGAAGCGGTGCCAGGGCGCGGCGTCGGGGTGGGCCTGGAAGAAATTGATGTTCTCGCCCGATTCGTAGCCGGAAGCGGAGATGCTGACCGCGCGCAGGGCGCCGCCGGCGATCGCCCTTTCGATGCCGGCGAAGTCCATGCTGCGCCGGAGCAGGGTGGCGAGCGGCGCGTTGTCGAGCAGCGAGCGCGGCGCCCGGCCAAGCAGCCAGCCGAACGACAGCGCGCCCAGCCAGCGGGCGCCGGCGGCGCCGACACCGAGCGCGTCGCTGCGATAGATGTCGGCGGCGCGCAGGTCGCGCCAGAAACGCGCCAGGGTGGTTGTCGCCCGGCCGAAATGTTCAGCCTGGCAGGCCAGCCCGACGGCGTTGATGGCGCCGGCAGAAGTGCCGCAGACGATGGGAAAGGGATTGTGACGGCGCTGCCGGCCGGCAAGTTTGGCGACCGCGGTGAGGACGCCGACCTGGTAGGCCGCCCGGGCGCCGCCGCCGGTCAGGACCAGCGCTGAGCCTTGGCGGGCCGGGGAAGTCAATCCTGCGCCTGCCGGGTCGCGTCGGCCCAGCAATTGGGGGTTTCGTAGAGGCGCACCTGTTCGAGCCGCAGCTGGTTGCCGTAGGTGTCGCGGTACACCGCGTCGAGGCAGTCGAAGGCGAGGCGGGCGAGGTTCTCGGCGGTCGGCACGCGGTCGAGGACGACCGTCTTGTGGTCCGGGAGACTGGCCAGGAAATCGACGATCGCGCGGTCGCCTTCATAGACCAGGAAGGCGTGGTCCCAGCGGCCGACCAGATGGGTCATCGCCAGTTCCTTGACCTGCGAGAAGTCCATCACCATGCCGTTGGCGGCATCGCCGGCCTTGTCGATGATGTTGCCGGAAAGGGTGATCTCGATCGCGTAGCGGTGGCCGTGCAGGTGGCGGCACTGGCTCTTGTGGTCGGGGATGCGGTGGCCTGCGTCGAATTCCAGGCGGCGGGTGATCAACATTTGGGATTAGGGTTCGCCAAGACGGGGGCTGATTATACAATGCCCCCATGCTGCGAACCGACGACCACCGCCGCGACAGTGCCGGCCTCCGCTATGTTTATCCCGTGATTTCCCGGCGCGCCGGCGGCGTCTCGGTCGGCATCAACCTCAATCCCAACAACGCCTGCAACTGGGCCTGCGTCTATTGCCAGGTCGAAGGATTGACCCGCGGCGGTCCGCCGCCGCTTGAGCTCGATCGGCTGGAGGCGGAGCTGGCTGGCTTTCTCGACGATGCGATCAACGGCGATTTCATGCGCCGCCAGGTGCCGGAGACGGCGCGCCGGTTGGTCGATGTCGCCTTTTCCGGCAACGGCGAGCCGACTTCGGCGCCGGAGTTTGCCGACGCCGTGGCGCGGGTGGCGGAGGCGCTCCGGCGTTTCGGCCTGAACGTGCCGCTGCGTCTGATCACCAACGGCAGCCTGCTGCACCGCTCGGCGGTGCAGGATGGTATCCGTCGCCTGGGCGAGGCTGGCGGCGAGGTCTGGTTCAAGCTGGATCGGGCGACCGCCGTCGAGGTCGCCGCGATCAACGGCGTCGCCTGGGCCCCGGAGAAGGCGGCGCGCAACCTGGAGACCTGCGCCGCGCTGGCACCGACCTGGGTGCAGACCTGCTGGTTCGCGCTCGACGGCCAGGCGCCGGACGCCGCCTCGCTGGCCGCTTACTGCGCGCTGCTGGCGCCGCTTGCCGAGCGCCTGGCCGGCGTCCATCTCTACGGTCTGGCGCGTCCGTCGCAGCAGCCAGCGGCGCCACGCCTCGCTGCACTGCCGGAAGCTGCGTTGCGCGAGGTGGCGGCCAGCATAGAAAAAGAAACGGGGCTCCGGGTGATCGTCTCACCCTGAGCCCCGTTGTTGATTTCCGCCCGTCGGGCGGGAGAATCAGGCGGCTTTCTTGGCGTGGCTGCGGGCCGACTTCTTCAGCGACTTGAACAGTTCCGGTTCCTGTGCCTTCAGATATTCGACCACTTCCCAGTCGTCGCGCTTGATATTGCGGATGTCGATCTGTTCGACATGGACCAGGCGCAGCAGTTCGCGCACCGGACGCGGCATGTTGCGGCCGCTCTCGTAGCGCGAGCCACCGCTCTGGGTGACGCCCAGGGCAGACCAGAATTGCTGCTGGTTGAGGCCGAGCTTGCGGCGGATTTCACGGGCGTCGATTTTTTCGATGGTTTTGACGGAAGTCATGGATTCTCTCCTAATGCGATAAAAATAATCATATTGACCTGTCCTGCTGGGGTATTACTTAGGTCATATGTCAAAGTGTATAGCTAACTATGACGTTCGGCAAGTGGCAAAGCCATAAATTTTGTTAAATGCTCTGATAGTTTTTCGCTTTCGTATGGCATGAATTTCCGGCTCCCGCGCTGAGGGCTGGAAAGCGCCTGGCGAGGCCACTTTGCGAATCGTTCGGCCTGATCTAAGATCGTTGCAACAGCCGCTGGGCGGCGCCAAGGAGAAAACATGCTGGTCAGGGAAATACTGCGGGTGAAGGGCGGCGCCCTCTACACCACGACGCCGGGGCAGAAGCTGCCGGCGGTGATCGACGCCATGGCCGAACTCGACGTCGGGTCGCTGGTGGTGATGGACGAGGGGCGGATGGTCGGTATCGTCACCTTCCGTGAAGTGATCAAGGCGATGCAGGCGGGCAATCCCGATCTGCAGGTGAGCGACTTCATGGTCGCCGATCCGGTGACGGCCTTTCCCGACATGGAAGCCAATTCGCTGCGCCGCCTGATGATCGAAAAGCACTCGCGCTATCTGCCGGTGCTCGAACAGGGGCAACTGCTCGGCGTCATTTCCTTCCTCGACGTCGCCAAGGCGGTGCTCGAGGAGCAGACGCTGGAGAACACGCTGCTCAAGAACTACATCAAGAACTGGCCGGAAGAGGCGCGTTCCTGAGCGGCGGAGCGGCTGGGGGCGTGTGCTAGAATCCGCCCTCCGCAAACAGGTGTGATCTCATGTCCGGCAACACTTTCGGTACCCTTTTCACGGTGACTTCGTTCGGCGAGTCGCACGGCGCGGCGATCGGCTGTGTCGTCGATGGTTGCCCGCCCGGGCTGGCCTTGTGCGAAGCCGACATCCAGACCGAACTCGACCGGCGCAAGCCGGGCACGTCGCGCCATGTGACGCAGCGGCGCGAGCCGGACAGCGTCGAGATCCTGTCCGGCGTTTTCGAAGGCAAGACCACCGGCACGCCGATCGCCCTGCTGATCCGTAACCAGGACCAGCGCAGCAAGGATTACGGCAACATCGCGACGACCTTCCGTCCCGGTCACGCCGACTATACGTATACCCAGAAGTACGGTTTCCGCGATTACCGCGGCGGCGGCCGTTCGTCAGCGCGCGAGACGGCGGTTCGCGTCGCCGCCGGGGCGATCGCCCGCAAGTGGCTGAAGGAGCGTTACGGCGTCAGTATCCGCGGCTGGATGAGCGCCCTCGGGCCGATCGGGATTCCCTTCGTCAGCGCCGACGAGATTGACGGCAATGCCTTCTTCGCACCCAACGCGGCAATCGTGCCGACGCTGGAAAGCTACATGGACGAGTTGCGCAAGTCGCTCGATTCGGTCGGCGCGCAGATCACGGTCACCGCCGACGGCGTGCCGCCGGGCTGGGGCGAGCCGGTGTTCGACCGGCTGGATGCCGAGATCGCCTACGCGATGATGGGGATCAACGCGGTCAAGGGGGTTGAGGTCGGCGACGGTTTCGCTTCGGTCGCCCAGAAGGGCAGCGAGCACGGCGACGAGATGACGCCCGAGGGCTTTGCCAGCAACCACGCTGGCGGCGTTCTCGGCGGTATTTCGACCGGCCAGCAGATCGTCGTCAATCTGGCGATCAAGCCGACTTCGTCGATTGCCCAGGCGCGCCGTTCGGTTGACGTCGACGGCAAGGCGGTCGAAGTGGCAACGCAGGGGCGGCACGACCCTTGTGTCGGCATCCGGGCGACGCCGATCGCCGAAGCCATGCTGGCGCTGGTGCTGATCGACCATGCCTTGCGCCACCGGGCGCAGTGCGGCGACGTCGTTTGTGCGACGCCGCGCCTGCCGGGCCGCACCGCCTGAGATTTTTCGAATGCCCGCCGGGGGCGGGCGCCGCGTCTTGAGGAGAGCATCATGCAGGTTGAGCACCACGATCTTCAGCAGGAATTTCCCGAATTCGCCGATGCGATCGCCGTCCTCAGGGCCGGTAACGCGCATTTTTCCCGCCTTTACGATAGCTACAATCGCCTGACCGGCAGGGTCGAGGATCTGGAAGAGCACGACATGCCGGTCGCCGATTTCACCTTCGAGGACATGAAGAAGCAGCGGGTCAAGCTGAAGGACGAGCTTTACCACCTGATGCTCGCCTACCGTGCCGGCCAGCAGTCGGCGAAATAAGGCGGCAGCCGCCCGCCACCGGCGCTGATCCGGAGGCCGGATGCAGCTTGCACGCCGCTGGCCCCTGGCGGGCTACTATTTCTTCTACTTCGCCTTCATCGGCGCGTTTTCCCCGTACTTCGGGCTCTACCTGCAGGCGCGCGGATTTTCCGCCTGGGACATCGGCCTGCTGATGTCGCAGATGCAGTTGATGCGCCTGTTCGGTCCCAACCTCTGGGGCTGGGTGGCCGACCGCTTCGGTCACCGCATGCTGATCATCCGCCTCGCCGGTCTGGTTGGTCTGGCGGGGTTCTCCGCTTTCTTCTGGCTCGATGGTCTGCCCGGCATGCTGCTGGCGATGGCGATCCTCGCCTTCTTCTGGAGCGGCGCGCTGCCGCTGGTCGAGATGCTGACTTTCGATCACCTGCGCGAAGAACGCGGCCGCTACGGCCGCATCCGCCTGTGGGGGTCGATCGGTTTCATCGTTGCCGTGATGAGTACTGGTGCCTTGCTCGATGCCGTGGCGCCGGTCGGCGTGCTCTGGGTGTGTACGCTGATCCTCGCCGGTATCCTCGGTTTTGCGCTGATCCTGCCGGAAGCGCCGGTGCATCCGGTAGCGGTCGAGTCGCCGCCGATTACTCGCATCCTGCGTCAGTCCAAGGTGCTGGCGCTGCTTGGCGCCTGTTTCGCGATGTCGGCGGCGCACGGCGCTTTCTACGTCTTCTACTCGATCCACCTCAGCGGTCACGGCTACGCCAAGACCGCGGTCGGCCTCCTGTGGTCGCTCGGCGTGCTCGCCGAGATCGGCGTCTTCCTGCTGATGCCACGGCTGACCCGGCGCTTTTCGTTGCGCGACATCCTGCTCGTCAGTTTCGCGGCGGCCGTCCTGCGCTTCCTGATCATGGGCTGGGCAGTTGAATCGGCGGCGGCGATGATCTTCGCCCAGTTGCTGCACGGGCTGACTTTCGGCGCTTACCACGCGGCGGCGATCGCCGCCATCACGCAGTGGTTTCCCGGCAAGTCGCAGGGGCGCGGCCAGGCCTTGTACTCCAGCCTCTCCTTTGGTGCTGGCGGTTTGGTCGGTGCGTTGATCAGCGGACGTACCTGGGACGACTGGGGCGCCGGCTGGAGTTTTTCGCTTGGCGCGGCTTTCGCGCTGGCTGGCTGGCTATTGATTTATCGCTGGGTCGCCGCCGATGCAGCCGCCGTCGGGGGCGGGCGGGAAAAAACCGCCGATCCTGTGCAATAATCCAAGGCTTTACCGCACAACTTCAGGTTCCATGTCGAAGACCCTTTACGACAAGCTCTGGGAGAATCACGTCGTCCATCAGGAAGCGGATGGAACGGCCCTCCTCTATATCGATCGTCACCTGGTCCACGAAGTCACCAGTCCGCAGGCCTTCGAGGGCCTGAAGCTGGCCGGACGCAAGCCGTGGCGCGTTTCTTCCATCGTGTCGACGCCGGATCACAACACGCCGACCGACCACTGGGAAGAGGGGATCAAGGATCCGATCTCCCGCCTGCAGGTCGAGACGCTCGACGCCAACATCCGCGAAGTCGGCGCGCTCGCCTATTTCCCGTTCAAGGATCCGCGGATGGGCATCCTGCACGTCGTCGGCCCGGAAAACGGCGCCACGCTGCCGGGCATGACCGTCGTCTGCGGCGATTCGCACACCTCGACGCATGGCGCCTTCGCCTGTCTGGCGCACGGCATCGGTACCTCCGAGGTCGAGCATGTGCTGGCGACGCAGTGCCTGGTGCAAAAGAAGTCGAAGACCATGCTGATCGCCGTCGAGGGGCGCCTGGGCAAGGGCGTCACCGCCAAGGATGTGGCGTTGGCCATCATCGGCGCCATCGGTACCGCTGGCGGTACCGGCTATGCCGTCGAATTTGGCGGCAGCGCGATCCGCAGCCTGTCGATGGAAGGGCGCATGACGCTGTGCAACATGGCGATCGAGGGCGGTGCCCGGATGGGCTTCGTTGCCGTCGATGACACCACGATCAATTATCTGAAGGGCCGTCCGTTCTCGCCGCGTGGCGAGACCTGGGACAAGGCGGTGGCCTACTGGCGCACGCTGCATTCCGACCCGGGCGCGCAGTTCGATCGCGTGCTCACGCTCAAGGCGGAAGAAATCCGGCCGCAGGTGACCTGGGGCACGTCGCCCGAAATGGTGGTCGGCATCGACGCTGTCGTGCCCGATCCGGCGAAGGAAGCCGATCCGGTCAAGCGCGAGGGAATGGAACGCGCGCTGCAATACATGGGTCTCAATCCCAACGTTCCGCTCAAATCCATTCCCGTCGATAAAGTGTTCATTGGTTCCTGTACCAACTCCCGCATCGAGGATCTGCGCCAGGCGGCTGCCGTGCTGAAGGGGCGTCACGTCGCGGCCAACATCAAGCTGGCGCTGGCCGTGCCGGGTTCCGGTCTGGTCAAGCGCCAGGCCGAGGCGGAGGGGCTGGACAAGGTCTTCATTGCCGCCGGTTTCGAATGGCGCGAGCCGGGCTGCTCGATGTGTCTGGCGATGAACGCCGACCGCCTGGAGCCGGGCGAGCGTTGCGCCTCGACCTCGAACCGCAATTTCGAAGGCCGCCAGGGTCCTGGCGGTCGTACCCATCTGGTCAGCCCGGCGATGGCTGCCGCTGCCGCGGTGGCCGGCCGTTTCGCTGACGTCCGCGATATTCTCTGAAAGGAACCGATGATGAAGAAAGCGTTTGTTCTGCTGTTGGCCGTGGCTGGTCTGGTTTCCGCAATGGGCTGCAACACCGTCCAGGGAATCGGCAAGGACATCGAAAAGGGTGGCGAAGCCATCCAGCGTTCGACCAAGTAAGGCAGGTTCATGGACAAGTTCGTACGCCTCGACGGGCTGGTGGCGCCGCTCGACCGCAGCAACGTCGATACCGACGCGATCATCCCGAAGCAGTTCCTGAAGTCGATCAAGCGTTCCGGCTTCGGCCCGAACGCCTTCGACGAGTGGCGCTACATGGATGTCGGCCAGCCCGGCCAGGATAATTCGCAGCGCCCGAAGAACCCCAACTTCGTGCTCAACCAGCCGCGCTACCAGGGTGCCGAAGTGTTGCTGACGCGCGCCAACTTCGGCTGCGGCAGTTCGCGCGAGCACGCGCCCTGGGCACTGCTCGACTACGGTTTCAAGGCGATCATCGCCGAGTCGTTTGCCGACATCTTCTTCAACAACTGCTTCAAGAACGGCATCCTGCCGATCGTCCTGCCGGCTTTCGAAGTCGAGGCGCTGTTCCAGCAGGTCGAGGCAACGCCGGGCTACAAGCTGACCGTAGACCTGCCGGCGCAGGCGGTGGTACGCCCCGACGGTCACGCCATTCCCTTCCAGGTCGACGCCTTCCGCAAGGAATGCCTGCTCAACGGCTGGGACGACATCGGCCTGACCCTGCGTCACGCCGACAAGATCAAGGCCTTCGAAGAGAAGCGCCGCGTCGAGCAGCCCTGGCTGTTCGCCCAATAAGGAGACAACATGAAGATTTGTGTGCTGCCGGGTGACGGCATCGGTCCGGAAATCACCGCCGAAGCGGTGCGCGTGCTCAAGGCGCTCGACCTCAAGTTCGAGATGGAAGAAGCGCTGCTCGGCGGCTGTGCCGTCGACGCCACGGGCAATCCCTATCCGGAGGCGACGCAGAAACTGGCGCGCGAAGCCGACGCCATCATGCTCGGCGCCGTCGGCGGCCCGCAGTGGGACAGCCTGCCCCGCGAAAAGCGCCCGGAGCGCGGCCTGCTCGGCATCCGCAAGGATCTCAACCTGTTCGCCAACCTGCGTCCGGCGATCCTCTACCCGGAACTGGCCAACGCTTCGACGCTGAAAGCGGAAGTCGTCGCCGGGCTCGACATCCTGATCGTCCGCGAACTGACCGGCGACATCTACTTCGGTCAGCCGCGCGGCGTGCGCGAGGAGAACGGCGAGCGCGTCGGCTTCAACACCATGGTCTATAGCGAGTCGGAAATTCGCCGCATCGGCCACGTTGCCTTCCAGGCGGCGCAGAAGCGCAACAAGCGCCTGTGCTCGGTGGACAAGATGAACGTCCTCGAATGCACGCAACTCTGGCGCGACGTGATGATCGAAGTGAGCAAGGACTACCCGGACGTCGAACTCAGCCACATGCTGGTCGATAACGCCGCGATGCAACTGGTGAAGGCGCCCAAGCAGTTCGACGTGATGGTCACCGGCAACATGTTCGGCGACATCCTGTCCGATGAAGCTTCGATGCTCACCGGCTCGATCGGCATGCTGCCGTCGGCCTCGCTCGACGACAGGAACAAGGGGCTGTACGAGCCGTCGCACGGCTCGGCACCGGACATCGCCGGCAAGGGCGTGGCCAATCCGCTGGCTACCATCCTGTCGGCGGCGATGCTGCTGCGCTACACCTTCGGCCTCGAAGAGCAGGCGCTGCGCGTCGAGAACGCGGTGAAGACGGTGCTCGCTCAGGGCTTCCGTACCGGTGACATCTACGAGCGTGGAACGACCAAGGTCGGCACCCGGGAAATGGGTGACGCGGTTCTTGCCGCGCTGGCGTAATACCAAACGCGCGCTGGCGCGTTGTACAAGGGTTTGATTCGGAGATTGATGAAATGAAGAAGCTTGGTCTGGTCGGTTGGCGTGGCATGGTTGGTTCCGTGCTGATGCAGCGCATGGTCGAGGAGGGCGATTTCGCCTTCATCGATCCGGTTTATTTCTCGACCTCCGCCGCTGGCGGCAAGGCACCGATGTTCGGCGGCAAGGAAGCCTCGCTGCCGCTGCAGGACGCTTCGAACATCGATGCGCTGAAGGCCTGCGAGATCATCATCACCTGCCAGGGCGGCGACTACACCAAGGAAATCTTCCCCAAGCTGCGCGCTGCCGGCTGGAACGGTCACTGGATCGATGCTGCCTCGTCGCTGCGCATGGCCGACGATGCGGTGATCGTGCTCGATCCGGTCAATATGAACGTGATCAAGGACGCGCTGGCCAAGGGTGGCAAGAACTGGATCGGTGGCAACTGCACGGTGTCGCTGATGCTGATGGGCCTTGGCGGGCTGTTCCAGAACGACCTGATCGAATGGGCGACCTCGATGACCTATCAGGCTGCTTCCGGCGCTGGCGCGCAGAACATGCGCGAGCTGATCGCGCAGATGGGCACCATCCATGACTCGGTCAAGGATCTGCTGGCCGATCCGGCTTCCGCCATTCTCGACATCGACCGCAAGGTTGCCGAGACCATTCGTTCCGACAGCTTCCCGAAGAAGAACTTCCGCAACACGCCGCTCGCCGGTTCGTTGATCCCGTGGATCGACGTACCCTACGAGAACGGCCAGTCGAAGGAAGAGTGGAAGGGTGGCGCCGAGTGCAACAAGATTCTCGGCAAGCCGGCTTTCCGTACGGCCGGTTCGATTCCCATCGACGGCCTGTGCGTGCGCATCGGCGCGATGCGCTGCCATAGTCAGGCGCTGACCATCAAGCTGAAGAAGGACGTGCCGCTCGACGAAATCAGCGACATGCTGGCCAAGGCCAATCCGTGGGCCAAGGTCGTGCCGAATGATCGCGAGATTTCCGAGCGCGAACTGACGCCGGCTGCCGTGACTGGCACGCTGACGGTGCCGGTCGGCCGTCTGCACAAGATGGCGATGGGCCCGGAATACCTGGCCGCCTTCACCTGCGGCGACCAGTTGCTGTGGGGTGCCGCCGAGCCGCTGCGCCGCATGCTGCGCATCCTGCTCGACGCCTGATATGGCATGAATTGCCAAAAAACGGGGCTTTTGCCCCGTTTTTTTATTTGTTGGCTATACGCAAAAAGTCCGTAACTCAGAAGCGGGTTTAGCTTGCAATGCTAAGTCCATGATGTTAATTTGATTCTCCCAAGTCATACGCTCAGGGCATGGTCGTGATCGAGAATAATTCTGTCAAATTCAAGAAATGTGCGCTGGCTTTGGCCGTCGCTTCGTCATTGTCGCTCGCGACCTCGCTTGCCGAAGCCGCCGGACTCGGGAAGCTGACGGTCTTTTCCAGTCTGGGGCAACCGCTGAAGGCCGAGGTGGAAATCGCCGCGAGCAGCGAAGAACTGTCTGGGATGACGGCGCGCCTGGCGCCTCCCGAAGTGTTCAAGCAGGCCGGCGTCGACTTTGCTTCAGCCCTGAGCGACCTGCAGTTCAAAGTGGAAAAACGGCGTAACGGCAAGACCGTGTTGCGCCTGACTTCGGTCCACCCGGTCAACGAACCCTTCCTCGACTTTCTGGTCGAGCTGAACTGGCCGGCTGGACGTCTGGTCCGTGAATATACTTTCCTGCTCGACCCGCCGGAATTCGCGGCGCAGCAGGGGCAGCGCAACACGGTTGATGCCAAGGTGGTGGAGACCGTCCGTGGTGGAGCGGCAGCCGCGCCGAAGCCGGCGGCGCCAGCCAAGCCCAAGGTCGAAGAGAAACCCGCAGAAGGCAGTGCGACCAAGACTGGCGATGACAAGACCCATCTCGTCGCCAAGGGCGATACGCTGGTCAAGATCGCCCGTGAACGCCGTTACGCATCGGTATCGCTCGAGCAGATGCTGGTCGGCCTCTATCGCGGCAACAGCGACGCCTTCATTGGCAAGGACATCAATCGCCTGAAGTCGGGCGTCATCCTCAATGTGCCCGAGGAGAGCGTGGTTGCTGCGGTCTCGCAGAAGGAAGCGCGGGCGGTGTACGTCTCCGCCGGCGATTTTGCTGCCTATCGGCGCAAGTTGGCTGCGGCAGCCGTCGCAGCGCCGGCCACCAAAGCGGAAGCGCCTGCCGGGCAAAGCAGCGGCGGCAAGATCACGCCCAAGATCGAGGAAAAGGCGCCGGTTGTCGATGCGACGCGGGATCAGGTCAAAGTCTCCCGGGCAGACGTGCCCTCGGCCTCGGTGATTGATCGCGTCGCCTCGGAAAAGGCGATGCAGGAGTCTCAGACACGCTTGGCGCAACTGGAGCGCAATATCGGCGAACTGCAGAAGCTCCTCGAACTGAAGAACCAGCGTCTGGCCGAACTGGAAAAACCTGCCGCGGTTGCGGCGCCGGCTCCGGCGCCGGCCGCCAAACCGGAAGCGGCGGCGACCAAACCCGAACCGACACCGCCGGTTGCTGAACCCGCCGCTGCGCCGACCCCGCCGCTTGCCAGCGAAGGTGGTGCGCGAGTCATCGACGCCAACGCTCCGGCGCCCGTCGAGGAGAAGCCAGCCGAGCCGCCGGCGCAGGTGACGCCACCGCCGGCGCCGCCGAAGCCGGTTGCTCCTCCGCCGGAACCGCCCGAGGAGCCCAGCGAACTGGAAGGCGCGATGCCCCTGCTCGGTGGCGCCGCCGTTCTCGCCTTGCTCGGTGCCGGCTGGTTGTACAGCCGTCGGCGCAAGAGCGCCGCCGGGCCGGTCACTCAGGTGACCGCCGTGCCGGCTCCATCCAGTCTCGGTCCCAATTCGGTATTCGGGGTGACTGGCGGACAGAGCATCGATACCGGCAGCACGCCGCCGCATACCGGTGATTTCAGCCAGGCGGGACCGGGGACCATTGATACCGACGAGGTCGATCCGGTTGCCGAAGCCGATGTCTACATGGCCTATGGTCGCGATGCGCAGGCTGAGGAAATCCTGCTCGAAGCGATGCAGAAGGATCCCAATCGTCTGGCGATTCACGTCAAGCTACTCGAGATTTATGCCGGTCGGCGCAGCCTCAAGCAATTCGAGACGCTGGCCAGCGAGCTTTACGCACTGACCAGTGGACAGGGGCCGGAATGGGAAAAGGTTGCCGCGCTCGGCGCCGGTATCGACCCGGGCAACCCCTTGTACGGCGGTGCGGCGAAGGAAAAGGGGTTTGATCCGGATGCGACGCTGGTAGCCTCTTCGGCGGCTGTTGCCGCGGCTGCGGCCGCAGCCGCGCAGCCTGCTGTCGCCGAGGTCGTGGTGCCGGCCATCGAGGTCGAGGAAGCGGCGCCGGCAGTCAGCGCCGTGCCGGTTTCCGAACCCGCCGTGGTGCCGATGGTCGAGTCCTTGGTCGCTGAGCCGGCGATGCCGGAAGATGATGGCGGGATGAGTCTGGATTTCGATCTGGGCGATACTTCGACGGAAACCGTGACGCCGCCGGAGGAGGATGTTCCGGCTCCGGCCGTTGAGCCTTATGTCGATACCGTGGTGACTGGCGAGAACGTTGCCGATGCGCTCGATTTCGACCTCAGCGGTCTGG
This sequence comes from Dechloromonas aromatica (nom. nud.), assembly GCA_017848965.1. Lineage (GTDB taxonomy): Bacteria > Pseudomonadota > Gammaproteobacteria > Burkholderiales > Rhodocyclaceae > Azonexus > Azonexus aromaticus_B. The sequence goes on along the minus strand of JAFIHA010000048.1, from coordinate 118,880 downwards.
TTGCCGATGAGGCCGCGGCTGCGGAAACCCCAGCCCACGCCGGAGAAGCCGCTGACACGGAAGACTTGGTTGTCGATTTCGATAGCATCGATCTGCCGGACAGTGCCGATTTCGATATCGCTGCTCCGATGGAAGAAGCCGCTGCCCCCGACTTTTCGCCCGAAGGTACGCTGGTTGTTTCCGGTACCGGCCTGGGTCAGATGTCGGCCAGTGATTTCTCCTTTGACGCGCTGCGGGCTTCGGAACCGGCCGCGGCGCCGAGCGTTGCCGACAAACTTGAACCGGTCAGCGACGCGTTGGCTGACACCGGGCTGGGAGAGATCGACCATCCGGGTCTGACCAGCACCGTGGTCAATCCGAACGGCACCGCCGGCGACATGGATTTCGACGTCAAGCTCAGCGATTCCGTCTTCCTCGGTCAGCCGATGATGAATTCGGAATTCGACATGGACGCGATCAATCTTGATCTTTCCGTGCCGCCTCCAGCGCCTGCTCCGGACGCCGCGGCCGAGCCGGAAAGGGACGCCCGCTGGGAAGAGGTCAACACCAAGCTTGATCTGGCCAAAGCCTACGAGGAAATGGGCGACCTCGAGGGGGCCCGCGAATTGCTTCAGGAAGTTCTCGGCGAAGGCTCTGCCGACCTGGTGGCTCAGGCGCAGGAAATCCTCGGCCGCATTGGCGGGTAAAATTACTCTCCCGCACTTGGCAGACGGCCCCGCTGGGGCCGTCTGTTTTTGATGGAGCTGTTTTGCATCCCACTGCCGCCCTGATCCTCTGGTCGTCCGCCGTGATCGCCGTGCAATACCTGGCTTATCCGCCGCTGGCGGCATTCGCCGTCCTGCTCGGCGTGCTGCCGGGCGTGCTGCGCGTCTGGCTCGGCTTCGTCTATCGGGCGCGCTGGCTGTTGCTGACGCTGTGGCTGATCCTGGCCTACAACACGCCTGGGGAAGCCTACGCCGACCTGGTCTGGGCGCCGACCTACGAAGGCATCGCCGAAGCGAGCCTGCACGCGGCACGCCTGCTCGTCGTCCTCGGCTGCCTGTCCTGGCTGCTCGTCCGCCTCGGGCGCGACGGCATGCTCGCCGGTTTGTGGGGTGCCCTGGCGCCGGCGCGGGCTTGCGGGCTGGACAGCGAGCGTCTGCTGGTACGCTTGGCGCTGGTGCTCGAGCGCCTGCAGGAGCCGCCGGAAAAAGGCGCCTGGCGCCGCTTGCTGCACTCGACGCCGGATTTCGCTTCGGGCAGCGCCGTCGTCCGCCTGGAATACCCGGCCTGGCGTGCGGTCGATGCCCTGCCCGTGTTGCTGGCCTTGCTCCTGCTGCTGGGTGTGGCGCTGACATGAGGCTGGCGCTTGGTATCGAGTATTTCGGCGCGCCGTTCCGCGGCTGGCAGAGCCAGGCCGGCGGCGGCACCGTGCAGGACGCGCTGGAGGCGGCACTGGCGAAAATCGCCGGGTGGCCGGTGGCGACCTTGTGCGCCGGCCGCACCGACGCCGGCGTCCATGCCATCCAGCAGGTGGTGCATTTCGACGCGCCGGTCGAGCGGCCGCTCAGCGCCTGGGTGCGCGGCGTCAATACGCATCTGCCGGAGGGTGTCGCGGTGCGCTGGGCGCAGCCGGTGAGCGATGAATTTCACGCCCGTTTCAGTGCCCACGGCCGCCGCTACCGCTACCTGCTGCTCAATCGGCCACAGCGGCCTGGCCTGTGGCAGGGACGGGTCGGCTGGTTCCACCTGCCGCTCGACCTGGCGGCAATGCAGGACGCCTGCGCCCGCCTGCCCGGCGAACACGATTTTTCGGCCTTCCGGGCGGCGCAGTGCCAGGCCAAGTCGCCGGTCAAACTGATGACGGCAGCCTCGGTGCGTCAGTGCGGGGCGATGTTCGTCTTCGATTTCGCGGCCAGCGCCTTCCTGCATCACATGGTGCGCAACCTGGTCGGCAGTCTGGTCCATATCGGCAAGGGCGCCCAGTCGCCCGGCTGGGTCGACGAACTGCTGCAGATGCGCGACCGCAAGCTGGCGGCGCCGACCTTTTCGCCCGATGGGCTTTACTTTCGCGGGCCGGTTTACGAGCCGCACTGGGGCCTGCCCGAGCCGGCCGATGATTTTCTCGATGGAATGCTGACATGAAAACCCGCATCAAGATCTGCGGCCTGACCCGCGAAGCTGATGTCGATGCCGCCGTCGCCGCCGGTGCCGACGCCATCGGCTTCGTTTTCTACCCGCCCAGCCCGCGTTATGTGACGCCGGAACGCGCCGCCGAACTGGCATGCCGGGTGCCGCCCTTCGTCGACGTCGTCGGCCTTTTCGTCAACGCCACGGCGGACGATGTCGCGACGACCAGCGCGACGGTACCGCTCAATCTGCTGCAATTTCACGGCGACGAGACGCCGGAATTCTGTCGCAGCTTCGCCAGACCCTGGCTGCGAGCGGCGCGCGTGAGGCCGGGGCTCGATCTGGTAGAATTCGCGCGCTCGTATTCCAATGCGCGCGGTTTGTTGCTCGACGCTTTCGTCGAAGGCTACGGCGGCGGCGGTCACGTCTTCGACTGGATGCTGATTCCGCCGGACTTGCCGGGGTATCTGGTGTTGTCGGGCGGGCTGCATGCCGGCAACGTCGGCGACGCCATCCGCCGGGTGCGGCCGGTGGCGGTCGATGTTTCGTCGGGCGTCGAAGCGGGCAAGGGCATCAAGGATCACGACAAGATCGCCGCGTTCGTGGCCGCCGTGCGGGCGGCCGAGGCGGCGGTGGGCTCAATTTAGGAAAGAAGATGCGGAAATCGGCGGGTGGGATCACCCGGAACTGTTGGCGGCGTCATCAGGCGAACCATCCCTGAAACGGGCGGTTTGCCTGTTTCCGTTCACCCATTTTCCAGGAGTTTCGCCATGTCCCAATCGCATTACAGTTTTCCCGACGCCAGCGGCCATTTCGGTCCCTATGGTGGCGTCTTCGTCGCCGAAACGTTGTTTGGCGCCCTTGACGAGCTGAAGGCCGCCTACGCCGCCGCCCAGGCCGACCCGGCCTTCCGCGCCGAGTACGACTACGAACTCAAGCATTTCGTCGGCCGTCCGTCGCCGATCTACCACGCCAAGCGTCTCTCCGAGATCTGCGGCGGCGCCCAGATCTACCTCAAGCGCGAGGACCTTAACCACACCGGCGCGCACAAGGTGAACAACTGCATCGGCCAGGCCCTGCTCGCCAAGCGCATGGGCAAACCGCGCGTCATCGCCGAGACCGGCGCCGGTCAGCACGGTGTCGCTACCGCCACGGTCGCCGCCCGCTACGGCTTCGAGTGCGTCGTCTACATGGGCAGCGAGGACGTGCGTCGCCAGGCGGCGAACGTTTATCGCATGAAGCTGCTCGGCGCCACCGTGGTGCCGGTCGAATCCGGCTCGAAGACGCTGAAGGACGCGCTCAACGAAGCGATGCGCGACTGGGTCACCAACATCCACAACACCTTCTACATCATCGGCACGGTTGCCGGCCCGCACCCTTATCCGATGCTGGTGCGCGACTTCCAGAAGATCATCGGCGAGGAATGCCTCGAACAGATGCCGGAAATGGCCGGGCGCCAGCCGGATGCGGTGATCGCCGCGGTTGGCGGCGGCTCCAACGCGATGGGCATTTTCTATCCCTACATCGACCTGCCGGATGTCCGCCTGATCGGTGTCGAGGCGGCCGGTTCCGGCATCGAGACCGGCCTGCACGCGGCTTCGCTGACCGCTGGCGTGCCGGGCGTGCTGCACGGCAACCGCACCTACCTGCTGCAGGACGAGGACGGCCAGATCATCGAGACGCACTCCGTCTCCGCCGGCCTCGACTATCCCGGCGTCGGCCCGGAACATGCTTGGCTGAAGGACATCGGCCGCGCCGAATACCAGCCGATCAAGGACGACGAAGCGCTCAAGGCCTTCCACGACCTGTGTCGTCTGGAAGGCATCATCCCGGCGCTGGAGTCGAGCCACGCCATCGCCTATGCGATGAAGCTGGCGCCGACACTGGCGAAAGACAAGATTCTGCTGGTCAACCTCTCCGGCCGGGGTGACAAGGACATGCACACCGTGGCCGAGAAGTCGGGGATCGTATTCTGATGTCGCGCATCCAACAAACTTTCGCACGCCTGCAAGGCGAGGGCCGCAAGGCGCTGATTCCCTTCATCACCGCCGGCGACCCCGACGCGGCGCTGACCGTGCCGCTGATGCACGCGCTGGTCGAGGCCGGCGCCGACATCATCGAGCTGGGCGTCCCCTTCTCCGATCCGATGGCCGACGGCCCGACCATCCAGCGCGCCTCCGAGCGGGCGCTGGCCAAGGGCATGAGCCTGCGCAAGGTGCTGCAACTGGTGACCCGCTTCCGCACCGAGGACGATAAGACGCCGGTGGTGCTGATGGGCTACGCCAATCCGATCGAGGCCATGGGCCTGGACAAGTGCGCGCAGGCGGCCGCCGCCGCCGGTGTCGATGGCGTGCTGGTGGTCGATTACCCGCCCGAGGAAGCCGAGCGCTTCGGCGCCGCGATGAAGGCCAACGGCATGGATCCGATCTTCCTCATCGCGCCGACCTCCAGCGCCGAGCGCATCGCCCACACGGCGAAGATCGCCAGCGGTTATGTCTATTACGTGTCGCTGGCCGGGGTGACCGGTTCCGGCGCGCTCAATGTGGACGCGGTGGCGCAGAAGCTGCCGCTGATCCGCGAACAGACCGGTCTGCCGGTCGGTGTCGGCTTCGGCATCCGCGATGCGGCGACCGCCGCGCGCATCGCCGCTTTCGCCGACGCCGTCGTCGTCGGCAGCCGGATTATCGAAGAAATCGAGCAATCGACCGCGGAAACCGCCTGCAACAGGGTCAAGGCGCTGGTGGCGGACATCCGCCGCGGTGTTGATGAGGTGAAAACATGAGCTGGCTGGACAAACTCCTTCCCCCGAAGATCAAGCGCGAGCAGGGGCAGCGCCGTTCCAACCTGCCGGAGGGGCTGTGGAGCAAGTGTCCGGCCTGCGAGGCGGTGCTTTACGCGACCGATCTGGAAAAGAACCTCAACGTCTGTCCGAAGTGCGGCCATCACAACCGCATCAACGCCCGCCAGCGACTCGACCTGCTGCTCGATCCGGAAGGCCGCTTCGAGATCGGCGCCGAGGTGCTGCCGGTCGATACGCTGAAGTTCAAGGACTCCAAGAAGTATCCGGAGCGCCTGATGGAAGCCAACCGCGACACCGGCGAGAGCGACTCGCTGGTGGTCATGCAGGGCGCGATCAAGAACCTGCCGGTGGTTGCCGCCGCTTTCGAGTTCGACTTCATGGGCGGTTCGATGGGTTCGGTGCTCGGCGAGCGCTTCGTGCGCGGCGTCAATGCGGCGATCGAGCAGAAGACCCCGTTCATCTGCGTCGCCGCTTCTGGCGGCGCGCGCATGCAGGAAGGCCTGTTCTCGCTGATGCAGATGGCCAAGACGACGGCGGCGCTGACCCGGCTGTCGCAGATCGGCCAGCCCTTCATTTCCATCCTGACCGACCCGACGATGGGCGGCGTTTCGGCGTCCTTCGCCTTCGTCGGCGATGTGGTCATCGCCGAGCCCAATGCGCTGATCGGCTTCGCCGGGCCGCGCGTCATCGAACAGACGGTGCGCGAGAAGCTGCCGGAAGGCTTCCAGCGCGCCGAATTCCTGCTCGAAAAGGGCGCCATCGACCTCATCGTCGACCGTCGCGAACTGCGCGACAAGGTCGCCGCCACCCTGTCGCTGCTGCTCAAGCAGCCGGCTGCCGCTTGAAGACGCTCGCCGACTGGCTGGCTCACCTCGAAGGGCTGCATCCGAAAGGCCAGGCCGGCATCGAGCTCGGTCTCGACCGCGTGCGCCGGGTCAAGGAAGCCCTGGCGCAGGCCCAGCACTGCCCGGTGATCATCGTCGGCGGTACCAACGGCAAGGGATCGACCTGCGCCTACCTGGCCAACATCATCGACCGCGCCGGCTACCGCGTCGGCTGCTACACCTCGCCGCACCTGCTCGCCTACAACGAGCGTGTCCGCCTCAACGGCCAGCCGGTCGACGATGCCGCGCTCTGCGCCGCCTTCGCCCGGGTCGAAGCGGCGCGCCTGGCGAGTGGCGTCGCGCTGACCTATTTCGAATTCGGCACCCTCGCCGCCTGGGAAGTCTTCGCCGCTGCCGGCGTCGAAGCGGCGATCCTCGAAGTCGGCCTGGGCGGCCGGCTCGACGCCGTGAACATCTACGAGCCGGACGTCGCCATCGTCACCGGCATTGCCCTCGACCACACCGACTGGCTGGGGCCGGACCGGGAATCGATCGGTTTCGAGAAGGCCGGCATCTTCCGTCCCGGCAAACCGGCGCTGTGCGCCGATCCGCAGCCGCCGCAGTCGCTGCTCGACCACGCGGCGGCGATCGGCGCCGACCTGCGCCTGCTCGGCCGCGACTTCGGTTTCGAGCGGCCTCCAGCCGAGGCCAGCGAGAATCGCCTACAGTGGCGCTGGTGGTGTCGTGGCGCGGGCGGTCTGGTCAAGCGCACGCTGGCCCATCCCGGCCTGCGCGGGCCGACCCAGCTGCTCAACGCAAGCGTCGCGCTGGCGGCGCTGGACGCGCTCGCCGACCGGCTGCCGGTGACCATGCAGGCGATCCGTCCGGGGCTGATCGAAACCGAACTGGCCGGCCGTTTCCAGGTCATCCCGGGAAAACCGGCGATCGTCCTCGACGTCGGCCACAATCCGCAGGCGATTCGCGTGTTGGCCGACAACATTTCCAGCATGGGTTTTTTTGACCGCACCTACGCCGTTGTCGGCATGCTCGCCGACAAGGACATCGCCGGCGCGCTGGCGCCGCTCAAGGGGCGGGTCGACGTCTGGCACCTGACGACGCTGGGCGGACCGCGCGGCACCAGCGCCGCGACTCTGGCGGAAATCGTCCGCGGCGGGGAACTCGGCGGCGCCATCGTCTGTCACGAAACGCCGGCAGCCGCGCTGCAGGCGGCCCGGGAGGCGGCCGGCGAAAGTGATAGAATCCTCGCCTTCGGATCGTTCTATACCGTGGCCGGCGCGCTCGCAGCGCTAAACAGGAAGGCCTGATTGATGGAAGACAACGACGCTCAGTTGCAACTCAAGAAACGCGCCCGTCGCCGCCTGGTCGGCGCGGTCTTTTTCGTCTCCGTGGTTGCCCTGGTGTTGCCGATGCTGATGGACCACGATCCGCGCCCACCGTTGCAGGATGTCGAAATCCGCATTCCGGGGCAGGACGAGAAACCGTTCAATCCGGCGATGGTGGCGGTGCCGCAGGAAAGCGAGCCGGCGCGCAGCGCTGGCGAAGCCGCCGCGCCCCTGGCCGTGGAAGCGGCGCCACGGATGGCCGAGGCGCCGGTGCAATCCTCCGTCGAAGCTCGTCCGCTCGATGTGGCGCCGGCAGCGCGCGTCGTCGAGACGGTGCGCACGCAGCCCGTGCTCGGTGCCGATGGCAAGCCGAAGAAGCCGGCGGACGTTCCGGCTACGGAAAAGCCGGTGGTCGAAAAACCGGTCGCCGTCAAGCCGGCCGAGAGCAAGCTCGCGAAGGGCGCCGAGAAAGCGCCGGAAAAACCGGTCAAGCCGACCCCCGAGAAGAAGCCCGAGCCTGCCACCAAAGCGCCGGCCGAGAAGAAAGCCGAGGCCGCCAAGGCGGCCGCCGACGACGAAGCCAAGCGGGCGGCGGCGATTCTCGCCGGCAAGCCGGTGACCGCCAGCACGCCGGCCGCCGGCGGGGCGCACCTGATTCTGATCGGCGCTTTCTCCAACGAGGCCAACGTCGTCAATCTGCGCAAGAAGCTCGGCGAACTCGGCATCAAGACCTACACCGAGCCGCTCGATTCGCCGCAGGGCAAGAAGATTCGCGTGCGCGCCGGTCCCTTCGCCAACCGCGAGGCGGCCGACAAGGCGCTGGCCAGGATGCAGAAGATTGGCGTTTCCGGAGTGGTGGCGCCCAAGCCATGACGATGTTCGACTACATCGCGCTGACCGTCGTCGGCCTGTCGCTCGTTTTCGGCCTGTGGCGCGGCATGATCAGCGAAGTGATCGCGCTGCTCGCCTGGGGGCTCGGCATCTTCGCTGCCTTCAGCTTCGGCGCCCAACTCGGCGCGCTGCTGCCGCTCGACCTTGCCGATGCGACGGTCCGTACCCTGATCGGTTGCGTGCTGATCTTCGTCGGCGTCCTGGTCGTCATGGCCATCGTCCGCCTGCTGCTGCAGAAGGCGATCAAGGCGCTCGGCCTGACCGTCTCCGACCGCCTGCTCGGCATGTTCTTCGGGCTGGCGCGCGGGCTGTTGATCATCATGCTTCTGGTGGCGCTTGGCGGCATGACCGCAGCGCCCAGCCAACCCTGGTGGCGCGAGGCGACGCTGGCGCCGCCGCTGGAAACTGCCGTTCTTGCGGTCAAGCCGATGCTGCCGCTCGATCTGGCAAAACGTATTCGATTCAGTTAATCAGGAAACAAACTATGTGCGGGATTCTCGGTGTCATGGCAACCACGCCGGTCAACCAGTTGCTTTACGATGGCCTGATGGTGCTTCAGCATCGTGGTCAGGACGCTGCCGGCATCGCCACGGCCGAGGGCAACACCTTCCATCTGCACAAGGGCCCGGGGCTGGTGCGCGACGTCTTCCGCACCCGCAACATGCGTGCACTGCCGGGCAACTGGGGCATCGGCCACGTCCGCTACCCGACCGCCGGCTCGGCCTACAACTTCGCTGAAGCGCAGCCCTTCTACGTCAATTCGCCGTTCGGCATCGTCCTCGGCCACAACGGCAACCTGACCAACGCCGAGCAACTGAAGGACGAGATGTTCCGTCTCGACCGCCGGCACATCAACACCAATTCCGATTCTGAAGTCCTGCTCAACGTGCTCGCCCACGAACTGCAGTCGGCTGCGCATGGTTACGAGCTCGATGTGGACAGCATCTTCCAGGCGGTGGCCGGCGTCCATCGCCGTTGCCGTGGCGCCTACGCGGTGGTCGCCCTGATCGCCGGCTACGGCCTGCTCGCCTTCCGCGACCCGCACGGCATCCGGCCGCTGATCTACGGCCAGAACGAGACCGCCGACGGCATGGAGTACCTGATTTCCTCGGAATCGGTTGCCCTCGACACCCTCGGCTTCCAGATGGTGCGCGACATCGAGCCGGGCGAGGCAGTCTTCATCGACCTCGAACGCAACTTGCACAGCCGCCAGTGCGCGCAGCAGCCGATGTACGCGCCGTGCATCTTCGAATACGTCTATCTCGCCCGGCCGGATACCGTGATCGACGGCGTTTCGGTCTATGAGGCGCGGCTGGCGATGGGCGAACTGCTGGCCGAGAAGGTTAAAAAAGTGATTCCGGTGGACGAGATCGACGTCGTCATCCCGATTCCCGACTCCAGCCGCCCGTCGGCGATGCAACTGGCGCAGGCGCTGGGCATCCCGTTCCGCGAAGGCTTCGTCAAGAACCGCTATGTCGGCCGCACCTTCATCATGCCCGGCCAGGCGATGCGGCGGAAATCGGTGCGCCAGAAGCTCAATACCTGTGGCCAGGAATTCAAGGGCAAGCGGGTGCTCTTGGTCGACGACTCCATCGTCCGCGGCACGACCAGTCGCGAGATCGTCGAGATGGCCCGCGCCGCTGGCGCGGTCAAGGTCTACTTCGCGTCGGCGGCGCCGCCGGTGCGCTATCCGAACGTGTACGGCATCGACATGCCGACCCGTGCCGAACTGATCGCCACTGGCCGCACCGACGCTCAGATCGCCGCCGAAATCGGCGCCGACGCGCTGGTTTACCAGGACATCGAAGCGCTCAAGCAATCGGTGACCAAGTTGCGTCCGGACCTGACGGTGTTCGACGCTTCCTGTTTCGATGGTTGCTACGTGACCGGTGACATCGACGAGTATTACCTCGACGCGGTCGAAGGCAAGCGCGGCGGCAAGGCTGGCAAGAACGACGAGGACGGCGACGGCAAGGCCTCGCAGCAACTGGTGCTGGGTCTCGCCGAGGGACAGGACTGAGCATGAGCGAAGCGACGAATTACCAGCCGGAAACCCTGGCCGTCCGGGCTGGGCAGCAGCGCAGCCAGTTCGGTGAGCACGCCGAGGCGCTCTACCTGACCTCCAGCTTCGTCTTCGAGAGCGCAGCGCAGGCTGCCCGGCGCTTTTCCGGCGAGGAAGAGGGCAACGTCTACGCCCGTTTCTCCAACCCGACGGTGAGCATGTTCGAGGAACGCCTCGCCGCCCTGGAAGGCGCCGAGGATTGCGTCGCCACCGCCAGCGGCATGTCGGCGATCATGGCACTGGTGCTTGCCCACCTCAAGCAGGGCGACCACATCGTCGCCTCGAACAGCCTGTTCGGCGCCACCGTCCAGTTGTTCTCCAACATCCTGGCGCGCACCGGCATCACCACCAGCTTCGTGCCGGCCACCGACCCGGCGGCCTGGGCGGCGGCGATCCGGCCGGAAACCAGGTTGTTCTTCCTCGAAACGCCGTCCAACCCGCTCACCGAAATCGCCGACATCCGGGCGCTGGCGGCGATCGCCCACGAACGCGGCATCCTGGTCGCGGTCGATAACTGCTTCTGCACGCCGATCCTGCAAAAACCGCTGGCACTGGGCGCCGATCTGGTCGTCCATTCGGCGACCAAGTACATCGACGGCCAGGGCCGGGTGCTCGGCGGCGCCGTCTGCGGTCCGAAAAAGCTGACTGAGGAAGTCTTCAAGTACCTACGCACCGCCGGGCCGACCCTGTCGGCATTCAATGCCTGGGTCCTGCTCAAGGGGCTGGAGACGCTGCAGTTGCGCGTCGAGGCGCAATCCGCCAACGCCGCCAGGCTGGCCGCCTGGCTGGAAGCGCATCCCAAGGTGGCGCGCGTTTATTACCCGGGCCTCGCTTCGCATCCGCAGCACGCGCTGGCCAAGACGCAGCAGAAATCGGGCGGCGCCATCGTCTCCTTCGAAGTGCGCGGCGGTCGTCCGGAAGCCTGGGGCGTCGTCGACCACTGCCGCCTGTTGTCGATCACCGCCAACCTCGGCGACGTCAAGACCACCATCACTCACCCGGCGTCCACCACGCACGGCCGGATTTCCCCGGAAGCGCGGGCGGCGGCCGGGATCGGCGAGGGCCTGCTGCGCATTGCTGTCGGTCTGGAAGCGCAGGCCGACCTGCAGGCCGACCTCGACCGCGGCCTCTCCCTGATCGGCGCATGAAACACACGGTCCCGGTCGATCGGCTGCAGCCTGGCGTCTTCATCTCGATCACCGGGGTGGGCTGGCTTGACCACCCGTTCCTGCTCAACCGCTTTCGCCTGACCAGCCACGACCAGATCAAGGTCCTGCGCAGCCTGGGACTCAAGGAAATCGAATGGGATCCGGCGCGCAGTACGGCGCAGCCGCTACCGGAACAGAAGGCCTTGCCGCCGGAAGAGGATTTCTCGGCGGCGGTGATGGCGTCGATGATCCACGACAAGCGCGAACGCACCGAGCGCGTGCGCGCCCAGCGCGAGGGGCTGGCCCGTTGCGAGCGGCTGTACGAGCAGGAGGCCAACGGCGTTCACGACATCCTGCGCGACCTCGGCAGCCGTCCCGCCGAATCCTACGGCAAGGCCAAGAACACCGTCGGCCGCATGGTCGGCAGCCTGATCGGCAGCCAGAGCGTCGCCATCCACCTGGTCAACATGAAGGTCAAGGAACCGGGCATGGCCCAGCACGCGATGAACGTTGCCGTATTGTCGCTCCTGCTCGGCCGGGCGCTCGGGCTGGAGGAAGAGGAAATGCGCTGGCTCGGCCTGGGCGCGATGTTCCACGACATCGGCAAGCTCGAGGTGCCGGCCCGCGTGTTGCGCAACAGCCAGCGCACGCACGCTGAGGAACAGTTCTACCAGGCGCATGTCGGCTACGGCATCAAGCATGTCTCGGTGATTCCCGAACTGCCGGTCGGCGTGCGCAACGCCATCGCCTGCCACCATGAGCGCTGGGACGGCAGCGGCTTCCCCAATCGCCTGCAGGCTGGCCGCATTCCGCGGTTGGCGCGGATCGTCGCCATCGCCAACCGCTACGACAACCTGTGCAACCCGTTCGACCTGAGCACCGCGCGTACTCCCGGCGAGGCGGTGGCGCACATGTTCAAGCGCGAAGGCTCGCATTACGATCCCGAACTGCTGCAACTCTTCGTCAAGTCGGTCGGCGTCTATCCGCCCGGCTGCTTCGTCGCCCTCAACGACGGCAGCGTCGGTCTGGTCGTCGAGACCAACAGCAGCGACCTGCTGCACCCCCTGGTCATGCTGCACGACCCCGGCGTGCCGCGCAGCGAGGCCCTGCTGGTCGACCTGCGCGAGGCCGACGTGAAGATCGACAGCGTCCTCAATCCGGCCAAACTGCCGGTCGAGGTCGTCGAATACCTGGCGCCGCGCGGTCGCGTCGACTATTACATCGAAGGTCTGCACTGACCTTCAGCCTGGGCGCCGCCGGTGCCCGAAGGCAATTTTCCGGAGTTTTCCCCATGCAGTTTTCCGAACTCGGCCTTTGCGCCGACATTCAACGCGCCGTTGCCGAACAGGGCTACGACACCCCGACGCCGATCCAGCAGCAGGCGATTCCCGCCGTGCTCGCCGGCCACGACCTGATGGCCACGGCGCAGACCGGCACCGGCAAGACCGCCGGCTTCACCCTGCCCATCCTGCAGCGTCTGTCGTCCGGCGCCAACGACCGTCTCAGCCGCGTCGCCCGCACGCCGCGCGTGCTGGTGCTGACGCCGACCCGCGAACTGGCGATCCAGGTCGAGGAAAGCGTACGCACTTACGGCAAGCACCTGCCGATCAACTCGCTGGCCGTTTTCGGCGGTGTCGGCATCAACCCGCAGATCGCCGGCTTGCGCCGCGGTGTCGACATCCTGGTGGCGACGCCGGGCCGGCTCCTCGACCACGTCCAGCAGAAGACCGTCGACCTCGGCCACATCGAGATCTTCGTCCTCGACGAAGCCGACCGCATGCTCGACATGGGCTTCATCCGCGACATCCGCAAGATCATCGCGCTGCTCCCCAAGCAGCGGCAGAACCTGCTCTTCTCCGCCACCTTCTCGCCGGAAATCCGCGAACTGGCGGGCGGCCTGCTGCACCAGCCGGTGTCGGTCGATGTGGCGCCGCGCAACACGGCGGCGGAAACGGTGGCGCAGCGGGTCATCGAATGCAACCGCGAGCAGAAGAAGGACTTGCTCAAGCACCTGTTCGAGACGCGCAGCCTGCATCAGGTACTGGTCTTCGCCCGCACCAAGCATGGCGCCGATGCTCTGGCGCGGGCACTGGACAAGGCCGGCATCAAGGCGGCGGCGATCCATGGCGACAAGTCGCAGGGCGCGCGCACCCGCGTCCTCGGCGAATTCAAGGAAGGCAAGCTGGCGGCGCTGGTCGCCACCGACATCGCGGCACGCGGCATCGACATCGACGCCTTGCCCTACGTGATCAACTACGAACTGCCCAACGTGCCCGAGGACTATGTGCACCGCATCGGCCGCACCGGCCGCGCCGGCATGGAAGGCGAGGCGATCTCGCTGGTCTGCCACGACGAGCGGCCGCAACTGAAGGACATCGAGAAGCTGATCAAGCGTAATCTCGAGCGCGTCGTCATCGAAGGTTTCGAGCCGGCGGCGCATGCCGCACCGCGGCCGCCGCAACCGCCGCGCGGCGGACGTTCGGCGCAGCCGGCGCGGGCACCGGCGAAAGCCGCGAAAAAACCCGGCGGGCCGCAACAACATCGCAGCGGTAGCCGCCACCGCTGAGCGGGGCGCCGCCGGCAGGCGTAAAATCCCTGAAATACAGCGGTAAAGAACAGTGTTTCAGGGAGAGAACCAGATGCCGGTAAAAATCGTCGGGGCGACGCCGTCGGCCTATCAATATCCGCTGCTGATCAAGCAGTTGCTGCTGACGCCGCTGGCCACGGTGCCAGACCAGGAAATCACCTACCAGGGCCGGCTGCGCTACACCTACCGCGAGCTGCGCCAGCGTATCGGCCGCCTGGCCAACGTGCTCTCCTCGCTCGGCGTCGAGGCCGGCCATACGGTGGCGATGATGGACTGGGACAGTCATCGTTACCTGGAGAGCTTCTTCGCGGTGCCGATGATGGGCGCCGTGCTGCAGACGGTCAATGTCCGCCTCAGTCCGGAACAGATTCTGTACACGCTGAACCACGCGCGGGCTGACGTGGTCATGGTCAATAGCGAGTTCTTCCCCATCCTCGCCGAGATCGCCGGCCGCCTGGAAAGCGTGCGTGCCTTCATCCTGATCAGCGACGAGGCGGTGCTGCCGGCGTCGCCGGTGGTCGCCGCCGGCGAGTACGAGGCGATGCTGGCCGCCGCGGAAGCCAATTACGACTTTCCGGATTTCGACGAGAACGCGCAGGCGACGACCTTCTACACCACCGGCACGACCGGCAACCCGAAGGGCGTCTATTTCAGCCACCGGCAACTGGTCCTGCACACGCTCGGCATCGCCAGCGGCACCGGCAACGCGGCCGGCCAGGGGCGCCTGCACCGCGAAGACGTGTACATGCCGCTGACGCCGATGTTCCACGTCCACGCCTGGGGCTTCCCCTATCTGGCGACGATGCTCGGGCTCAAGCAGGTCTATCCCGGCCGCTACCAGCCGGATGTGATCTGCCGCCTGGTCGAGGAGGAGGGGGTCAGCTTTTCACATTGCGTGCCAACCATCCTGCACATGGTGTTCGGCCATCCGGTGGCGGCGAAAACCGATTTCTCCGGCTGGAAGCTGGTCATCGGCGGTGCGGCGATGCCGGAAGCCATGGCCGGCGCCGCGCTGGCTCGCGGCATCGACCTGTTCACCGGTTACGGAATGTCGGAAACCTGCCCGGTGCTGACGCTGGCTCACCTGACCACCGCCGACCTGGAAAAGTCGCCAGCCGAGCAGGCGGTGATCCGTGCCAAGACCGGCCGCCCCTTGCCGCTGGTCGACCTGCGCATCGTCGATGCGCAGATGCGCGACGTCGCCCACGACGGCAAGGCCACCGGCGAGGTGGTCGTCCGCTCGCCCTGGCTGACCCAGGGCTACCTGCATGCGCCCGAGGCGTCCGAGGAACTGTGGGCGGGCGGCTATCTGCATACCGCCGACATCGGCAACATCGACGCCGCCGGCTATCTCAAGGTCACCGACCGGATCAAGGACGTGATCAAGACCGGCGGCGAGTGGACCTCGTCGCTGCAACTCGAGGACATCGTCGCCAAGCACGAGGCGGTGCAGGAGGTGGCAGTGATCGGCGTGGCCGACGACAAGTGGGGCGAGCGGCCGCTGGCGCTGGTGCTGTTGAAGCCGGAGTTCGTCGGCCAGGTCAGCGAGCACGCCTTGCGCAACTATGCCGCGCATGCCATCGAGGCGGCCGGCGTTTCGCGTTACGGCGTGCTGCTGCAGGTACGCTTCGTCAAGACGCTGGTCAAGACCAGCGTCGGCAAGATGAACAAGCGCCTGATGCGCGCCGACCCCGACGCGCTCTGCCTCTGAGGCAGCCGCTCAGCCGCGCCGCAGCCGGTGCAACTGGCGGTTGTGCCAGCCGGAGAGCAGGAGCAGCGCGGCGATCGCGCCGAGCAGCGCGAGGAACATGTCGGACTGGGTGTCCCAGGGGTCGCCCTGGGTGCCGAGGAATTCGTCGGCGCCCTGGCCCATGGCCAGCGCCGCCGCCCATTCGATCAGCTCGTAGCAGGCACTGATTGCCAGCGCGATGCAGACGCAGAGGAAGCCGGTCATTTTCGCGCCGCGCACCCAGTCGCCGCGCAGCAGGATTTCGCGGGCGACCAGTGCCGGCACGAAACCCTGCAGGAAATGGCCGACCTTGTCGTAGGGATTGCGCGTCGTGCCGAGCAGGTCCTGCAGCCAGAAGCCGAACGGTACCCGGGCGTAGGTGTAGGCGCCGCCGCCGATCAGCACCAGGGCGTGGATGGTGATCAGCACGTAGAGCAGCGCGGTGAGCGGAAAGCTGCGCCGGGTCAGCCAGAGCAACGGCAGGGCGAGCAGCACCGGCGCCACTTCCATCAGCCAGGTGGCGCGGTCGTAGGGGGCGATGCCGGAAACGACCAGGGCGGCGATGACGATGCCGCCGAGGATCGCGGTCAGACGGTCAGGATGCTTCATGGCGGGCCTCGTCGCGGATCAGTTGCAGGAGTTCCTCGCCGTAGTGCTCGATCTTGGCGCTGCCCATGCCGGTGATGCCGGCGAGCAGGCCATGGCTGACCGGGCGGCATTCGGCGAGTTCGCGCAGGGTCTTGTCGTGCAGGATGACGTAGGCCGGCACGCCCTGTTCGCGCGCGGTGTCGGCGCGCCACTGGCGCAGGCGCTGGAACAGCGCGGCGTCGGCCGGCGCCAGGTCGACCACTGGGGCGCGGCTGGTCTTGCTCGGCGCGCTGCGTTTCCTGGTTGGCCGGCGCAGTTGCACGCTGCGCTGCCCCTTGAGCACTTCGCGCGCCGCTTCGGTCAGTTGCAGGGCGCCGTGCTCGGTCATGTCGACATGGACCAGGCCGGCGGCGGCGAGCTGGCGAAAGACGCTCTTCCATTCGCGTTCGTCGAGTTCGCCGCCGACGCCGAAGGTAGGCAGGCGGTCGTGGCCCCACTGGCGCATCTTGTCGCTGGTCTTGCCGCGCAGCACGTCGATCAGGTGGCTGACGCCGAAGCGCATGCCGGTGCGGTAGATCGCCGACAGCGCCTTCTGCGCCGCCTGCGTACCGTCCCACAGTTCCGGCGGTTCGGCGCAGACGTCGCAGTTGCCGCAGGGCTGACGCTCTTCGCCGAAATAATTGAGCAGCACCTGGCGCCGGCAGCGCGGCGCCTCGCAGTAGGCGAGCAGGGCGGTCAGGCGTTGCGATTCGAGGATTTTCTGGCCTTCGCCGGCGCCCGATTCGGCGATGCGCGCGTGCTGCAGGGCGACGTCCTGCATGCCGTAGGCCATCCAGGCTTCCGACGGCTCGCCGTCGCGGCCGGCGCGGCCGGTTTCCTGGTAGTAGGCCTCGATGCTCTTGGGCAGATCCAGGTGGGCAACAAAGCGCACGTCGGGCTTGTCGATACCCATGCCGAAGGCGATCGTCGCGCACATGACCAGGCCGTCCTCGCGCAGGAAGCGGCGCTGGTTGGCAGCGCGCTCGTCGGCCGGCAGGCCGGCGTGGTAGGGCAGCGCCGGGTAGCCTTGAGTCGACAGCCAGGCGGCGGTTTCCTCGACCTTCTTGCGCGACAGGCAGTAGACGATGCCGGCCTGGCCTTGGCGCCCGCCAAGGAAGCCGAGCAGCTGCTGGCGGGCGTTGTCCTTTTCGACGACGGTGTAGCGGATGTTCGGGCGGTCGAAGCTGGACAGGAAGACGCGCGCTTCGCCCAGGCCCAGGCGCTGCAGCATCTCGTTCTGCGTCGCCCGGTCGGCGGTGGCGGTCAGCGCGATGCGCGGCACCCGTGGGTAGCGTTCGTGCAGCGCCGACAACTGCAGGTATTCCGGGCGGAAATCGTGCCCCCATTGCGACACGCAGTGCGCCTCGTCGATGGCGAACAGGGCGAGCTTGCCGGCTTCGTAGAGGGCGTCGAACATGGCCAGCGTGCGGTCGAGCATCAGCCGTTCGGGGGCGCTGTAGACGAGGTCGAGCTGGCCGGCGAAGATCGCTTGTTCGACCGCCTGCGCTTCACGCCGGTCGAGCGTCGAGTTGAGTACGGCGGCACGCACGCCGAGCTGGGTCAGCGCGTCGACCTGGTCCTGCATCAGCGCGATCAGCGGCGAGACGACGATCGCGCACCCCGGGCGCAGCAGCGCCGGAATCTGGTAGCAGAGGCTCTTGCCGCCGCCGGTCGGCATCAGCACCAGGGCGTCGCCGCCGCCGGCGACGTGGGCGATGATCTCCGCCTGTTCGCCGCGGAAGGCGGGGTAGCCGAAGACATCGCGCAGGATGTCGAGGGCGTTGCCGTTCTGCTTCATCGGGCGGCCGGGAGCAGGACTTCGCGGTGTAGCGCCTCGCCGTCCCAGACCAGGCATTCGCCGCGGTCCTCGTGCCAGTCGGCGAGTACCCAGCGCTCGACGTGGATGCCGTCGACGATGTGCTCGTGGGTAGCCGGCTGGTGCGTGTGGCCGTGGATGAAGGTGGCGTAGCCGTGCTGGCGCAGGAAGTCCTCGGTGGCTGCCGGCTGGAGGTCGCTGTAGGGCGTGTCGCGCTGGCGCTGGCTGGCTTCGCTGGCGGCGCGCATGCCGTCGGCGATGGCCCGCCGTTCGGCCAGCGGCCGGGCGAGGAAGGCGCTGTGCCAGGCCGGCGTCCGGACCTCGGCGCGGAAGCGCATGTACTCGGCGTCGTCGAGGCAGAGCGCATCGCCGTGGGCGAGCACGAACTGCCATTCGGCGGTGGACAGGATATACGGTTCGCTGATCAGGCGGACGCCAGCAGCGGCGGCGAAGGCGTCGCCGAGCAGGAAGTCGCGGTTGCCGTGCATGATGCTGATGGCGAGGCCAGCATCGCTGGCGGCACGCAAGGCGGCGACGATCGCGGCATGATCGGGCGAGGCGATGTCGTCGTCACCGATCCAGGTCTCGAACAGGTCGCCAAGAATGTACAAGGCTGAGGCCTGGCGGGCGCGCCCGGCGAGGAAATCGAGAAACAGCGCTGTCGCCCCGGGCGTGCGGGGCGACAGGTGGAGGTCGGCGACGAAGAGGATCAAACCACTTCCGCTTTTTCGATGATCACGTCCTCGACCGGCACGTCCTGGTGGAAGCCCTTGTTGCCGGTGCGCACGGCGCGGATCTTGTCGACCACGTCCATGCCTTCGACGACCTGGCCGAAGACACAGTAGCCCCAGCCCTGGCCGGACGGTGCCTTGAAGTCGAGGAAGTCGTTGTCGACGGTGTTGATGAAGAACTGGGCAGTGGCCGAGTGCGGGTCGCTGGTGCGCGCCATGGCGATGCTGCCGCGGACGTTCTTCAGGCCGTTGGCGGCCTCGTTCTCGATCGGCGCGCGAGTGTCCTTCTGCTTCATGCCCGGTTCCATGCCGCCGCCCTGGATCATGAAGTTCTTGATCACGCGGTGGAAGACGGTGTTGTCGTAATGCCCGGCTTCGACGTAGGCAATGAAGTTCTCGACGGTTTTCGGCGCCTTCTCGGCGTCGAGTTCGAGGCTGATAACGCCGAAGTTGGTGGTGAGCTTGATCATGGGGGAGTTCCTTATTTTTCGGAGAGAATCTTGACGTTCTGGATGACCACCGGCGTGCGCGGCACGTCCTGGTGGAAGCCCTTGCTGGTGGTGGGCTGGCTGGCGATCTTGTCGACCACGTCCATGCCCTCGGTGACCTTGCCGAAGACGGCATAGCCCCAGCCATCGTTGCCCGGGTAGTCGAGCGGGGCATTGTCGGCGTGGTTGATGAAGAACTGCGCGGTCGCCGAGTGTGGGTCCATGGTACGGGCCATGGCCAGCGTGCCGCGGCGGTTCCTGAGACCGTTCTTCGCCTCGTTCTCGATCGGCGCGCGGGTAGCTTTCTGCGACATGCCAGCGTCGAAGCCGCCGCCCTGAATCATGAAGCCGGGGATCACGCGGTGGAAGACGGTGCCGTTGTAGAAACCGTCCTTCGCATATTGCAGGAAGTTGGCGCTGCTCTTCGGTGCCTTCTGGGCGTCTAGTTCGACGACGATGCGGCCGAGGCTGGTCTGCAGTTCCAGGGTTGGGGCGGCCTGGGCGAGCGTCGAGCACAGCGTCAGGGCGGCGAGAATGCCAGTCAGTTTCTTCATGTCAGGCGGCTCCTTCGTAGATGATCTTCCAGCGGCCGCCTTCGCGTACCCAGTACTGGCGTTTCTTCATCCGGTTGTTGAGGTTGTTGCTGCGGTAATCCTGGTCGAAGGTGACGACGATCAGTTCTTCCTTGCCCGGATTGCGGAACACCGAAAGATTGTCGAGGCGGACCTTGATCCATTCCTTGCCAGCGTTGACCGAGCGCTTCTGTTCGGCGAACTGCGCGAAATTCTGGCCGCCGGCGCTGAACTGGCGCGAATAGTGGTTCAGGTAGCGGGCGGTGTCGCGACTCTCCCAGTCGGCGCGCCAGGTCTCGATGGTCTGGTTGAGGGCTTCACGCTCCTTGGCCCAGTCGTCGAGCGACAGCCACTCGATGCTGTCGCTGATGATCACCGGCGTCAGTCCGACCTGCAGGTTGCTGCGGATGGCGTCGAGATCCTGGTTGGTCAGCACGACGCAGCCATCTGAAGCGAGCGGCGGCCGCGAGAAGGTGTCGGATTGCGTGCCGTGCAGCCAGATACCGCTGCCGCCACGGCCCTGGCGGCGGTCCCATTCGTTCGGGTAATTGATCGGGAAGGCGCCGTTGCCGTAAAGGTCCGGCAACTTCTGGCGCGACAGATCGGCGGTCACGTGATAGACGCCGATCGGTGTCTTCTTGTCGCCTTCTGCCAGCTTGTCGGCGCCGAGCTTGCCTTGGGTGACGTAGTAGTCGGCGACGAAGCGCGGCCGGCCACCATTTTGCAGGTCGTTTTCGTAGAGGTAGAGGCGTGAACGCTGCGTGTCGATGACCACGGCGTAGCGTTGGTCCGGGCGCATTTGCACCAGATAGCGGGGTACAGAATTCGCCGCCGGCTTCTCGCGGTAGCCTTGCAGGCGTTTGAGCGCCTCGGCGCGCAGGTCGGCGACGCGCTCGGCTGGAGCCCCTTGGGCGGCGCCGAAATTCTCGATCGGTCGGGTGCGCGCCAGCAGCAGGTCGCCCTTGATCAGATGTGCCAAGCGGTAGTTTGGATGTTGCTGCAGCAGGGCTTCGGTAAGTTCCAGCGCGCGATTCAGGTTGCGCTGCTCAATCTCGTGGAAGATGCCGACGAGACGAGCCTCCGGGCTGCCATCGACGAGTTCGGGCGCTGGCGGCGGCGATGACGCAGAAGGGCCGTGGTCCGGCCAGATCTGCGATATTGGAGGATTCTGTGCTGCTGCTTGACTGACCGGGTCAGCGTGCTTTTCCCGAGGGAAAAAATACAGTGCAGAAACGACAACTGCCAGGCCGGTCAGGCCTGGCAGTAACAACTTCCGTATGCGCATCAACGAGCTTTTTCTTCCTGGATCAGCCACTTGCTACCGGAGCGAACGAACACCAGCGTCTTCCAGCTCGAACTGTTGAGGCCCGGTGCCTTGTAGTGCTGGCGGAAACGGGCCGTGGCAGTGTTGCCGTCCACGCTGATCGTCGGTTCCTCGTAAGTTACCGAAATCTTGCCGGGGCGTTCGCCGATCCGCTGCGAGCGTTCAGCTTCCCAGGCCTTGCGGCTGGCGCCCTTCCCGGGTTCGAAGCTGTTGGCGTAGGCGGCAAAGTAGGCCTTCATGTCCTTTTGCGACCAGGCTTGGGCCCAGGAGGCGATGGCCTGCGCCACGTCGTCGTTGCCGGCTGCCTTGGCCGGGGCCGGTCGCTTGGTTTCGGCGGCTGCGACCGGGGTGGGGGCCGCGGCGGCGGCGCCCGGCGTGGTGGCAACGACGGTGGCAGTCGGCGTCGGTTTGGCAGCGGCGACCGGGGCGGGCGCCGGGGCCGGAACGGGCGCCGGTGCCGGAGCGGCGGCGACCACTGGCGGCCGGACGTTGCCCTTGCCGGAGGTGCTGACCAGGTCGCGGATCAGCGCCAGCTTGTTCTGCGTGGTCGCATTCGCGCCGTCGAGTTGCAGCGCCTTGTCGTAGGCCTGGCTGGCCAGCTTGGCATAGACGTCGCCGAGGTTCTCGTAGGCGATGGCGTAGGAGGGGTGAGTGCGGATCGCCATTTCCAGGGCGGTGCGCGCCTTGTCATACTGCTTCTGCTGGGCGTAGAGCACGGCCAGGTTGTTGTAGGGTTCGGGCAGCTCCGGATAGTCCTCGGAGAGCTTGGTGAAGACGCCGATGGCATCGGCGGGGCGGTTCAGTTCGGTGAGGATCAGCCCCTTGAGGAAACGCCCCTGGGCATCTTTGGGCCGGCTGCTCAGATATTGGTCGACCTTTTCCAGGGCCTGTGCGTGCTGTCCCTGTTTGATCAAGCGCTGGATGTCAGGCAGGTTGTCAGCCAGTACCGGGCCGGCAAAGCCGATTGACAGGCAGAAGGCGAACGCGCGTAGCGTCCGGAAGCGAGGCTGGAACAAGGATAGGGTGGTCATCGCCGTGCTATAATTTCTGAGTTTTTCAATCACTCGATTCTACCAAAGAAGCGGATAAAGCCATAGGTTTGCAGGGCCAATTCTGCATCTTTTCATTCCGTCATGCTAAAGATATTCAACTCCCTCAAGCGCGAAAAGCAGGTTTTCGAACCGATCGAAGCCAACAAGGTTCGCATGTATGTCTGCGGGATGACGGTCTACGACTATTGTCACCTGGGCCATGCCCGGGTGATGGTCGTCTTCGACATGGTTTATCGCTGGCTGAGAACGCGTGGCTACGAGGTGACCTACGTTCGCAATATTACCGATATCGATGACAAGATCATTCGTCGTGCGGCGGAGAACGGTGAAAGCATCCAGCAATTGACCGATCGTTTCATCGGTTTCATGCACGAGGACGCCGACGCGCTGGGCGTGCTGCGCCCCGATCACGAGCCGCGGGCGACCGAGTATGTGCCGCAGATGCTGGAGCTGATCGGTAAGCTCGAAGCCAATGGCCTGGCTTATCTGGCGGCCGACGGCGACGTCAATTATGCGGTGCGCAAGTTTCCGGGCTACGGCAAGCTGTCCGGCAAATCGCTCGACGACCTGCGCGCCGGTGAGCGCGTCGAAGTCGATACCGCCAAGCAGGACCCGCTCGATTTCGTTCTCTGGAAGCATGCCAAGCCGGGCGAGCCGGCCTGGGCGTCGCCCTGGGGCGAAGGACGGCCGGGCTGGCATATCGAATGCTCGGCGATGAGTTCGTCGCTGCTCGGCAAACATTTCGACATCCACGGCGGCGGTCAGGATCTGCAGTTCCCGCATCACGAGAACGAGATCGCCCAGTCCGAGGGCGCGAATTGCTGCGGCTACGTCAATTACTGGATGCACAACGGTTTTGTCCGGGTCGACAACGAAAAGATGTCGAAGTCGCTGGGCAATTTCTTCACCATCCGCGAGGTGCTGAAGAAATTCGATGCCGAAGTCGTTCGCTTCTTCATCCTGCGCGCCCATTACCGTAGCCCGCTGAACTATTCCGATGCCCACCTCGACGACGCCAAGCGCTCGCTCGACGGTCTTTACTTCACGTTGCGCGACGTGCCGCCGGTGCCGGTGGCCATCGACTGGAAGCAGGATTTTGCCGCCCGTTTTGCCGCTGCCTTGAACGAGGATTTCGATTCGCACGGTGCGATCGCCGTCCTCTTCGAGCTGGCCGCCGAAGCCAACCGTCAGAAGTCCGGGGAACTGTCGGGTCTGCTCAAGGCTCTGGCCGGAGTGATCGGATTGCTCGAACGCGCGCCGCAGGCTTATCTGCGGGCCGGTGGGGCGGCCGACGGGATCGATGAAGCGGCGGTCGAAGCATTGATCGCCAGCCGTGCGGCGGCCAAGAAGGCGCGCGACTTCGCTGAAGCCGACCGCATCCGCGACGAGCTGAAGGCCGCTGGCATCGTCCTCGACGACGGTCCGCAGGGAACCACCTGGCGGCGTGCCTGAACAGCGTCGCTGGCAATCAATGAAAACGGCCCGTTCGATAACGGGTCGTTTGCATTTCTGGTGGCGCGGGTTTGCTCGCCGAAGAATTCACAGACCTTGTAGCTGCGGCCGGCGCTACGCGCCTTAACCCGCCAACGCGGGTTAGCCTGCGCTGCAAGGTACGGGAATCATTCCCCGAAAAATTCCTGAGCCTTGTGGTTCCGGCCGGGGCTACGCCCCTTAACTTGCTTGAGCAAGTTAGCCTGCACCGCAAGGTCAGGAAATCATTCTCCGAAGAATTCCCGGACTTTGTCCATCCACGACTTGGCGCGGGGGTTGTGCTTGTCGGAACCCTTGCTTGATTCCTCCAGTTCGCGCAGCAGATCCTTCTGGCGTTCGGTCAGGTTGATCGGGGTTTCGACGACGACATGGCAGAGCAGGTCGCCGTGGGTGTGGCTGCGCACTCCCTTGATGCCCTTGCCGCGCAGGCGGAAGACGCGGCCGGACTGGGTTTCCGGCGGAATCTTGATGGCCGCGGCGCCATCCAGGGTCGGAATTTCGATCTCGCCACCGAGCGCTGCCGTGGTGAAGGAAATCGGCATTTCGCAGTGGAGGTCGTTGTGGTCGCGCTGGAACACCGCGTGCTGCTTGAGGTGGATCTGCACGTAGAGGTCGCCCGGCGGGCCGCCGTTGACGCCGTGTTCGCCCTCGCCGGCGAGCCGGATGCGATCGCCTTCGTCCACGCCGGCCGGAATCTTTACCGCCAGGGTCTTGTGCTGCTTGATACGACCGGCACCGCCGCAGTTGGTGCACGGGTCGGCGATGAAGCGGCCGGTGCCGTGGCACTTGTGGCAGGTCTGCTGGATCGAGAAGAAGCCTTGTTGCAGGCGCACCTGGCCGGAGCCGCCGCAGGTCGGGCAGGTCTTCGGCTGGGTGCCGGCCTTGGCGCCGGAACCGTGGCAGACCTCGCATTCCTCCATGGTCGGGATGCGGATCTTGGTTTCGGTGCCGTGCGCGGCCTGTTCGAGCGTGATTTCCAGGTTGTAACGCAGGTCGGCGCCGCGGTAGATGTTGGAACGACCGCCGCCACCGCCGCCGCCGGCCCGGCCACCGAAGATCTCGTCGAAGATGCCGCCGAAGGCGTCGGCAAAGCCGCCACCACCGCCACCGCCGAACCCTCCCATGCCGGACTGCGGGTCGATGCCGGCGTGACCATATTGGTCGTAAGCGGCGCGCTTCTGGCTATCGGAGAGGATTTCGTAGGCTTCCTTGGCTTCCTTGAACTTTTCCTCGGCGCCCGGATTGTCCGGGTTGCGGTCCGGGTGGTGCTTCATGGCCAGCTTGCGGTAGGCCTTCTTGATTTCGTCGTCCGAAGCGTCGCGGTTGACGCCGAGGATTTCGTAAAAATCGCGTTTAGACATGATGGTTCCCGTCAGTTACTGCACAAAGGCCGGATCAAGCGGCGCCGGGGCGTCCGCTTCGATCCGGCCACTTAAAGCGACGCCCGGGCGCCCGTTTTAAGCCTTCTTGTCCTTGTTCACTTCCGTGAATTCGGCATCGACGACATCGCCTTCGACGGTTTTTTCCTTCGCTTCGCCACCAGCCGCGCCTGCCGCGCCGGCGGCACCTTCGGCCTGTTGCTGGGCGTACATCTTCTCGCCGAGCTTCTGCGCCGCTTGCGACAGGGCTTCGGTCTTGGCGGTGATGGTGTCCTTGTCGCCGTCGCGCAGCACGTCCTCAACGTCCTTGATCGCCTTCTCGATGGCTTCCTTTTCGGCGGCGTCGAGCTTGTCGCCGTATTCGGTCAGCGACTTCTTGACCATGTGCACCATGCCGTCGGCCTGGTTGCGGGCGTCGGCTAGCTCGTGCGCCTTCTTGTCTTCCTCGGCGTGCAGCTCGGCGTCCTTGACCATGCGTTGAATCTCTTCTTCGCTGAGACCGGAGTTGGCCTTGATGGTGATCTTGTTTTCCTTGCCGGTCGCCTTGTCCTTGGCGGTGACGTGCATGATGCCGTTGGCGTCGATGTCGAAGATGACCTCGATCTGCGGCGTGCCGCGCGGGGCCGGCGGGATGCCTTCCAGGTTGAACTGGCCAAGGCTCTTGTTGCCGGAAGCGACTTCGCGTTCGCCCTGAAGCACATGGATGGTGACGGCGGACTGGTTGTCGTCGGCGGTCGAGAAGACCTGGCTGGCCTTGGTCGGGATAGTCGTGTTCTTCTGGATCAGCTTGGTCATGATGCCGCCCAGGGTTTCGATGCCGAGCGACAGCGGGGTGACGTCGAGCAGCAGCACGTCCTTGACTTCGCCCTGCAGCACGCCGCCCTGGATGGCGGCGCCGACGGCGACGGCTTCATCCGGGTTGACGTCCTTGCGCGGTTCGCGGCCGAACACTTCCTTGACCTTCTCCTGCACCTTCGGCATGCGCGACTGGCCGCCGACCAGGATCACGTCGTCGATGTCGCCGATCTTGCAGCCGGCGTCCTTCAGTGCGGTCAGGCAGGGGGCGACGGTGCGTTCGATCAGTTCGTCGACCAGCGACTCGAACTTGGCGCGGGTGATCTTCAGCGCCAGGTGCTTCGGGCCGGAGGCGTCGGCAGTGATGTAGGGCAGGTTGATTTCGGTCTGCTGGCTGGAGGACAGCTCGATCTTGGCCTTTTCGGCAGCTTCCTTCAGGCGTTGCAGGGCGAGCACGTCCTTCTTCAGGTCGACGCCGGATTCCTTCTTGAATTCGTCGATGATGTAGTCGATCAGGCGCTGGTCGAAGTCTTCGCCGCCGAGGAAGGTGTCGCCGTTGGTGGCCAGCACTTCGAACTGCTTTTCGCCATCGACGTCGGCGATTTCGATGATTGAGATGTCGAAGGTGCCGCCGCCGAGGTCATAGACGGCGATCTTCTTGTCCTTGCCGGCGACCTTGTCCATGCCGAAAGCCAGTGCAGCGGCGGTCGGTTCGTTGATGATGCGCTTGACGTCGAGACCGGCGATGCGGCCGGCGTCCTTCGTGGCCTGGCGCTGGCTGTCGTTGAAGTAGGCCGGCACGGTGATGACCGCTTCGGTGACTTCCTCGCCCAGGTAGTCTTCGGCGGTCTTCTTCATCTTGCGCAGCACTTCGGCGGAAACCTGCGGCGGTGCGATCTTCTTGTCGCGCGCTTCAACCCAGGCGTCGCCGTTGTCGGCCTTGACGATCTTGAACGGCATCAGGGCGATGTCCTTCTGCACTTCCTTCTCTTCGAAGCGGCGGCCGATCAGGCGCTTGACCGCGTACAGGGTGTTCTTCGGGTTGGTGACGGCCTGACGCTTGGCCGGGGCGCCGCACAGGATCTCGCCGTCGTCGGTGTAGCCGATGACCGACGGGGTGGTGCGGGCGCCTTCCGCGTTTTCGATGACCTTGGGCGTGCCGCCTTCCATGATGGCGACGCAGCTATTGGTGGTGCCGAGGTCGATACCGATGATCTTGCCCATGATGTTCTTTCCTGAAAGTGAATTAGCGATGTTCGTGAAGTGGGGGCGTCGCCCCGGATTTCAAGTGGATTATTTGCCCTTGGCGACCATGACCAGGGCCGGCCTCAATACGCGGTCGGCGATCAGGTAGCCCTTCTGCAGTACGGTGACGACGGTGTTCGCTTCCTGCTCGGAATCAACCATGCCGATCGCCTGGTGCTTGTGCGGGTCGAATTTTTCGCCGACCGGGTTGACCTCGTTCAGCGCGTTCTTCTCAAAAGCCGCAACCAGTTGCTTCAAGGTCAGCTCGACGCCGGACTTGAAACTCTCGACCGTCTGCTCCGGCACCGCCAGCGCCGCTTCCAGGCTGTCCTTGACGGCGAGCAGTTCGCCGGCGAATTTCTCGACCGCGAACTTGTGCGCCTTGCTGATGTCTTCTTGAGCGCGGCGGCGGATGTTTTCGCCTTCGGCCTTGGCGCGCAGCCAGGCGTCATGGGTTTCGGCGACCTTCAGTTCCAGCGCCTTGATCTGTTCTTCCAGGCTCGGCAGAACGTCGATGTGGCGTTCCTTTTCCGGTTCGCTGGCCGGCGTTTCCGCCTGGGCGGCATCGAGCAGGTGGTCCTGCGGGGTTTCCTCGTTAGACATGCGCATTTTCTCCAATAAACCGAACGGGGAGATGGGGATGGAAAAAAACATTTCAAGAGCCGCTCGAAAATTTTTTACTACACATTTGTTTGCTTTGTTGCGCGCGTCGGCGTGCTAGCATCGCCAAGGAGGTATTCATTCAACGTCAATGTCATGGAAACGATAGGCAAATACCGCGTCATCCGAGAGCTCGGCAAGGGAGCGACCGCTACGGTCTATCTTTGTGACGACCCGGAAAATGCGCGGCAGATTGCGGTCAAGGTCATTCGTTTCGGCCAGGATTGCGCCGCCATGTCGCGGCGCATGCGCAAGCTTTTCCAGAACGAGGGGATGGTCTCCCGTCGCTTAGACCACCCGAACATCGTGCGGGTCTACGACGCCGTGGTCGAGGACGAATTCGCCTACCTGGCGATGGAATATGTCGACGGCTTCAGCCTCGAGCAGCACTGCCGGATCGACAAGCTGCTGCCGCTGCATCGGGTGGTCAGCATCATCTTCAAGTGCTGCATGGCCCTCGACGCGGCGTACCGGCAGGGCATCATCCATCGCGACATCAAGCCGGCCAACATCATGATCGCCGCCGGCGACGAACCGAAGATCGCCGATTTCGGCCTGGCGCTGAACCTGAACAAGGATCTCGACCGCGACTCGACCTTCATCATGGGGGTCGGTTCGCCGGCCTACATGTCGCCGGAACAGATCAAGGGCTACCCGCTCAACCAGAAGACCGACCTCTATTCGCTCGGCGTCGTCATGTTCCAGCTGCTGACCGGGCGTCTGCCTTTCCGCGCCAACAACCAGGCGACGCTGGTGTACAAGATCGTCAATACCGATCCGCCGGCGGTCAGCGCGCTCAATCCGGCGCTTCCCGAAGGGCTCGACGCGATCCTGCGCAAGGCGCTGGAAAAGGACCTGTACAGCCGTTACCGCAACGGCGCGGAAATGGCCAAGGATCTTTCGGCGGTGCGCTACAAGATCCTGGAAGAGGACGAGACCGAGCACGACATGCGGCACTTCGAGCAGTTACGTCGCGTCGAGTTCTTCACCGAATTCGAGAACATCGAACTCTGGGAAGTTCTGCGCGTCTCGCTGTGGCGGCAGGTGACGGCCAATGTCCGCTTGATCACCGAGGGCAGCAACAGCCGCCTGTTCGGCATCATCCTTGCCGGTAGCGTCGAGGTTTCGTTGGGCGGCAAGGCACTATGCCGTCTTGGCGTTGGCGAGCCGGTCGGCGAGGTGGCCTTCCTGCATCCGTCGAGCGACCTGCGTCACGCGACGGTGGTGACGCTGGAGCCGACCCTGTTCCTTGAGGTCAATGCATCGGCGCTGGCTTTGTCGTCGGAAGAGCTGATGGGCCGCATGCGCGATGCGCTGCTCGCTCGCATGATTTATCGCCTGCGTGAGGTCAACAAGATCGCCGCCAGCATCGGCCAGCCCGCCGTCAATAACGCCAGCGGGCATTACGGCGGCAAGTCATGCGGCGGGGTGACGCTGGAGCTGGCGCCGGAATGAATAACGCCGCCCGCGGGCGGCGTTGTGGTTGGCGCGGTGGTGCGCTCAGACCTTGAAGCGGCCCACCAGATTGGCCAATCCCTCGGCCAGGCGGCGCAGGTCATGGGCGGCGCCGGCGGTCTGTTCGACGGTACCGGTGTTGTCGCGGGCCATGCCGGCGATCGCTTCGATGCTCGATTCGACATCGCCGGACACGCGTCGCTGCTGGTCGGTGGCCTGAGCAATGGTATCGAGCCCGTGGCCGACTTCGGCGACCGAGCCGTTGGCGGCCTGCAGCACGCTGGAAACGGAGTCGACGGCAGCCTGGCTGGTTTCGAGGTGGTGCATGCCTTCCTCGATGCTGCGCCGGACGGCGACCGACTGGGCGCTCAGGCTGGCGGTGATGCGGTCGATCTCGCTCGCCGAGTGCGAGGATTTTTCGGCCAGCTTGCGCACCTCGTCGGCGACGACGGCGAAACCGCGGCCCTGTTCGCCAGCGCGGGCGGCCTCGATGGCGGCGTTGAGGGCGAGCAGGTTGGTCTGTTCGGCAATGTCCTTAACCTCGCGCGTCATCATCGTGATCGATTCTGTGTTGCGCACGAAGTTGTTGACCGAGTCGGCCATTTCCTTGACCGCCCGTTCGACGACATCCATCTCGCCGAGCAAGGTCTGCAGGTTGCGGTTGCCTTCGTTGGCGCGGGCCAGGCTTTCCTGCGACTGCTGCTGGACGTGTTCGGCGCTGCGGGCGATTTCGGAGATGCTCGACACCAGTTGCTCGACCGCGGAGGCGGCGTCGTTCGATTTTTCGTTCTGCTGGCGCGAGCTTTGCGCCACGCGGTCGGCGTTTTCAGTCAATGCGGCGACGCGGCGGGAAACCTGGCTGGCGGAATCGCGGACCTGGCTGACCAGTTGCTGGAAGTTGTCCATCATCTGGTTGAAAACATGCGACGACTGACCAACCTCATCCAAGCCGTTGACCGGCAGGCGACGGGTCAGATCGCCTTCGCCGCGGGCGATGTCGCTCAGGCCGTGGCGCAGCCGTTCGAGCGGCTTGGTGACGAAGTGGTTGGTCAGGAAGTAGATGATCAGCAACAGGGCGCCCAGGGCGCCGATCGCGGCGCCGGCGATTTTCAGGCGGAAGCTTTCGACCTCGGATTCGACCGAGTCGAGCGATACCTTCATGCTGACCAGGCCGAGCACCGTGCCTTCGGGAACCTGGTGGCAGAGAATGCAATCCTTGCCAAGGTAGTTCTTCGAGGCATTGGTCGGGTTGATCACGCGCAGGAAGGAACTGCCATTCTCGTTTTCGACCGAGACAAACGGTTTGCCTTCCTTCATCACCTGCTGTTCGAGCGCGTCAAGGTCGCGCGTGCTCTTGGTGTCCGGGCCGTAGAGCTTGACCACCGCGTCGCTGCGGGCGACATGCAGGTCGCGGATCACCGACAGCTGCTTGATCTGGTCGAGGAAGACCTCGCGCTGGCCGACCGTGCCGGTGATCATCATGCCGGTCAGCCCGGCCATCGTCATTTCGTGAATGCTTTGCGAGAATTCCTTGGCTTGCTTGATCGCGGTATCGCGATTGACGTTGGTCGTCCAGACGATCGCGCCAGCCCAGATCACGGCAAGGACAAGCCAGATGGCGGCAGTCAGTCGGACCCAGATCTTCAAGTCGGCAAAACGGAGCATGTGCGGGCCTTTGGTGGTGCTATGAAAAGCTTTTCAGACGCTGAGGTCTATTTGCTGAATTGTGCCAGCGCTGCCATTCTCTTGCAAAAATATTCCTGAATTGCGAATTCTGCCGAGCGATTGGTTGCTGCTGTCATTCAGTTCGAACGGGGTGGCAACCTGGGCCAGCGCGATGGCGCCGACGCCCGCTTCGCTCAGCGATTGCAGATTCCCTTCGCCTCCTGCGCCGGGTTGCCAAAGGCTGAGTTGGCTGAATGCCGCGTCGTTCTCGTCGATCCAGCCGTTGCCGTCGTCGTCGAGCGCCGCCAGTTCGGCGAAGCCGTCGCCGCTTGCGGGGCCGAACAGTTCGCTGCCGTCGTTGATCCGGCCGTCCTGATTGCGGTCGAAGCTGAGGTAGGCGCTGCCGCTGGCGAGTTGGGCAATCTGTTCCTTGCTGCCGTCGGCATCGAGGTCGAAGCTGAAACGCTGGTCGAGCAGATCGGCGGCGTTGCCGGCGAAGTTGAGGACCAGCGGATCGACCGGCTTTGCCGCATCGCCAAGGCGCAGGCTGACTGAAGTCTCTTCCTGGTAGCTGCGCGACATCTGCAACTGCAGGTTGAAGCGGATTTCCTGGCCGTCGGCGGTCTTCACCACGCCGTTGGCGGCGAAGCTTGTGCTTTCGCTCTCGCTGTAGGATGCGCGGTAGTCGTACTCGATGCCGAAGCCGGCAGTGGCTGGCCGGCCGTTGTTCGCCGCGGCTGCCGGCGGGGTTTGCGGCGCAGCCGGAGCGGATTTGCCGGACAACTCGCTGGCGCTGATGGTGCGTACCGACTTGCCGGTCATCATTTCCAGCATCAGGCGAATCAGCAGGGTCTTCGGGTCTTCGTCCAGGGTTTCGTCGACCGGTGCGGCGCTATCGGCTGCCGCTGCCGCCTTGCCGGCATCGGAGAGGACGACGCGTTCCCCGCCGACATTGCCGCGGCCACGGTTTTCGAAATCCGGTCTTTGCGGGCCGCTCCACATCTTCAGCGACTCCTCGACTTCGCGCGATTGCGCGCTGCTATGCGAGGCGGTGAATTGCAGTTCGCTGCTGGCGATTTTCATGGCGGCCTCCAGTCATTGTTCACTACATTGTTAACGGCGACCGCCGGGGAAAACTAAAGCGCCATCAAATGGGGTTGCAGCCAGCGTTTGAGCGAGGCGAGGTCGAGCGCGCCACTTTGCCGGGCGATCTCGCGGCCGTTGCGGAAGACGGCCAGGGTCGGGATGCTGCGGATGTTGAAACGGCCGGCGAGCGCCTGCTCTTCCTCTGTGTTCACCTTGAGGAAGCGGGCCGCCGGTTCGAGGTCGATCGCCGCCTGGTGGAAGGTTGGCGCCATCATCCGGCAGGGGCCGCACCAGGGCGCCCAGAAATCGACGACCAGCGGCAGCTCGCTGCGCTGCAGCTGGCGCTCGAAACTGGCACCGTCGACTTCCACCGGCTCGCCGGTGAACAGCGGCTGCTTGCACTGGCCACAGTTCGGGGCGGCGGCAAGACGGGCGGCAGGCAGGCGGTTTACCGCCGCGCAATGCGGGCAGACGAGATGCAGGGTATCGCTCATGGGGGGGGCTCCGTTGTATCAGTAAATCCTGATATGTGGGCGCCGCCCGGGATTTCAAGAGGGCGCGCCGAAGCGTCGGGCTTCGCTGGCTTCGGTGGCGAGGCTGGCGGCATCGGGTTCGCCGCGCGTGTCCCAGCCGGCCAGGTGGCGCTCGGTGATGTCGGCGAGCGCGGCGATCCAGTCCGGGGCGTCGTTGAGCGCCGGGATGTAGTGATATTCCTTGCCGCCAGCCTTGAGGAAGTCGTCGCGGCCTTCCTGGGCGATTTCTTCCAGCGTTTCCAGGCAGTCGGCGGAGAAGCCAGGGCAGATCACGTCGACCCGGCGCACGCCGGCCTTGCCCCAGGCTTCCAGGGTCGGCGCGGTGTACGGCTGCAGCCATTCGGCTTTGCCGAAACGCGACTGGAAGGTGATCAGGTATTGCTCGGCAGCGAGGCCGAGGCGTTCGGCGAGCAGGCGGCCGGTCTTGTGGCATTCGCAGAAGTAGGGGTCGCCGAGATCCAGCGAGCGTTTGGGCAGACCGTGGAAGCTGATCAGCAGGCGATCGCCGGTAGCGGGCCGGCCAACCTGCTGCCAATGTTTGCGCACCGAGGTTTCAAGCGCCGCCAGGTAGCCGGTGTCGTCGTGGTAGTGGCGCAGGAAGCGCATTTCCGGCTGGTTGCGGGTCTGCAGCAGCCAGCGGGCGGCCTCGTCGACGACGGTGGCGGTGGTGCTGGCGGCGTATTGCGGGTACATCGGGACGATCAGGATGCGTTCGTGGCCGGCGGCCTTGAGGCGGTCGAGCACGCTGCCGACGGAGGGCTGGCTGTAGCGCATCGCCCAGGCGACGCTGACGCGGTGGCCGCGCTCGCCGAGCAGGCCCTGGAGCAGCTTGGCCTGGCGTTCGGTGTATACCCGCAGCGGCGAACCGTCGCGGGTCCACACGCTGGCGTACTTGGCGGCGGATTTTTTCGGCCGCGTGTTGAGGATGATGCCGTTCAGGATCGGCCACCAGACGAGGCGCGGGATTTCGACGACGCGCGGGTCGGCGAGGAACTGCCCGAGGTAGCGGCGCAGCGCTGGTGCCGTCGCGGCGTCGGGGGTGCCGAGATTGACCAGGACGACGGCGGTGCCGCGCGGGCTGCCGTGGCGGTACGGCGGTTCGGGCTGGAATCTGGGCATCAGTTTTCGTTCTTGTGGGAGAGCGCCGAGGAGAGCAGGCGGGCGGTGATGTCGACGATGGGGATGACGCGCTCGTAGGCCATCCGGGTCGGTCCGATGACGCCGAGCGAGCCGACGACCTGGCCGTCGACCGTGTAAGGCGCGGTGATGACGCTGCACTCGTCGAGGGTGGCGATGCCGGATTCGCCGCCGATGAAGATCTTGACGCCTTCGGCGCGGCTCGAAACGTCGAGCAGACGCATCAGGCTGGAGCGCTGCTCGAAGAGGTCGAACAGTTCGCGCAGGCGTTTCATGTTGGACGAAAGCTCTTCGACATCGAGGAGATTTTTCTCGCCGCTGATCACGTAGGGCTGGGCGCTTTCGCTGAGCGCCGCATCGCCGGCCTCGAGGGCCAGGTTCATGAGCGGCTTGATGTCGTCGCGCAGTTGCTGGATCTCGCCGGCCAGACGCTGGCGGATCTGCTCGAAGTCGAGGCCGGTGAAATTCTGGTTCAGGTAGTTGGCGGCGCTGGTCAGCTCGCTCGGCGAGTAGGCGCGCTCGCAATTGAGGATGCGGTTCTGCACGTCGCCGTCGGCGGTGACGATGATGAGCAGGATGCGTTTGTCCGACAGGCTGAGGAATTCGATCTGCCGGATGCGGTTGGCGCTGCGCCGGGGAGCGATGACGACGCCGGCGAAATGGGTCAGGCTGGACAGCAGTTGCGAGGCGTTGGCGATGATCTGCTTCGACGGCAGCCCGTGCAGCGCATCTTCGATGGCGCCGCGCTGGTGCGCTTCGAGCGGCTGCACGGTGAGCAGGTTGTCGACGAACAGGCGGTAGCCGCGGGCGGTCGGGATGCGTCCGGCCGAGGTGTGCGGGCTGGCGACGAAACCGGCTTCTTCGAGGTCGGCCATGACGTTGCGGATCGTCGCCGGCGACAGTTCGAGCCCGGAGAATTTGGACAGGGCGCGCGAGCCGACCGGTTGCCCGTCGGCAATGTAGTGTTCGACCAGAGTCTTGAGCAGGGTGCGCGAGCGATCATCAAGCATGCCGCCGATTCTACCGAAAAGCGGCGGCGGCACGGCAAGGCGTTTTTTATGCAAGAATTCGCACCCATGAACCGCCTCCGTCATCCCCGCACGATCGCCCTGGTCGGCAAATACCATAGCCCGGAAATCGCCGAGTCCTTGCGCCGTCTGGCGGAGTATCTGCACGAGCGCGGCGTCTCGGTCTTCGTCGAACGCGAGACCGCCGAACACATCGGCAAGCGGGTCGACCTGGCGCGCTGGGTCACCTGTGGCTTCAACGACATCGGCGCCCATGCCGACGCCGCCATCGTCCTCGGCGGCGACGGCACCATGCTCAACGCGGCGCGCCGGCTGGCCCGCTACTGCGTCCCACTGGTCGGCGTCAACCAGGGGCGGCTCGGCTTCATGACCGACATCGCCCGCGACGACATGCTCAGTTGCATGGACGACCTGCTCGATGGCCGATTCCAGCGCGAGAACCGGATGCTGCTGGCCGCCGAAGTGGTGCGCGACGGCAAGGAACTGGCAAGCAACGTGGCGCTCAACGACGTTGTCGTCGACAAGGGGGCGATCGGCCGGATGATCGAGTTCGAGCTGTTCATCGACGGCGAGTTCATCTACAACCTGCGCTCCGACGGCCTGATCGTGTCCACGCCGACCGGCTCGACCGCCTATTCGCTGTCTGCCGGCGGGCCGATCCTGCATCCGACGCTGACCGGCATTGCGCTGGTGCCGCTGTGTCCGCATGCGCTGACCAACCGGCCGGTGATCGTCAACGACAACGCCGACATCGAGCTGCGTGTCGTCCGCGCCGACGAGCCGCGCGTGCACTTCGATGGCCAGCTAACCCTCGACCTGCAACCGGGCGACAGCGTCCGCCTGTACCGTTCCGAGCACACCATCTGCTTCTTGCACCCGCCCGGCTACAGCTATTTCGCGATGTTGCGCCAGAAGCTGCAGTGGAGCGAAAGGCCTAAGGGAAGCTGATGCTGCGCCACCTGACCCTGCGCGATTTCGTCATCGTCGACCGGCTGGAGCTGGAGTTCGCCGCCGGTTTTGGCGCGCTGACCGGCGAAACCGGTGCTGGCAAGTCGATCCTGATCGACGCCCTGGCGCTGGCGCTCGGCGAGCGCGGCGACGCCGGCGTCGTACGCGCCGGTTGCGACAAGGCGGAGATCGCCGCCACTTTCGACATCGCCGGCCTGCCTGTGGTGACTGCCTGGCTCGACGAGAACGGCCTGGACGCCAGCGAAGACCTGTTGCTGCGCCGCGTGGTCGACGCCAACGGCCGTTCGCGCGCCTGGATCAACGGCTCGCCGGCCACCGTCCAGCAGTTGCGCGAAGTCGGCGAATGGCTGGTCGACATCCACGGCCAGCACGCCCATCAGTCCTTGTTGCGGGCCGATGCCCAGCGTCAGTTGCTCGACAGTCACGGCGGCCTGCTCGACCTGGGGCGCGAAGTCGCTGCCGCCTGGAAAACCTGGCGCGATGCCGAACAGGCCTGGCAGGCGGCGAATGATGGCGTACAGGCGCTGCAGCGCGAACGCGAACAGCTCGAATGGCAGGTTGGCGAACTGGCGGCGCTGGCGTTTACCGCCGACGAGTGGGAGACGCTCGAAGGCGAGCATCGCCGCCTGGCCCATGCCGCCAGCCTGATCGAAGGCGCGCAGTTCGCGCTCGCCGTGCTGGCCGACGACGATGCCGCCTGCGAACGGCAGATCGACCAGGTGGCGACGCGGCTCGCCGACCTGGCCGCCTACGACCCGGCGCTGGCCGACGTCGCTGGCGTGCTGGCCTCGATGCAGGCCGAACTCGCCGATGCGGTGTCAACGCTGCGCCGCTACGCCGACCGCGTCGATCTCGATCCCGGGCGCCTGGCGGATGTCGAGAAGCGGATCGAGGCGATTCTCGCCCAGGTCCGTCGCCACCGCGTTTCGCCGTCGGAATTGCCGGCCCTGCTCGCCGGTTGGCAGCAGCGGCTGGCCGAACTGGCCGCCGCTGCCGACGTCGACGCGCTACGCGCGGCGAGCGATGCGGCGCAGGCCGCCTACCGGACGCTGGCACAGCGTCTGTCGGCCGGGCGACAGCAGGTTGCCGCCGACATGGGCGAACGGGTGAGCGAGATCATGCGCCGCCTGGCGCTGTCCTCGGGGCGTTTCGAAATTGCCTTGCCGGCGCTCGACAATCCCGCGGTCTACGGTCTCGAACAGGTCGAGTTCCGCATCGGCGGTCTCGCCGGCAACGACGCCAGGCCGTTGGCCAAGGTGGCTTCCGGTGGTGAACTGTCGCGCATCAGCCTGGCCATCCAGGTACTGACCTCGCGCTCGGCCAGCGTGCCGACGCTGATTTTCGACGAGGTCGATGTCGGCATCGGCGGTGGTGTCGCCGAGATCGTCGGCCGTTTGCTGCGCGAACTGGGGGGCGAGCGCCAGGTACTATGCGTCACCCACCTCGCCCAGGTCGCCGCGCAGGC
The DNA here is from genome assembly GCA_017848965.1 of Dechloromonas aromatica (nom. nud.). GTDB lineage: Bacteria > Pseudomonadota > Gammaproteobacteria > Burkholderiales > Rhodocyclaceae > Azonexus > Azonexus aromaticus_B. The sequence goes on along the minus strand of JAFIHA010000048.1, from coordinate 81,869 downwards.
CGACTGGCAATGGCAGGTCAGCAAGACGACGCGCGACGGCGTCACGCGCTCGGCGATTCAGCCGCTCGACGACGCCGGCCGCGTCGGCGAAATCGCTCGCATGCTGGGCGGCGTCGAAGTGACCGGAATCACGCTGGAGCACGCCCGCGAAATGCTGCGTGCCGGCGCCGAGCAGGCGCGCTGACGCAGCTATTCGCTGGCGTCGGATTCGTCCGCTTCCTGCCCGGGATTGGCCTGGTGGTGGCTGCAGACGCCGTAGATGTAGAGTGCGTGGTCCTGGATCTTGAAGCCGCGCTCTTCGGCAATCAGTTTCTGCCGGCGTTCGATTTCAGGATCGTAGAACTCTTCGACCCGGCCGCATTCGACACAGACCAGGTGGTCGTGGTGCTTGCCGTGGTTGATTTCGAAGACCGCCTTGCCGGCTTCGAAAAAATGGCGCTCAAGCAGGCCGGCCTGTTCGAACTGGGTCAGCACCCGGTAAACCGTCGCCAGACCGATGTCCATGTTTTCCGCGATGAGCATGCGATAGACATCTTCCGCCGTCATGTGCCGCATCGTACCCTTTTCGAACAACTCAAGAATCTTGAGGCGCGGGAAAGTGGCTTTCAGGCCGATGCTTTTGAGGCTCTGCGGGTCACTCATCGTGTTGGGTTCCTGATGTTACGCGGGGCTGGGCAAGGAGGATTTCGGGTATGATATACCGCTTCAACGCCGTTACGAAATTTCCGGAAGCCCGCATGCGCTGTTACCGTCCCCTGCTTCTTGCCTTGGCCTGCACGCTGCCTGCGGCGTGTTCCTACAAGCCGAGTTTCATCAACGAATACAAGATCGACGTCCAGCAGGGCAACGTGCTGACCCAGGACATGGTCGCCCAACTCAAACCCGGGCAGACCCGCGAACAGGTTCGTTTCATCCTCGGCAGCCCGCTGATCACCGATATCTTTCATCAGCAGCGCTGGGATTATGTATACCGCTTTCGTGAAGGCAGCACGGGGGCTGTGCAGGCTCGTAAATTTTCCGTCTTCTTTGACGCCGATGGACGCCTGGAGCGGGTAAACGGCGATGTCGAGGTGGCGACGGTGGCTGAATTGACGGCGCCGGTGGAACGGATGCGGGTGGTGGATCTGGGGACGATTTCCCCAGAAGCTGCGGCCGAGGAGGCCCCGTCACCCGAAGAGCCGGGATTCTTCCGGCGCATGATCAAGAAGATCGGATTCTAAAATCATGAACAAGGCAAGAATCGGCATCGTTGGTGCCGGCGGTCGCATGGGCCGCATGTTGATCGAGGCGGTGCTCAAGGATGCGGGGGCTGTGCTCGGCGCCGCTTTCGATGTTCCGGGAAGTCCGGCAATCGGCAGCAATGCCGGGGTCCTGGTTGGCCTGCCGAGCGACGTCGTGGTCAGCGATGATATTGCCGGCGGTCTGGCGCAGGTCGATTGCCTGATCGACTTCACGCGCCCGGAAGGCACGCTGGCGCACCTTGAACTTTGTCGTCAGGCCGGCGTCGGCATGGTCATCGGCACCACCGGTTTCGATGCCGCCGGCAAGGCGGCGATTGCTGCCGCGGCGCGCGATGTGCCGGTGGTCTTCGCGGCCAACATGTCGGTTGGCGTCAACCTGGTGTTCAAGCTGCTCGATACCGCGGCACGCATTCTCAACGAAGGCTACGACGTCGAAATCTTCGAGGCGCATCACCGGATGAAGGTCGACGCTCCTTCCGGGACGGCGCTGCGCATGGGCGAAGTGGTGGCCTCGGCGCTCGGGCGTGATCTGGCGGATTGCGCGGTTTACGGCCGCGAGGGCGTGACCGGCGAACGCGATCCGTCGACCATCGGGTTCGCGACGGTGCGCGGCGGCGACATCGTCGGCGATCACACGGTGATGTTCTGCGCGCTCGGCGAGCGCGTCGAAATCTCGCACAAGGCGAGCAGTCGGGTGCCTTACGCGCAGGGCAGCCTGCGCGCGGCGCGCTTCATCGCTGGCCGCCAGAACGGCCTGTTCGACATGCAGGACGTGCTCGGCTTGCGTTGACGGTCATGAAATCCCGTTTGCTGCAGCGTCAGCTCGAAGAGTTGTTCGGCGGCGAAGGGGATGCCGGTTACCGGCAATGGCTGGCGGCGGCGCGGCAGCACGGGGCGCAGGCTTTTGCCGATGATGTCGAGCGTCTGCTGCAGCGCGTCGATGCTTCCTTCGGTGCGCTGACTGGTTTTGCCAAATGGAACAGCGTGCTTTCGGGCGATGCGCTGGCCGACTGGAACCTGCGTAGCGGCACCATCGATTCCGGACGGCAGTGGAAGGAAATGCTGGGCTACGCCCAGGCCGATCTCGACGATTCGATCATCCAGTGGCAGCGCCTGCTGCATCCGGAAGATCAGCGCCTGCTGCAGTCGCGGATGGCGGCACACGTTCGCAACCGCGATCGCTGGTTCGAACTGGAATGCCGCTTGCGAGCCAAGAGTGGTGGCTGGCAATGGTTCATGGTGCGTGGCGCGGTGGCGGCCCGCGACGGCGATGGTGAGCCGGCGCGGATGTTGGTCCTGCAGCGTGACATCACGCAGATCAAGGCGGCGCAGGCCGACCTGATCGCCGCCAAGGAAACGGCGGAATCGGCCAACAAGGCGCGCGGCGCCTTCCTGGCCAACATGAGTCATGAAATCCGCACGCCGATGAACGGCATCATCGGCATGACCGAACTGGCGCTCGATACCGAGCTGGATGCCGAGCAGCGCCACTACCTGAAAACCGTCAAGTCGTCGGCGGAATCGTTGCTGACCATCGTCAACGACATCCTCGATTTTTCCAAGATCGAGGCCGGGCGCATGGAAGTCGAAGCGGTCTCCTTCATTCTGTCCGACGTGGTCATGGAAGCGGTCCGCGTTCTCGCCGTCAATGCCCATCGCAAGGGACTGGAACTGGTCGTCGATATTCGTCCAGACGTGCCCGAGCGGCTGGTCGGCGATCCGACGCGCTTGCGCCAGGTGATCATCAACCTGCTTGGTAACGCCATCAAGTTTACCGAGACCGGCGAGGTGGTGATTGCCGTCGAACTCGCGAGGCAGGCGGCAGGCGGTGCCGAGTTGCACGTTGCCGTGCGCGATACCGGGATCGGGGTGCCGAAGGAAAAACAGAGAGCCATCTTCGACGCCTTTTCCCAGGCCGACGTCTCAACCACCCGGCGTTTTGGCGGTACCGGCCTTGGCCTGGCGATCTGCGCCAAGCTGGTGCAGTTGATGAGCGGGCGCATCTGGCTGGAGAGCGAACCGGGGCAGGGCTCGGCTTTTCACTTCACCGTCGGGCTGGGCGGCGATGAGGCGATGGGGGCGCCGCCGGCCTGCACCCAGTCCTTTGCCGGGCGTCATGCCTTGATCGTTGACGACAATCCGGTGGCCGGTCAGTGTCTGCGCGACTTGCTGCTGCGGCTGGGTTTGCAGGCTTCCCTGGTTGGCGATCCGGTGCAGGCGGTGGCGGTGATGAACAAGCGCCGCGGCATGGATTATCCCTTCGATTACCTGTTCGTCGATGCGGCGATGCCGGCGCCGGCAGGCATGGCGCTGGTCGAGACCTGGCGCAACTCCGGGCGGCTGGAGCGGATGATGGTCATGCTGACGACGGAGAATCAACGCCACGATCTGGGGCGCCTGCGCGAACTGGGGGTAGCGGTACATCTGCTGAAACCGGTCGGGGTTGGCGATCTGGAGGTCGCTCTGGGGCTGGCGGAAGCGTCCGGGCGGGGCGAGGAAGAGGTGTTGACGCTGGCCGACTTCGATCCCGGTTTGGGCGAGGCGCCAGCTAAGGCGAGCGGCTTGCGCGTGTTGCTGGCGGAAGATAATCCGGTGAATCAGGAGTTGGCGCTGCGGCTGCTCGAACGGCGCGGCTATCGAGTCCGGGTGGCGAACAATGGCGCCGAGGCGGTCGATATGTTCGATGAGGGGGCGTTCGATGTCATCCTGATGGACCTGCAGATGCCGGTCATGGGGGGTATTGAAGCCACCGAAACCATTCGCTCGCACGAAATGCGGCGCAGTTGGGTGATCTCGCACGAACTGAAGCCGATTCACATCATCGCAATGACCGCCAATGCCATGGAGAGCGACCGCGAGCGTTGCCTGGCTGCCGGCATGAACGACTACCTTTCCAAGCCGCTACGGCCGGAAGCCTTGTTTGCGGCCTTGCGCAGGGTTGGTGGCGAGGTTGAGTCGGTTGCTGGGTCAGCGGTAGCGATGCCGGAAATGTCGACGGTATTGCACGCGCTGGATCTGAAATCAGCCCTCGAGAACCTCGGTGATGTCGACCTGCTGGCGACTATGGCTGAAATGTTCCTCAGTGAATGGAAGGGCCATCTCGACAATCTCGCCGGTGCGCTGGCCGGCCGTGAAGCAGTGGCGAGCCGTCTGCATGCGCATACCCTGAAGGGGCTGCTGGCCATGTTCCATGCCGAGCAGGCGCGCCAGCATGCGCTGGAGGTTGAGCATGAGGTGATGCGCGAGTCGGTCGATTGGACGCGCTGTCAGGATATTTTCCATGCGCTGGCGGCCGAGATGGAAAGCATCCGGCCGCGTCTGCAGGCCTTCGTGGACAATCGCGTAATGCCTTGAATTTGCCTGAAAAGGGCCTTTGCGGCTAAAATGGCAAGGTTAAAAAGCACAAGCGGGGAGGCGCGAGCCTTCCCGCTTGGCACATGAACGAGCAGAAAAATTACAGGAGAGCTGACGTGTCGCTGCTGCCCTCATTCACACCCGCCATCCTCGCCCTCGCCGACGGGACGGTTTTCAAGGGCCAATCCATCGGCGCCGACGGCGTAACCAGCGGTGAAGTCGTTTTCAACACCGCGATCACCGGCTACCAGGAAATTCTGACCGATCCGTCCTACTGTCGTCAGATTGTCACCCTGACCTATCCGCATATCGGCAACACCGGCTGTAATGCCGAGGATTTCGAGTCGCGCGCCAACTTTGCCGCCGGTCTGGTGGTCAAGGATTTGCCGCGTCTGGCCTCGAACTGGCGTTGCCAGGACGACCTCGGTGTCTACCTGAAGAAGCACGGCATCGTCGCCATCGCCGGCATCGATACGCGCAAGCTGACCCGCATCCTGCGCGAGAAGGGTGCCCAGGCCGGCTGCATTCTCGCCGGTGAAGTCGACGAAGCCAAGGCGCTGGCCGCCGCTCGTGCCTTCCCGGGCCTGGCCGGCATGGACCTGGCCAAGGTCGTCTCGGCGACCGAGCGCTACACCTGGAGTGAAGCCGAGTGGACGCTCGACGGCTACCAGCAACGTGGCGAAGAGCGCTTCCACGTTGTCGCCTACGACTTCGGCGTCAAGAGCAACATCCTGCGCATGCTCGCCGAGCGTGGCTGCAAGCTGACCGTTGTTCCCGCCCAGACGCCGGCTGCCGACGTCCTGGCGCTGCAGCCGGATGGCGTCTTCCTGTCCAACGGCCCGGGCGATCCGGAACCCTGCGATTACGCGATCGCCGCCATCCGCGAGATTCTTGCCGCAGGCGTGCCGACCTTCGGCATCTGCCTTGGCCACCAGTTGCTGGCGCTGGCCTCCGGCGCCAGGACGTTGAAGATGAAGTTCGGTCACCACGGCGCCAACCATCCGGTCAAGGACATGGATACCGGCCAGGTGCTGATCACCAGCCAGAACCACGGTTTCGCGGTCGATCCGGCATCGATGCCGGCCAACCTGCGGGTCACCCATGTCTCGCTGTTCGACGGTTCCAACCAGGGGATTGCCCGCACCGACGTGCCGGCCTTCTCCTTCCAGGGGCACCCGGAAGCCAGCCCCGGCCCGCACGACGTGGCCTACCTGTTCGATCGCTTCCTCGACACCATGACGCGCGGCGTGGCTGCGCTCAACAACGCGCAATAAGCGGCACAGAGAGAGATAACGATGCCGAAACGTACAGACATCAAGAGCGTTCTGATCATTGGCGCCGGCCCGATCATCATCGGCCAGGCCTGTGAATTCGACTATTCCGGTGCGCAGGCCTGCAAGGCGCTGCGCGAAGAGGGTTACAAGGTCATCCTGGTGAACTCCAACCCGGCGACGATCATGACCGACCCGGAAATGGCCGACGTCACCTACATCGAGCCGATCACCTGGCAGGTTGTTGCGAAGATCATTGAGAAGGAGCGCCCGGACGCGCTGCTGCCGACCATGGGCGGTCAGACAGCGCTGAACTGCGCGCTCGACCTCGACCGCGAAGGCGTGCTTGAGAAGTTCAAGGTCGAACTGATCGGTGCTTCCAAGGAAGCCATCGACAAGGCCGAGGACCGCCAGAAGTTCAAGGACGCGATGACCAAGATCGGTCTCGGCTCAGCCCGCTCGGCCACTGCCCATAGCATGGAAGAGGCCTATCAGGTGCAGGCGATGATCGGCTTCCCGACCATCATCCGTCCGTCGTTTACGCTGGGCGGTACCGGTGGCGGCATCGCCTACAACATGGAAGAGTTCGAGACCATCTGCAAGCGCGGTCTTGAAGCCTCGCCAACCAACGAGCTGCTGATCGAAGAGTCGCTGCTCGGCTGGAAGGAATACGAAATGGAAGTGGTCCGCGACAAGGCGGACAACTGCATCATCGTCTGCTCGATCGAAAACCTCGACCCGATGGGCGTGCATACCGGCGACTCGATCACCGTCGCGCCGGCGCAGACGCTGACCGACAAGGAATACCAGCTGCTGCGTAACGCCTCGATCGCCGTGCTGCGCGAGATCGGCGTCGATACCGGCGGTTCCAACGTGCAGTTCTCGATCAACCCGAAGGACGGCCGCTGCATCGTCATCGAGATGAACCCGCGCGTGTCGCGTTCGTCGGCGCTGGCTTCCAAGGCGACCGGCTTCCCGATCGCCAAGATCGCCGCCAAGCTGGCCGTCGGCTACACGCTCGACGAGCTGGCCAACGACATCACCGGCGGCAAGACGCCTGCCTCGTTCGAGCCGTCGATCGACTATGTCGTTACCAAGGTGCCGCGCTTCGCCTTCGAGAAGTTCCCACAGGCCGATTCGACGCTGACCACCCAGATGAAGTCGGTCGGCGAAGTCAGGGCCATGGGCCGCACTTTCCAGGAATCGCTGCAGAAGGCCCTGCGCGGCCTGGAGGTTGGCGTCGATGGGTTCAACCTGAAGACGGTCGATCCGGAAACCATCGACGAACAACTGGCCCGGCCGACGCCGGATCGCCTGTGGTACGTCGCTGACGCCTTCGGCATCGGCATGTCGGTCGAGCGCGTCTTCGAACTGACCAAGATCGATCCCTGGTTCCTCACCCAGATCAAGGAGATCGTCGATCTCGAACTGGCCGTGGAAAAGCGCGAGTTCTCGTCGCTGACCGCCGAAGAGGTCCGCTTCCTGAAGCAGAAGGGCTTTGCCGACCGTCGTCTGGCTTACCTGCTGAAGACCAGCGAATCCGAGTTCCGCGCCCGCCGCCACGCTCTCGGCGTGCGTCCGGTGTATAAGCGCGTCGACACCTGCGCCGCCGAATTCGCCACCGGCACCGCCTACCTCTACTCGACCTACGACGAAGAGTGCGAAGCGCAGCCGACCGACAAGAAGAAGATCATGGTTCTCGGCGGCGGTCCGAACCGCATCGGCCAGGGCATCGAGTTCGACTACTGCTGCGTGCATGCCGCGATGGCGATGCGCGAAGACGGGTACGAGACGATCATGGTCAACTGCAACCCGGAAACCGTGTCTACCGACTACGACACTTCCGACCGTCTCTACTTCGAGCCGCTGACGCTCGAAGACGTGCTGGAAATCTGCGCCATCGAGAAGCCGGTCGGCGTCATCGTCCAGTACGGTGGTCAGACGCCCCTGAAGCTGGCGTTGGCGCTGGAAGCCAACGGCGTGCCGATCATCGGCACGACGCCGGAATCGATCGACATCGCCGAAGACCGCGAGCGCTTCCAGAAGCTCCTGCACGACCTCGGCCTCAAGCAGCCGCCCAACCGCACGGCGCGCACCGAAGAGGACGCGCTGCGTCTGGCGCAGGAAATCGGCTACCCGCTGGTCGTCCGTCCGTCCTACGTGCTCGGCGGCCGGGCCATGGAAATCGTCCATGAGCAGAAGGACCTCGAACGCTACATGCGCGAAGCGGTCAAGGTCTCCAACGATTCGCCGGTGCTGCTCGACCGCTTCCTCAACGACGCCGTCGAATGCGACGTCGATGCGCTGTCCGATGGCGAGGAAGTGATCATTGGCGGCGTCATGGAACACATCGAACAGGCCGGCGTGCACTCCGGCGACTCGGCCTGCTCGCTGCCGCCGTACTCGCTGTCGGCCGCCGTCCAGGACGAACTGCGCCGGCAGACCAAGCTGATGGCCAAGGCGCTCAACGTCTGCGGCCTGATGAACGTGCAGTTCGCGATCAAGGACAACGACGTCTACGTCCTGGAAGTCAATCCGCGCGCTTCGCGCACCGTGCCCTACGTGTCCAAGGCCACCGGCCTGCAGCTCGCGAAGATCGCCGCCCGCTGCATGGCCGGCCAGAGCCTGAAGGCGCAGGGCGTGGTGAAGGAAGTCGTGCCGCCGTACTTCTCGGTCAAGGAAGCCGTCTTCCCCTTCGTCCCGTTCCCGGGCCTCGATACCCTCCTTGCCCCGGAACTGCAGTCGACCGCCGAAGTCATGGGCGTCGGCACCAGCTTTGCCGACGCCTTCGTCAAGTCGCAGCTCGCCGCCGGTGTCAAGCTGCCGTCGGCGGGCAAGGTCTTCCTGTCGGTCAAGGACGGCGACAAGCCGAAGGCGGTCGAGATCGCCCGCCACCTGCACGAGGCCGGCTTCCAGCTGGTCGCCACGCGCGGCACGGCGCAGGCCATCGCCGCCGCCGGCCTGGCGGTGCAACCGGTCAACAAGGTGACCGAGGGTCGTCCGCACATCGTCGACATGATCAAGAACAACGAGATTTCGCTGATCATCAACACCGTCGAGGAAAAGCGCGGCGCGATCAACGATTCGCGTTCGATCCGTACTTCCGGCCTGCAGGCGCGGGTGACGATGTACACGACGATCTGGGGTGCCGAAGCGGCTGCCGAAGGCATCCGCAACCGGGGCGAACTCGTGGTTTATCCGATCCAGGCGCTGCACGCGCAACTGGGCTGATTCACTCGTACCACCGCCGGGTCGCCCACTTTAGGGCGCCGGCGGTTTGCTTTTTAGCGAGGCTTACATGAACAAGGTTCCACTGACCGTCAATGGCGCGGAGCGACTGCGCGAAGAACTGCATCGCCTGAAAACCGTTGATCGACCCTGGGTGATCGGGGCGATTGCCGAAGCGCGTGCGCATGGCGACCTCTCCGAAAACGCCGAGTACGACGCGGCCAAGGAGCGCCAGGGCTTCATCGAAGGGCGTATCCAGGAGATCGAAGGCAAGCTGTCGAACGCCCAGATCATCGATCCCAAGCTGCTCGATGCCGACGGTCGCTGCGTTTTCGGCGCCACCGTCGAAATGGAAGACCAGGATTCCGGCGATACGGTGACTTACCAGATCGTTGGCGAGGACGAGGCGGACATCAAGACCGGCAAGATTTCGGTGAATTCGCCGGTGGCTCGCGCGTTGATCGGCAAGTACGCTGGCGATATCGCGCAGGTGCAGGCACCCGGCGGTATCCGCGAGTACGAAATCATCGACATCCGTTACGAATAAGCATGCGTCGCCTGTCCGAAGCCTTCTACCAGTTTGCGATCACGCTATGGGTCGGTGGCTTGTGGGCGATCGGCTATCTGGCTGCCCCGGTGTTGTTCGCCGAACTCGGCGATCGCCAACTGGCCGGGATGCTCGCCGGCAAGCTGTTCGCGCTGATTGCCTGGTTCGGTCTTGGGGCGGCGCTCTACCTGCTGGTTTTCCTGTTTGCTCGCTCTGGCGCGCGTGCGCTCCGCCAGGCCGGGTTCTGGCTGGTCGTGCTGATGGCGGCAATGGCGGCAGTGCAGTTGTTCGGCATCCAGCCGCTGATGGCGCAGCTCAAGCTCGATGCCCTGCCGCGCGAAGTCATGGAAAGCGTCTTCCGCGACCGTTTCGCGACCTGGCACGGCATTTCCAGTATCGTCTATCTGCTCCAGAGCCTGTCCGGGCTCGTTCTGGTCCTCTGGAGCGGTCGCGGCTTGCGTTGATCAGCCCTGAAAGCTGCGCTTGGTCCGGCGCGGTGCCGCCGGACGCGGTTTTGCCGTATCCTTGGCAGTGAGCTTCTCGGGGTTTTCGCGATAGACGACGAGCAGCTTGCCGATGTGCTGGACCGCCGCGGCGGACAGTTCGGCACAAATCCGCTCCAGGTAAGCCAGTCGATCCTCGCGGCTGTCGCCGTAGACGCGGATCTTGATTAATTCGTGCGCCTTCAGGCAGGCGTCGATTTCCTTGAGCACCGCGTCGCTGAGCCCGTTTTCGGAAATCGAGACGACCGGATTGAGGCCGTGGGCCTGGGCACGCAGTTCGCGGACCTGGGCAGAAGTCAGTTGTTGCATTGGAAAACCTTTCAAAAACGGCATTTTACCGAATGAAACGAACCAGAACCAGCAAGGCGTGGATGCGCGAGCACGTCAACGATCCTTATGTCCAGCTTGCCAAGAAGGAAGGCTGGCGTTCGCGCGCCGCCTTCAAGCTGATGGAGATTGACGACAAGGACAAGTTGCTCAAGCGCGGCGAGGTCGTCGTCGACCTGGGGGCGACGCCCGGCGGCTGGTCGCAGGTTGCCGTGGAGCGCGTTGGCAGCGCTGGCCTGGTGTTTGCACTTGACCTGCTGGAAATGGCGCCAATCCCCGGCGTGCACTTCATTCAGGGCGATTTTCGCGAAGACGAGGTGCTGCGGCAACTGGAAGAATTGCTCGGCGAACGGCGGGTGGGGCTTGTCATGTCGGACATGGCGCCCAATATGTCAGGGGTGCCCCTGGTTGATCAGGCACGGGTCATGCATCTGGCAGAACTCGGTTTGGAGTTTTCGCAGGCGCATTTGAAACCGGATGGCGCTTTTCTGGTCAAAGTTTTTCAGGGAAGCGATTATGAGGCTTTCGTCAAGGCGATGCGGGCGGCTTTTCATACCGTTTCGGTGCGCAAACCCGATGCCTCGCGTGATCGTAGCCCAGAGATTTACCTGCTCGGCCGCAACTTGCGCTGACGGATTTTGTTTAGAATGACATTTTTGTCGTTCGACGTAATTGAAGGAGTGCCCACTTGAACAACATGTTCAAAAATCTCGCGATCTGGATGGTGATCGGCCTCGTGCTGATGACCATCTTCAACCAGTTCAATACGCGTCAGGTCGCGGCCGGCGGTGTCGAGTACTCACAGTTTCTGGAGGAAGTGAAGCAGGGACGGATCGACAAGGTGGTCATGGAAGGTCGGACGCTGAAGGCGACGACCAAGGAAGGCAAACGTTTGACAGTCTATTCGCCGCAAGACCTGTGGCTGGTCTCCGACTTGCTGAAATATGACGTCAAGATCGAGGCCAAGCCGGAGGAGGAGCCTTCCTTCCTGATGAGTATCTTCGTCAGCTGGTTCCCGATGCTGCTGCTGATCGGTGTCTGGGTCTTCTTCATGCGCCAGATGCAGGGCGGCGGCAAGGGGGGCGCTTTCTCCTTCGGAAAATCGAAGGCGCGCATGATGGATGAAGCGCAAAACACCATCACCTTCGTCGATGTGGCCGGTTGCGACGAGGCCAAAGAAGAAGTGCAGGAAATCGTCGATTTCCTGCGCGATCCGTCAAAGTTCCAGAAGCTCGGCGGCCGTATCCCGAAGGGCGTGCTGATGGTCGGCAACCCGGGGACCGGCAAGACCCTGCTCGCCAAGGCGATTGCCGGTGAAGCCAAGGTGCCTTTCTTCTCGATTTCCGGTTCCGATTTCGTCGAGATGTTCGTCGGCGTCGGCGCCGCGCGCGTCCGCGACATGTTCGAGAACGCCAAGAAGCATGCGCCGTGCATCATCTTCATCGATGAAATCGACGCGGTCGGTCGTCATCGCGGTGCCGGTCTCGGCGGCGGCAACGACGAGCGCGAGCAGACGCTGAACCAGTTGCTGGTCGAGATGGACGGCTTCGAGGGGCATTCCGGTATCATCGTCATCGCTGCCACCAACCGCCCGGACATCCTTGACCCGGCGCTGCTGCGCCCGGGACGTTTCGACCGTCAGGTGGTGGTGCCGTTGCCGGACATCCGCGGCCGCGAGGAAATCCTCAAGGTGCACATGCGCAAGGTGCCGATCGCCGGTGATATCAAGGCCGACATCATCGCCCGCGGTACGCCCGGTTTCTCCGGTGCTGACCTCGCCAACCTGGTCAACGAGGCGGCCTTGTTCGCCGCTCGCGCCAACAAGCGCTTGGTGGACATGGAAGATTTCGAGAAGGCCAAGGACAAGATCATGATGGGCGCCGAGCGGCGCAGCATGGTGATGACCGAGGATGAGAAGATGAACACGGCCTACCACGAGTCTGGCCACGCCGTTGTCGCCAAGCTGGTGCCGAAGTCGGACCCGGTGCACAAGGTCACGATCATTCCGCGTGGTCGCGCGCTTGGCCTGACCATGCAATTGCCTGAGCAGGATCGCTACGCCTACGACAAACAGTATCTGCTGTCGCGCATTGCCGTTCTCTTCGGCGGCCGCATTGCCGAAGAGCTGTTCATGGACCAGATGACGACCGGTGCCTCGAATGACTTCGAGCGGGCAACGGCGATGGCGCGTGACATGGTGACGCGCTACGGCATGTCCGACCTTGGCGTCATGGTGTATGGCGAGAACGACGGCGAGGTTTTCCTCGGCCGTTCGGTGACGCAGCACAAGAATGTTTCCGAGGCGACGATGCAGAAGGTTGATGCCGAAATCCGCCGCATCATCGACCAGCAGTACGAACTCGCCCGCCAGTTGCTGGAAGACCATCGTGACAAGGTCGAGGCGATGACCAAGGCGCTGCTCGAGTGGGAGACCATTGATGCCGAGCAGATCGACGACATCATGGCCGGCAAACCGCCGCGACCGCCGAAGCCGACGCAAAGCCTTTCCCGCTCCACTCCGCCGGACGAGAAACCCGGCGCCGAGCCGAGCGCACCGGCGACCGCCTGACTTTTGTTGATTTTGTTACCGGGGGCGGTTGCCCCCGGTTTTCTGTCATGACTACGATTCGCTGCGGTAAATATCGCCTCAGGCGTGAGCGCCCCTTGCTCATGGGGATTGTCAATCTGACGCCGGACTCGTTTTCCGGCGACGGCCTGCTCAACGATGTGGCGCGGGCGGTCGATCATGCCCGCCAGCAGTTCGAAGCAGGGGCGGATATTCTCGACCTCGGCGCCGAATCGTCGCGCCCCGGCGCGCAGCCTACGCCGGAAGACGAGGAGTTGCGCCGCCTGCTGCCGGTATTGCGGGAGGTCGTTGCTTGGGGGGTGCCCATTTCAGTCGATACCTACAAGCCGGCGGTCATGCGGGCAGCGCTGGATGCCGGTGCCGACATGATCAACGATATCGCCGGCCTTGCCTCCGGGGAAGCCCTGGCGGCCGTGGCTGATAGTGAATGTGCGGTGTGCGTGATGCACATGCGGGGCGACCCGGGCAGCATGCAGCGGGCGCCGATTTATGGCGATGTCGTCGCCGAGGTCTCGGGCTGCTTGGCTGCGGCGGCGGGGCGTTGCGTGGCCGCCGGTATCGATCGTCAGCGTATCGTGCTCGACCCGGGCTTCGGTTTCGGCAAGACCCTGGAGCACAATCTGGCACTGTTTCGCGCACTGAATGGCAACTTCTGGAATGATTTCCCGTTGTTGGTAGGTGTGTCGCGGAAGTCGATGTTGGGAGAGATTACCGGTCGGCCGGTGGGGGAGCGCCAGGCGGCAAGCGTGGCGGCTGCGCTGCTGGCCGCCCAGCGCGGCGCAGCCATCATCCGGGTTCATGATGTTGCGGCGACGAGGGATGCGTTGGCCGTCTGGTCGGCAGTTGAAAGATGAGGAAAAAATGAGCAGAAAATATTTTGGTACCGATGGTGTGCGTGGGCGGGTCGGCCAAGCGCCGATCACACCGGATTTTGTGATGCGATTGGGTTACGCAGCCGGCAAGGTTCTGCTGGAAACCGTCGAAATGCCGGCCGACGAGCGGCCGACGGTCTTGATTGGCAAAGACACCCGGATTTCCGGTTACATGCTCGAGTCGGCCCTGGAGGCCGGTCTTTCGGCGGCTGGCGTCGATGTCTGCCTGGTCGGGCCAATGCCGACGCCGGCTGTCGCCTACCTGACGCGCGCATTGCGCTTGCAGGCCGGGATCGTCATCTCGGCATCACACAACCCGTACTACGACAACGGGATCAAGTTCTTTTCGGCGCAAGGTACCAAGTTGCCCGACGAGGTGGAGCAGGCGATCGAGGCGGCCATCGACCAGCCGATGCTTTGCGCTCAATCTGCGGAGTTGGGCAGGGTCAGGCGTATGGAAGATGCGCGTGGACGCTATATCGAATTCTGCAAGAGTACTTTTCCGAACGAGTACGATCTGCGTGGCCTGAAGATTGTCGTCGATTGCGCGCATGGCGCGGCCTACCATATTGCGCCCGATGTGTTTCATGAACTGGGGGCGGAGGTCGTCACGATTGGTATCGACCCCAATGGCCTGAACATCAACGACAAGGTCGGGGCCACCGCGCCGCAGGCCTTGCGCGACGCGGTGCTAGCCCACAATGCTGATCTGGGTATCGCGCTGGATGGCGACGCCGATCGGATCCAGATGGTTGATGCTCGAGGCAATCTCTACGATGGGGACCAGTTGTTGCACGCAATCGTTTGTCATCGCGCGCAAAAGGGTGAGGTACGGGGTGTGGTCGGCACGTTGATGAGCAATCTGGCGCTGGAACATGCCCTGCAGGCGATGGGTATCGCCTTCGAGCGTGCCGCAGTCGGCGATCGTTATGTCGTGGAAGGCCTGAAGCGGAACAAGTGGCTCTTTGGTGGCGAAAACTCAGGGCATATCCTGGTGCTTGATCGCCATACAACCGGCGATGGTATCGTTGCGGGATTGCAGGTTCTCGCCGCGCTGCGCGAAAAAGGCGGCAGTCTCGAGGCGCTGCTTGGTGCGTTGAAGCTTTATCCGCAGAAATTGATCAACGTTCCGGTCAGCAAGGGCTTCGTGTGGCGGAGTTGCCCATCGATCATTGCGGCACATGATGCGGTCGAGCGGAAACTGACCGGGCGGGGGCGAGTCTTGTTGCGTCCCTCGGGGACCGAGCCCTTGCTCCGTGTGATGGTCGAGGGCGAGGATGCGGCCGAGGTGACACGGGTTGCCGAAGAAATCGCTGCAGTGGTGCGCGCCGCAGCCGCCGCTTGAGTTTCGTGTGGTCCAACATTGACCGGCGCCGTGAGCGCTCGCTATAATCCTTCGGTTTTTCTCCTCAGGGGGTGGCATGTCTGCACGTCGCAAGCTCGTTGCCGGTAACTGGAAAATGCATGGTAGTCGGTCAAGTACCGACGATCTGCTGGCTCTGCTTGTGGCTGGGCTCGATGGTTTGAGTTGCGACGTATTGGTCTGTCCGCCATATCCTTATCTGGCGCAGGCGCACACCGTGTTGCAGGGAACCGAGGTGGTGCTGGGGGCGCAGAACCTCAGCGAGCATGTCGAAGGAGCGTTTACGGGCGAAGTGGCCCCGTCAATGCTGCGGGATGTCGGTTGTACGCATGTTCTGGTCGGGCATTCCGAAAGGCGTAGCCTGTATGGCGAATCGGATGCGATCGTTGCTGCCAAATTTGTTGCGGCGCAGGCGGCTGGTCTGGTTCCTGTGCTCTGTGTGGGCGAGACGCTTGCCGAGCGCGAGGCTGGCCTGACGCAGGGGGTGGTTGATCGGCAGCTAGATGCGGTGCTGCAAGTGGCGGGGGTTTCCGCGATGCGTCAAGCAGTCGTCGCCTACGAGCCGGTGTGGGCTATCGGTACCGGGCGTACCGCTTCGCCAGCCCAGGCGCAGGCGGTGCATGCGGGGATTCGGGCTGTGTTGGCCGCGCGCGATCCTGAAGTGGCAGCCGGGGTGCGGATCCTTTACGGCGGAAGTGTGAAACCGCAAGGTGCGGAAGAATTGTTCAGGCAGCCCGATATCGATGGCGGTCTGGTTGGTGGAGCTGCTTTGGTGGCAGGTGATTTCTTGGCGATTTGTCGCGTCGCGAACTGATAGGCATAAAAGATGAACTGGTTGTTTTCGGTATTGTTGACGGTCCATATTCTGGTGGCTCTGGCGATCATTGCTCTGGTGCTGATGCAGCATGGCAAGGGGGCGGATATGGGGGCTGCGTTTGGCAGTGGTTCATCCGGCAGTCTTTTCGGTGCTTCCGGTTCGGCCAATTTTCTCAGTCGGACCACTGGAATTCTCGCCACGGTGTTTTTTCTGACCAGTCTATCGCTGGCCTATGTGGCTTCCGAGAAGCCGAAAACGACTGGTAGTCTGATGCAAGAATCTGTACAATCGCAGTCTGTTCCGTCGGTGGCTCCGGCTGCTGGCGATGCGCCGGAATCCCCTGTGGCTGGGGGGTCTCGGGCGCAGGATATTCCGAAATAATAAATTTGCAGTTCGCTCGGCGTAGGCGTGGGCGGGTTGTGCAGATGTGCCGACGTGGTGAAATTGGTAGACACGCTATCTTGAGGGGGTAGTGGCGCAAGCTGTGCGAGTTCGAGTCTCGCCGTCGGCACCAAAAGCGTTGGGAATTTCCGGCGGGCCGGGAGTTTCCTATCGGAACAACGACAATTTGGCGGCGGATGATGGAAGCGTACTTCCCAATTCTGATGTTCGTTCTCGTGGGGGTTGCTGTCGGCGTATTGCCGGTGGCGATGGGTTTTTTGCTTGGGCCGCGCAAGCCCGATGCGGAAAAATTGTCCCCGTATGAGTGCGGTTTTGAGGCCTTCGAAGATGCGCGCATGAAGTTCGATGTGCGCTACTACCTGATCGCCATCCTGTTCATTCTCTTCGATCTGGAAGTCGCCTTCCTTGTGCCGTGGGCGACGATCTTCAAGGATATCGTGGCGACCGACGCCATTAAGGTGTTCGGTTTCGTCGAGATGCTGATTTTCGTCGCCATCCTGACCGTGGGCTATGTCTATGCCTGGGCCAAGGGCGCGCTGGAATGGGAATAAGGTCGAGAGATGGCGATTGAAGGAATCCTGCAGGAAGGTTTTGTCACCACCACGGCTGACAAGCTGATCAACTACATGCGCACTGGGTCGATCTGGCCGATGACTTTCGGCCTGGCCTGCTGCGCCGTCGAAATGATTCACGCCGGTTGTTCGCGCTACGACCTTGATCGTTTCGGTATCGTATTCCGTCCCAGTCCGCGTCAGTCGGACGTGATGATCGTCGCCGGGACGCTGACCAACAAGATGGCGCCGGCGCTGCGCAAGGTCTACGACCAGATGGCGGAGCCGCGTTGGGTGGTTTCCATGGGGTCCTGCGCCAACGGTGGCGGCTACTACCATTATTCCTACTCGGTGGTGCGTGGCTGTGACCGGATTGTTCCGGTCGATATCTACGTGCCGGGCTGTCCGCCGACCGCCGAGGCGCTGCTCTACGGTCTGATCCAGTTGCAGAACAAGATCCGCCGCACCAACACCATTGCCCGCTAATTTTCGAGGCTGATTCCTTATGTCTGCCAAGCTGGAAGCGCTTAGCCAAAAACTGCAGGAACGTTTCGGGGAAAAGCTGCAGTCGACGAAGCTTGCCCTGGGCGAGTTGACCGTGGAAGTTGCCGCGGTCGACTATTTCGAGTTCATGAAGTCGTTGCGCGACGAGGCCGATTTTTCCTTCGAGGAATTGATCGACCTCTGCGGCGTCGATTACTCCACCTACGGCGATGGCGCCTGGACGGGGCGTCGCTTTGCCGCCGTCACCCATCTGCTGTCCATCGCGCACAATTTCCGTCTGCGGGTACGCGTTTTCGCCGAGGACGATGCTTTCCCGGCGGTCGATTCGGTGACTTCGCTGTGGAAGAGCGCCAACTGGTTCGAGCGCGAGGCCTTCGATTTGTACGGCATCGCCTTCGTCGGTCACGAGGATCTGCGTCGCATCCTGACCGATTACGGTTTCATCGGCCACCCCTTCCGCAAGGACTTCCCAATTTCCGGGTATGTCGAGATGCGCTACGACCCCGATCAGGGGCGCGTCGTCTATCAGCCCGTCACCATCGAACCGCGTGAAAACACGCCGCGCATCGTCCGCGAAGACACCTACGGAGATCCGGCACATGGCTGATATCCGCAATTTCACCCTGAACTTCGGTCCGCAACACCCGGCAGCGCACGGCGTATTGCGTCTGGTGCTGGAACTGGACGGCGAAGTCGTCCAGCGCGCCGATCCTCACATCGGCCTGCTCCACCGGGCAACCGAGAAGCTGGCCGAAACCCGCACCTGGGTGCAGTCGGTGCCGTACATGGATCGTCTCGACTACGTGTCGACGATGTGTAACGAGCACGCCTACTGCCTCGGCGTCGAAAAGCTGTTGCAGATCGAGGTACCGGAGCGCGGCAAGTACATCCGGACGATGTTCGACGAGATCACCCGTCTCCTCAATCACCTGTTGTGGATCGGCTGTCACGCGCTCGACGTCGGCGCGATGACCATGGCGCTCTATACCTTCCGCGAGCGCGAAGACCTGATGGACGCCTACGAGGCGGTCTGCGGCGCCCGTCTGCACGCGGCCTACTACCGGCCGGGCGGTGTCTATCGCGATCTGCCGGATCGCATGCCGCAATATCGCGAGTCGACCTGGACCAGTGCCAAGAAGGCGAAGGAACTCAACGACAACCGCAGCGGCTCGCTGCTCGATTTCATCGAGGACTTCACCGAGCGCTTCCCGAAATACCATTCGGAATACCACACCCTGCTGACCGACAACCGGATCTGGAAGCAGCGTCTGGTCAACGTCGGTGTCGTCAGTCCGGAGCGCGCCATGCAGCTCGGCTTCACTGGCGCCATGCTGCGCGGTTCCGGCGTCGCTTGGGATTTGCGCAAAAAGCAGCCTTACGCTGCCTACGACAAGGTCGATTTCGACATTCCGGTCGGCGTCAACGGCGACAGCTACGACCGCTACCTCGTCCGCATGGAAGAGATGCTGCAGTCGAACCGCATCATCAAGCAGTGCGTCGACTGGCTGCGAAAGAACCCCGGCCCGGTGATCGTCGATAACCACAAGGTGGCGCCGCCGAAGCGCGAAGCGATGAAGTCGAACATGGAAGAACTGATCCACCACTTCAAGCTGTTCACCGAAGGCATCCATGTCACGCCCGGCGAAGCCTATGCGGCGATCGAGCATCCGAAGGGCGAGTTCGGCATCTATTTCATTTCCGATGGCGCCAACAAGCCTTACCGCATGAAGATTCGTGCGCCCGGCTTTGCCCATCTGGCGGCGATGGACGAAATGGCAACCGGCCACATGCTGGCTGACGTCGTGACGATCATCGGTTCCCAGGATATCGTTTTTGGCGAGATTGACCGCTGATGTTTTCCGCTGACACCCTACAGAAATTCGCCCGCGAGGTCGCCAAGTACCCCGCCGATCAGAAACAGTCGGCGGTCATGGCCTGTCTGGCCCATGCCCAGGAAGAGAAGGGCTGGCTGCCGCCGGAAGCGATCGAGGCCGTTGCCGACTACCTCGGCATGCCGCCGATCGCGGCCTACGAGGTGGCTTCCTTCTACAACATGTACGACCTCAAGCCGGTCGGCAAGTACAAGATCACGGTCTGTACCAACCTGCCGTGCGCCCTGTCCGGCGGCTATCACGCCGGCGAATACCTGCAGCAGAAGCTTGGCATCGGCTACAACGAAACGACCGCCGACGGCAAATTCACGCTCAAGGAAGGCGAGTGCATGGGGGCCTGCGGCGACGCGCCGGTGTTCATCGTGAACAACCGTTCGATGTGCAGCCACATGCACCCGGAACAGATCGACAAGCTGCTCGAGGAGTGCAAGTAATGGCCATGATGGGGGCGATCAACCCGGTCCTGATGGCCGGTCTCAAGGGCGACGATGGCTGGTCGCTGAAGGATTACGTGGCGCGCGGTGGTTACGAGCAACTGAAGCGCATCCTGCAGAGCGGGATGACCCAGGAAGACGTGATCAGCGAAGTCAAGAAGTCGGTACTGCGCGGTCGTGGCGGCGCCGGCTTCCCGACCGGTCTGAAGTGGTCCTTCATGCCGCGTTCCTTCCCGGGCGACAAGTACATCGTCTGCAACACCGACGAAGGCGAACCGGGGACGTTCAAGGACCGCGACATCATGCGCTACAACCCGCATGCCGTCATCGAAGGCATGGCCATCGCCGCCTTCGCGATGGGGGCGACGCGCGGTTACAACTACGTGCATGGCGAAATCTGGGAAATCTACCAGCGCTTCGAGGCTGCTCTCGACGAGGCCCGCGCCGCCGGTTTCATCGGCCAGAACATTCTCGGTTCCAATTTCAGCTTCGAGTTGTTTGCCCATCACGGTTATGGCGCCTACATCTGCGGCGAGGAAACCGCGCTGCTCGAATCGATCGAAGGCAAGAAGGGCCAGCCGCGCTTCAAGCCGCCGTTCCCGGCCTCTTTCGGTCTCTACGGCAAGCCGACGACGATCAACAACACCGAAACCTTCGCTTCCATCCCCTTCATCCTGAACATGGGCGGCGAGGAGTTCCTCAACCTGGGCAAGCCGAACAACGGCGGTACCAAGCTGTTTTCGGTGTCCGGCCACGTCAATCGCCCGGGTAATTACGAAATTCCGCTCGGCACGCCGTTCGCGACGCTGCTCGAGATGTGCGGCGGCATGCGCGGCGGGCGCAAACTGAAGGCGGTCATCCCCGGCGGTTCGTCGGCGCCGATCATGCCGGCCGAGGTGATCATGGACTGCACCATGGATTACGACTCGATCAGCAAGGGCGGCTCGATGCTCGGCTCCGGCGCGGTCATCGTCATGGACGAGACGGTGTGCATGGTCAAGGCACTTGAGCGCCTCTCTTTCTTCTATCACGAAGAGTCCTGCGGCCAATGCACGCCCTGCCGCGAAGGCACTGCCTGGATGTACAAGGTGGTGCATCGGATCGAGAACGGGCTGGGCAAGCCGGAGGATCTGGATCTGCTCAACAGCGTGCTCGGCAACATTGCTGGTCGCACCATCTGCGCGCACGGCGACGCGGCGGCTTTCCCGGTGCAGAGCTTCATCAAGCACTTCCGCAGCGAATTCGAATACCACATCGAACACAAGACCTGTCTGGTACCCAAGGATGTTCAATGGGCCGGCAGCGGTTTCCACAAGATCCCGGCCTGACGGGTCGTTCAAGAAAACTGGCTACAAGGTAGCGACATGCTAGAAATCGAAATCGACGGCAAGAAAGCGCAAGTGCCCGACGGCAGCACGGTGATGGACGCCGCGCAGCAGTTGGGCGTGTACATCCCGCATTTCTGCTATCACAAGAAACTCTCGATTGCCGCCAACTGCCGCATGTGTCTGGTGCAGGTGGAGAAGGCGCCGAAGCCGTTGCCCGCGTGTGCAACGCCGGTGACCAACGGCATGCGGGTATTCACCCACTCCGATCTCGCGGTCAAGGCGCAGAAGGGGGTGATGGAATTCCTGCTCATCAACCACCCGCTCGATTGCCCGATCTGCGACCAGGGTGGCGAATGCCAGCTGCAGGACATGTCGGTCGGCTACGGCCCGATGCAGAGCCGCTACACTGAAGAGAAGCACGTCGTTTTCCACAAGAACGTCGGGCCGCTGATCTCGATGGAAGAGATGAGCCGCTGCATCCACTGCACGCGCTGCGTCCGCTTCGGCCAGGAAATCGCCGGCATCATGGAACTCGGCATGGCCAACCGCAACATGCACTCCGAGATCCAGACCTTCGTCGGCCGCTCGGTCGATTCCGAGCTCTCGGGCAACATGATCGATCTGTGCCCGGTCGGTGCCCTGACCTCGAAGCCTTTCCGCTACACCGCACGTTCCTGGGAACTGCAGCGGCGCAAGTCGGTCAGCCCGCATGACTCGGTCGGTGCCAATCTGGTCGTCCAGGTCAAGCACGACAGCGTGATGCGCGTCTTGCCGCGCGAGAACGAGGCGGTCAACGAGTGCTGGATTTCCGACAAGGAGCGTTTCTCCTACCAGGCACTCAATTCCGATCAGCGCTTGACCAAGCCGATGGTCAAGCAGGGTGGCGAGTGGGTCGAATGTGACTGGAACGTCGCACTTGACTACGTCGCCCACGGTCTCAAGGACATCGTCCGCGACCACGGCGGCGACGCTGTCGCCGCATTGGCGACCCAGAACGCCACGGTCGAGGAACTCTACCTGCTGGGCAAGCTGATGAAAGGCCTGGGCAGCGGCAATGTCGATTTCCGCACCCGCCAGTCCGACTTCGCCAGCGATGGCAAGCGCGCCGGTGCGCCCTGGTTGGGCATGCGTCTGGCCGAAATCAAGGATCTCGACGCGGCGCTGGTCATCGGTTCCTTCCTGCGTAAGGATCACCCGCTGATCGCCCAACGCCTGCGTCAGGCCGCCAAGAAATACACCAAGGTCAGCCTCGTCTCGGTGACGGCGGACGATCAGCTGATCAACCTGCACGGCCGGCTGACCGTTGCGCCTTCGCAACTGCTCTTCGCGCTGGCGGCGGTGGTGCGTGCTGCGGCTGAAGCCAAGGGAATGGCGACGCCAGCCGGTCTTGAAAATGTCGCGGTCTGCGACGAAAGCCGCAAGATCGCGCAAAGTCTGGTCGACGGTGAGAAGCGCGCGCTCTTCCTCGGCAACGTCGCCACGCAATCGGCCGACGCCACCCAGATCCACGCGCTGACCTGCCTGCTCGGTGAAATCACCGGCGCCAGCGTCGGCTTCCTTGGCGAGTCCGCGAATACCGTCGGTGCCCACCTCGCTGGCGCCCTGCCGACCGCTGCCAATGCCCGTCAGATGTTCGAGCAGCCGCGTCAGGGCTATGTCCTGTTCGGCGTTGAACCGGAATTCGACTGCGCCAACCCGCAGCAGGCCCTGGCCGCGCTGCGCCAGGCGCAAATGGTCGTCGTCATGTCGGCGTTCAAGCATGACCCGGCGCTCGATTACGCCGACGTGATGCTGCCACTCGCCCCTTACACCGAAACCTCCGGCACCTTCGTCAATATCGAAGGGCGCATCCAGTCCTTCAACGGCGTCGTCAAGCCGCTTGGCGCTGCGCGTCCGGCCTGGAAGGTGCTGCGTGTTCTCGGCAACGTGCTGGCGCTCGACGGTTTCGACTACATGAGCAGCGAAGCGGTGCGTGACGAAGCGTTGGGTGGTGACAAGGAGTTCGCCGCCGGCCTCGACAACGGGCTGAACGGTGTCGCCGTGGCTTTGCCGGCCGTCGCCAGTGGCGGGTTGCAGCGCATCGCCGATGTGCCGATCCACTTTGCCGATGCCATGGCACGCCGCGCGCCGGCCCTGCAACAAACGGCCGACGGCAAGGCGCCGATCCTGCGCGCCGCCGCCGCAACCCTGGCAGCGCTGGGGATTGATTCCGGCGCGATGGTTCGTGTCCGGCAGGGCGACGGGGTTGCCACCCTGGTTGCCCAGGCCGACGACAAGGTACCGGCAAACTGTGTCCGCGTTGCCGCGGCCCATCCGACGACCGCAATGCTGGGCGAGATGTTCGGCACGATTTCCGTGGAGCGTGCATAAATGGACGCACTGATGAATTTCGGACAGGGGATCTTCGGCGGCGTCTGGCCGGCCGTGTGGACCCTGATCAAGATCGTTCTGATCGTTGCTCCGCTGCTGCTGGGCGTTGCCTACCTGACCTGGGTCGAGCGCAAGGTGATTGGCTACATGCAGGTCCGTATCGGTCCCAACCGGGTCGGCCCCTACGGCCTGATCCAGCCGATCGCCGACGGCCTCAAGCTCCTGCTCAAGGAAGTCATCGTTCCCAGCAGTTCGAGCAAGGGCGTCTTCATCGTCGCGCCGATGCTGGCGATGGCGCCGGCGTTGGCGGTCTGGGCCGTGGTGCCGTTCGGCGACGGCCTGGTCCTGGCCGACATCGACGCCAGCCTGCTCTACATCATGGCGATCAGCTCGATCGGCGTGTACGGGATCATCCTCTCCGGTTGGGCGTCGAACTCCAAGTATGCCTTCCTCGGCGGTATCCGCTCCGCCGCCCAGATGGTGTCCTACGAAATCGCCATGGGCTTCTCGCTGATCACCGTGCTGATGGTTTCCAACAGCCTCAATCTCGGTGAGATCGTCAATGGTCAGGCGAGCGGGCGCTTCGCCGATTTCGGCCTCGGTTTCCTGTCGTGGAACTGGCTGCCGCTGCTGCCGATGTTCGTGGTCTACCTGATTGCCGGCACCGCCGAACTGAACCGCGCGCCCTTCGACCTCGCCGAAGGCGAATCGGAAATCGTCGGTTTCCACGTCGAATACTCCGGCATGGCCTTCGCGCTGTTCTTCCTGGCCGAATACGCGAACATGATCCTGGTCTCCGCGCTGACCTCGCTGCTGTTCCTCGGCGGCTGGCTGTCGCCGGTCGGCTTCCTGCCCGACGGCATCCTCTGGCTGTTCGCCAAGATGTTCTTCGTGCTCGTCCTTTTCCTGTGGTTCCGCGCCACCTTCCCCCGTTATCGCTATGACCTCTTGATGCGCCTGGGCTGGAAAGTCTTCCTGCCGCTGTGCCTGATCTGGCTGGTCGTCGTCGGGGCGTGGATGCTGTCCCCGCTGAACATCTGGAACTGAGGAGAATAAGAATGGGTTCGATGATGGAAGTCTTCAACAGCCTCTTCCTCAAGGAGCTGTTGAAAGGCATGTCGGTGACGGGCAAGTATTTCTTTGCCCGTAAGATCACCGTCCAGTATCCAGAAGAAAAGACGCCGCAAAGCGGCCGTTTCCGCGGCCTGCACGCGCTGCGCCGCTACGAGAACGGCGAGGAACGCTGCATCGCCTGCAAGCTGTGCGAGGCGATCTGTCCGGCGATGGCGATCACCATCGAGGCTGAGCCGCGCGACGACGGTTCGCGTCGCACCACCCGCTACGACATCGATCTGACCAAGTGCATCTTCTGCGGTTTCTGTGAGGAAGCCTGCCCGGTCGACGCGATCGTCGAAACGCGCATTTTCGAGTACCACGGCGAAAAGCGCGGCGACCTCTACTACACCAAGCAGATGCTGCTGGCCAACGGTGAGCGCTATGAAGCGCAGATTGCCGAAGACCGCGCGCTTGATGCGCCCTACCGCTGACAGGTGCCCGCGATGGATTTCCCGACTGCCGTTTTCTTCTTCCTCTCCGCGATCCTGGTGTTCGCCGCGCTGCGCGTGATCACCGCGCGCAACCCGGTGTATGCCGCGCTGCACCTGATGCTTGCCTTTTTCACCTGCGGTGGCATCTGGGCGCTGCTGCAGGCGGAGTTCCTGGCGATCGCCATCATCCTCGTCTATGTCGGCGCGGTCATGGTGCTCTTCCTGTTCGTCGTCATGATGCTCGACATCAACCTCGACCGTATCCGCGAGGGCTTCTGGCAATACCTGCCGCTCGGCGCCGTACTCGGCCTGCTGATGGTTCTCGAGATGGGACTGGTACTCGGTAGCAAGTACTTCCAGGTGCCGGCCGCCGAAGCTGTCGTTCCGGCTGGCGTGTCGAACACCAAGGAAATCGGTACGCTGATGTTCACCGATTACGTGTTCCCCTTCGAACTCGCCTCGATCATCCTGCTCGTCGGCATGATCGCCGCCATCGTGCTGACCTACCGCGGGCCGAAGAAATCGAAGATTTCCAATCCGAACACGCAGGTCTTCGTCAAGGCCAAGGACCGCATGCGCGTGATCCAGATGCCTGTTGAAAAAGACTGACCCGGGGCCAACATGCTGACGCTTTCACTTTCCCATTTCCTGATCCTTGGCGCGATCCTGTTCGCGATCAGCGTGGTCGGCATCTTCCTCAACCGGAAGAACCTGATCGTCCTGCTGATGGCGATCGAACTGATGCTGCTCGCGGTCAATATGAACTTCGTCGCCTTCTCGCACTATCTGGGCGATCTCTCCGGGCAGATCTTCGTCTTCTTCATCCTGACCGTCGCCGCCGCCGAGGCCGCCATCGGCCTGGCGATCCTGATCGTGCTGTTCCGCAACCTCAAGAGCATCCACGTGGATGACCTGGGCAGCCTGAAGGGTTAACCATGGAAATGCAAAAACTCTACCTGCTCGTGCCGATGGCGCCCCTGATCGGTGCCATGATCGCCGGCCTTTTCTGCCGCGTCATCCCGCGCTGGGTCGCCCACACGGCGACCATCGCCGGTGTCGCCATCGCCTTCGTCGCCTCGCTGTTCATTTTCCAGGACGTGATGGCCGGCAACACCTTCAACGGCCCGGTCTACACCTGGCTGACCAGCGGCGACTACAAGTTCGAGGTCGGCTTCCTGATCGACACGCTGACCGTGACGATGATGCTGGTCGTCACCTTCGTCTCGCTGATGGTGCACATCTACACCATCGGCTACATGCACGATGATCCGGGCTACAACCGCTTCTTCAGCTACATCTCGCTGTTCACCTTCTCGATGCTGATGCTGGTGATGGCCAACAACTTCACCCAACTCTTCTTCGGTTGGGAAGCGGTCGGTCTCGTCTCCTACCTGCTGATCGGCTTCTGGTACACCCGGCCGACGGCGATCTTCGCCAACATGAAGGCCTTCCTGGTCAACCGCGTCGGCGACTTCGGCTTCATCCTCGGCATCGGCCTGGTGCTGGCGCATTTCGGCACCCTCGACTACGCCGAAGTGTTCAAGGCGGCGCCGTCGCTTGCCGACGCCAAGATCAACATCTGGGGCGATCAGCAGTGGTCGCTGATGACCGTCACCTGCATCTGCCTGTTCATCGGCGCCATGGGCAAGTCGGCGCAAGTGCCGCTGCACGTCTGGCTGCCGGATTCGATGGAAGGCCCGACGCCGATTTCGGCGCTGATCCACGCCGCGACCATGGTCACCGCCGGCATCTTCATGGTGTCGCGGATGTCGCCGCTGTTCGAGTTGTCCACGACGGCACTGTCCTTCGTCATCACCATCGGCGCCATCACCGCGCTGTTCATGGGCTTCCTCGGCATCATCCAGAACGACATCAAGCGCGTCGTCGCCTACTCGACGCTGTCGCAGCTCGGCTACATGACGGTGGCGCTGGGGGCTTCGGCGTACTCGGTGGCGATCTTCCACCTGATGACGCACGCCTTCTTCAAGGCGCTGCTGTTCCTCGCCGCCGGCTCGGTGATCATCGGCATGCACCACGACCAGGACATCCGCAACATGGGCGGTCTGAGGAAGTACATGCCGATCACCTGGATCACCTCGCTGATCGGCTCGCTGGCACTGATCGGCACGCCGTTCCTGGCCGGGTTCTATTCCAAGGATTCGATCATCGAAGCGGTCAAGCTCTCGCACATCCCGGGCGCCGGTTTCGCCTACTTTGCCGTGCTGGCCGGTGTCTTCGTCACCGCCTTCTACTCGTTCCGCATGTATTTCCTGGTCTTCCACGGCGAAGAGCGCTTCGGCAAGGCTGACGACGCCCATCATCACGAACACCATGGCGATCACGACGACGAAGAAGTCGCCCACGATCACCACCATGGTCTGGCACCGGGCCAGAAGCCGCACGAAACGCCGTGGGTGGTGACCCTGCCGCTGGTGCTGCTGGCGATACCGTCGGTGGTCATCGGTTACATCGGCATCGGTCCGATGCTTGGCGGCGACTACTTCAAGGGCGTCATCCACATCGACGAAGTGGCGCATCCGGCGTTCTCGCATTTCATCGAGGAATTCCACGGCGCTGCCGCCATGGGCCTGCATGCCTTCACGTCGCTGCCGTTTTTCCTGGCGCTGGCTGGCGTCGCGCTGTCCTGGTTCTTCTACATGAAGCGGCCGGACATCCCGGCGGCGATCCAGCGTCGTTTCTCGGCGATCAACACGATTCTCGAAAACAAGTACTACTTCGACCAGATCAACGAGACCGTCTTCGCCGGTGGCTCGCGCCTGCTCGGCAAGGTGCTCTGGCGCGGTGGCGACGTTGGCATCATCGACGGCCTGATCGTCAATGGTTCGGCCAAGGTGGTCGGCTGGGTTTCGACCATCACCCGGCTGTTCCAGACCGGCTACGTTTATCACTACGCATTTACCATGATCATCGGTCTGCTAGCCATGATGACCTGGTGGATCAACCGCGCATAGCATGAATCGCCCGCAGAACAGCAAGGAATAACATGTCGAATTACCCGCTGCTATCTCTCGCCATCTGGGTTCCCATCGTCGCAGGCGGTATCGTCCTGCTGACCGGTGGCGACCGCAATGCGCCCATGGCCAGGATGCTCGCCCTGGTCGGTGCAGTACTTGGCTTCCTGGTCACCCTGCCGTTGTGGACCGGGTTCGATGTGTCGCAGGGCGCGATGCAGTTCGTCGAACTGCATAGCTGGATTCCGCGATTCAACATCCACTATCACCTCGGGGTCGATGGCATCTCGATGTTGTTCGTGATCCTCAACGCCTTCATCACGATCATCGTCGTCGCCGCCGGCTGGGAAGTGATCCAGGAAAAGGTCGCCCAGTACATGGCCGCCTTCCTGATCATGTCCGGGCTGATGAACGGCATCTTCACCGCGCTCGATGGCATCCTTTTCTACGTCTTCTTCGAAGCCTCGCTGATTCCTCTTTACCTGATCATCGGCGTCTGGGGCGGCGTGCGCCGTGTCTATGCGGCCTTCAAGTTCTTCCTCTACACCCTGTTCGGCTCGCTGCTCTTCCTGATTGCCCAGATGTACCTGTTCTTCCAGTCCGGCGGCAGCTTCTCGATTCTTGACTGGCACCAGTTGCCGCTCGGCATGGCGCCGCAGATCGGTGTCTTCCTCGCCTTCCTGGTCGCCTTTGCGGTCAAGGTGCCGATGTGGCCGGTGCATACCTGGCTGCCCGATGCCCACGTCGAAGCGCCGACTGGCGGCTCGATCGTGCTCGCGGCGATCGCGCTCAAGCTGGGGGCTTACGGTTTCCTGCGCTTTTCGCTGCCGATCGCACCCGATGCATCGCACGAATTGTCCGGCTTGGTCATCGCGCTGTCGCTGATCGCTGTGGTCTACATCGGCTTCGTCGCGCTGGTCCAGGAAGACATGAAGAAGCTGGTCGCTTACTCGTCGATCGCGCACATGGGCTTCGTCACCCTGGGCTTCTTCATGTTCAGTTCGCTGGGTATCGAAGGCGCGCTGGTGCAGATGGTTTCGCACGGTTTTGTGTCCGGCGCGATGTTCTTCTCGATCGGCGTCATGTACGACCGCGTGCATAGCCGGCAGATTGCCGATTACGGCGGTGTCGTCCACACCATGCCGAAGTTTGCCGCCTTGTTCATGCTGTTCTCGATGGCCAATGCCGGCCTGCCGGCGACTTCCGGTTTCGTCGGGGAATTCATGGTCATCCTGGGCGCCGTCAAGTTCAACTTCTGGGTTGCCTTCGCCGCCGCCACCTCGCTGATCCTCGGCGCTGCCTACACGCTGTGGATGTACAAGCGGGTGATCTTCGGTGAAGTCGCCAACCATCACGTTGCCGAGTTGAGCGACATCAATGGCCGCGAATTCGCCATTCTCGCCGTACTCGCCCTGTGCACCCTGTGGATGGGTCTCTATCCGCAGGTCTTCACCGACTTCATGCACGCATCGGTCAATGACCTGCTGCGTCACGTGGCCATCAGCAAGATTCAATAAACGGTAGCCGACATGTTCGACAATTTCGTTGTTCCCGATCTCCTGCCCGCTGCATCGGAAATTTTCCTGGCGGCGATGTTGCTGGTCATCCTGATGGTCGACCTGTTCGTCAAGGACAGCCGCCGGACGCCGACCTTCCTGCTGACGCAACTGACGCTGCTCGGTTGTGCCGCGATCCAGGTCTATACCAGTACCGCCGACATCACTTACACCTTCAGCAACATGTTCGTCGACGACATGATGGCCGACCTGCTGAAGCTCTTCGTCTACATGACGATGATTGTCGTGCTGTTCTACTCGCGCGGTTACCTGTTCGACCGCCCGACAATGAACAAGGGCGAGTATTACGTACTGGCGCTGACGGCGACCCTGGGCATGATGGTGATGATCTCGGCCAACAACTTCGTCACCATCTACGTGGGTCTGGAACTGCTCTCGCTGTCGCTTTACGGTATGGTGGCGATGAACCGCGACAGCGTTGCTTCCACTGAAGCGGCGATGAAGTACTTCATCCTTGGTGCGCTGGCTTCCGGCATGCTGCTCTACGGCATGTCGATGATCTATGGCGGCACCGGCACGCTTGAAATCACCAAGATCGCCGAGACCCTCTACAACGCTGAAAGCAACCGTACCGTGCTGGTCTTCGGTCTGGTTTTCCTGGTTGCCGGGCTGGCTTTCAAACTCGGCGTCGTTCCTTTCCACATGTGGGTGCCTGACGTCTACCACGGTGCGCCGACGACGGTGACCTTGCTCATCGGTTCGGCGCCGAAGCTGGCCGCCTTCGCCATCGTCATGCGCCTGCTGGTCGGTGGTCTGATCACCCTGGCGGCCGATTGGCAGGACATGCTGATTGTCCTCTCGGTGTTGTCGATGGCCGTCGGCAACCTCGCCGCCATCGCTCAGACCAGCTTGAAGCGGATGCTGGCCTACTCGGCGATCTCGCACATGGGCTTCATGCTGCTCGGCATCGTCACCGGCGTCGTTTCCGGGGATGCGCGCTACGCCCTCAACGCCTACAGCTCGTCGATGTTCTACGTGATTTCCTACGTCCTGATGTCGGCCGGTACCTTCGGTGTCGTCCTGCTGATGGCGCGTGCCGGTTTTGAGGCCGACAATCTCGACGACTACAAGGGCTTGAACAAGCGTAGCCCGTGGTTCGCGGCGATCATGATGATGCTGATGTTCTCGATGGCCGGGGTGCCGTTCTTCATCGGCTTCTTCGCCAAGTTCTCGGTGCTGCAGGCGGTCGTCGCTGCCGATTATCTGTGGCTGGCAATCGTCGCCATCCTCTTCTCGCTGATCGGCGCCTTCTACTACCTGCGCGTCGTCAAGCTGATGTACTTCGATGCGCCCGCCGACGAAACCCCGATTGCGGCCGGTCTCGACATGCGCCTGCTGATTTCGGTCAACGGTCTGGCGGTGGCCGTGCTTGGCGTCTTCCCGCAGGTGCTGATGTCGCTTTGCGCTTACGCCCTGTTGCGCTCGCTGTAAATCGAGTTTTCAATTCGAAACGACGCCCCGCTGGTCGGGGCGTTTTTTTTGGGAGTGGACCATGGAGATGGATAGTCACCTGAAGGAAACCGAGGTCGAGAGCGAATCGGTATTCAAAGGCGTCATGCTTGACGTCAGGCGAGACCGTGTGCGTCTGCCCGACGGCAAGATCTCGGTCAGGGAATATATCCGCCATCCCGGCGCTGTGGTGATTCTGGCGCAGTTGCCCAACGGTAGCCTGCTGTTCGAGCGGCAGTTCCGTTACCCGTTGCGGCGGGTCTTTCTGGAGTTGCCCGCGGGCAAGATCGATCCTGGGGAAACCCTGCTTGATACCGCTCAACGGGAACTGCTCGAAGAAACCGGGTATCGGGCTGCGGAATGGACACACCTGGGGACGATGCATCCTTGTATCGGCTATGCCGACGAACGGATCGAGATATTCCTTGCCAGTGGCCTGCATTCGCTTGGCGCGCAGGCGCTCGATCACAATGAATTCCTGGATGTTCTGGAGCTTTCGCCGGCCGATGCCAGGCAAGCGATATTCAACGGCGAGATAACGGACGCCAAGACGATTGCCGCGCTCTATTGGCTGACGCGCTGAGGCAGATAAGAAAGACCTGCTGTAGGCGGCGGGGCGATTCAGTCCCGGTGAATCGAGCGCAGATATCTTGCCAGACCAATTGCCACACCAACCGCCAGCGCCAGCAGCAGTGCAATAAACGGGTCCGCGTCGCCCTCAATCAGCCATTGCGTCCCGGTGACGCCAAGGAATACCGCCAGACTCTCGTGGAAAGGCAGATCACCCGACACGGCGAGATCGATCAAGCTTGGCGCCTGGCAGGTATGGTTGCCAGTTGCTGAGTTGCTGGCGGAGGCAGAAGGCCGAGCAGGTAATAGCGGGCGGCGGCAATGAATGCCTTGATGTTGCTTTCGAGCATGATGTCCTCTTCCATTTCCTGGGATGAAGCCGGGTTCGTCATGGCTGTCATTCTAGGTAATACCTCTGCTCGGGGCTGTGCTGGCTAGGTTGCGGTGAAGTAACCGCAAGGCTTTGTATTATGACGGTGTGTAACCGGCAACTACTGGTGCGCTTTCCAGCTCAGGGTGAAGCGGGCACCACCAAGCGGCGATGCGGCGGCGTAGGCGGTTCCGCCGTGCAGTTCGAGAACGCGCCTGGCAATCGCCAGGCCCAGACCATAGCCACCGGTCGAACGGTCGCGTGAGCGATCAAGACGGGTGAAGGCGGAAAAGATATGTTCGCGTTCGCCTTCCGGGATGCCGATGCCGTCGTCGTCGACATGAACGGCAATCTGGTCGCCGAGGAGTTCGCTGCTGACCCGGATTTCACGCGCGGCATACTTGAAGGCATTGCGCAGCAGGTTGCGTAGCGCGTAGGGCATTGCCTTGCGGTCGAGATCAACCCGAAGGTTTTCAGGTAGCAGGCTGGTATCGACGCTGACATTCAACTGGCGACCGAGCAGCCTGACCGAGTCGACCTCGTCGCTCAGCCAGTCGGCGAAAGCGACGCTTGAAAAATGGGCTTCCGGGGCTTCTCGTTCGAAACGAGCGTAGGTCAGGCTGGTATCGATCAATTGATCCAGTTCGTCGAGGTCGGCTTCCATCATCGCCCAAAGGCGTTGGCGTTCGCCGATCTCGGTGGTTTCCGAAAGCATTTCGAGGGCGAAGCGCATGCGGGCAATCGGCGTGCGCAGTTCGTGCGAAATGCCACAGGAGAGTTCACGGTGCGTTGCCAGCAGTTGGCGAACCCGCTCCGACATGCTGATCAATGTATCGGCGAGCGGCGCGAACAGTTGCGTATGCACCACCGGCGGCGGCGCTTCGAAGTCGCCGTCACCGAGGTCGCGGGCGGTCTGGCGCAGCGATTCGAGATCGCGCCAGACGGGGCGCACCCAGAACCAGAGGGCGATCGCGAAAATGACGCCAATCAGGCTCCAGGTCAGTAGCCGCAGCCGCAGATCGAGCGGCAGGCGTTCGTTGTGTTCCGGGTTGTGGGTGGCCGATAGCGGGCCGACGACCAGCACCTTGCTGCTGGTGCCGAGGCGGTGATACATCACGTCGTGGTCGTGGGCGATGGCGATGTCGCCGGCATCGAGTTTCTCGACCTGGGCGCTGGTCAGGCGGATGTCGAGCGAGCGGCGTTCGACGATATCGAGCTTGTAGGAAAACTTTCCGTCGATTTCCCGGATCTTGCGTTCCCACTGGCGTCGGGGGTGGCGGAAGAGTTCATCTTCGATCAGGGTGATGGTGCCGCGCATGAAGCGGCGGGCGTAGTCGTCGGTGATGCCTTGTTGCGCCGTCGAGATGATGAAATCGGCGATGAAGGCGATGGCGACGAAGGAGCCCATCGCCAGCAGGTAGAAATTGAGGAAGAGCTTGGACAGGCTGTAGCGGCTGCCTCGCCAGCGTGGCAAAGATACCCGGAACAAGGAGCGGGCCAGTCCCTGGCGGCCTGGCTTGCCGGAGGGCGCGCCGGCTTCTCCCTCAGTTCCAGTCATGCTTGCTGAACAGGTAGCCCTTGCCGCGTACGGTCTTGATGCGCGTCGGGTTCTCTGGATCGTCGTTCAGCTTCTTGCGCAGTCGGGAGATGCGGGCGTCGATCGAGCGGTCGAGGCCGTCGAAGCCGATGCCGCGCAACTCCTGCAGCAGGTCGTCGCGCGACAGCACGTTGCCGGCATGGCTGGCAAGCAACCAGAGCAGGTCGAACTCGGCGGTGGTCAGATCGATCGGTTGAGCGTTGAGGGTGGCGGTGCGGGTCGCCTGACTGATGCGGAACTGGCCGAAGACCTGCGAGTCGCTGTCGCCGGCATCGTCGCCGCTGACCGGCAGGCGGCGCAGCAAGGCCTTGATCCGCGCCAGCAGGACGCGCGGCTGTACCGGTTTGGCGATGTAGTCGTCAGCGCCGAGTTCGAGACCAAGAATCTGGTCGAAGTCCTCGTCACGGGCGGTAAGCATCAGGATGACGCCACGGTATTGCTGGCGGACGCCGCGACAGACTTCGAACCCATCCTTGCCGGGCAGCATCACGTCAAGGATGACGAGATCGGGCTGTTCGGCGAGTATGCGAGCCTCGGCGGTGTCGCCGCGGGGCTCGATGCTGACTTCGAGATCGTTGCGGGACAGGTATTCGGCCGTCAGTCCGGCCAGACGTTCGTCGTCTTCGACAAGCAGGATGCGCGTGGTCATGGACGCCAGTTTAGCGAGCGGAGGAGCCGCGGTCCATAGGGAAGATCAAGGTGCGGCGTTGCCGATGCCCAGTGATCTTTCTGTTCGCCGGGGCGCTGGCGTGTTCCATTTGCTCGGGCGGCGGGGGGCGTCGGCCGGTGGGGAGGCCAGTGGCAGCCGTCCTTGTTTCAGGATGATGGCGTATTGTTCGGGCGGCAACGGGCGGCTGAACAGAAAGCCCTGGCCTTCTTCGCAGTCGAATTCCCGCAGCAGGGCCAGTTGCGCAGCGCATTCGACACCTTCCGCGACGACGCCAAGCCCGAGTTTGTGCGCCATGGCGATGACGGCATGAGCGATGGCTGCGGCGTCGGGTTCGAGGTGCAGGTCACGAACGAAGCTGCGATCGATCTTCAAGATGTCGATTGGCAGGCGGCGCAGGTAGGCGAGACTGGAGTAGCCGGTGCCGAAGTCGTCGAGCGAAATGCTGGCACCCAGCTCGCGAATTTCGGTCAGTACCTGCGCAGTGTGCTCGAGATCGTGCATGACCACGCTTTCGGTCACTTCGAAGGCCAACTGCCGTCCGCCAATGCCTGATTCGGTGAGACTCCGGTGGATGCTGGCAGCGAGACCGTCGCGCCGGAACTGGCGGGCCGAGAGATTGATCGATATCCGGCCAGCTTGCAAGCCACTGTCGCGCCATCGGCCGAGGTCGCGGCAAACCTGACGCAAGACCTGTTCGCCGATGTCGATGATGAGGCCGCTTTCTTCCGCCAGCGGGATGAATTCGTCGGGAGGGATCAAGCCGCGTTGCGGATGTTGCCAGCGCACCAGCGCTTCGGCGCCGATGATCGTGCCGCCGCTCAGTTCAACCAGGGGTTGATAATGCACCACCAACTCATCGTGCGCGATGGCGTGACGCAAATCGCCTTCCAGGCTGAGGCGGTCGATGACGGAGGCTCGAGTGGTCGGCATGAAAAAGCGATAGCTGTTGCGCTCCTCCGCCTTTGCCTGATGCATCGCGATATCGGCGTGGCGCAGCAGGGTATCCCCTTGCTCTCCGTCGCCGGGGTAGATGGCGGCGCCGATCGACGCAGTGACGACGATTTCCCGATCGGCGCAAGGGATGGGCTGATTGACAAGACGCAGTATCTTGTTGGCGATGCCGGCCAATTCGTTCGTCGTCGTCAATCTGCCGATGACGATGACGAATTCGTCACCGGCGAGCCGGGCTACGGTGTCGGTATCGCGAACGCATTCGCGCAGGCGCTGTGCCACCTCTTTCAATACTTCGTTTGCTGAAGCGTGGCCGAGACTGTCGTTGATCCAGCGAAAGCGGTCCAGACCGAGTTGCAGCAAACCAGTCATCATGCCGTCGCTTCGTGCCCGGACGATCGCCTGCGCGATTCGGTCGTTGAGCAGGTTACGGTTTGCCAGACCGGTCAGGGGGTCATGGTTGGCGTGGAATTCCAGTTGCTTCTCGTAACCGATGCGTTCGCTGACATCATTGATGATGCTGACGAAATGCGTGGTGAAACTACCGCTTTCGTCGCGCACCGGGGCGATGAATAGTTCGTTCCAGAACAGGGAGCCGTCCTTGCGATAATTACGCAAGATGGCATGGGCCTGGTGGCGTTTGCGCAGCGCCTCGCGAATCGCCGCCAGACCGCGTTGCTGCAGGTCATGACCGATCAGGAAGCGACCGCTGCGACCGATGACTTCAGAGGCGGAGTAGCCAGTGATCTTCTCGAATGCCGGGTTGACGTAAACGATAGGATGGTCGAGCTGGGTCGAGGACGTGATCATCACACCGTTGAGGCTCGAATCAAGCGCCCGGGAAAGCTGGCGCAAGCGGGATTCCAGTTGTTTTCCGGCGCTTGCTTGACGGATCCGGGACAGCGTGGCGCCGATGTTTTTGGCCACGATGTCGAGCGCGAGACGTTCTGCGGTCGTAAAATCCCGTCCGCTCTTTTCAATGAGCAGTTTTCCCAGCCGCTGTGCTTCATCAAGATGAAGAGTCAATCTTGCCGCCTCTCCTGAGAGGGCGGGGGCGCTTGGCGAGGCAGCGCCATGGGCGATGACACGGGTGTCTTCTTCGGTCTTGTCAGCCCCCCCGGTGCTGGCCAGCGAAACGCTAGCCGAGAGATAGCCGCCGCGATCGACGAGGAGCTGGCATTGTTGGCGTAACATTGAGGCCTCCTCGGAGGCCGATAGCCGTGGCGTGTTACACGCCGCGAGCAGGGCGAGCAGATGCTCGCTGTCCCGCTGAGGGGAAGGGTTGGGCAAAACTTGTCTCCGCAATAATGTGGCCTTTTGGGCGCGTTATTTTTACATTCTGCGGTATGCACGCCCTGTTCGCAAGATTTTTGCGAAATATTGTCCTGTCTTGTTGTTTTTGGAGATTTAGATGTTTGCTTTTTTTCGCAGCTTGTTTTCCCGCTATCCTCAGCGGGCCTGGTTTGCCGCGCTGGCTATGGGGAGCTTCGGCGTCGCTGCGGCCGGCATGCAGTTGCAGTCCCTGCTCAGTCTTTCGCCTTGCCCTTATTGCATCTTTCAGCGCGTCCTCTATCTGGTGATCGGCGGCCTTGCCTTGCTCGGGTTCCTGGTGCCTCTTATCGCTTCACTATCGGCGCTGGCGATTGGCGGGCTGGCGTTGCTCGGGGTCGGGATCGCGGCCTACCAGACCTGGATGCAGGCTTTTCCCGACCTGGCGCCGGAGTGCGGTTTCACCGATCCCGACGTGATCGAGCGTCTGGTCGATTGGCTGGGTATGGAGTGGCCATCGCTTTTCCTGGCGACTGGATTCTGCTCGAGCAAGGAATGGGTTTTCCTCGGGCTGTCGATGGCCAACTGGTCGTTGCTGCTGTTTGCCGGGATTGCGTTGTATGCCTTGCTGCTGGCAAAGCGGGAAAACTGATTCGGGCGGCAAAAAAAACCCGCCAGCGGCGGGTTTTTTTGCATCGGCTGAACTTACTTCAGCTTGATTTCCTTGTAGGCCACATGCTTGCGAGCCTTCGGGTCGTACTTCATGAATTCCAGTTTTTCAGGCGTCGTGCGCTTGTTCTTGGAAGTGGTGTAGAAGTGACCGGTACCCGCGGTGGATTCCAGCTTGATCTTTTCGCGACCGCCTTTGCTAGCCATTTGTCAGTTCCTCTTGATTAGATTTCGCCGCGGGCGCGCAGGTCGGACAGGACGGCATCAATGCCCTTCTTGTCGATGACGCGCAGACCGGCGTTGGAAACGCGCAGACGGACGAAGCGGTTCTCGCTTTCGACCCAGAAGCGACGATACTGCAAATTCGGCAGGAAGCGGCGCTTCGTTTTGTTATTGGCGTGGGAAACGTTGTTCCCAACCATCGGGCCTTTACCCGTTACTTGGCAGACTCGCGCCATGATGGTGCTCCAGAATTGGCTAGAAGAAAGCCCGTGATTCTAACCGGAAGGTATTGTCAGGGCAAGCTTTTTTCGAATCAAATCAGCCCGCGTTCGGCGAACGAAAGCGGGCGGGCGTTGCCGGCAACGATGAAATGGTCGAGCAGGCGGACGTCGACCAGCGCCAGCGCCTGCTTGAGGCTGCCGGTCAGCAACTGGTCGGCACTCGATGGTTCGGCCAGACCCGAAGGATGGTTGTGCGCCAGGATGACGGCGGCGGCATTGGTGCTCAAGGCGCGCTTGACGACTTCCCTAGGATAAACCGAGGTTTGGGTCAGGGTGCCGGTAAACAAGGTTTCCGCGAGCAGCAGCCGGTTCTGCGCGTCCAGCCAGAGGGCCATGAAGACTTCGTGCTGGTGCATCGCTAATTGCAGGCGCAGCCAGTCGCGGACCAGCTCCGGCGAGCTGAAGTTGTCGCGTTCGCCCATTTCCTCGGCGAGGGCGCGCCGCGCCAGTTCGAAGCTGGCCTGCAGTTGCGCCGCCTTGGCCTGGCCGATTCCCGGCGTTGCCGCCAGTTGCGCCAGCGGTGCGGTGGCCAGCTTGCTCAGGCGGCCGTCGTGGCGGCGCAACAGTTCGCGGGCGAGGTCGACGGCGCTGCGGCCACGCACGCCGACGCGCAGGTAGATCGCCAGCAGTTCGGCGTCGGACAGTGCTTGCGGCCCGAGGGCGAGCAGTCTCTCGCGTGGTCTTTCGCTGGCCGGCCAATCGGTGATCGCCATGTTCCGGACTCCAGTAGAATACGGGTCCGGCTATCTTACCGACAAATGACAATGGAATTAAGTGGCAAGCGTATCGTGCTCGGTGTCACGGGCGGCATCGCCGCCTACAAGGCAGCGGAACTGGTCCGCCTCTTGGTGCGCCAGGGGGCAGATGTCCAGGTGGCGATGAGCGAGGGGGCGACCCATTTCGTCACGCCGACCACCTTCCAGGCCCTGTCCGGCAAACCGGTATTCACCGACCAGTGGGATCCGACGATGCCGAACGGGATGGCGCATATCGATCTCTCGCGGCAGGCCGACCTGATTCTGGTGGCGCCAGCGACGGCCGATTTCCTGGCGCGCATCGTTCATGGCCTGGCCGACGATCTGCTGGCGACCATGGTGCTGGCGCGCGCTTGCCCGTTGCTGGTGGCTCCGGCGATGAACCGCCAGATGTGGGAGAACCCGGCGACGCAGCGCAACGTGGCGCAACTGGCGGTGGATGGCGTCGGCCTGCTCGGTCCGGCCAGCGGCGCCCAGGCCTGCGGTGAGGTCGGGCTGGGGCGGATGCTCGAGCCCGAGGAAATCGTCGAGCAGGTGATCGATTTCCTGGCCGCCAAATGCCTGGCCGGGCGGCGCGTGCTGCTCACTGCCGGGCCGACCTTCGAGGCGATCGATCCGGTGCGCGGCATCACCAACCTGTCGTCCGGGCGCATGGGCTATGCGATCGCCCGCGCCGCGCGGCAGGCCGGTGCCGAAGTCACTCTGGTTTCCGGACCGGTGGCGCTGGCGGCGCCGCTGGGCGTCGAGCGGATCATGGTACGCAGTGCGCTCGACATGTACGGCGCGGTGATGGCGCGGGCGGCGGCTTCGGATATCTTCATCGGCGTTGCCGCGGTCGCCGATTATCGGGTTGCCAATGCCGCCGAGCACAAGTTGAAGAAGGACCACGGCGGCATGCCGGCGATCGAGCTGGTCGAGAATCCGGACATCTTGGCCGAAGTTGCGGCCTTGCCGAGCGGCCCGTTCTGCGTGGGCTTCGCGGCGGAGAGCCGCAATCTCGAGGCATACGCGCAAGCCAAGCGGCGGAAGAAGAAAATCCCGCTGATCGCAGGCAACCTGATCCAGGACGGCTTCGGCGGCGACGACAACCGGCTGGTGCTGTTCGACGACCACGGCAGCCATCCTCTCGCGCCGGCCAGCAAGGACGTGCTGGCCCGGCAACTGATCGAACATATTGCCCGACTGACAGGAAATCTCTAATGCATCGCATCGACGTCAAGATTCTAGACTCCCGCCTCAAGGACAACCCGCCGCATTACGCGACGCCCGGTTCAGCTGGTCTGGACCTGCGCGCCTGCCTCGACGAGGCGCTTGAACTGGCGCCGGGGCAGACTGTGCTGGTGCCGACCGGGCTTGCCATCCATCTTGCCGATCCCGGGCTGGCGGCGATGATCCTGCCGCGCTCGGGCCTCGGCCACAAGCACGGCATCGTCCTTGGTAACTTGGTCGGGTTGATCGACAGCGACTATCAGGGGCAACTTATGGTGTCGATGTGGAACCGTAGTCAGCTCCCATTCACCATCGCGCCGCTCGAACGCATCGCCCAGCTCGTCGTGGTGCCGGTTCTGCAGGTCGGTTTCAACGTGGTCGATGAATTTTCCGCCAGCGATCGCGGCGAGGGCGGTTTCGGCAGCACCGGGCACGCCTGAACGCCTTGCAAGTCCTGCTCAAGCAAATTACGATTTGCTGATGTTTGACAACAAAACCAGAGGCGGGGACAAATGAAGGGATTGGCAAGATTTGCGGCAGGTTTCGCTGTCGCGGCTGGGCTGGCCGGCGCAGCCAGCGCTCAGGATGCGGCGGCGATGGCGCGCGCCGAGGAAATCGTCGGCGGGCGTTGCTTCCTCTGTCACGGCATGGAAGGGGAAGCCGCCAGCGCGGTCTTCCCTCGGCTGGCCGGGCAGCATTGGGAGTACATCGCCAAGCAGCTCGGCGACTTCAAGTCGGGCAAGCGCAAGAGCGACACGATGAAGCCGCAGTCCGAAGAACTGACGCTGGAAGACATGAAGGCGCTGGGGCGTTTCTTCGAGAACAAGCAGCTGCCCGGGCGCGAAGTCGCCGATGCCGATCTGGTCGCCGTCGGCCGCTTCGTCTTCCAGCGCGGCAACCAGTTCACCGGTCTGCCCGCCTGTTCGAGCTGCCATGGCGCCAAAGGGCACGGCACGCCGCAACTGCCGCGCCTGGCTGGGCAGCATCCGCGTTACACCGAGGAACAATTGCGCCTGTTCAACAGCCGTGAGCGGACCAACGACAACGCGGTCATGCATACGGTCGCTTCCAAGCTCTCCGATCTCGAGCGGCACGCCGTCGCCGCCTACATCGCGACGCTCGACTGAACGCCGGCCACCAACGAAAACGGCCGCCTGCGGGCGGCCGTTTTGCGTTACCGGAGAAGGTTCAGGCCAGCATGTCGGCCCAGATGTTCTTCGCCCAGGCCAGCGCCACCTTGCCTTCGAGTTCGTTGCGCGCCGCCGAGACGCCGCCCGCACCCTTGACCGGTTGCACCAGCTTGGTCGCGGCATCGTACTGATGCACCGAAGCGACGTGGATGACGTTTTTCGAATCGACGAAGCTGTAGCAGGTGTTCATCACCACCGGCGCCGGGTTGGGTTCCTGGCCGGCAAGCAGGTTGAGGATTGCCGCCGCCGCCAGCTTGCCGTGCTGGTTCGCCATGTGGCCCGACTTGGGCATGGTCGGGGCCGGGAAGATGGCGTCGCCGAGGACATGCACGCCCGGTGTGCTGGTCGATTCCATCGACAGCCAGTTGATGTCCACCCAGCGATTGTTGACCAGCTTCAGCCCCGACTTGGCGGCGATATTGCCGGCCCGCATCGGCGGGATGACGTTGAGCACGTCGGCCTTGAACTGATCGAACTCGAGGATCGCCGTGTTGCTGGCGACTTCGACGTCCTTCACCTCGCTGTTGTTGCGGTACTCGATCATGCCCTTGTAGAGATCGGCCCAGGCTTTCATGAACAGCGGCTTTTTCGACTGGACGTCCTCGTTGGCGTCGAGAATGACGACCTTTGATTTCGGTTTTGCCTTCTTGAAGTAGTTGGCGACCAGGCAGGCACGCTCGTAGGGTCCGGGCGGGCAGCGGTACGGCGCCTTGGGGATGGCGATCGCGTAGACGCCGCCATCCGGCATCGCTTCCAGTTGCTGGCGCAGGGCGACGGTCTGCGGACCAGCCTTCCAGGCGTGCAGGATTTTCTGCTGGGTGGCTGCATTGTTCAGGCCGGGAATCTGTTCGAACATGAAATCGACCCCGGGCGACAGGACCAGGCGGTCGTAGCTCAAGCTGCCGCCCTTGGCCAGCGTCACAGTGCGCTTGCCGGTGTCGACGCCGAGCACCTCGTCCTGCACCACACGCACGCCCCATTTGTTGCGCAGGTTGTCGTAGCTGACCGTGATGTCTTCCATCGTCTTGTCGCCACCGATCACCAGGTTGGAAATCGGGCAGGAGATGAAGGTCGGGTTGCGTTCGACCAGAGTCACCTGGACGCCGCCCTGGCTCCACATGCGCAGGTACTTGGCAACCGTCGCGCCGCCGTAGCCGCCGCCGACCACAACGACGTGGCCGCCGGCCTTGGCGCCGGCAGCGCAGCCGTAGAGCGAAGCCATGGCGCCAGCGGTGGCGCTCATCTTGAGAAAGTCGCGTCTTTTCATCAGCATCATTGTCGTTTCCCCCTTATTTCTGTGCCGCGAAGTATTCGGCGATCAGGCGCAACTGCTCGTCGGTATAGCCACGCGAAATCTGGTGCATGATCGACGCCGGCTTGTCGCCGCTCTTGAAATCGGCAAGCTTTTGCAGCAGTTTTTCCTTG
Source organism: Dechloromonas aromatica (nom. nud.) (assembly GCA_017848965.1). Classification (GTDB taxonomy): domain Bacteria; phylum Pseudomonadota; class Gammaproteobacteria; order Burkholderiales; family Rhodocyclaceae; genus Azonexus; species Azonexus aromaticus_B. The sequence goes on along the minus strand of JAFIHA010000048.1, from coordinate 39,555 downwards.
CTTTCGCCGGCCAGGGCGTCGAGTCCGCTGCCGGGAACGGCCTTGCCGTCGGTGCCGTGGCAATTGGCGCAGGTGGCGGCGAGATTGCGGCCAAGGTTGGGGTCTGCCGCGTGCGCGGCTGCCGCGGCGAGCAGCAGTGCGGCAAGAGCGGTTGATTTGAGTCGTTTCATCGAGACTTCTCCTTCCTCTGGGATGTTGTCGATTTGGCGCGGGATCCGGGGTTTTCTGTGGTGCGCCGTGATCTGCGTGTTGCCAAGGGTATAGCAGTTTTGCGCCAAATACATGCTGCGTTGCAACAATATTAGTTGTTGACTATATAGACACTCAGTTATATATTGGGCTTGACTTAGATCAAAAACAACATGGACGAGACAAGCCAACTCTTCGATCAGGTAGCGCATTACTTCAGCTTGCTGGCCGATCCGACACGCTTGCGCATTCTTTCCTGCCTGTGCGGCGAGGAGCGTCCCGTTCATGAAGTGGTTGATCAGGTTGGTCTGACACAAGCGAACATTTCCCGGCATCTCAACATCCTTTATCGGTCAGGGGTCGTGGGGCGGCGTCGGGACGGCAATTCCGTGTTCTACCGAGTCATCGATCCGAATTTCGTCGATATTTGCCGCACGGTCAGCATCAGCGTGGCCAGTCGGGATATCGGCGAACACCTCGGGGTGACGGTAGAGCGCGGCAATACTTGAAGTCCATAAGCGGAGGGGATGAACTTTATGGGTGATCTTTCGAAACAACCGGGGCGACTGCAGCGAGCGCCGGAAAATTTCCTGAGCGACGAGCAGGTCAAGGCTGTCGCCGCGGGGCGCCGGGATTTTCTGCGCAAGAGCTTCCTGGCCGCCGGTGCGGCGCTCGCGGCGCCGATCGCGGCGCGAGCAGCCGAGGGCGATCCGGCGATTCTCAACTTGCCGAGCTGGACGACCACGCTGGGCTTGCCGGTGGCAATGAACCCCTACGGTCAGCCGTCGAAGTACGAGAGCCAGCTGTTGCGCCGCGAATCGCCGGGGCTGACCCGGGTCGGCCAGGCCTCGGTGTCGTTCGCGCCGCTGCAAGGCTTGTTCGGGATCATCACCCCGTCCGGCCTGCACTTCGAACGCCATCACCAGGGCTGGCACGATGTCGATCCGGCGCAGCACCGCCTGATGATCAACGGCTCCGACCCGGCTTTCCTGAAGAAGCCCAAGGTCTACACCATGGATGAATTGATGCGCCTGCCGTCGGTGTCGCGCATCCACTTCATCGAATGCGGTGCCAACACCGGCCTCGAATGGGGCAACGTCGCGGTGCCGACCGTGCAATACACGCACGGCATGCTGTCCTGCTCCGAATTCACCGGCGTGCCGCTGCGCCTGCTGCTCGAGGATTGCGGCGTCGATTACAAGAAGGCCCGCTACGTCCTGGCCGAAGGCGCCGACGGTTCGTCGATGACGCGGACGATCCCGATGGAAATGGTCGAGAACGGCGAAGTTTTCGTTGCCTACGGCCAGAACGGCGAGATGCTGCGGCCGGAAAACGGTTATCCGCTGCGTCTGGTCGTACCCGGCGTGCAGGGCGTGTCCTGGGTCAAGTGGCTGCGTCGCATCGAAGTCGGCGACAAGCCCTACGCGACCAAGGACGAAGCCGTCCATTACATCGACCTGATGCCGGACGGCAAGCACCGCCAATACACCTCGATCCAGGAATGCAAGTCGGTGATCACGACGCCATCGGGCGGCCAGCGTCTGCTCGAGAAGGGTTTCTACAACGTCACCGGCCTGGCCTGGTCGGGGCGCGGCAAGATCACCCGGGTCGATGTCTCCTTCGACGGCGGCATCAACTGGAAGACGGCGCGGATCGAAGGTCCGGTCCAGAATAAGGCGCTGACCCGTTTCAACGTCGATTGGGTGTGGGACGGCAAGCCGGCGATGCTGCAGTCGCGCGCCATCGACGAGACCGGTTACGTCCAGCCGGCCTACGGTCAGTTGCGTGAAGTGCGCGGCACCAAGTCGATCTATCACAACAACGCCATCCAGACCTGGAAGGTCGATACCAACGGGGAGATCAGCAATGTTCAGGTTCTCTAAATCCCTCCTCGCGCTCGCTCTGCTCGGCGCGGCCTGGAGTGCGCAGGCCGTCGATACCTACGGTCTGGGCCGGCAGGCGACAGCGGCCGAAGTGACCGCCTGGGATATCGATGTCCGTCCGGATTTCAAGGGTCTGCCCAAGGGCTCGGGTGGGGTGCAGCGTGGCAACGACCTGTTCGAGGAAAAATGCGCTTCCTGTCATGGTTCCTTCGGTGAGTCGAACGAGGTGTTTACGCCTTTGATCGGCGGGACGACCAAGGAAGACATCGCCAATGGGCGAGTCGGCGGTTTCCTGACCAACAGCATTCCACAGCGCACGACCTTCACCAAGGTGTCGACCATTTCCACGCTCTGGGATTACATTCATCGGGCCATGCCGTGGACGGAACCGAAATCGCTGAAACCGGACGAAGTCTATGCGATCCTTGCCTACTTCCTCAATCTCGCGGAAATCGTTCCGGCCGATTTCGTGCTCTCGGACCAGAACATCGCCGAAGTGCAGAAGCTGATGCCCAACCGCAACGGCATGACCACCGACCACGGCATGTGGCCCGGCGCGCCGGCGAGCAAGGGCGGTATCGGCAACGGTGGCAAGCCCGATGTGAAGAACGTCGCGTGCATGAAGAACTGCAAGAAGGAAGTGCGCGTCGGTTCCGTGCTGCCGGATTACGCCCGGACCGCGCACGGCAATCTGGAAGAGCAGAATCGCAGTTTCGGACCGGTGCGTGGCGTGCGCACCGTCGATTGAGCAAGGTATCAGGCAGGGAAGCCGTATTCCCAATTTAGAGAGGAGAAGTCATGAACAATCAACGTCGCAATGTACTGAAAACCGGGACCGGCGCTGCCGTGCTCGGCGCGCTGGCTGCGGCCGGCATCATCAAGCCGGGTATCGCCCTGGCCGAGTGGAACAAGGCCGCCTTCGAAGCGAAGAGCATGGCCGACACCCTGAAGGCGCTCGGTGCGGCACAACCGACCGACAGCAAGGAGGTCCAGGTGACCGGTCCGGACATCGCTGAAAACGGTGCCGTGGTGCCGGTTGGCGTTACCTCGGCCATTCCGGGAACGACGCTGATGGCGATCCTGATCGAGAAGAACCCGAATGCCCTGGCCGCCAGCTTCACCCTGCCGGCCGGCACGGAAGCCAATGTCCAGACCCGGGTCAAGATGGGGCAGACCTCGAACATCTACGCGCTGGTCAAGGCCGGCGACAAGTTCTTCGTGGCGACCAAGGAAATCAAGGTCACCCTCGGCGGCTGCGGCGGCTGATCCCCATACTGGAATTCAAGGAGATAGATAAATGGCAACTAAGCCCATGCGAATCCGTGCCTCCGTCAAGGATGGCGTTACCGAAGTCAAGGCCCTGATCGCCCACGAAATGGAAACCGGCCAGCGCAAGGACGCCAACGGCGCCGTGATCCCGGCCTGGTTCATCACCGAAATCACTGCCACGCACAATGGCAAGGTGGTTCTTTCCGGCGAGTTCGGTACCGCCGTTTCGAAGAACCCCTACCTGGCCTTCCGTTTCAAGGGTGGCGCCGCCGGCGACAAGCTGGCCGTGTCCTGGAAGGACAACAAGGGGGAATCCCGCACCGACGAGGTGGCCATCGCCTGATACCCTGACGGGACGGTACAGGTCCGGGGGTGGCCGGCCTGTACCGATGCCGGCGAAGCGACGCAGAGCGCGACCGGCCTACGCTTAACCATGCAACGGAGGAGTTCATGAACAACCGGCTGAAAACACTGGCCCTGGCACTCGTCGTGTCCATTGTCGGGCAGGCGCAGGCAGAAGATACGAGCGCCAAGCTCTTGGATGGCATCAACGAATACCGCGATGCCCTGGCGGACGGCAATCCTTCCGAACTGGTCGCCGCCGAAGGCGAGGAGTTGTGGAAGACCGCGCGCGGACCGAAGAACGCGACCCTGGAACGCTGCGACCTCGGGCTCGGCCCTGGCGTCGTCAAGGGCGCCAGCGCCCAGCTGCCGCGCTATTTCAAGGATACCGGCAAGGTCCAGGACCTCGAGACGCGTCTGATGACCTGCATGGAAACCCTGCAGGGGATCGATCCTCAGGAAGTCGTCAAGGCCAAATGGCTGAAGGGCGAACGCGAGAAGATGGCGGCCCTGGTCGCCTATGTCGTGACCCAGTCGAACGGCCACAAGATCAAGGTCGACATGCGTCCGCCCGCCATGAAGCAGATGTACGAGATGGGCAAGATGGCCTTCTACTACCGCGCCGGGCCGATGGATTTCTCCTGCGCCACCTGTCACGGTGACCAGGGCAAGCGCATCCGCATGCAGGAACTGCCGGATTTGCGCACCAATGCCGGCGCTGCCGCCGGCTGGGGGAGCTGGCCGGCCTACCGGGTGTCGAACGGTCAGTTCTGGACCATGCAGCACCGGCTCAACGACTGCTTCCGGCAGCAACGGACCGCCGAGCCGATCTACGGCTCCGACGTGACCATCGCCCTGTCCGTCTATCTGGCGGCCAACGGCAACGGCGGCAAGGTCGTGACCCCCGGCATCAAGCGCTAAGGAGACGAAGATGAAGAAACTCACCACACTCGCCCTCCTGCTGGCAGCCTTGCCGACGGCCTGGGCCGCCAGCGAGGACACCTACGCCGAGTTCAAGGCGATGATGGACCGCTCGTTCAAGACCACCGGCATCGCTGCCAAGCACCGGATGTATCAGCTCGATCTGCAGAAAGCCTGCTCGCAGGACAAGCCGCCGGCCAAGGAAGTTCAGGCGAAGATCGAGGCCGAGCAGTTGAAGACCATCCGCTATCCGGCCGACGGCAAGTACTTCGGCGACTGGAAGGCCGGCGAGAAGATCGCCGTCGACGGCCGCGGCCTGACCTGGACCGACAAGACGCCGCTCAACAACGGCGGGGGCTGCTACAACTGTCACCAGATGAGTCACCACGAGGTCTCCTACGGCACCATCGGCCCCAGCCTGCTCGAGTATGGCAAGACCCGCGGCAACGGCGACGACATCGTCAAGTACACCTGGGGCAAGATCTACAACGCCAAGGCCTTCAACGCCTGCAGCAACATGCCGCGCAATGGCGACGCGGAAATCCTGACCGAAAAGCAGATGAAGGATCTGATGGCTTATCTGTTCGATCCCCAGTCGCCGGTCAATAAAAAGTAAAACCGATGTGACCCAGCCCGGCGGATTCCCGCCGGGCTTTTCTTTCAGGGAATCAATTCATGAGCATGAATCGTCGAGAGTTTCTCCAGGTGCTGGCAGTGGCCGCCGCTGGCGGCATGTCCTTGCACAGCGAACTGGCGCTGGCCGAAAAGGGGGCCGGCAAGCTGTACGACCTGCCTAAGTTCGGCAACGTCAGCCTGCTGCACATCACCGACTGCCACGCCCAGCTCAATCCGATCTATTTTCGTGAGCCGAGCGTCAATCTCGGTTTCGGCGACCAGTTCGGCAAGGTGCCGCACCTGGTCGGCGACAAGCTGCTCAAGCACTTCGGTTTCAAGCCGAACAGCATCGAGGCGCATGCCTACACCTATCTGAATTTCGAGAAGGCCGCCGAAACCTACGGCAAGGTCGGCGGCTTCGCCCACCTGGCGACGCTGGTCAAACGCATGAAGGCGCGCAATCCGGGGGCGCTGCTGCTCGACGGCGGCGACACCTGGCAGGGTTCCGGCACCGCGCTGTGGACCAACGCCCAGGACATGGTCGACGCCTGCAAGGCGCTCGGCGTCAATGTCATGACCCTGCACTGGGAAGCCACCTATGGCGAGGCGCGGGTCAAGGAAATCGAGGAGAAGGACTTCGCCGGCGTCGTCGACATCGTCGCCCAGAACGTCAAGACCGCCGATTTCGGCGATCCGGTGTTCAAGCCCTACGTGATCAAGAACATGAACGGCGTGCCGGTCGCCATCGTCGGCCAGGCTTTCCCCTACACGCCGATTGCCAACCCGCGCTGGCAGGTGCCGAACTGGAGTTACGGCATCCAGGAAGAGAACATGCAGGCGGTGGTCGACGAAGCCCGCGCCAAGGGCGCCCAGGTCGTCGTCGTGCTGTCGCACAACGGCATGGACGTCGACCTGAAGATGGCCTCGCGCGTGCGCGGCATCGACGCCATCATGGGCGGCCACACCCACGACGGCATGCCGGCGCCGGTGGTGGTGAAGAACGCCGGCGGCCAGACCCTGGTCACCAACGCCGGTTCCAACGGCAAGTACCTCGGCGTCCTCGACTTCGACGTCAAGAACGGCAAGATCGCCGGCTACCGCTACAAGCTGCTGCCAGTGTTCGCCAACCTGCTGCCCGCCGACCCGGCGATGCAGGCGCTGATCGACAAGGTCCGTGCGCCTTACCTCGGCAAGCTCAACGAGCAACTGGCCATCAGTGAAGGCACGCTGTACCGCCGCGGCAATTTCAACGGCACTTTCGACCAGGTCATCGTCGATGCGCTGATCAAGGAAAAGGACGCCGAAATCGCCTTCTCGCCCGGTTTCCGCTGGGGCACCTCGCTGCTGCCCGGGCAGCCGATCCTGATGGAGCACGTGCTCGACCAGACGGCGATCACCTACCCGTGGACGACGGTGAGCAACATGAGCGGCGAGATGATCAAGACCGTGCTCGAAGACGTCTGCGACAACCTGTTCAATCCCGATCCCTACTACCAGCAGGGCGGGGACATGGTGCGCGTCGGCGGCCTGCAGTACACCTGCGACCCGACCGCCAAGGCCGGCCAGCGCATCAGCAACATGATGCTGCGCGGCCAGTTGATCGACCCCGCCAGGACCTACAAGGTCGCCGGCTGGGCGCCGGTCTCGGAAGAAGCGAAGGATGCCGGCGAGCCGATCTGGGAACTGGTCGCCCGCTACCTGCGCGACGTCAAGACACTCAAGCCTGTTCAACTCAACATGCCCAAGCTCAAGGGAGCCGACGGCAATCCGGGGATCGCCCTATGAAAACCATGAAATTTGCCGTGGCCGGCCTGGCGCTGGCCTTTTCCACCCTGAGCCTGGCCGCCGACTGGGCGCCGGGTTCGACCGACTGGAGCAAGCTGCCGGAAATCAAGGTGAGCAAGGCCGGCCTCTACCTGACGCCGCAGCAGGCGCTGGAGATGAAAACCGCCAATCCGAAAGGCGTCGGCTTCTTCGACATCCGCACCCGCGCCGAAGCCATGTATGTCGGCATGGCAAGCACCGTCGATGCCCTGGTGCCCTTCGTCGAGCATCAGGAAATCATGACCGACTGGGACGACAAGCGGACCATGTACAAGCTGGAACCGAACCAGGATTTCGTCGCCGAGATCGATCGCCGCATGCAGGCGCTGGGCCTGGGCAAGGACGCACCGGTGATCCTGATGTGCCGCTCCGGCGACCGCAGTTCCAAGGCTGCCGATCGCTTGCTCGCTGCCGGTTACGCCAAGGTCTATAGTGTGGTTGAGGGATTCGAGGGTGATCGGGCCAGCGATGGTGCGAAAAAGGGACAGCGCATCGTCAACGGCTGGCGTAACGCCGACCTGCCGTGGAGCTACAAACTCGACCGGGAAAAAATGTACTTCCCGCGTTGATTGCGTGAGCGGTCCGACCTTCGGGTAGGGCTTTTTTTGGGGTGGTTATTTAAGCATATTATGAAATAGTGTTTTATTCGGCGCTGCGGCGTCTCACATGGGGAAGGAGACAAGATGAAAAAAGATGTGCTTGAACAATGCATTGCGCAGACGGTCAAGGGAGGCATCGACCGTCGCGCATTCCTGACATTGGGGGCGGCCGGCGCCGGGGCGATCCTGCTCCGCCCGGCGGCGGCGCAGGCCGCGCCGCGTGTCAGGACGAGTGCGAACATCGTCATCGCCGGTGCCGGGGCGGCCGGTCTGGCGGCAGCCTCGCAACTCGCTGCCCGCCTGGAAGGGGCGAAGATCACGCTGGTAGACGCGCGCAAGGAACATTTCTACCAGCCCGGTTTCACCCTCGTCAGTTCCGGCATCAAACCGGCTTCCTACGTCGTTTCGGCAACCCGCGATTACCTGCCGGCCGGCGTCGAATTGATCGAGGAGGGCGTCGCCGAGTTCGATCCCGAGGGCAGGAAGATCGTCACCACCGGCGGCAAGTCCATCGCCTACGATTACCTGATCGTCGCCACCGGTTGCAAACTGGACTACGCGGCGATTGCCGGCATGGATGTCGAGCAGATCGGCAACAATGGGCTGGGCAGCATCTATCACAGCCCGGCCAAGGCCGAAGCCACCTGGCGCGCCATGTCGAACTTCGCCGACAACGGTGGCGTCGGCGTCTTCCTGCGCCCGGGCACCGAGATGAAGTGCGCCGGGGCGCCGCTCAAATACACCTTCATCACCGACGACTACCTGCGCCGCCGCGGCAACCGCGGCAAGGCTGAGCTGATCTACAACGCCAACAACAAGGCCTTGTTCTCGGTGCCCATCGTCCATGAGAAGGTCCGCATGCTGTTCGAAGACCGCGGCGTCAAGGTCAATTACGAGCGCATCCTGGAATCGATCGACCTCGGCAAGCGCCTTGCGGTGTTCAAGACGGCGCTCGGCCCGGTCGAATTGCAGTATGACTTCATCAACGTGATTCCACCGATGCGGGCGCCGGACGCCGTGCGCAACAGCCCGTTGCGCTGGCAGGAAGGCGGCTGGGCCAACGACGGCTGGATCGAGGTCGACAAGCACAAGCTGCGGCACAAGCGTTTCGACAATGTCTTCGCCGTCGGCGATGTCGCCGGCGTGCCCAAAGGCAAGACCGCGGCGAGCGTCAAGTGGCAGGTGCCGGTGGCGGTCGATCACCTGATCGCGCAGATTGAGGGCAAGGAATCGTCGGCGCATTACGGCGGTTACACCTCGTGCCCGCTGATCACCCGTCTCGGCCAGGCGATGCTGATCGAGTTCGACTACAAGGACAACCTGACGCCGTCTTTCCCGGGAGTCATCGCGCCGCTCGAAGAGTTGTGGATCAGTTGGGTGATGAAGACGATGGCCCTGAAGCCAACCTATATCAGCATGCTGCGCGGTCGCGCCTGATTTTCGAAGGAGTCAAACGATGAAAGAACTCGATCCGCTGGTTTTCCTCGCTGTCTTCCAGGAAATGCTGGGGCCGCTGCTGTGGCTGATGTTGCTCGTCATCATTGCCGGCACGGCTGCCTTCATTGCCCTGTTGGTCAAGGAGAAAAGCATCAATTCGAAGCGCCTGGTGCGTGCCGAACTCGCCGGCCTGCTCGGTGGCGTGCTGGCGCTGGTGCTGATGGCCAAGGTCTCGTCGTCCGGCTTCACCGATGCCGGCGGGCCGGCCGACTGGTTCCTGATCGCGCTGGTTTTCGGTCTCGGCTTGATCGGGACGGCGGTGCTCGTCTATACCGCGATCGGCTGGCGCAAGCCGGCGGCCAATGGCTGACTGAATCACGGCCGGGGCGTCGCGTTGCGGCGCGCCGGCCCGTCGATCAGTGTGTCAGCAAGACCGGCGCCACCCCACATGCCGATCAGCGCCAGCCAGGCGGTGAGCGCGAAGATCGCCGCACCGGAAACCCCGGCACCGACCGCGCAACCACCGGCGAGCATGCCGCCGAAGCCCATCAGCAGGGCGCCGGCGATGTAGCGGCGCATGCTGTGGCCGTCCTTGAAGCCTTCCAGTTTCAGTTCGCGGCCCCACAATGCGGCAAGGAAGGAACCCAGCACCACGCCGGGCACCAGGCCGATGTCGAAATCCCAGGGCTGGCCGGGCGGCGACAGCACCAGCATCAGCACGTTGGCCGAGGGGCCGGTGAAGCTCAGGCTCTGCACCGGCATCACCTCGAAGGCGTGGCTGCCGATGACGAAGGTGCACAGCCAGGCGAGAGCGACGCTCAGCCCGACGCCGATCGCGCAACTCCATTCGCGGAAGCCGAGGCGGGCGCGGCGCCCGAAGACGATCGCCGCCGCCAGCCAGGCGAGGCCGAAAAGGAGGCCGCCAAGATTGCCGAGATGGGCGCTGACCAGCAGGTCGCGGGCGCTGCCTTCGATCGTCCATAGCCCGGAAAGCCAGTTGCGCAACGGCGACAGCAGCCCGCTCAACGAGGCTTGTGCGGTGACCGCGAAGATCAGTCCGGTGAGCAGGGCGCGCAGGTTGCCGTTGGCGGCCAGCACCAGCATGCGCGAGGAACAGCCGCGGGCGAGGATCATGCCGATGCCGAACAGCAGGCCGCCGATCAGGGCGCCGGACAGGCTGCCGCGCGCCGATAGCTGGCGGGCCTGCGAGACGTCGAGCCAGCCGGCGAGGATTGCCGCCTGGGTGGCGACCACGGCGGCAGCGAAGGCGAACAGCCAGATCGCCAGGCGGCCGTCGCTTTCCCGGCGCCAGAACTCGATGACCGCCGAGCGCAGGCAGAAACGCGAGCGCTGGGCAAAGATGCCGAACAGGATGCCGATCAGCAGGCCGGTGACGGTGATCACCGTTTTTTCCCCGAAGCTTTCCAGCAGGGTGGGAAGGTCCATGTTTCGCTCGCGGCTGCCTGTGTTCGGGGTGGGGTTTCCGGGGCTTGGCGTCAGAACATCTCGATGTCGCCTACGCCGCTGCTTCCCGTTCCGCTCTGGATGGTGCGCGAACGCAGGGCGTCGGTCTTGACGTGCGAATCGACCAGCAACTGCACCAGGTGCTGGCTGCGTTTGCGGAAGCGCTGGACGCCGTCGTTTTCGTCGCGGTCGTTGTGCAGGCTGAGGAAGGCGTGCATGTAGGTGCCGACGTTCTCGGTACGCTGGCTGATGCGGGTGATCATCTGGTTGACGATGTCCTCGAACTGCATCGCCATCACGCCGTCGAGCGTCAGGTCGCGCATGCGCTCGGTGATCGAGGTGATGTTGGTCGAGTGCTCGCGCGCCTTCTCGGTCAGTTCGATCAATTCGCGGCCGAGGTCCTCCAGCGTCGCCCGCGAGCGGTCGGCGACGCTGAGGTCGATGTGACTGGCGGCATTGACCCGTTCGCCGACGTCGCGCAGCGATTTCAGGATGTCGTCGAGGGCGGTGCGGATATCGACGTTGAATTCGCCGGTACGCGCTGCCAGCGATCGCACCTCGTCGGCGACGACGGCGAAGCCACGGCCGGCCTCGCCGGCGCGGGCGGCTTCGATCGCGGCGTTGAGCGCCAGCAGGTCGGTCTGCTTGGTGATGCCGGAAATGTCGTTGAGCGTGCCGGTGATGCGGGCCACCTTGTCCTGCATCTGGCCGAAGCTTTCGGCAACGCCCTGGCTGGTGGTACGCAACTGTTCCATCTTGCCGACGAATTCGCCGATCAGGTTGTTGGTTTCGGCGAAAAAGCGCTGCAGGCCGGCCTGTTCGGCGGCGTGGCTGTCGTCCGAGCCGGTCACGCTGAGCATCTCGTCGATCAGCGACTGCAGGATGTGGCGCTGGTCGTTGGATTGCGATTCGAGACCGGTCAGGCTGCCGCTGATCCGGTTCACCGAATCGCGGATCAGCGCCTTGGCTTCCTGCATCTCCGTCTCCAGCGACGAGAACTGCAGTTCGGCGTGCGCCATCGCTTCGTCCGACAGCACCTGATACTCGGACATCACCTGCGTCAGTTCCTTGACGTAGCCCTGCTGCCTGGTCTTCCAGCTTTCGCGTTCGGTGATCGAGAGGATCGCCGCGGCAATCAGCAGGAGCGCGATGAGCAAGAACCAATGTCCGGAAATGCCGGGCGAGGCGAGCGACCAGGCCCAGAGGAGCAGGGCGGCGCCAGCGCAGCCCCGGATCAGTAGATCATCAAGTCTTTTCATGCCGAGTTCCAAATGCCGGTTGCGGCGGTAATCCCCGCATTGTACGGAGATTGCCGCCGCGCCGGTATCGCACTCAAGTCATCGATTTCAGTTGCTGGATGATTTCACCGGCCATCGGTTGCGCGTCGCCGTAGAGCATGCGGCAGTTGTCGGTGTAGAAGAGAGCGTTTTCGACCCCCGAATAGCCGGTGCCCTTGCCGCGCTTGATGACGATCACGTTCTGCGCTTTGTCGGCGTCGAGGATCGGCATGCCGTAGATCGGACTGGCCTTGTCGGTACGCGCGCTCGGATTGACCACGTCGTTGGCGCCGATCACCAGCGCCACGTCGGCCTGGCCGAATTCGCCGTTGATTTCCTCGAGGTCGAAGATCTTGTCGTAGGGCACGCCGGCTTCCGCCAGCAGCACGTTCATGTGCCCGGGCATGCGTCCGGCCACCGGGTGGATCGCGAACTTCACCTCGACCCCGGCCTCTTCCAGTAGCTCGGTCATTTCCCAGACCTTGTGCTGGGCGTGCGCTACCGCCATGCCGTAACCGGGAACGATGATGACCTTGGACGCGTAGCGCATCATCGCCGCCGCGTCGATCGCGCCGACTTCCTTCATCGTGCCGCTGATCGCTTCGCCGGGCCCGGAGGCGACCATCGGCGTGAACAGGATGTTCGACAGCGGCCGGTTCATTGCCTTGGCCATCAACTGGGTGAGCAGCGTGCCGGCGGCGCCGACGACGATGCCGGCGATGATCAAGGCCGGGTTGCCGAGCACGTAACCTTCGAAGCCGACCGCCAGGCCGGTGAAGGCGTTGAACAGCGAGATCACCACCGGCATGTCGGCGCCGCCGATCGGCAGGGTGACGATCAGGCCAAGGACCAGGGCGACGACGAAGAAGCCGATGATCAGTTGCGGCTGCGCCGGCGCCAGGGCGATCATGCTCAGGCCGAGGCCGATGGCGACCGCCGCCAGCGTGACATTGACCGCGTTCTGCGCCGGCAGGCGGTAAGCCTTCCTGAGCACGCCCTGCAGCTTGGCCCAGGCGACGCAGGAGCCGGTGAAGGAGACGGCGCCGATCAGCGCGCCGAGCACGGCGAGCGTCGTCGTCACCAGACCGTGGGCGTCGCCGCGGGCGAACTCGATGGCGGCAATCGCCGCCGCCGCGCCGCCGCCCATGCCGTTGTAGATGGCGACCATCTGCGGCATGTCGGTCATCTTCACCTTCTGCCCGGAAATCCAGGCGGCGCCGCCGCCGAGTACCAGGGCGAGGGCGATCAGGCCGAGGTTGTGCAGGCCTGGAACGAGGAAGGTGGCGGCGATGGCGATCAGCATGCCGTAACCGGCGATGACGATGCCGCGCCGCGCCGAGGCCGGCGAACTCATGCCCTTCAAGCCGAAGATGAAGAGCGCGGCGCCGACGAACCAGGCGCCCTGGACGTAGAAGGGGGCGGTCATTGCGTTCCCTCCTTCTTCTTGAACATGCCGAGCATGCGTTCGGTGACCACGTAGCCGCCGGCCGCGTTGGCCGCGCCGAGGGCCACGGCGAAGAAGCCGATGGCCTGTTCGAGCGGCGTCTCGGCGTGGCCGAGCGCGATCATCGCGCCGACGACGACCACGCCGTGAACGAAGTTGGACCCCGACATCAGCGGCGTGTGCAGGATCACCGGCACCTTGGCGATGATCTCGTAGCCAGTGAAGGCGGCGAGCATGAAGATGTACAACGCGAGCAGACCGTCCATCAGGCGTCTCCCAGGATTTGCTTGACCGTGGCATGGACGGTGGCGCCGTCGCGGCACAACACGGTGCCGGCGACGACCTCGTCGCTCCAGTCGATGTTCAGGGCGCCGTCCTTGATCCACGGCGAGAGGAAGTTGTAGATGTTCTTGGCGTACAGCTCGGAGGCGTGCGTCGGCATGCGCGACGGCAGGTTGAGCGGGCCGTGGATGTTCACGTCGTTGGCGATGACGTGTTCGCCCGGCTGCGTCAGCTCGCAGTTGCCGCCGGATTCGGCGGCCATGTCGACGATGATGGCGCCGTACTTCATGCGCCCGACCATGTCGCGGGTGACGATCACCGGCGCCTTCTTGCCGGGAATCGCCGCCGTCGTGATCACGACGTCGGCGGCGGCGACCGCCTTGGCCAGCTTTTCGGCCTGCGCCGCCTTCTCTTCGGCGGTCAGCTCGCGGGCGTAACCGCCGGCACCGTCGGCGGAAACCCCGGTATCGACGAACTTGGCGCCGAGCGATTCGATCTGCTCCTTGGCCGCGGCGCGCACGTCGTAGGCTTCGACCATGGCGCCGAGGCGCTTGCAGGTGGCAATCGCCTGCAGGCCAGCGACGCCAGCGCCGATGACGAGCACGCGCGCCGGGCGGATGGTGCCGGCGGCGGTGGTCAGCATTGGGAAGAACTTGGTGCAGCGGGCGGCGGCGATCAGCCCGCACTGGTAGCCGGCACAGGCGCCCTGGCTGGACAGCGCGTCCATGCTCTGGGCTCGCGAGATGCGCGGCAGCAGTTCGAGCGAGAAGGCGGTGATCTTGCGGGCGTTGAGGGCCGCCAGCCTTTCCTTCGATTCATACGGCTTCAACAGCCCGATCAGCACCGCGCCTTCCGGCATTGCCGCAATTTCAGCCAGCGATGGCGGCGTCACGCGCAGGATCAGTTCGGCGGCGGCGTAGGTGGCTTCGAGGCTGGGCATGAAGTCCACACCGACGTAATCGGGGTCGAGGAAGTGGCTTTGCACGCCGGCACTCTGCTCCATGCGGAGGCGGGCGCCAAGTGCGGCGAACTTCTTGGCTGTCTCGGGAACGAGCGCGGTGCGGCTTTCGCCGTCGCTGCGTTCACGGGCAACCGCCAGGGTCAGCGGCATTTTGATCTCCTTGCCTGAAAGTCATTCGAGGGTTAATTTTTCCTGGCTAAGATAAGTGGATTGTTAATTTTGAAACAATCAGTATTGCTGACGTGACTGGTCAGCAATCACTTACCGGTTGCTGTCGAAAGGCGTGGGCATCAGGTGTTTTCATCCTGGCCGGGATGGCTGTTGACGAAGCGCAACTCCTGCGGATAGGGGAAGAAATCCTCGACGTGGCCGGCCCGGATCTTGGCTTGGGCGTCCTGCCAGAAGGCCGGGGTCAGCAGGTCTTTGTGGTGTTTCATGAAGAGCTTGCGCACCTGCGGCGAACCGAGCAGGAAGGTGGCGAATTCCTCGGGAAAGACATCGCCGCGGTGGACC
Organism: Dechloromonas aromatica (nom. nud.); assembly: GCA_017848965.1. Classification (GTDB taxonomy): domain Bacteria; phylum Pseudomonadota; class Gammaproteobacteria; order Burkholderiales; family Rhodocyclaceae; genus Azonexus; species Azonexus aromaticus_B. Next base: position 24,535 of record JAFIHA010000048.1, on the reverse strand, counting down.
GGGTACCAGACCTCGCCCGACATCTCGGTTTCGAAGTCCGGCGCCGGCGGGATCTGGCGGAAGTTGATGTCGGTCATGTAGTCGATCTCGTCGTAATCGTAGAAGACGACGCGGCCGTAGCGGGTGACGCCGAAGTTCTTCCACAGCATGTCGCCGGGGAAGATGTTGGCCTGCGCCAGCTCGCGGATCGCGCTGCCGTATTCGGTGATCGCGTGCTCCAGGCCGGCCAGGTTGTTCGACTTGTCCATCCGTTCGAGGTGGATGTTGAGCGGCTCCATCCGGCGTTCGATGTAGAGGTGCTTGATGATCAGTTGTTCGCCGTCGATTTCGAACTTCGACGGGGCGAGCCGGCGTAGTTCGTCCATCACCTCGTCGTCGAAGCGCTTGAGCGGGAACATCACGTTGGAGAATTCCAGCGTGTCGGCCATCCGGCCGACGCGGTCGACCTGCTTGACCATCAGAAATTTCTTCTTGACCGTCGCCTGGTCCATCTCCTTGGAACTGCCGAAGATGTCCTTGATGATCTTGAACACGTAGGGGAAGGAGGGCAGCGTGAACACCAGCATGACCAGGCCACGGATGCCGGGCGCCATGATGAATTCGTCTTCCGAGTGATGCAGGTGATAGATGAAGTCGCGGAAGAACATCGTCTTGCCCTGCTTGCCGAGGCCGAGCATGACGTAGATTTCGGAGCGCGGCTTGTTCGGCATGATCGAGCGCAGGAACTGCACGTAGCCTGACGGCACTTCCATGTCGACCATGAAATAGGCGCGCGACAGCGAAAACAGCAAGCCGATACGCCAGGCGTCGAGCAGCACGGTGTCGAGGTAGAGGTGTCCTTCAGCGTCATGCAGCACGGGAATGGCGAAAGGGTATTCAAGCGCGCCGTTGACCGCCTTGCCGATGATGTAGGCCGCCTTGTTGCGGTAGAAGGCCGAACCGAGCACCTGGATCTGGAAGTTGACCTCGCGCCGCGGCATCTCCTTCAGGTAGCGGCGGATGCTGTGGTAGACGTAGTCGACGTCGCGTTCGAGGTCGGCGAACGGGCGCTGCCAGCCGAAATCCTCGACGATCTCGCGGATCGCGCCGCGCAGGCCGTTGGCCTTGGCGTAATAGCTGCGGTAGATCGGATCGCTATCGGCTTCCAGGTTTTCCGTCGAGATGGTCGGCCGGACGAACAGGAAATCGTTGTGAAAATAGGTCCGGTCGAGAATCTTGGTGGTCACCGAATTGAAGAAGGTTTCCGCCAGCTCCGGCTGCTTGTGGTTGAGCAGCAGGCCGATGTAGAGCAGCTTGACCTGCTGCCAGACGCTGTCGTCGATGTTGCGCGCGTCGAACTCGCTGCGTAGGCGATCGACGCATTCGTCGACGCGGTCGTCGTAGAAGCGGATGCGTTCCTTGACCGCGCGGTGCACTCCGAGCCAGTCGCCTTGTTCGAAACGCGTCTTGGCTTCGTGGCAGGTTTGGCGGAACAGCGAATAGTGCCGGTTGAAGCCCTGGATCAGCGCGAGCGCAATCTGGTGCGCGTTGGTGCCGTAAAGACCGACCGAAATCTTCATCGTCCATTCCCCCGGAAGTGCGGTCGATTCTAGCATCGGCATCGATTGCCGCTGCCCGCTGCGCAATATGAAATGCAGTTTCACCGGTTGACCGATCGGCTGGCGTTGCGGATACTCCCAGGGTTTCGTAAGCACTGCGCAAGGGTGTCGAGCTAAGCTTCACCCGCATATTGATAAAAGCCATCGCAAAGGGGTTAGTTAGCATGTCTGCAGAGGAATCCAAGATCATCTATACGCTTACCGACGAGGCGCCGCTGTTGGCAACGTGCGCCTTCCTGCCGGTTATCCGCACGTTCACGGCGCCCGCCGGGATCGCCATCGAGAAGGCCGACATTTCGGTATCGGCCCGCGTCATCGCCGAATTTCCCGAATACCTGACGGAAGCGCAACGTTTGCCGAACACCCTCGGCGAACTCGGCAAGAAGTGTCTCGAGCCCGAAACCAACATCATCAAGCTGCCCAACATCTCGGCGTCGGTTGCCCAGTTGAAGGCTTGCATCAAGGAACTTCAGGAAAAGGGCTACGCCCTGCCCGATTTCCCGGAAAATCCGGCCAGCGACGAGGAAAAGGCGATCCGCCTGCGCTACAACAAGTGCCTCGGTTCCGCCGTCAATCCGGTGCTGCGCGAAGGTAACTCCGACCGCCGCGCGCCGGCCGCCGTCAAGAACTACGCCAAGAAGCACCCGCATTCGATGGGCGAGTGGAAGCAGTGGTCGCAGACCCATGTCTCGCACATGCACGGCGGCGACTTCTATCACGGCGAAAAGTCGCTGACCCTCGACAAGCCCCGCCGCGTGCGCATGGAGCTGATCGCCAAGGGCGGCAAGGTCAGCGTCCTGAAACCGGAAGTGAAGCTGCTCGAAGGCGAGATCATCGACTCCATGTTCATGAGCAAGAAGGCGCTCTGCGACTTCTACGAGCAGGAGCTGGAAGACTGCCGCCAGGCCGGCATCCTGTTCTCGCTGCACGTCAAGGCGACGATGATGAAGGTCTCGCACCCCATCGTCTTCGGCCACTGCGTCAAGATCTACTACAAGGAAGCCTTCGAGAAGCACGCCAAGACCTTCGACGAGCTGGGCATCAACGTCAACAACGGTATGGTCGACCTCTACGAGAAGATCAAGCAGTTGCCAGAATCGAAGCGCGACGAGATCATCCGCGACCTGCACGCCTGCCAGGAACATCGTCCGCGTCTGGCCATGGTCGATTCGGCCAAGGGCATCACCAATTTCCATTCGCCGAACGACATCATCGTCGATGCGTCGATGCCGGCGATGATGCGTGCCGGCGGCAAGATGTGGGGCGCCGACGGCAAGCAGTACGACAGCAAGTGCGTGATGCCGGAATCGACTTTCGCCCGCATCTATCAGGAAATGATCAATTTCATGAAGTGGCACGGCAACTTCGATCCGCGCACCATGGGCACCGTGCCGAACGTCGGCCTGATGGCCCAGCAGGCCGAAGAATACGGTTCGCACGACAAGACCTTTGAAATCGCCGAGGACGGCATCGCCAACATCGTCGATATCGACAGCGGCGAAGTCCTGCTGACGCAGAACGTCGAAGCCGGCGACATCTGGCGCATGTGCCAGGTCAAGGACGCGCCGATCCGCGACTGGGTCAAGCTCGCCGTCACCCGCGCCCGCAACTCCGGCATGCCGGCCGTCTTCTGGCTCGACCCCTACCGTCCGCACGAAGCCGAGCTGATCAAGAAGGTCAATGTCTACCTCAAGGATCACGACACCAGCGGCCTGGAAATCCACGTCATGAGCCAGGTGCGCGCCATGCGTTACACGCTCGAGCGCGTCGCCCGCGGCCTGGACACGATTTCGGTCACGGGCAACATCCTGCGCGACTACCTGACCGACCTGTTCCCGATCATGGAACTCGGCACCTCGGCCAAGATGCTGTCGATCGTCCCGCTGATGAACGGCGGCGGCATGTACGAGACCGGTGCCGGCGGTTCGGCACCGAAGCACGTCCAGCAACTGACGCAGGAAAACCACCTGCGCTGGGATTCGCTCGGTGAGTTCCTGGCCCTGGCCGTATCGCTGGAAGAACTCGGCATCAAGGAAGGCAACGCCCGCGCCAAGCTGCTGGCGAAGACGCTCGACGCCGCTACCGGCAAGCTCCTCGACAACCGCAAGTCGCCGTCGCCGAAGACCGGCGAACTCGACAACCGCGGTTCGCAGTTCTATCTCGCCATGTACTGGGCGCAGGAACTCGCGGCGCAGAAGGAAGACGCCGAACTGGCCGCGCACTTCGCCAAGCTGGCCAAGACGCTGACCGACAGCGAAGCGACCATCGTCGCCGAGTTCGCCTCGGTGCAGGGCAAACCGGCCGATATCGGCGGCTACTACAAGGCCGACGCCGACAAGTGCAAGGCGGTGATGCGTCCGAGCCCGACCTTCAACGCCGCGCTCAAGACGATGCGTGCCTGATCGTTCCGACATCGTCGGGCAACAAGCCGGCAAGGCCTCCACTTGGGTGGAGGCCTTTTTCGTTAACCTTGCTGAAGTTTGCCAATAGCTGCCAAGGCTGGCGATTTGTTTCATAATTCGCCGACCGGCCCCAGGGAGACATGCGGCCGGGCCGCCCGGAGGCCGCGGCCTCCGTCGCCCGAATACCCATAGAGGAGTAGCCATGACATCTCACATCCAGGTTCCGCAAGGCGGTGCGAAAATCGTTCCGGGGCAGCCGGTCCCGCCCAATCCGATCATTCCCTTCATCGAAGGCGACGGCATCGGCATCGACATCACGCCGGTGATGATCAAGGTGATCGACGCTGCCGTTGAGAAAGCCTACGGCGGAAGCCGCAAGATCCACTGGATGGAGGTTTACGCCGGCGAGAAGTCGACGCGCATCTACGGGCCGGACGAATGGCTGCCCAAGGAAACCTTCGACGCCCTGAAGGAATACTCGGTGTCGATCAAGGGGCCGATGACGACGCCGGTCGGCGGCGGCATCCGTTCGCTCAACGTCGCCCTGCGCCAGGAACTCGATCTCTACCAGTGCGTGCGGCCGGTGCGCTACTTCAAGGGCGTGCCCAGCCCGCTGAAGAACCCGGAGCTGGTCGACATGGTCATCTTCCGCGAGAACACCGAGGACATCTACGCCGGCATCGAGTGGGCCGCCGGTTCGGAAGGCGTCAAAAAGGTCGTCGACTTCCTGCAGCAGGAAATGGGCGTGCGCAAGATCCGCTTCCCGGAAAGCTCGGGCATCGGCATCAAGCCGGTCTCCATCGAAGGTACGGCGCGCCTGGTCAAGGCGGCGATCCAGTACGCCATCGACAACGACCGCAAGTCGGTGACCATCGTGCACAAGGGCAACATCATGAAGTTCACCGAGGGCCTGTTCCGCGATACCTGCTACCAGGTGGCGAAGGACGACTTCGGCGCCGAGCCGATCGACGGCGGGCCGTGGTGCCGCGTGCGCAACCCGCATACCGGGCGCGAGATCACGATCAAGGACGCGATCGCCGATGCCTTCCTGCAGCAGATCCTGCTGCGGCCGGCGGAATACGACGTGATCGCCACTACCAACCTGAACGGCGACTACATTTCCGACGCGCTGGCGGCGCAGGTCGGCGGCATCGGCATCGCGCCGGGCGCCAACATCTCGGACCAGTACGCCTGCTTCGAGGCGACGCACGGCACGGCGCCGAAGTACGCCGGGCTGGACAAGGTCAATCCCGGCTCGCTGATCCTCTCGGCCGAGATGATGCTGCGCCATATGGGCTGGAAGGAAGCCGCCGACCTCGTCATCAAGGGCATGGAAGCGGCGATCGGCGACCAGCAGGTGACCTACGATTTCGCCCGCCTGATGGTCGGCGCCAACGAGATTTCCTGCTCGGAGTTCGGCGACGCGATGATCGAGCGGATGTGAGCGCCAGCCGCGCTTGCCCCGGCAAGCCCCCGCAAGGGGGCTTCTGCCTTTCAGGAGACAGGAACAGGATGCGACCGTGCTGATCAATTGCGTGGCCTACGAGAACGGGACCCGGCTCAACGAGATCGCCGTCGAGGAAATCAGCGACTACCTGGAACGGCCCGGTTGTTTCGTCTGGGTCGCCTTGCGCGATGCGACGACGGAGGAGCTGGACATCATGCAGGAGGAGTTCCACCTGCACGAACTGGCCGTCGAGGACGCGCGCAAGGGCCACCAGCGGCCGAAGGTCGAGGACTACGGCGATTCGATATTCGCCGTCATGCACCTGATCGAGCCGGATGTGGACGAGGGCTACCGGCTCGGCGAGGTCAATGTCTTCGTCGGCCCCAATTACGTGCTTTCGGTGCGCAACCGCAGCCAGCAGGATTTCCTCGGCGTGCGCGCGCGTTGCGAGCGCGAACCGCATCTTCTGCAGCACGGCTCGGGTTTTGTCCTCTACGCGTTGATGGACGCCGTCGTCGACCGCTATTTCCCGGTTGTCGACCGCCTCGAATCGGAACTGGAGAGTATCGAGGACCGTATCTTCGACCGCGGCACGGCGCGCGCCAACATCGAGCGGCTCTACGAGCTGAAGCGGCAGGTGATGCAGCTCAAGCACGTCGTCGCGCCGCTCATGGAAGTCGCCGGCAAGCTCGCCAGTAACCGCGGGCCGGCGCTGTGCAGCGCCAACCGCGAGTATTTCCGCGACGTCTATGACCACTTGCTGCGCATTGACGCCTCGGTCGATACGATCCGCGAAACCATCGGCACGGCGATCCAGGTCAACCTGTCGATGGTGGCGATCGAGGACAGCGAAGTCAGCAAGCGGCTGGCCGCCTGGGCCGGGATCTTCGCCATCGCCACCGCCTTCGCCGGGATCTGGGGCATGAACTTCGCGCAGATGCCCGAACTGCAGTGGGAATACGGCTATCCGGCGGCGCTGACGCTGATCGTCTCGACCTGCCTCATCCTCTACCGACGCTTCAAGCGCGCCGGTTGGCTCTAGGCCCTCGCCACGACGTGAATTCCCGACCCATCGCCGTCTTCGATTCCGGGCTCGGCGGCCTGACCGTACTGCGCGCCCTGCGCGCCCGGCTGCCGCACGAGGATTACTGCTACTTCGCCGATACCCGTTTCCTGCCCTACGGCGACAAGCCGGAATCCTTCCTGCGCGAGCGCGGCGTGCGCATCGCCGCGGCGCTCGCCGGGCGCGGCGCCAAGGCGCTGGTGATCGCCTGCAACACGGCGACCGCCGCCGCCGCCGAAGCGATCCGGGCGGCGACGCCGCTGCCCGTGGTCGCCCTCGAACCCGGCGTCAAGCCTGCCGCCGCGCTCAGCCGCAGCGGCGTCGTCGGCGTCCTGGCGACGACGCGGACGCTGGCCAGCGAGCGTTTCCAGCGCCTGTGCGCGAGTCACGCCAGCCATCTCCGGGTGCTGCCGCAGGCCTGCCCCGGGCTGGCCGACGCGATCGAAATGCACGGCGCCGACAGCGTCGAGGTCGAGGCCTTGCTCGAGCGTTTCGTACCGCCGCTCGCCGCCGCCGACGCTGACGTCGTCGTCCTCGGCTGCACGCATTACCCCTGGGTGGCGGCGGCGATTGCCCGCCGTCTGCCGCCCGGCGTCGACCTGCTCGACACCGGCGAGGCGGTCGCCCGCCAGCTCGAACGCCTGCTCGCCGGCCAGGGGCTGATCGGCGGCGGCGCCGGCCACCTGAACCTGCTGACCAGCGGTGCGCCCTTGCAGGTCGAGGCGACGGTCGAGCGCCTGCTGGGTAGAAAGATTCCGGTCGAACATTGGGAGCCATGAGATGAGCGAAATGCAGAAACCGCTGGCCGGCCTGCGCGTGGTCGAACTCGGCAGCCTGATCGCCGGGCCGTTCTGCAGCCGCATCCTTGGCGAGTTCGGCGCCGAGGTGGTCAAGGTCGAAGCGCCCGACGGCGGCGATCCCTTGCGCAAGTGGCGCAAGCTCTACGAAGGCACGTCGCTGTGGTGGTACGTGCAGGCGCGCAACAAGAAATCGGTGACCGCCAACCTGAAACACCCGGATGGCCGCGAGTTCGTCCGCCGCCTGATCGCCGGCGCCGACATCCTGGTCGAGAACTTCCGCCCCGGCGTGCTGGAAAAACTCGGACTCGGCTGGGAACAACTGCAGGCCGACAACCCCGGCCTGGTCATGGTGCGCCTCTCCGGCTTCGGTCAGAGCGGGCCGTACAAGGACCAGCCCGGTTTCGGCGCGGTCGGCGAGTCGATGGGTGGCTTGCGTTACATTACCGGTTTTCCCGACCGGCCGCCGGTGCGCACCGGCATTTCGATCGGCGATTCGATCGCCGCCTTGTGGGGTGCCATCGGCGCGCTGATGGCCTTACGTCACCGCGAGGTCAACGGCGGGCCGGGGCAGGTGGTCGATGTCGCGCTCTACGAAGCGGTATTCGCGATGATGGAATCGCTGGTGCCTGAAGCCGACGTCTTCGGCTTCGTCCGCGAACGCACCGGCAACATCATGCCCGGCATCACGCCATCGAACACGCATACCACGCGCGACGGCAAGCACGTCACGATCGGCGCCAACGGCGACGCCATCTTCCGCCGCCTGATGCTGGCGATGGAACGGCCGGACCTCGCCGACGACCCGGCGCTGGCCGACAACGCCGGGCGCGACGCGCGGCGCGACGAAATCTACGGGCTGATCGACGCCTGGTGCGCGGCGCGCGACGAGGCAGAAATTCTCGCCCTGCTGGAACAGGCGGAAGTGCCTTCTTCGCGCGTCTATTCGGTGCTCGACATGTTCGCTGACCCGCAATTCATCGCCCGCCAGATGTTCCAGTCGGCAACGCTGCCCGACGGCAAGCCGTTCCGCGTGCCGGGCATCGTGCCCAAGTTGTCGGCGACGCCGGGGGCGTGCGGGGCAATCGGGCCGGCGCTCGGCGCGCATACCGACGCCATTCTCGGCGAACTCGGTTATGACCCGGCGCGCATTGCGGCAATGCGCGCCAGCGGGGCGATTTAAGCGGGGTCAGACGCGGAAGCGGCTGACCAGTTGCTTCAGGCTGCGGGCGATTTCCTGTAGCTGATGGGCGGACGCCGCCGTACTGCGGATGGTCGCCGTCGTCTCCTCGACCATGTTGGCGATCTGCTCGACGCGCTGGGCGATCGACGTGCTGGCCGAGCTCTGTTCGCGGGTCGCGTCGGCGACGTCGCCGATCCGCTCCAGCGTGCGGCGGGCGCCGTCCTCGATCTCGCGCAGCGATTCCGACGCCGATTCGGCCAGCGCGACGCCCTGCTGGACTTCCGGCAGCGCCGCATTCATCGCTTCGACGGCGCCGACGGTGTCGCCCTGGATGCCGACGATCATCTGCTCGATCTCGGTCGTCGCCAGCGAGGTCCGTTCGGCCAGCTTGCGCACTTCGTCGGCCACCACCGCGAAACCGCGGCCCTGCTCGCCGGCGCGCGCTGCCTCGATTGCCGCGTTGAGCGCCAGCAGGTTGGTCTGGCCGGCGATGTCCTTGATCACGTTGGCGATGTTGGAAATCTGCCGGGCACGCTCTTCCAGCGCGTGGATGCGGGTCGAGGCGTCGGAGACGGTATCGGCGATCTGGCGGATCGCGGCGGCAGCCTTGTCCACGCGTTGCGAACCCTGGCCGGAGAGTTCGACGGCGCTGGTCGAATCGTCGGAAGTGTCGCGGGCGCTGTCGGAAATGTGGTTGGAGCTGACCGTCAGTTGCTCGATTGCCGCCGCCATCGACGAAGTCGCATCGGATTGCTGCTCGGCCGCGGCGGCGACCTGATCGGAGGCGCTACTGATCTGTTCGGCGTTGCTGACCAGGCGGCTGGCGTCGTTGTTGATCTCGGCGACCATCTGGCGCAGTGCGCCGACCATGCCGCTGAGCGCATGCAGCAGGCTGCCGGCCGGCGCCTGAGCGATGTTGGTGCTGAGGTCGCCGCTGGCAACGCGTTCCATGATTGCCGCCGCGTCGGCAGGTTCGCCGCCGAGCTGCCGGATCACGCTGCGGCTGACCAGCAGGCCGGTGAACAGCAGAACGGCCAGCAGTACTGCGGAAATGCCGCCGAGCAACCAGGCGATTTCGTTGAATGCCTGGTCGACGTCGTCGATGTAGATGCCGGTGCCGATCACCCAGTTCCACTGCGGGAACAGTACCGCATAGCCGAGTTTCGGTTCGGCTTCCTTCTGGCCGGCGCGCGGAAACCAGTAATCGACGAAGCCGCCGCCGGCTCTGGCGGCGGCGACCAGTTCGCGGATGATGTACTTGCCGTTGGTATCCTGCATGTCGATCTTCTTCTGGCCTTCCATCTGCGGGTTGCCACCGTGCAGGAAATAGACGCCGTCGGTATCGAAGCCGAAGAAGTAATCGTCCTCGCCATAGCGTAGCCCGCGCAGGCTGTCGCGCGCCGCCTGCTTGGCCTGTTCCTCGGTCAGCGCCCCACTGCTCGCCAGTTGGTGCTGATGCTTGACGATGCCGAGTGCCACCTCGACCAGGTCGCGGGTCTTGTCCTGGCGGTCATGCAGCATGCCCTCGCGGATCTCGAACAGCGAAATCAGGCAAAGGACGAGCAGGCCGACCAACATCAGTCCACTGAGGATGTGCATGCGCGTGGTGACGCGCAGTTTTGCCAAGCCGCTCATTTTTTAGCTCCCTGTAGCAAGTGGTTCTGTCTATGGTTAACGAGCATAGTCTATAACCGAACCCTGTTTTTGATACAGGTCAAAGCTTGCACATTGGTGAATTTTGTTAATTGTGTTGTTTTAGTGAAGCCGGAAGCGTACCGGCAGCAGCGCTTCCTGCGGCGCGTCGGCGGGCAGGGCGCGCAGGCGGCGTACCGCGTCCAGTGCCGCCCGGTCGAGCAGTTCGTGGCCGCTGCCGGCTTCAACGCGGGCGGCGACGACGTTGCCGTCGGCGTCCAGCATCATGAACACCAGCGCCTCGCCTTCGAGGCCGAGGCGGATCGCTTCGGCCGGGTAGAACAGGCCGGCCTGCTGCTGGCGCGAGAATTGTTCGCGGATCGCCCGCTGCCAGGGGCTAGCCGCGCCGCCTGGCCCGCGTGGCGCAGGCGGACGGGGGCGGACGGCGGGGCGCTCGGTTTTGGGTTGCGGCGGCTCGGGAACGATCAGTTCCGGCACCGGCGGCGGAGCCTGCAACTGCGCCTGCAGCGGTGGCGGGCGCGGGGTCGGCGGGGGCGCGTCGGCCAGCCAGTTCCCGGCGAGAAAGGGAGCGGCGTGAATGAGCAGCGACACACAGAAAGCAGGCAGCAGGAAACGATGCGTCCGGAGCATGAGAGAATGGCGCCTGTTCGCAGCGCAAACGGGAAGTCGGATGAAGGGAATGGCAGGCAGGCTGGTAGCGGCAATGATAATCGGGATGGTGCTGGTTTGCCCGGCCCGGGCCCAGACCTGGTTGGGCGGCGAGGTCCGCCTGCCCGATCCGGTGAGCTTCGCCAACCGGATGGAAATGGGCGACGTGGCGCAGGCCAAGGCCTGGCTGGACGCGGGCATGGCGCCGGATTTCATGGGCAGCCGGATCGGTTCCGGGCTGATGATCGCCGCCTGGGAGGGCAATATTCCGCTGATGCGCCTGTTCCTGTCGCGCGGCGCCAATCTGGGGCTGAGCAACGCCAACGGCGAAACGGCGCTGGCGCTGGCCGCCTGGCGCGGCCAACTCGAAGCGGTGCAGTGGCTGGTCGAACGCGGGGCGCCGGTCAATGCGCCACCGCGCCAGTGGTCGCCGCTGCATTACGCGGTGTTCGGCGGTCACGCGGCGGTGGTCGATTACCTGATGGCCAGGGGGGCAGACATCGATGCCCGCAGCACCAACGGCTCGTCGGTGCTGATGATGGCGGTGTACGAAGGGCACGAAGCGCTCGCTCGGCAACTGATCGAACGCGGCGCCAGGCGCGATGTGCGCAACGACTGGGGCGACGGCGCACTGGAATGGGCGATGCGTAACAACAATCTGGGTATCGCCCGCCTGGTCGGCGACCCGGAAAGCTACCAGCAGGCGCTCAACCAGCCCAAGGAACACTGGGGGACGATGCAGCGCTCGCTGTTCCAGAGCCGCGAACTGGAGGCCTTGCTGGCGGCGCGCAAGCAACTGGAAGAACGCAAGATGTCGACCGTCGAGATCGATCGCCAGATTGCCGCCGAACGCGTCCGCATCGCCCGTCAGCAGGTCGAGCGACCGGTGGCGCCGCGGGCGACCGCGCTGGAAATCAGCGCCAGCCGCCAACGGCCGGACGAGCAGTCGGTGCGAGTGGTCGGCCAGGAGGGGAAGAAATCCTTCAAGGTGCCGCCGGCGACCTATTTCGGCAAGCCGAAGATGCCGCCCAAGGCGCCGGTGAAAAATTACTGAGACATGCCGTGCGGATTGCCAAGGCTGGCCGGCTCGGGCAGACTCTCGACGAAACGGGTTTCAAGGAGTGACGGGCATGCTGTATGTGGCGAGGGACGCCGAAGGGCGGGTTTGCGAGTTGCACCCGGTGCCGCTGGACGGCGCCACCGAGGAAGTCGCTGCCGACAACCCGGAAGTACTGCAATTCATCCATGAGCGCTGGCGGGAAAGCCAGCTCAATGAACTCGACCGGGATTTCGTCCGGGTCATCGAGGACACCATCGAGTTGCTGATCGCCAAGGGCATCATCATGTTCACCGACCTGCCGCCTAAGGTGCAGGAGAAGATGTTGCGGCGCAAGGAAGTCCGCCAGTTCAACGGCTTCGAGACCGGTTACGGCGGCGACGACATCATCCCGTTGTAGGCGCCGTTTCAGGCGCCGCTTTCGCCCTCGGTCTGCAGCACCGCACGCACCAGTTCGGCCAGCGTGCGGGCGCCCATCTTGTCCATCACCCGGGCGCGATGGGCTTCGACGGTCTTCATGCTGATGTTGAGTTCGTCGGCAATCTGCTTGTTCAGTTTGCCGGCGACCACCAGATCCATCACTTCGCGCTCGCGCAGCGTCAGTTGTTCGAGGCGACGGTTGACCGCGCTGCTCTGACTGCGCCGCTGGGCATTCTGGCAATCGACGGCGAGGGCGCGGCGGATGCGCGACAACAGGTCCTCGTTGTGGAAAGGTTTTTCGATGAAGTCGCAGGCGCCGCGCTGCAGCGCGGCGACCGCCATCAGCACGTCGCCGTGCCCGGTGACGAAGATCACCGGCAGCGGCGAACCGCGCTGGCTGAGCAGCTCGTGCAGTTCGAGCCCGCTCATTTCCGGCATCCGGACGTCGAGCACCAGGCAACCGCGCATGTCCTCGTGCCAGGCGGCGAGGAAATGCTCGCCGGACTCGAAGCAGGCGACGGCATAGCCTTCGCCTTCGAGCAGCCAGTGCATCGAGTCGCGCATCGCTTCGTCGTCATCGACGACGTAGATCACTTGCTGGGCTTCATTGCTCGGGTTCATCGCTTGCCTCCTGCGGCAGGGTGAAGTGGAAGGCGGTGCCGCCCTCGCGGCGTCTTTCCACCCACAGCCGGCCCTGGTGAAATTCTACGATGGAACGGCAGATTGGCAGACCGATGCCCATGCCGTCCGGCTTGGTCGTGAAGAAGGGGGTGAAGATGCGCTCGATGTCCTCGTCGGCGAGGCCGTGGCCGCGGTCGGCGATGCTCACCTCGACCATGCGGCTGTCGCGGCTGCGCGCCGAGATCTGCAGGCATCGCTGTTCCGCGGGCAATTCGCCCATGGATTCGATGCCGTTCTTGATCAGGTTGAGCAGCACCTGCTCGATCATGATGCGGTCGACGAAGACACGCGGCAGCTTGTCCGGCAGGTCGATCAGCAGCAGCGTGCTCGAGCGCTGCGCCTCGATGTCGGCGAAGGCGCGCGTCTCGTCGATCAGTTCGGGCAGGCCGATCGCCTGCCGGTGCGGCTCGCCCTTCTTGACCATGTCGCGCATGCGGCGAATGATCTTGCCGGCGCGCTCGGCCTGGTCGGAGGCTTTCTGCATTGCCGCCAGCAGGTCTTCGTTGCGGTAGTTGCCGGCCTGCATGCGCTTGACGCAGCCGGCGCAGTAATTGGCGATCGCCGACAGCGGCTGGTTCAGCTCGTGCGCCAGCGACGACGCCATTTCACCCATGGTGATCAGGCGCGAGGTCTGGTCGAGGCGCTTCTGCTGCTGCTGCTGGACCTCGTCGATGCGCTTGCGGTCGGTGATGTCGGCGGCGATCTGGACGATCACTGTACGCCCGTCGACCCAGCGGATGGCGCGCTCGTGCAGGTGGTACCAGTGGCCGGACAGTTGGTGGCGGACTTCGCCGTCGAACAGTTCGCAGGGCAGGTCGTCGGGCTTCAGGCTGCGCGGGTCGCGGCTCAGTTCGCCGGGATCGGGGCGACAGGGTTCGGTGACCACGGCGCTATCGCGGCCGACGGCGTCGAAGCCGAAGATGTTCTGGAAGGCGCGGTTGGCGAAGAGGATTTCGCCGCTGTCGCTGGCGGCGACGTGCACCGCCGAGTCGAGGCCGTCGATCACCGTCTCGAAGCGTTCGTGGGCGCGTTCCAGTTCGAGGCGGGCGCGGCGCGGCTCGGTGATGTCGTTCATCGACGCCATCCAGCCGATCTGCCGGCCCTGGGTATCGATCAGCGGCGAGAAGTAAAGGCGGACGTAGAAGCGCTCGCCGTTCTTGCGCATGATGCGCATCTCGAAGCCGCCGGGGGGTGCCTTGCCGGCGAGCGCCAGGTCGATGGTGTTCTGCAGGGCGGCGAATTCCTCCGGCGGCCAGTAGGGATAGGGTGGCTTGAGGCCGACCAGCTCGCTTTCCTCGAAGCCGGTCATCCGGCAGAAAGCGGCGTTGACGAAGGTGATGCGGCCTTCCAGGTCGATCGCCCGCAGGCCGGTGATCAGCGATTGCGACATCGCCAGGCGGAAGGCGTAGGCGGCGCGCAGCTGCTCCTCGGTCTGCGCCCGGTGCTGGGCGTGGCGGCGCAACTGCAGCATGGCGACCGAGGTGATCGCGGTGAGCACGATGATCAGCAGCGCCGGCAGGAAGGTCAGCCAGACGCCGCCGCCGCGGTAGGCGACGATTTCCAGGCCGAGCCGGTTGTTCGGCAGGTTGAGGACGATGTGACCGGAAATCTCGCGGTCGCTCGGCTTGACCGAGGTATTGCGGAATACCTCGCGCTCCTGGGCGTCGAGCACGCTGAGGCTGTAGCGGGTGGTGAAGGCGGTCGGCAGCGAGGCGCGCAGCAGGCTTTCCAGCGACTGCAGGGCGATGAAGGCGCCGAGATCGGCGCTGCTTCGCTGCACCGGTACGATGATGTCGTGCTGCGGCCGGCGGTCGATGTCCGGGTAGTCGTCGGAAATCATCTCGCGGCGGATGCGCATGGCTTCCTGCAGGGCCGCCAGACGGCTGCCCTGCAGACGTTCGCCGACATAGGTGATGGTCGATTCGTTGGGCGCCACCCATTCCACGTAGCCGTCGGTATCGACCCAGACGATGGCGAGGATTTCGGGGTTCTCCCGCACGTAGCGGCCGGCGCGGACCTGGAAGGCCTCGTAGTCGAGCTGCATGAATTCCTGGTCGCGGCCGAGCTGGGCGAGGAACTCGAGGTGGTTGAAGAGACGGTTCTCGAGCGTCCGCTCAGCCCAGTGCATGTCGCCTTCCAGCGCCGATTTGGCGGTGTCGCGTTCGCGCCACTGCAGGAGGCCGGTGATCACCAGCATGGCCAGCGCGAAGATGCCGATCGCCAGGTAGGGGGCGTTCAGCAGCCAGGGCTGGCGCGGCGAGGGAGCGGGCGGCTTGGGGAACATGACGGGATTCTTGGGCGGCCCGCCGGGATCGGCCATTGGTACTTACCCTTACTTGAGCAGGAAGTCGGCGAGCAGCGGCAGCAGCGCCGCCGTGAGCAGGCCGTTGAGGCCCATCGCCAGCGCCGCGAAGGCGCCCGACTGCTCGTTGATCTGGAAAGCGCGGGCGGTGCCGATGCCGTGCGCGGCGACGCCCATCGCGAAACCGCGGATCGCCGGGTCGTGCACGCGGATCGCCGCCATCGCCCGCTCGCCGACGATGGCGCCGAAGACGCCGGTGCAGATCACCAGCACCGCGGTCAGCGAGGGCAGGCCGCCGATCTTTTCGGCGATCCCCATGGCGATCGGTGTGGTCACCGATTTCGGCGCCAGCGAGGCCTGCGTCGCGCTGTCGGCGCCGAGCAGACGGGCGATGGCGACCGCCGAGACGACGGCGGTCGCGCTGCCCGCCAGCAGCCCGGCCGAGATCGGCAGCAGCAGCTTGCGCACGCGGCGGAACTGCAGGTAGAGCGGTACCGCCAGCGCCACCGTCGCCGGGCCGAGCAGGAAATGCACGAACTGGGCGCCGGCGAAGTAGGTTTCGTAGGCGGTGCCGGTCAGTCCGAGCAGGGTGCCGAGGATGGCCACCGCGATCAGCACCGGGTTGGCCAGCGGGTGCTGGCCGCTCTTGCGGTACAGCGCGTGCGCCACCTGGTAGGCAAGGAGGGTCACGGTCAGGCCGAGCAGCGGCGACGCCGCGAGATAAACCCAAATTTCGCCGATCGGTCCGCTCATTTTTCTTCTCCTTCGCTCAGGCGCTGGCACAGGCGCATCGTCCACGCCGTCACCAGCAAGGCGGCCAGCGTGCTGAGCAGCAGCGAGGCGACGAGCGCCGGCCATTGCTCGCCGATGCGCGAGAAATGCAGGACGATGCCAGTGCCGGCCGGCACGAACAGCAGCGACAGATGCTGCAGCAGGCCCTGGCTGGTGTGGCGCAGGTTCTCGTCGGGGCCATCGCGCAGCACCAGCAGCAGGAACAGCAGCAGCATGCCGGCGACCGGCCCGGGCAGCGGCAGGGCGAGCCAGCGGACGAAGACTTCGCCGATCAACTGGCAGACGAGGAGGAGGGAAAGGGCGGCGAGCATGGCGGCGTTCCTTGAAGCAAGGCCGTCAGTGTATTTGTGCCCGAATGTTTTGTTAATTGGCCGATTCGGCGAATGATCTTTTACGGATTGTCAGTAATCCTCATCGGTCGTCCACATCTCCGGCGTGAACCGGATCACCCGGTTGCGTCCGGTTTCCTTGGCCTGGTAGAGCGCCAGGTCGGCGAACTTGACCGCCTGCCAGAAGGTGGCGCTGTCGCCGGGGAAGTCGGCAATGCCGATGGAAATCGTCTTCTGGATCACCGTGCCGCCAATCTGCACCTTCATCGCTTCGACCTCGCCGCGGATCTTCTCGCCGATCAGGCAGGCGTGCTCGGCATTGCTGTCGAGCAGGATGATCAGGAACTCCTCGCCGCCGTAACGGATCACCAGGTCGGAGGCGCGCACCGCCTGCTTGAGCACGCCGGCCAGCGCCTTGATCACGGTGTCGCCGGCGTCGTGGCCGTAAGTGTCGTTGACCATCTTGAAGAAGTCGAGGTCGAGCATCATGATCGCCGCGTGCGCCCGTTTGCGCTGCACGCCGGCGATCAGCGTGTCGACGTATTCCTCGAGGAAACGGCGGTTGTTGAGGCCGGTCATCGGGTCGCGCAGCGTCGCATCGCGCAGGTTCTCCATCAGCCGCTTGGTTTCCAGCACCGGCGCGGTTTCCCGCAGGTAGACCTGGAGCAGCGGGGCGCACTCGTGCAGCTTCTTCTCCTCGTCCGGCGTGCACACGATCTGGACGATGCTGCCGACGGCGCCCGACTGGATGATCGGGAAGCAGACGTGGCGGCGCGGCCCGACTTCCGGCGGCGGCTGGAAGGCGTAGCAGATTTCCGGGTTGTCGATACCGTCGACCGGGTGGCCGGTGCGCCGCACCCGGCAGGCTTCCGGACGGACCAGGATTTCCGGGTCGCACCAGCGGCAGCCGTCGGCCGGACGGCCGTCGACGATCAAGCTCTTCATCTGCTTCTTGTGGCTGAGGATTTCGTAGAGCGAGAACTCCTGGCGGCCGAACTCCTTCTGCAGCGTGCTGGAAAGGCGGGTGTAGATTTCCGACTTGGTCTCGTCCTCCTCGATCGCCTGCTTGAAATGCGCCGCCTTCGACAGCCCCTCGACCATGTCGATGGTCGCCGTCAGCAGGTTTTCGCCCGGCGTCGCCGGCCGCTCGGTGAGGCGGGCGACGCTGGTGCCGATGCGGTTGAGGCCGCTGTCGAGGAAGGCCAGCAGGCGGTTCATGTCGCGTGCGATCTGGCCGATTTCGTCCTTGGTGCGCTGCTCGATCTGCGTCTTGAAGTCGCCGTCGAGCGCCTTCCGTACCGCCTCCTCGACCGCCGCCGCGGTGTTCGAGATCGGCCGAAGCATGCGTCGGGCGAGCAGCACCAGCAGCACGGCGAACAGCGTCACCGCGCCGGCGATGCCACCGACCGTCAGCACCGCCTTGTCGCGCAGGCCGTCGATCGACATCGTCATCGTCACCGTGCCGAGCACGCTGCCTTCGGCGACCTGGTGGCATTGCAGGCAGTTCGGCGTGCCGTGGGCGGTGGCGATGTAGGGAATGGTGCCGCGGAAGACGGTTTCGCCGTCCTCTTCGACGACGCCGAAGGAGGGCTTGCCGCTCGCCATCACCTGGCGTTCGATGGCGTCCGCCTGGCTTTCCAGGTTGAGGCCGCGGCCGAACTGGCGTTCGACTTCCGGCGAGCGGACGACGCGCGCCGAGCGCAGGCCTTGCACTTCGAGGATGCGGCTGAGGAAGCTCGCGCGGCGGTCGATGACGCCGTTGATCATCGACTCGGTCAGGGCCACCCGCACCAGTTCGCCGGCCGAGCGGATGTGGTCGGTCGCCGAGGCGATCGAGAAAGTGCGGAAGGCGTAGAGGCTGATCGCTACGAGCACGGCGAGCAGCGACACGGCAATCGCCGAAAAGAACAGCGTGACCTTGGTGTTGAGATTCACGATGACGATCCCGCAACACGGATTCGGAAGTGCGACATTATGTCCGAGCCGTCTTCTATTACGAAGGTGTTAAGGGGGGCGCCGCCGGAAAATCGCCGCCTTTGTTGATCAGGATCAAGCCGCCTTCTGCGCCGATCATCCTTTTGCATCAGGCCTTCGTCGGCGTCTATGATGATGTCAATTTCAACCCCGCCCGGGAGACATCGAGATGAACGCACTGCCCTTCGCCAGGCGCTTCGGCCTGCTCGTCCTTGCCCTCGCCATGCTCAAGCCCGCCCTGGCCGAAAGCCCCGGGCTGCTGCCCGAACTCAACATCGACCTGACGCAGACCACGGTCTCCGGCATCTCGTCCGGCGCCTTCATGGCCGTCCAGTTCGGCGTCGCCCACTCGGCCGCCGTCCGCGGCATCGCCGCCACCGCCGGCGGTCCCTACTTCTGCGCCGGCCAGGACGCCTGGGCCGGGGCCGGCGTCGGCAAGGCGATCGCCCGCTGCATGCAGGGCGATCCCGCCTATCCGGCGCGGCCGATCAGCGCGGCCGACCTCGAACAGATGACCGCCGCCGCCCGCGCCTGGGCGGCCAGAGGGCTGATCGACCCGGTTGCCAATCTGGCGCGGCAACGTCTCTGGCTGTTCCATGGCAGCAACGACGGCGTCGTCAAGCAGCCGGTCAACGCCGCGCTCGACCAGTGGTTCGCCGGCTTCACCCCGGCCAGCCAGCGCTTCATCCAGGACAGCTTCAACGCCGGTCACGCCCAGATCAGCGCCGCCTGCGCCGGCAGCGCCTGCCAACCCTGCGCCAGGACCGGCGGCGATTTCATCAACGCCTGCCACAGCAACGCCGAAGACGCGCCCTACGACGCCGCCGGCGGCGCGCTGCAGATGTTTTACGGGCCGCTGGCGCGGACCGCCAGCGAAGCTCTTGGCGCCAGGCCGCAAGCCTTCGATCAGCGCGTGCATGCCCGGCGCGCCGGCGCCGCCGTCGCCCCGCTGAAGATTTCGCTGGCCGATCAGGGTTACGTTTACGTGCCGAAGGACTGCGCCGCCGGCCAGGCCTGCCGCCTGCACATCGCCTTCCACGGCTGCCAGCAGCAGGCCGAAGCGATCGGCGAGGCCTTCGTGAACAAGGCCGGCTTCAACGAATGGGCCGACGCCAACCGGATCGTCGTCCTCTACCCGCAGACGGTTGCCGCCGTCGCCCCGCCGCAGACCCCGCTCAACCCGCAAGGCTGCTGGGACTGGTGGGGCTACAACGATTTCGGCTGGGACATGGCCGGCCATTACGCCACCGCCGGCGGCGACCAGATTGCCAGCGTCTGGAGCATGGCCGAGCGCCTGGCCAGTGGCCGCCGCGCCGCGCCGTCGGTGCCATCCGCCAGCGCGCCCGAGTTTCGCGTTGCCGACCGCGCCGACAACCAGATCGTCCTCGCCTGGCACATCGTCCCCGGCGCCAGCGCCTATCGACTGCTTCGCGACGGCGTCGCCGTCGCCGAAATCGCCGCCGCGCAGGCGCCATCCTGGGTCGATAACGGCCTCCAGCCGGATACCGCCTACACCTATCGCCTGCTCAGCGTCGACGCCGAGGGCCGCGAAGCCGTGCTCGCCAATGCCCTGATCGTCCAGACCACCACGCCGCCCGCCGCCTGTGATCCCTATTTTTCCCTGGCGCAGAACCGGCCGGTGACCCGGAAAAACCGGCCGACGCGCCAGATCTGTCCATGATCGCCGAGCAGCCGGGTCGCTGCCTGGCTGGCGCCGCCCCTATAATGGCGGCCCAGACACCGCGCGCAAGGCGCGATCAGCCGGCGGCTCCCCGGCCAGTCGCGCCGCCATTCCCGGCGCCGCGGTGTCGCTATCGATCGCACAGGACATGGACGAAACCACACAATTATTCGAGGACGTCGCGCACTATTTCAGCCTGCTCGCCGACCCTACGCGCCTGCGCATCCTGTTCACCCTGTGCCAGGACGAACGCCCGGTCAATGACGTCGTCGAAAAGATCGGCCTCACCCAGGCCAACATCTCGCGCCACCTCAACATCCTCTTCCGCGCCGGCGTCCTCGGCCGCCGCCGCGACGGCAACCAGGTCTTCTACCGCGTCATCGACCCCAACTTCGTCGACATCCTGCGCACCGTCAGCGTCACCGTCGCCAGCCGGGATATCGGGGAATTTCTCGGCAGCGACGCTGCCGGCTGAAGCGGGCACTGGCGGGCGAGCTGATCCACCCGGCATGGTGGGAACCAACTGCGGGATTGCCTCCGCCTATAATGTTCATGTGACCGATATTTTCCGCACTACGCTATGCCTCCGCTCGATCCGCTGAACAAGAACCAAGCTTGGTATCAAACCGGGTTGTGCAATTTCCTTGAAAACAAGCCGGTGCAACTTGTGCGAACTGTGGAGTGTGAGGCTTATGTGCTTGGCGCCGGGCAATGCGGCACGGTGGTTGCGGTATACGGTGGCGGCCAGGCATATGCGGTTGAGTTTTTGAGTGTTGGTGGTGAAATGGCGGTGCTGACGATTGCCGCCGAGGATCTGGCCGAGGTTGGTGCGTGAGAGCGCAGAATCTGCCGGATGCGGATAGCGCGCGCCCGGCACTGGCGCCTAGTTGAGCCCTCAAGTTTGAG
Source organism: Dechloromonas aromatica (nom. nud.) (assembly GCA_017848965.1). Classification (GTDB taxonomy): domain Bacteria; phylum Pseudomonadota; class Gammaproteobacteria; order Burkholderiales; family Rhodocyclaceae; genus Azonexus; species Azonexus aromaticus_B. The sequence continues at coordinate 3,602 of JAFIHA010000048.1, read as the reverse complement.
AAACTGTGGGTCTGGGGGCTAATTCGGTATGCTGAATTAGCAGTTCGCAAACTGCGAATCGGCGTCGGTTTTCGCTTGCGTGGGGAACTCGCATAAACTAAGCGCTATTGCCACGGAAAATATGCCATGTATATCGACAAGGTTGCGCTCAAGAATATTCGGGGATTTGCAGATTTGCAGTTTGATCTTGCACGCCCGGATGGTAGCTACGCTGGCTGGACGGTATTTACCGGAGACAACGGTTCAGGCAAAAGTACCTTGCTCAAGGCAATTGCGGTCGGTTTAGTCGGTAAGGATACGGCGCGAGCGCTGCAGCCCAGCTTTTACCGCTGGATTCGCAGCGGCGCCACTGAGGCCAGCATTCAACTGGATATCGTCCGGAGCACCGCGGATGACATTCTTTCCGATCCGGGAAAGGCCCCCGCGTCAAAGTTTCCGGCAAAAATTGTGCTGACCAACGGTGGTCGGGAAACCAATCTTCAAGCGGTCATCCCGGCAGGGAAGCCTAAAAGTGACTCGACCCCGGACCGGACAATCTGGGCCAATAGCGGAAATGGCTGGTTTTCTTGCGGGTATGGTCCTTTTCGGCGGGTTTTCGGTGCTTCGCCAGAGGCGGTTCAGCAGATGGTTTCCCCGAGTACCGCACGCTTTGCGACGGTATTTCAAGAAGCGGCTTCACTTGCAGAGGCGGATCGCTGGCTGCGAGACTTGAATTACAAGGTGCTGGAAGATCGCTCGGACGAACAGGCGCAACTCGAAGTCCTCCTGGAAATTCTCCGGGATGAGTTGATGCCCAATCAAATCACGGTTGACCGGGTGGATTCCGATGGCCTGTGGTTGAAAGATCGCAAGGGCGTTCAACTCGCCTGGGGGGAAATGAGTGACGGCTATCGCGCCGCACTCGCTCTGCTTACGGATATCCTGCGGCATCTCATGAATACCTATGGACATCAAGGGCTGACGGAGCGCGGTCCTGATGGGCGACTGTTCATCAAGCGCAGTGGGGTGGTCTTGATTGACGAAATCGATGCTCATCTGCACCCTGAATGGCAGCGGGAGATCGGTTTCTGGCTCAAGCGTCATTTCCCGAATATTCAGTTTCTGGTCACTACCCACAGTCCCATCATTTGCCAGGCGGCAGATCCCAACGGCCTCTTCGTTTTGCCGGAGCCCGGTGGGGACGACAAGCCAAGGCCCCTTTCCGAAGCGGAATACAGGAAGGTCATCGCCTCACGACCCGATACCATTCTCTTGACCTCGGCGTTTGGCCTACAGAATACGCGTTCCCCGCGTGCGGTTGAGGGGCGCCGGGAGTATGCCCGCCTGGAGGCCAAGAAACGGGCTGGAGCGAAGTTGACCCGGGCAGAGCAGGAACAGGAGAAGCAGCTTCAATTGTTTGCTGTCGGCGACGAGGAGCTCTGAATCCATGCGCCGTATTAAGCGCGCCGTACTTCCTCCCGCAACGCAGAAGGCGTTGGCGCTGCGGCAAGCGAAAGCAGACGAAAAGCGACAGGCCGGTTTGCTCAATGTCGGCACGGAATGGGATGCCGGGCGGAAAACCGTGGCGTTCAGGACGGTGCTTGACTCGCTCAGACAGATGGCGGGACGGCGGGAGCGCTGTATGTACTGTTGTGACTCCCACGGTTGTGACATTGAACATTTCTGGCCGAAGTCACGCTATTCCGACAGGATGTTCGTCTGATCGAATCTGTTGCTTTGTTGTACAGAGTGTGGTCGTTTCAAGGGTGACAGCTTTCCTCTGGAAGATGCTCAGCCCATGCTGGTTGATCCGAGCGTCGATGATCCCTGGCGATATCTAGATTTTGATCCCGATACGGGTTTGATCGTGGCTCGATTTGATCTTGCCCTTGGTGCCGAGTCCCCTAAAGGCGTGGAAACGGTTCGACTGCTGCAATTGGATCGTCGGGAGGCGCTGAACGATGGTTATGTGAAGACCTGGCGTCGATTGGTGGCAGTGCTCGATAAGCTGCTTGCCGAAGCACTACCGGATGTTCCTCAAGTGATTGATGCTTTGCGCGAAGCCGACGATCATGGTCTGCTGGGCTGGTGTTTTTCCGGTACCGGACAGAAGCTGCCGCCATTCTCAACCTTGCGGCAGCGAGCGCCGGCGGCATGGCAGGCTTGTACGCAAGCATTTACCTGAGCACGGATTTTTACGACGAAATTCCCGATAACTGGGTATCGTTTTTTCTGATCTGCTTTGTTTCGCTGTGCCATCCGTGTTTTGTGGTTTGGTTGCAGCATTGCCATTTGTAACAAAAAAGCGCCGGGTTGCCCCGGCGCTTCTTCATTCTCTGTCGGAGTCGGGCGTCTGGGCGCCTTTTTTCCGGGTACTGCTTAAGCCATCGCCTCGTACAGCGGCAAGGTCAGGAACTCCGGGTATTCCGGGGTCAGCGACATCTTGTCGAAGATTTCGGCGGCCTGGTCGTAGGTGGCCGTGTCTTCGCCTTGGGCGGTGACGGTGGCTTTTACCTTGGCGAGTTCTTCGACAATCATCGGGCGAACAAGTTCCACGGAAATTTTGCGGCCGTCGTCGAGGATGCCCTTCGGCGAGACCACCCACTGCCAGACTTGCGAGCGGGAGATTTCGGCGGTGGCGGCGTCTTCCATCAGGTTGTGGATGGGCACGCAGCCGTTGCCGGCCAGCCAGCTACCCAGATAGTGGATGCCGACGTTGATGTTGTTGCGCAGGCCGGCTTCGGTGATCGGGGTTTCCGGACGGAAATCCAGCCATTGGGCCGGGCCGTAGGAGCCTTCGACCTGCTTCTCGAACTGGTTCGGCTTGTCGCCCAGCACCTGGACGAACTCTTCCATGGCGATCGGCACCAGGCCCGGGTGGGCCACCCAGCCGCCGTCGAAGCCGTCGTTGGCGTCGCGGGTCTTGTCGTGGCGGATGCCGGCCAGCGCCTTTTCGTTGGCGACCGGGTCGTTCTTGATCGGGATCAGCGCCGACATGCCGCCCATCGCCGGGGCGCCGCGCTTGTGGCAGGCCTGCACCAGGGCCAGCGCGTAGGAACGCATGAAGGGCACTTCCATCGTGATCGCGCCGCGCTGGGCGAGGCAGAAGTCCTTGTTCTTCTTGAACTTCTTGATGCAGGAGAAGATGTAGTCCCAGCGGCCGGCGTTGAGGCCGGCGGAGTGGTTGCGCAGTTCGTACAGGATTTCTTCCATCTCGAAGGTGGCGAGGATGGTTTCGACCAGTACGGTGGCCTTGATGGTGCCTTGCGGCAGGCCGATGTGATCCTGGGCCATGACGAAGATGTCGTTCCACAGGCGGGCTTCCAGATGGGATTCCATCTTCGGCAGGTAGTAGAAGGGGCCGGCGCCGCGGGCGATCTGTTCCTTGGCGTTGTGGAAGAAGACCAGACCGAAATCGAAGATGCCGCCGGAGACGCGCTGGCCGTCGACGGTGACGTGCTTCTCATCCAGGTGCCAGCCGCGCGGACGGATCTGCAGGGTGGCGATCTTGTCGTTGAGCTTGTATTCCTTGCCGGCTGCGTTCTTGAGCGACAGTTCGCGGCGGATGGCCTGGTAGATGTTGATCTGGCCCTGGATCTGGTTTTCCCACTTCGGGCTGTTGG